>NZ_JBHVSD010000012.1:207152-276508 GCF_042885395.1 Kitasatospora sp. NPDC058063
GAGCTCGACGCCGACCTCACCCCCGTGGCCTGCATCGACGACGTGTGGGTGACCTACGTCCCGACCAACTTCCCCTGTGAGTTCAACTCCTGATCCCTTCGGATCCCGAGGCACGACGGACCACGGCGGACCGGGCAAAGGACGGAACGATGAGCACACCGCCCGACCCCGGCTCCGCCGCGGTCCTGGGACAGTCCGCGGCGGTCCTGGGGCAGGAGCAACTGCGGCGCCGGGCCGAGGAACTGGCCGCCCGGGCGCCCGGCCCGCACCGCCCGCTGCGCACCGACGGCCAGTGGTGGTACCTCCCGGACCCCCGGATGCCGGAGCTGGCCCACGGCTGGAAACTCCACCTGTCCGCCCGCCCGGAGGGCTTCGCGGACCTGCTGGACACCGTCCTCCCGATCCTGCTCGGCCGTGTCTGCGACGTGAAGTTCGCGGTGAGCGCCGCGGCACTGTGGGAACTCAACAGCGGCCGGCACGGCGCGGCCGCCGTCGGCAAGGCCGTCACGGTCTACCCCCGGCCGGAGGAAGTCCGCTCCCTGGGGCTGGAGTTGGCGCAGGCATTGGCCGGCCGGGAAGGCCCCGCCGTGGTGAGCGACCGCCCCGTCCGGCCCGACGCCCCGGTGTACTACCGCTACGGGCCGTTCCGCGTCACCGACGACGAGGCGCAGGCCGGCATGGCGGGGCCGGACGGCTCGCTGTTCCCCGGACTGGCCGCGGCCCGCTACCGTCGGCCGCCGTGGGCGGACGACCCCTTCGAGGCGGCCGACGCCCCCGCCCGTCCGGCGACCACCCGGGTCGGGGCCGGCCGCTACCGGATCACCGCCGGCATCACCCGGGCGCCGAGCGGCCACGTCTACCGCGCGGTCGAACTCGCCACCGGGCGCGAGGTGGTGGTCAAGCAGGCCCGGGCCTTCGTCGCCGAGGACGGCGCGGGCACCGACGCGCGCGGCCGGCTGCGGCACGAGCGGCGGGTGCTCGACGCGCTGGCCGGGATCCCCGGCGTGCCCGCACTGGTCGACTACTTCCGGCACGGCACCGACGAGTACCTGGTCAGTGCCGCCCGCGGGCGGATCGACCTGCGCCGCGAGGTGCTCACCGCCGGCCCGTACGACGCCGACGCCGACGCCAGTGCCGATGCCGGGACAGCGGGCGGACGGGACTGGTGGACGCTGGCGCGCCGGCTGCTGCACGTGCTGGACGCGGTGCACGCCCGCGGCGTGGTGGTCTGCGACCTCAAGCCCGCCAATGTGGTGCTCGACCCGGACGGCCGGCCCGCGCTGGTCGACTTCGGCGTGAGCGCCCTGGCCGGCGACCGCCCCCCGGGCGCCACCGCCGGGTACGGCCTGCCGGGCGCCACCGGCGAGGACCCGACCGAGGACCACTACGCGCTGGGCGCCACCCTGCACCACGCCCTCACCGGCCTCGACCCGGTGGTGATCGACCAGGACCCGGCGACCAACCGCGATCGCACCCTGGCCTGCCTGCGCGCCGCCCTCCCGGAGCCCGGGCACCCGGCGGCGGTACTGGTCGAGGGCCTGCTGAGCTTCGACCCGGTACACCGCGCCGCCGCGGCGGCCCGGCTGCGGGAGGGGTCCGTGCCGGCCGGGCGCACCGGGAACGCCCGGTGGAACGCGCAGACCCGGCGGGCCGTCCTCGCCGGGGCCCTCGACCACACCGTCACCACCTGCGTCCGGATGGCCCGCGAACTGGTCGCCGCCGACCCCGGCGCGGAGCGCCCCCGGACGCTGCTCTCGCTGTACGACGGCGCGGCCGGCCTCGGCCTCGAACTGCTCCAGCACCCCGAGCGCCCGGATGCCCGGGCCGCCGCCGCCGAACTGGCCCGCTGGACGGCCGCCCACCCGGCCCTCGACCACCTCGACGGCTCGCTGTACCAGGGCCGTTCGGGCGTCGACCTGTTCCTCGCCGAGGCGGCCGCCGCGCTGGGCACCGAGCCCCCGCGGCACCGCCGGTACGAGGGGACGGGCGTGGACCAGATCGGCGGCACCGCCGGCATCGGCACCGGGCACCTGCTGCTCGCCGCCCTCGGCCCGGCGGCCGGGGCACACCGCGCGGCGGCGGCCGACTGCGCCGCCGACCTGGCCGGCCGGTCACTGGACGACCTCGGGGAGGAGCCCAACCCCGGCACCGCGGCCCTGGCCGAGGGCTTCGCCCACGGCCGCGCGGGCCTCGCCCACTTCCTGCTCGCGATGCCCGACGAGGCGTCCCGGCATGCCGCCCGGCAGATCGTGGACGCACTCGCGGCCGACCTCCCGCGCATCGTCGCCGCCGCCCGCGCGCCCGGGGCGACCCGCCGCTACCTGTCCTGGTGCCGGGGCCTGGCCGGGCTCGGCAGCCTGCTGGTCCAGGCCGGACGGCGGGACGGCGACGACGCGCTGATCGCCCTGGCCGCCGAGGCGGCCGACACCTGCCGGACGCTCGCCCCGAGGACCGCGCAGGTGTTCCGCTGCTGCGGTCTCGCGGGCGTCGGAGACCTCTTCGTCGACCTCGCGATGGTCACCGGCGAGGCCCGGCACTGGGCGGCCGCCGAGGAACTGGCGGCCCTGATCCTCACCCGGGCCGGCGGCCGGCCCGACCGGCCGCTGCTGCCCGGCCGCCGACCGGACGCGGAGGCCCGGGCCTGGGCGGTCGGCACGCCCGGCGTCACCACCTTCCTGCGCCGCCTCGCCCGGCGCGGCGGCCCGGTGCCGGGACTGCTGCCGCTGCACTGACCGGCCCCGGGCGGACGGAGTCCCGTCCGGTCGGGCCCTGATTCCGGCCGGTCGTACGAGACCGTGGTGATGACGTTCCGTCATGTCTTCCGTGCGGCTCCGCCGAGCCCGTACGGCGCCAAGGTCCTCCTCGGCGACGGCGAGACCCGCGCGGACGTCACCCCGTCGGGCGCCCTCTCACGCCCCGGCGCCCACTGCGACCAAGGGCGCCGGCCCGGACCGGGGGCCATCGACATGGCCGTGCTGTCGAACGGCCCAGGCCTGCCCCTTCGACGGGCTGGGCGGTCGATAGGAGTCGTCTGTCCGGTTGGTGGCGCCCCCGAGGGGATCGGGGCGCGTCTCCGGGGGCCGTCGGGGTCGGGCCCCTACCCAGGTCGTAGCCATCCGGCCGGAGGGGTGCGACCTGGTGGGGAGAAGGGGTCGGACCTGAGTTCGACGATCCGCCGCCGGAATGCTGGGAGAGTTTCAACTAGCAGACAACAGATGGGAGTTGGAGACGACTTCCAGTCGAGATCGCGGAGGTTGCCATGGTGGGGACGTCGATGGACGGAGCCGGCCGCACGGGTGCGCGGCCGGCGACCGGACGGCGCCGGGTGTCGGCCGTCCGGGTGGCGGCGGTCGTGCTGGCAGGAGCGGGCCTGGTGGCCGGCGTGGCCCCGGCGGCGAACGCGCAGGACACCGGCGGCGCGACCGCCGTCGGCGCGGCGGCGGACCAGGCGCGGAGGGTCGACCGGGCGGCGCTGGACGCCGGCCTGCGGGCCGTGGTGGCGCCGGGCGGTGCCACCGCCGCGCTCGGCCGGGTGGGCGAGGCCGGCCGCACCCTCTGGAAGGGCGCGGCCGGAACCGCCGACCTCACCACCGGCGAGCCCGCCGCGGCCCGAGACCGCTTCCGGATCGGCAGCGCCACCAAGACCTTCGTGGCCACCGTCGTCCTCCAACTCGTCGCGGAGCACCGGATCGGCCTGGACGACCCGGTCGAGAAGCACCTGCCCGGCGTCGTGCGCGACGGCGCCGGCATCAGCATCCGCCAACTGCTCAACCACACCGGCGGCATCTACAACTACACCTCGGACCCGGCCTTCGCCTACGACGACGACGCCACGTTCCGGACCTGGCTCAGCACCGACCGCTGGAAGTCGCGGACGATGGCGGAACTCGTCGCCATCGCCGAAACCCACCCGGCGTACTTCCCGCCGGGTCAGGACTGGCACTACTCCAACACCGACTACATCCTGCTCGGCATGCTCATCGAGAAGACCACCGGCCGCAGTTGGCAGCAGGAGGTCGACCGTCGGATCATCCGGCCCCTCGGCCTGAGCGAGACCACCATGCCGGAGAACGACCCCGCCGTCCCCGGTCGCCACACCCGCGCCTACGTCAGTCTGCCCGGCGGCCCGGTGGACGTCACGCTGTTCAACCCGAGCATCGCCGGCCCGTCCGGCGCCGGCATCTCCACCACCGCCGACCTCGCCGCCTTCATGTCCGCCCTGCTCGGAGGACGGCTCCTCGGGCCTGCCGAACTCGCCGAGATGAAGCACACCACGGGCCTCGGGCGCGGCGCCGACTACGGCCTCGGCCTGGAACGCACACCCACCCCGTGCGGAGACTTCTGGGGCCACCGCGGCGACAGCATCGGCTACAGCAGCGTCATGCTCGCCGACGACACCGGGCGGCGCCAGGTCGTGCTCTCCCGCAACCCGTACGACCCCGCCGGACTGCCCGCCTCCGAGGCCGCCTTCACCAGCCTGGTGACCGCCGCGGCCTGCGCCGGCCGGACCGCCTAGGGTCCTGCGCCAGGAACACGCTCAAGGCGTGACGCGAATGGTCCGAGGAACTCCTCGGCGGTCCCGGCCTCGGTGGACGGGCAGGGTCCTCGTTCCACAGGACCGCACGGCCGATGGGGCGGGGGATCCGTGAGGACTGGGGTTCCGCTTGAGTGGAAACGGTATTGAGCCGACCAGGCGCGGGCTCCGGCCAAGGTGGCGGCGGCCCGTACCGCCGCCCGCCGCCCGCCGCCTAGAGTCGCCGTCGGGCGGTGCGAAGCCCGGGTCCGAGCGACCCGCGGGCGGCGCACCCACGGGGGCCCGGCACATCCCGCAACATCTGATCGCAGGCCCGTCTTCCGGTTCGACCGGCAGGCCTGCCAACGTGAGGGAGAACGCCATGTCCGACATCACCGCGTCCCGCATCGAGAGCCTCGACCTTCAGGACCTCGACCTCAGCGAGCTGACCGTCACCTCGCTGCGCGACACCGTCGCGCTGCCCGAGAACGGCGCCTCCTGGGGTTCTTGTTCCTGCCAGGCCTCGTCCTCCTGCGCGCAGCCGCAGGACATGTAAGGAACAGCCCGAACCCGTCGGCCGGGCCCTTCGAGGCCGCGGCCACGGTTCCAGGAGGGACCCGGCGCGTCCACCGGACGCGCCGGGTTCGTCCCGCGTCCACAGCGCCTGCCGCGCGTCCGCGGGACCTGTCGCGCGGACCCGGACGGGCCGGCGGCGTTGCGGCCGGAACCGACCAGTCCCACGAGACGCGCCCCAGGCCCCGTCGGAGGGAACCGCCCATGCCCGACCGCGCCGCCCGGCCCCGGGACGCCCGGGCTCCGGCCCCCGTACCGGCTCCGGCCGCGTACGCCGCGCGCCACGCCCTGGTGCGCTCCACCGTGCTCGCCCGGCCCGCCCAGTCCGCCGCCACGGCGCACACCCGGGCGCTGCTGCGCGACCTCGCCGCCGCCGAGGCCGCCGCCGAGGCCCTGCGGCCGGCCCTCTGCGACGACCTGTACGCCGGCCGGGCCGGGCACGACGAGGAGTTCCACCGCAGGGTCGTGCTGCCGCTGCGCCGCGACCTGCACAACGGGCGAACGCCGCGGGCGGCGCTGCTCGACCGGCTCGCCGACCTGCCGGGCCGGATCCCACGGCTCGCCGAGTGGCTGGAGTTGCGACGGCTGCGGGCCCGGCTGCTGGACGCGCTCGCCGAGGCCGTCCCGCCCGCCCTCGCCGCCGAACGGGCCGCCCTCGCGGACATCTGCCGGGAGCCCGCCTTCACCCGGGCCGTCGCGCTCGGCAGCGCCGACCTGCTGCGCGCGGTGGCCAATACGGCGGGCGCGACCGGGGAACCGCGCGGCCGGGCGCGCAAGGAGGAGGCGGCCGTACTGCGGCACGCCCTGCGGGCCACCGCCAAGACCAGCCCGCTGTCCTGGTTCACCGCCGTCGGCTGGTCCTCCGAGGACGCCGAAGCCGCGGCGGGCGAGCCCCGCGCCTGCGTCCGGGAGAACCGGGCGCTGGTCACCGCGCTCGTCCAGGCCCTGCTCGACGACCCCCGCCGCAGCCGCGCGCTGCCGCACCGGATGAGCAGCGCGGCCCGGGTCGCCGACGGCCGGGCCCGCTATGCCCGTGCGGAGGCACTGTTCGCGGGCGGGCGCTTCCTGGTCACCCGGGAGGAGGAGGTCGAACTCGCCGCCCGGCCCGAACTGTCCCTGCTCACCTCGCTCGCGGCCACCCCGGCCCCGCCGGACCGGCTCGCCGCCGGGCTCGCCGAGGCCCTCGGGCGGCCGGGCGACGACCCGGCCGCGCACCGCTTCGTGGACCAGCTCGTCACAGCCCGGCTGCTGGTGCCCAGCGAACCGGTCGACCCGCAGGACCGGCACCCGCTCCGCAGCCTCGCCGGGTGGCTCCGGCAGTGGCCGCAGGACGCCGAGCTGGCCCACCGGATCGAGCAACTCGAACGGCAGACCGCCGAGTTGGCCATGATCCCGGGCGCGCACCGTCCCGCACTGCTGGCCGTCCTCGCCGAGCACTGGCGGCGGCTGCTGGCCGACGCAGGCCGGCCGGTGCCGCAGGAGGCCGCGCCGCTCAGCGTCCTCAGCGAGGACGTCCACGCGCCGGCTCCGCCGCAGCCCCGGCCGGGCGCGGCCGACCGGGCGGCGCTCGCCGAACTCACCGCGTTCGCCGAGCTGTTCGACCACGCCCACCTGATGCGACGGGCGGCCCGGGACCGCTTCGTCGCCCGCTACGGCGTCGGCGGGGTGTGCGACGCCCCCTGGGACTTCGCTGCCGACCTGGCGGACTCCTGGGCGGATCCGAAACCCCCGGGCGAACTGGCCGCGCTGCGCGAGGAGTTCGCGAAGCTGCCGGAGCAGGACGGCGAACTCGTACTCCCCGCCGAGCGGATCCGCGCCCTGGCCGCCCGACTGCCCCACTGGACCGCGGTCCGCCCGCTCAGCTACTCCTGGTTCGTCCAACGCGGCTCCGCGGACGGCCTGTTGTGCGTCAACCACGTCTACGGCGGCTGGGGGCGCTTCACCAGCCGCTTCCTCGACGGCCTGGCCCCGCAGGCCGCCACCGAGGTCGCCCGGCAGCTGCGGTCCGGACTCGGCGCCGGCGCCCGCGCCGCCCAGATCCGGCCGGTCGGCGGGTTCAACGCCAACCTGCACCCGCGGCTGCTCGCCGACGAGATCGGCCCCGACCGGCAGTGGACCAGCCTCGCCGAGTCCGACCTCGACCTCGTGCACGACCCGGTCGACGACCAGCTCCGGCTGCGGCTGCGCACCACCGACGAGCTGCTCGACGTCCTCTACCTGGGCTTCCTCGCACCGGTCATGCTGCCCCAGCGGCTCGGCCCGCTGCTCAACGACCACCCCGAGGGGGTCGTCGACTTCCGGCCGCTGCTGCCGCGCACCACCCTCGCCGCGCCCGGCGGCAGCGTGCTGCGCACCCCGCGGCTGCGCCACCGGCACGTCGTCCTCGCCCGCCGCCGCTGGCTCCTGCCGGCCGGAGTGCTCGACGCCCTGCGGGCCGACCTCGCCGCCGACCCGGGCCCCGACGGGGTTCCGGCCGCGGCCGTCGCCCGCTGGCGGGCCCGGCTCGACCTGCCCGAGCAGCTCTTCCTCCACCCCGCACCGGCCGCGGCCGACCCCACGGGCACGCCCGGCGACGCCTTCGTGGCCCACCTGCGAGCCCCCAAGCCGCAGCCCGTCGACCTCGGCAACCCGCTGCACCTGCGCCACCTCGCCAAATGGCTCACCCGGCACCCGCACGGCGCGGTCCTGGAGGAGGCCCTCCCGGCCATCGCGGGGCAGCCGGAGCCGACCCGGGCCGTGGAACTCGTGGTGGAGACGTACCGGCCCGGCCGGGGCAGCCCGCCGGCGGGCGCCTTCGAATCCGTCCGCACCGCCATCGCCGAGGAGGCGCCCGATGAGTGACCCGGCCGACGGCCGAGGAGCCGTGACCGCCTGGGACGTGGTCCTGTACCACTACCGGCCCGACAAGGCCCGCGCGCTGCGCGAAGCCGTCCTGCCGCTGGCCCGGCAGGCGGCGGCCGAGGGGCTGGCCGCCCACGTCGAGCGGCACTGGCGGTTCGGACCGCACCTGCGGCTTCGGCTGTGCGGCCCGGAGGCACGGGTGGCCGGGGCGGCGCAGCGGGCCGCCGAGGCGCTGCGGGCGTGGTCGGCCGCGCACCCGTCCGTGGCCGACCGGTCGGACGAGGAACTGCTCGCCGAGGCCGCCGTCGCCGGACGCGCGGAGCTGATCGCGCCGCCGTACGCGCCGCTGGTGCCGGACAACACCGTCGTGGCGGCGCCCGTCGACCGGTCCGCCGAGGAAGCCCTGCGGGCGCTGATCGGCGCCGAATCCGCCGAGCTGCGCGAGGAGTTGCTGCGGACCGGCCTGCCCGCCCTCGACTCGGCCTGCCACTTCCTCGGCGCGCACGGCGACACCGCGCAGGCGCGGGTGCAGCTGGTCGTGACGGCGCTCGCGACCCACGCCACCGCGCACCCGGACGGGCTGGTCGGCGCGCACTACTCGGTGCTCTCGCACCTGGAGGACTTCCTGGTCCACGAGGACCCGGACGGCAGCCTGCGGGCCGCCTTCGAGCGCCGCTGGGAGCAGAGCGGCCGGGCGGTCACCGCGCTGGTCGGCCGGATCGCCGACGGCGGCGCCCGCGACTGGGAACGGGACTGGGCGCACTGGTCGGCGACCGCCTGGAGCCTGGCCGAGCGGCGGCTGTCGGCCGGCGCCGACCTCGGCGGCCGCCACGCCGAGTACCGGGAGCGCGCCGAGGCCCTCGGCGACCCGGCCACCGCCGAGCGCTGGAACGCCGAACTGCGTACCCGCTACAGCGAGTTCCACCGACTGCTGCAGCGCTCCGACCCCGACGGCAGGATGTGGCACCGTCCCGACTACCTGATCAACCGGGCCGGCACCAACGGCCTGTACCGGCTGCTCGCGATCTGCGACGTCCGCCCGATGGAGCGCTACCTGGCCGCCCACCTGCTGGTGCGCAGCGTGCCCGAGCTGACCGGGCACCGCTGGCAGGCGCTCCTCGGCGCCGCGGAGGAGCAGGGCGGCGCGGTGGCGACGGGCGCCGCGGAGCAGTCGGGCGCCGCGGTGGCGACGGGCGGCGCGGAGCGCACCGAACTGGAGGGGGCGGCATGACGGCCGAACCGGACGCCGTTCGGCCCCGCTTGCGCCCCGGAGTGGCGGTGACGCCGCTGCGCGAAGGGCTGCACCTGCGCGGGCGCGAGAGCAGCGTCACCCTGGAGGGCAGCCGGGCGCTCCCGGCGCTCTGGCAGGTGCTCGCCGCCCGGCTCGGGCCGCAGGCGGAGGCCGTCGACGCGGCCGTCGACGCGGAGGCCGTCGACGCGGCCGTCGAGCCGAGGGTGGCGGCCGCGCTGGCCACCGTCACCGCCCGGCTGCGCGAGCACGGCCTGCTCGTGGACCACCCGGACGGGGTCCGACTGCCGCCCTGGCCGGGCGCGGTGGCGGACGACCCCGGCGGTGCGGAGGCGGCCCTGGCGGCCGCCCGCCCGGTGGTGGCCGCCGCGGACCCGGACGGCCTGTCGGCCCGCGCGGTGGCGCGCGCCTTGGCCCGGGGCGGGACGGCGGCTCCGGCGGTGGTCGCCGAGCCCGGGCTGCCCGCCGGCCGGGTGGTGGCCACGGCGGCCGGTCCGGCGGGAACGGAACTGGCGGTCGCGGTGCAGTGCGGTGCGGACGGCGGCTTCGTCACCGAGCCCGCCGACCCGGCCCGGGCCCGGACGGACGCGGCGGCGCTCACCGCCCGGCTGGAACCCGCCCCCGCTGCGGACCCGCCGCCCGTGCTCCTCGCGCTGCTCGCCGCGGCCGGCGCCCAGCGGCTGCTCTGCGCCGTCGCGGGTCTGCCGGACCCGGGCGAGCCGGCCGACGATCCGCGGCTGCTCGACGGGCGCCCCACCGTCCTGATCGCCGACGCCGCTCCGCCGCACGCCGAGCACCACCCGTGGGCGGCGGGCCCCGGGGCCGTCGCCGCGCCGCCCGGGAGCCTCGCCGAGGCGCTGCGCCGGGTGAACGCCCTCGGTGACCCCCGGCTGGGTGTGCTGGACGCACCCTCCGCGGGCGACCTCCCGCAGCTGCCCGTGGCCCTGGTCTCCTGCGCCACCCCCGCCGGCCCGCTGGCGGCCGGGGCCGTGCGGACGGACCTCGCCCGGCTGGCCGCCGCCTGCCGGTCCGCCGAACTGCACCTGGCGGCGGTGGGCGGGGGAGCCGTGCCGGTGGTCGGAGTCGACCCGGACCACGCCCTCGGCCTGGCCCTGCGCCGCGCCGTGCTCGCCCGGGCGGCGCGGGGCGACGGGCCGCTCCCGGACGACCGGGCGGTGCGGGGGGAGCGGGCGGTGCCCGAGTCCGCCTGGCGGGACCACCCGCAGGCCGGGCACTGGTACGGCGTCCTGGCCCGCCGGCTCGGCCGAGCACCGGTTCTGACGGTTCGTCAGCTCTCCGGTGAGTCGGTGTACCTGGCGCAGGTGGAGGAGGGCAGGGCGGTCGAGGGCGCGCCCGCCGACGCCGCCGCCCACGCCGCACTGGCCGCCCTCACCCGGTTGATGGCCCGGGACGCCGGCCTCGCCGCCGTCCACCACACCGTCCTGTCCGGCGCCGCCGCCCCGCTCGCCGCCGCCGGCCGGACCCCGGCGGCCTGGACCGACCTGGGCTGGGCCGACCGCTGGCTCGCCGACATCGCCGACCGGGAAACGGACCTGCAGGCCGCCCTGGTCCGGATCACCGGTCTGCGCACCGCCCGCTGGCAGCCCGCCACCCCCGAGGCCCGCCCGTTCGCCGACGCCCTGGACGGCTGCGGCTTCACGGCCCTCACAGCCGAAGGAGGCCGCCCATGAGCGAGTTGCCGGTCCTGACCCCGGTCGAGGCACTGGCCGCCACGAGCGGCACCGCCGTCGTCCACCTCGCCGAATGGACCCTGGGCCTGGCCGCCCGGCTCAGCCGGCACGCCCTGGCACACCCCGTACGCCTGGTGCCGGTGCGCGAGGACGGCGCGCTGACCGTGGTCGGGCCGGTGCTCGCCCCCGGCGCACCGGCCTGCCTCGCCTGCGTCGAGTACCAGCGGCTCGCCACCGCCGGCGGCCGGGTGCCCTGGCAGAGCCCGGCCCTGGCGCTGGGCGGCACCGGCACCCCGGCCTTCGCCGAGGCCGTGTCCGCGCTCGCCGCCGAGCTGGCCAAGGGCACCGAGGCCGCGAAAGGCGCCGGCGGCCCCGAGGCCGCGGAGAGCGCCGACGGCGCCACCGTCCACATAGTGCACGGCGGCCGGGCCACCTGGTCCACCCACCGGGTCCGCCCCGTCGGCGGCTGCGAGGTCTGCCGGCCGCTGCCCGCCGACACGCCCGAGGCCGCCCGGCTGCCCGCCACCCCCCGCCCGCTGCCCGACCCGGCCGTCCTGCGCGGGCCCAACGACCGCACCGACGCCGGGCAGTTGCGGGCCGAACTGTACGACGAGCGGTTCGGCCCGGTCCGCCGGCTGTTCCGCACTGAGGACTCGGCCTTCGCCCTCACCACCGCCTGGGTGACCGACGGCCGGGCGCTCGACGACGGCGGGTACGGGCGCGCCGAGGACTTCCGCTCCAGCGAGCGGGTCGCGCTGTTCGAGGCGGTGGAACGGCACGCGGGCATGCGGCCGCTCGGGCGCCGCACCGTCCTGCGCGCCTCCTTCGCCGAACTGGCAGGCGAGTTGGGCCCGGAAGCCGTCCTCGACCCGGTCCGGCTCGGCCTGCCCGACGACGCCCACCAGGGGCACCCCAGTCCGGCCACCGCCCCGTACACCCCCGAGCTGGTCCTCGACTGGGTGCACGGCTGGTCGCTCACCCGCCGCCGCCCGGTCGCCGTCCCGGAGCGCGTCGCCTACTGGGAGGTTCCCGGCCGCGACCGCCCCCGGGTGGTCTACGAGTCCTCGAACGGCTGCGGACTCGGCAACAGTCCCCAGGAGGCCGCGCTCTACGGCCTGTTCGAGGTCGCCGAGCGCGACGCCTTCCTGATGGCCTGGTACGCCCGCACCCCGCTGCCCGGCGTCGCCGTCCCCACCGAGGACCCGCAGATCGCCGAACTCGCCGACCGGGCCGAGCTGTTCGGCTACCGCCTCACCCTGCTCGACGCCACCAACGACCTCGGCGTTCCCGCCGTGATCGCCCTCTGCCGCCACCGCGGCGACCACCCCGACGCCCCGCGCACCCTCCTGGCCGCCGGAGCCCACCACGACCCCCGGACGGCGATCCGCTCCGCCGTCGCCGAGGTGGTCACCAACGTCCAGGAGGCGCCCCACCGCTCCGCCGCCCCGGGCGGGCCGCGCGACCCGCAGCGGCTGCGGCCGATGCTGGAACGCCCGGAGCTCGTCCTCTCCCTGGACGACCACGTCGGCCTCAACACCCTGCCCGAGGCCCAGCCCCGCCTCGACTTCCTGTTCGCCGGCCCGCCACCGGTGCCCTGGACCGAGCGCTGGCCCGGCGACCCCGAACCGGTCACCGACCTCACCGACCTGCTGGAGCGGACGGTCAACCGGCTGGCGGAGGAGGACCTGGAGGTCCTCGTGGTCACCCAGGACGAGCCCGGCGTCCGCGACCGGCTCGGCCTGCACTGCGCCAAGGTCGTCGTCCCCGGCACGCTGCCGATGACCTTCGGCCACGCCAACCGCCGCACCCGGGGCCTGCCCCGCCTGCTGGAGGTCCCGTACCGCCTCGGCCGCACCACCGCGCCGCTGCGCCACGACGAACTCCCGCTCTACCCGCACCCGTTCCCTTAGGGCGTGTCTTTCGGACACGCCCCCAGCCCACCGGAGAGCACGCGATGACCACCCACGCGCTGCCGGCCACCGCCTGGCACAGCCTGCACCTCGCGCTGCCGCTGCCCGCCCGCGAGGCCGACGCCTTCCTCACCGAGGACCTCGCCCCGCTGATGGACGGGCTCGCCGGCACCGACTGGTTCTTCATCCGCTACGGCGAGGGCGGCCCCCACCTGCGCATCCGCCACCGCGGCCCGGGCCCGGCGCCCGCCTCCCTCGCCGCCGACCTCACCCGCCTCGCCACCCGGCGCACCGCGCCCGACGGCCCGTTCGCGGACGGGCACGGCACCGTGACGGAGGTCCCGTACGAGCCCGAGACCGAGCGCTACGGCGGCGCGGACCTGCTGCCGATCGCCGAAGAGGTGTTCACCCACTCCACCCGCGCCGCCGTCGGCGCCCTGCACGCCCTCGGCGCGGCCCCCGAGAAGCGGCTGCAACTCGCCCTCGACCTCGCCCACACCACCGCGTACGCGCTCGGCCACGACGAACTCGCCGCCTCCCGCTGGCTGCGCCGCCACGCCGCCGCCTGGCGCTGGGTCACCGAGTTCCGGCCGCTGCCGGGCGCCGCCGTGCACACCCGGGTCAACACCGTGTTCGCCCGCCAGCGGGAGACGCTGGCCCGCCGCGCCCGGGAGCTGCGCGCGGCACTGGACGCCGGCACGGCCACGCCCTGGCTGGGGGACTGGGCGGCGCGGGTCGCCGAGGCCGCCGCCCGGATGCGGGCCGCCGTGTCCGCTGCTCCCGCCGTGGCCGCCGCCCACCCCGCGCCCGCAGAGGCCGCCGAGGCCGAGGATCGCCTGGAGTGGATCTGGGCCTCCCAGCTGCACATGCTGTTCAACCGGCTCGGCGTCGGCCCCGACGAGGAACGGGCGGTCTGCCGCCTCGCCGCCCGCACCCTGCTGGAGACCGGACAGCCGTTCACCTTCTTCCCCGCCGACCACCACGCCCCCGACCACCAGTACCTGGAGCGCAGCAAGTTCCAGATCGGCCGCGGCGAGGACACCGCCCTGCGCGACCTGCCGCACCACCCGGCCCCGAGCCCCCGACCCGGCGACCTCCCGCTGCCCGCCGACCCGCTGCCGCCCGTCACCCTCGCCGACGCCCTGCGCACCCGCCGCTCCACCCGCGGCCCGCTGACCGGCCCGCTCACCGCCGGCGCCCTCGGCGGACTGCTCTGGTCCGCCTTCGCCCCCGACCCCGACGCCGGCCACCGCCCGTACCCCAGCGCGGGCGCCCTGCACACCGTCCGGCTGCGCCTGCTCGCCCTCGCCGTCGACGGCCTGCCCGCCGGCACCTACCACTGCCTCCCCGAACACCGCAGCCTGCGCCCGATCGGCCCGGCCCCCGCCCTCGACGACCTCAAGGCGCTCTCCTCCTACCTCTCCCGCCCGGCCGAGGACCCGGACGCCATCGGCGTCGACCGGGCCCCCGCCGTCCTCGCCGTGTACCTCGACCTCGCCCGGCTGCGCCGCCGCTACGGTCTGCGCGCCCTGCGCCTCGGCGTCCTGGAAGCCGGACACCTGGCCCAGAACCTGCTCCTGACCTCCGCCGCCTTCGGCCTCGGCACCACCCCCCTCGGCGGCCTCCAGGACGACCTCGCCCACGAACTCCTCGGCCTGGACGACCTTGGCGAGCCGATCCAGTACCTGCTCCCGCTCGGCCGGCCGGGGACTGCCGCACCCTGATCCGACGCGAATTGTCAGACACGCCGCCGGACCGAGGCGGTCCCGTGTGCCTCAGGGCCGGGCGGGGGAGGCCGCCGGGGTCTTGTCCGCCGCCCCGGCCCGGGGCGTGCCCTCGACGGCGACGCAGATGCCGAAGACCCGGTCGTGGCCGGTCCAGCCGTTGATGCGGCCCCGGTTGTTGCTGATCTGCACGCGCCGCCTGGCCGGATCGAGGGCCGACACCAGGTGCAGGTACACGGTTCCGGCGACCCGGGCGAGAACGATGTCGCCGAGCTCCAGCTTGGACGGGTCGACCGGGGCGACGGCCACCAGCTGCCGACTGCGGATCAGCGGGACCATCGACGAACCGCTCGGCCTGAACTCGACGGTGGCTCCGCCGGCGACCCTGGCCGCCACCCCATCCAATGCACCCATCCGCCGAGCGTGGCAGATCCGCCCGCGCGGGCCCAACAGGTTTTCGCTCCCCGGCCCCCCGGCCTCCCGGCCCGCCCGAAACTCCCCGGCGGATTCCCGCGGTGCGGCACGAGGAGGAGCTTGACATGTTGATGCGGGTTCCATATCCGGCATAGCCTCATGGAATGGTGCAGAGCAGGGCGAGCGACGTCGACGGCTATCTGACCGGGGTTCCCGAGGGACGCAGGGCCGTGCTGGCCGAGTTGCGTCAGCTGTGCCGGGAGGAACTGGTGGGTTTCGACGAGGTCATGGCGTACGGGATGCCCGCGTACGAGCGGGACGGTGCCGCGGAGATCGCGTTCGCCAGCCAGAAGCAGTACATCTCCTTCTACCTCATGCGCGGTGACGTCCGTGAGGCGTTCGAGGAACGGCTGGCCGGGCAGGACATGGGCAAGGGCTGCCTGCGGTTCCGCAGGCCGGAGAACGTCGACTTCGGCCTGCTGCGGGATCTGCTCAGGGCCACCGCGGCCCGGCCCGGCAGGATCTGCTGACGCCGCCGCCGGGCGCCGGGGTGCCGCCCGGGACGGGTCGGCGAGGCGGAACGATCCGGGGAGGCCGGTTCACGGTGCCGCGGGCGGGCCCGGCGACGGCTGCCGGCCGCCGAAGAAGACCTGCACCTCCCGGATCAGCCCGTCCCGGACCGTGATCGCCTCGACGTTGCGGTAGCGGTCGCCGGTGGTCAGCTCGTACTCGTAGTAGGCGAAGACGAGTTCCTCGCCGGCGGGCGTCACCCGCAGCAGCCGCTGCTCCGTGAACCGGTCGGCGGTGGGGAAGCACCGGCGGAAGAAGGCCTCCTTGTCGATGCGGTCGTCCTGGGGGCTGGTGAACGTGAAGTCCTCGGCGTACAGCGGCACGGCCGCGTCCCGGTCCTGTGACCGGTAGCAGCGGAACGCGGCCTCGACGATGCTCGCGGGGGTGCGGTTCATGCGATCTCCCTGGTTCTGCTTCAGTCGGCCAGTCCCAGCGGGTCGTCGGCCGGGTCCAGCAGTTGCGGGCCGTTGTTGCGGACACTGTTGACGGTGGTGGGGACGGCGCGGACGCGCAGGTCGCCGTCGGCGGGGCGGCGCAGCAGGTGGTGGAGCTCGGCGTGGTCGGTGTGGGCGGGGGAGAGCCAGGTGGGGAGGTCGTCGGGGGCGATGGTGAGGGGCATCCGGTCGTGGACGCGGCCGGCGGAGTCGGTGGCGTCGGTGGTGATGACGGTGGCGGTGGCCAGCCAGGCGAGCGGGTCGTCCTCGGGGCGGGTCGCGTCGCGCCAGAACTCGTAGAGGCCGGCCATCAGCATCACGTTGCCGGTGCTGAGGAAGTACGGCTGCTTGTACTTCTTGCGGTCGGCGGTGGCGGGGACCTCGCGCCATTCGAAGTAGCCGTCGGCGGGGATGACGCAGCGGCGGGCGGTGAAGGCCTTGCGGAAGGCGGGCTTGGTGTCGACGGTCTCCGAGCGGGCGTTGATCATGCGGGCGCCGCCGGACGGGTCCTTGGACCAGGACGGGACCAATCCCCAGCGCAGCGGCCGCAGTTGGCGCAGCACCTCGCCGGTGTCCCGGTCGACGCGTTCCAGGACGGCCGGGACCGGGTCGGTCGGGGCGACGTTCCAGCTCGGTGCGAAGGTCTCGGCAGGGTCCCACCGGAGCTCTCCGAGCAGTGAGACGAGGTCCTGGGGCGTGGTGGTGGAGACGAAGCGGCCGCACATGCTCCCCAGCCTCCCACGTCCCACGGACAACGGCGTTCAACGGGGCGCCCGCGCGCCCGGGGTGTGGCCGAAGGCGCGGCGGAACACGTCGATGAAGGCGCTGGCCGAGGCCCAGCCGCAGCGGTGCGCGACGGCGGTGACCGGCAGTCCCTCGGCGAGCAGGACCAGGGCGTGGTGCAGCCGCAGTTGGGTGCGCCACTGGGGGAAGGTCATGCCGAGGTCGGCGCGGAACAGCCGGGACAGGGTGCGGTCGCCGGCGCCGACGGTGCGGCCGAGTTCGGCGAGGGTGCGGCCGTCGGCCGGGTCGGCCTCCAGCAGTGCGCACAGGGCCCGCAGCACCGGTGCTGCGGGGGTGGGCAGGTGCAGCGGCTGCTGGGGGGAGGCGCGCAACTGGTCGAGCAGGACGGCGCGCAGCCGGGCGCATTCGGGGGTGTCCTGTGCGGGACCGCGGGTGTGGGCGACGATCAGTTCGCGCAGCAGCGGGCCGACGGCGAGGACGGTCGGGCGGTCGAGGCCGAGCGGGTTGTCGGCGGCGGGCAGGCCGATCAGGTGGAGTTCGAGTTCGCCGTGGGCCCGGTGGGCGTGGACGGTGCCGGCCGGGATCCACAGCGCGCGGTTGCCGGGGGCGACCCAGGAGCCGGCGTCGGTGGTGATGCTCAGCACGCCGCGGGCGGCGTAGGCGATCTGGTGGTCGTCGTGCCGGTGCGCGTCGATGGCGCCGCCTGGGGGCAGCAGCCGGGCCTCGGTCGACGCGACGGGCTCATGGCGGATTCTCGGCATCGGATGGCAGATTATCGGAAGTCCGACGGCGGGTGGAGGCCCGAGGCTGGCGGCATGCCGAAGAACTCCGACCACAGGTCGATCCTGCTGCTCTCCGTCGGGCACTCCTGTGTGGACGTCTACCAGGGTGCGGTGGCGGCCCTGGTGCCCTTCCTCGTCGCCGAACGCCACTACGGCTACGCCGCGGTGTCCGGGGTGGTGCTCGCCGCCTCGCTGCTCTCCTCGGTGGCGCAGCCGCTGTTCGGGGCGCTCACCGACCGTCGGCCGCTGCCCTGGCTGCTGCCGGTCAGCACGCTGCTGGGCGGCGCCGGCATCGCGCTCAGCGGGGTGAGCGGCTCGTACGGGCTGACACTGTTCTTCGTGGCGCTGTCCGGGGTCGGGGTGGCGGCCTACCATCCGGAGTCGGCCCGGGTGGCCCGGCTGGCGGCGCAGCGGGCGCCGGGGACGCAGGGAGCGTCCGCGGCGCCGGGCGGGCCGGGCGTCCACCGGGGGATGGCCTGGTTCTCGCTGGGCGGCAACCTGGGCTTCGCGGCCGCCCCGCTGCTGGTCGCCGCGGTGGTCGGGACGGGCGGCCTGCGGCTGACCCCGCTGCTGGCCCTGCCCGCGCTCGCGGGCGCCGCGCTCTGCCTGCCGGTGCTGCGCGAGCTGGAGCGGCGCCGGGCGGCCGGGGTGGCGCAGCCCCCGGCTCCGGCAGCCGACAACCGGGCGGCGTTCCTGAGGCTGTCGCTCGCGGTGGTCTGCCGCTCGATCGCCTTCGTCGGGCTGAGCACCTTCCTCTCCCTGTTCGCCACCCAGCGCCTCGGCGGCGGTCCGGCGGCGGGTACCGCGGCGCTGGTGGTGCTGTACGCGGGCGGTGCGGTGGGTTCGGTGCTGGGCGGCGCGCTGGCGGACCGGTGGGGGCGGGTCGCGGTGTCCCGCTGGTCGTACCTGGTGGCGGCGGTCGCGGTGGCCGGGGTGCTGCTGGTGCCGGGCCCGGCGCTGTACCTGTTCGTGGCGCTGACCTCGGCGGGGCTGTACGTGCCGTTCTCGCTGCAGGTCACCCTGGGGCAGGACTACCTGCCGTCGCGGATCGGCACGGCGAGCGGGATCACCCTCGGGCTGACGGTCAGCATCGGCGGCCTGGCGAGCCCGGTGATCGGCGCCCTCGCGGACGCGACCTCGCTGCGTACGGCGCTGCTGCCGCTGGTGCTGATGCCGGTGCTGAGCTGGGCGCTGTTCCGGACGCTGCCGGAGCCGGTGCTGCCCGAGCCGGTGCTGCCCGAGTCAGCCGGGTCCGGGCCGGCGGCGACGCGGGAGGCACCGGTCGGGCGGTGACCGCCGGGCCCACCTCCGCACAGGCGTCGAACGGCTGGACCTGCCGGCCGCGCGTTGCATCGACCCGGCGCGGGAGTGCCCGGGGGCGGAGGTGGTGGAGGAGCAGCAGGGCGGGGTCTCAGCCCTCGCGCGGGTCGTCCTCCGTCCACGGGCGCAGCTTCTCCGGGTTGCGGACCGCCCAGATGCGGGTGATCCGGCCGTCCGCGAGCTCGAACGCCGCCACCGTCGCGGTGCGGCCGCCGTGCCGGGCCACCAGGCCGGGGCGGCCGTTGACGGTCCGTTCGAGGAGTGTGAGCCCGGGGGCCCGGTCGGCGAGGTGGACCAGGTACTGGGCGATCCGCTCGCCGCCCCGGACCGGGCGCAGGGCGGCGCCGGCCAGGCCGCCGCCGTCGGCGGTCATCGTGGCGTCCGGGGCGAGCAGGGCGATCAGGGCCGTGATGTCCCGGGCCTCCCAGGCCTGCTTGAAGTGCCGCACCAGACCGGCCTGCGCGCCCGTCGGCGTCGTCGGGGCCTGCGCGGCCCTGATCCGTCGGCGGGCGGAGGCGGCCAGCTGCCGGCAGGCCGCCGGGGTCCGGCCGACGATCCCGGCGACCTCGGGGAAGGGGTAGCGGAAGACGTCGTGGAGGATGAACGCCACCCGCTCGGCCGGGGTCATCGCCTCCAGCACGACCAGGAAGGCCATGCTCACCGACTCGTCCAGGGTCACCCAGTCCGCCGGGTCGGCCGGTCCGCCGCCGCCGGCCGGCCCGCCGATCCACTCGCTGCGGTCGGGCAGCGGCTCGGGGATCCACTCGCCCACGTACCGCTCCCGCCGGGCCCGCGCCGATCCGAGCAGGTCCAGGCAGACCCGGGTGGCCACCGTGGTCAGCCAGGCGCCCGGCGAGGCGATGGCCTCCTGCTGCCGGCGGGGCAGCGCGTACCAGCGGGCGTACGTCTCCTGCACCGCGTCCTCGGCCTCGGCCAGCGAACCGAGCAGCCGGTAGGCGAGGTTGATCAGCTGCCGCCGCTCGCCGACGATCACGCTCAGCTCCGGTACGGGCCGCTCCTGCCCGGGCTCGGACGGGGTGTTCATGGTCGGGGCCGCTCCCTGCCTCGTCTCGTCCGCCGGCGCGCTCGCCGCGCTCGCCGCGCTCGCGGCTCCTGCCGTTCTCGCCGCTGCGACCCGACCACGAGCCGGCCTGCGATGTCCGCCGCGGGACGGACCCCGCCTCACACTTCGCCGGCCTGTGTCGTCGGATCACCGGGACACTATCGATCAACCGCCGCGAGGCAGAAGAGGGGAACACGACATGGCCATCCACACCACGGCGAGGGCGTCGACGGGGACGGCGCCGACGGGGACGGTGTCGGGAACGGCGGTGGCACAGCGCACCCGGGCCTTCCTGCGGGTCTCCGTCGCGCTCCAGACCGCGACCGTCCTCCTCCAGGCGGTCTCGGCCGGCCTCCTGCTCTCCACCTCCTACGGCGAACTGCTGCACGGCATCGGCGCGCGGGTGATGTACGGGGCCTCGATGCTGTACGTGCTCGCCGCCGTCCTGGCCTGGCGGCTGGGCGGCGGCTCGCCCCGCCCGATCCTGTACGCGTCGGGCTTCCTGGTGCTGGCCTCGGCGCAGGTCGTCCTCGGCATCGCGCACGTGCCGTCGGTCCACGTCCCGCTGGGTGTGCTGATCTTCGGCCTGAGCGTGGCCGTGCTGGTCCGGATGCCGGCCGCCCGCTCCGTGCGGACGGCCGGCCCCGGGTCCTCGTGACGCGCTCGGCTCAGGAGGCGACGGTCCAGCTCTGGCCGGCGGCCGGGCGGGTGGTGACGGGGGTGCCGGCGGTGCCGGCGCCCGCGTCGAGGGCGAGGCCGGTGGCGACGTTGGTGACGGTGACGCCGGCCGGGCCCTGCGTCAGTTTCCACTCCTGCCAGGGGTTGCCGGGCGACAGGTCGAGCAGGTAGGCGCTGTTGCCGGCCGAGCTCCCGGCGGAGAGCACGGTGTGCCGGTGGGTGGCGGTGGCGCAGTTGTCGGTGATCCGGACGGTGCCGTCGGGGTTGGTGGTGAAGGTCCACTGCTGCGCCGCGTCACCGGGGCGCGCGGGCTCCAGGTCGGTGATCGAGGCGATCGGCGCGGTGCAGGAGCCGAGCAGCGAGAGCGCGAGGCCGCCGCTGGTCAGCGTGTGGTACTTCCCGTCGTCGACGACGCCCGACGGCCCGCCCGTCGACGCCGGGGTGAGCCGGTAGAGGGCCGCGCCGTGCGCCGGGAGCGAGGCGCCGATCGGCCCGGTGACGGTCGAACTCGCGCCCGTCCACAGCTCCTTGGCCCGATAGCCGGAGCCGCCGAGGCCGAGTTCGGTGAGACTGGTGGAGACAGTGCGGCCGGCCGACGGGTCCTGGTTGACCAGCAGCACGGCGGTGTCGCCGTTGGCGAGCTGCCGCTTGAGGACCACCGGCGCGCGCCCGTCGGCCGGCCTGGCGCCGACCAGGGTGGCGGGCTTGGTGAGGCCGTCCTGGTCGATCGCGATCACCTCGCGGTTCTTCAGGATCGCCAGGCTCGCGCCGTCGATCCCGGTGGACCAGGTGTAGCCGCCGTCGCTGTGCCCGGACTGCGCGGCGGTGCGCAGGTCGGCGCCGGAGATCAGCGGCGCGGCGAGCATCGCGAGGATCGAGGTCTCGGTGCGGGACTCGTCGTCGGTGAAGGGCTTGTGGCAGACGCAGGTGTCGGTGGTGCCCCACAGGCCGTAGACGTCCTGCCAGCCGGTGAACATCATGTCCAGGTCGTTCCAGCTGCCCGGGCGGACGTTGCCCGGGTACTGCAGCGCGGTCTGCAGCTGCCCGTTCCAGAGCACCCCGTCGAGCTCGCTGTCCCGGTCGCCGCCGATCCGGCAGAGGTTGGCGACCTGGCCGCACCAGACGCCGGTGGGCGCGTAGCCGGGGGCGTGGAACGGGGCCGTCCCGGCGGCCTGGACCACCGGGTCGGTGCGGGCCGGGTCGTCGGCGGCGAGCAGGTACGGGACGCCGGTGTGGGCGGGCTGGGCGGAGACGCTGAGGGTGACCTTGGGCCTGCCCTGGGCGGCGGAGGCGGCGTCCAGGGCGCGCTGGAAGGTCTGCACCCGGGCGTAGACCGAGCGGGTCAGCTCCTTGCCCTCGCCCTGGGTGTAGTAGTTGTGACCGTCCGGGCCGACGATCTGCGGGCCGTACGGGCAGTCGTCGTACTTGACGAAGTCGACGCCCCAGGAGACGAAGTCGGCCGCGTCGGTGGACTCGTGGCCGAGGCTGCCGGGGTGCATCTGGCAGGTGAGGTAGGTGTCGGTGGCGTAGAGGCCGAACTTCATGCCCTTGCCGTGCGCGTAGCGGGCCAGGTACTCGATGCCGTTGATGCTGCGCCCGTCCACGGTCTGCGCGGGGAAGTGGTCGGGGCGGGGGATCAGGTGGCCGGAGGTGGGGTCGTTGCCGGTGCCGTCGGTGCCGCTGACCGGGTTCCCGGCGTTGTCGTAGAGCTGCATGCCGCCGTCGGCGTTGCGGACCAGGTCGGTGCTCTGGCCGTCGCGGTGCCAGAGCGACCAGCCGTCGTCGATGGTGACGGTGTCGTACCCGGCCGCCACCAGGCCGTTGGCGGCCATGAAGTCGATGGTCTGGACGACCTGCTCCTGGGTGACCTCGGTGCCGAGGGAGTTCCAGGAGTTCCAGCCCATGGGCGGGGTCAGGGCGTTGCCGTTGCCGAGCGCGGCGGCCGGGGCGGCCGTGCCGAGGCCGACGGCTCCCAGGCCGGCGGTGGCGAGGGCGAGGGACAGGAGGGATGCCGCGAGACGGCGGCGGGTTCGGCGCATGTGCGCACTCCTGAGGATGTGGGGGGACCGGTTGGTCGGGAAGACTCGTGGGGGGAGAGGGGACCGCGGCCGGCCGGGTGGGGCCGGCCGGCCGCGGGTGGTGCGGTGTGGGGGTCAGTCGGTGACGGTCGCGGTCGCGGAGCGGCCGGGGGCGAGGGTCACGGTGGTGGAGGTGTAGGTCACGCCGTCGACGGTCGTGGTGCGGGCCTCGCGCGGTGCGCCGTCGACGGTGACGCGGGCGTGCTGCCCGGGGAAGCGGGCCTCCCAGGTCAGCCGCTCGGTACCGGTGTTGGTGACGGTGCTGCGCTGTGCGCCGTCGTGGCGGACGGTCACCGTGCCGGCGCCCACCGGGATGCCCGCGACCTGGAGCCAGCCCATCGAGGAGGGCAGCTGTGGGGCGGTGGTGAGCGCGTGGCCGGCGGCGTCCGGGGTGACGCCGAGCAGGCCCTGGACGGTCTGGGCGAGCAGGGTGAACGGGACCTCGGGGTAGTCGCCGTTGAGCATCGCGCCGCTCACGTGCGGCTCGCCGGTGCTCTCGTAGATGTGCCGCATCCACTTCCAGGCGGTGGTGCCGTCGTGGTTGGCGAAGAAGGCGTCCGGGAGGTAGGTGTAGGCCTCCAGGTTGGCCGAGCGCTCCGGGCCGGAGTCGGCGGCGTCGACGGCGGCGAGGAAGCCGTCCCGGCGCGGGCCCGGGTCGAGCAGCCGCTTGACCGGCATCAGCACGCTCGCCTCGTAGCCCCAGCCGGTGATCGGCTTGCCGGTGGTGTCGTAGCCGTGGACGACCTCGCCGGGCTGCGAACCGTCCACGCTCCAGGTGGAGTTGACGTACGTGTGCAGCTGGTCGGCGGCCTTCCGGTAGCCGGCGGCGGAGGCGCCGTCGCCCCGGGCCTCGGCCAGCGTCGCGGCGGCGAGGTAGGCCTGGTACTGGGCGCCGACCGCGTCGCCCGCCTCGGCGTAGGTGCGGGTGGCGTTCTCGGCGTAGCTCGCGGTGCCGGCGAAGATGCTGCGGCTGGTGGCCTGCGGGATCGGCACCCCGCCGTTGTCGACCGGGCCGGGGCGGGCGGCGATGAACGGGCCGAGGGTGTTGCGGACGTAGCGGCCCAGGCCCGGGTCCTGGGCGTAGTCCCGGTCGCCGGTCCAGCGGAAGGCCTCGCCCGCCTGCTGGACGAGTTCGAACGGCGCGGGCAACTCGCGGACGAAGCGGTCCGGGCCGCGGTAGTCGATGGCCGCGTAGCTGCGGGCGTCGAAGTTGAGCGCCCAGACCGGGTAGAGCCGGTTGACCTCGGTGGCGGAGGCCGCGAATCCGCGCAGCATGGTCTTGTTCTCGGCGTCCAGCCCGAGCAGGTGGGCGCCGACCAGCTGGTGGGCGAAGTCACGGCTGTAGAAGGCGGAGCGGAACGGGTAGCCGGCCCAGTAGGAGGCGTCGTAGGTGGTGGTGCCGGTGCCGCCGGGGTGGTTCTCGTCCTGGTCGAGCACGCCGGTGGCGCCGGGCTGCTGCACCCAGCTGTTGGCCTTGGTCTTGGCCCAGTCGAAGAGGGCGACGACCTCGGGGTCGGAGGAGCTGATCACCGGGTCGTTGGGGGCGGACGGAGCGACGGCGGCGTCGTCCACGTTGACCCAGCCCGTCGGGGAGGAGCCGATGGCGAGGGTGAGCCGGTCGCCGGCGGCGACCCGCACCCGGGGGAGGGTGTACTTCGCGTAGGTGGACTGCTCGGGCAGCGGCAGGGAGCGCACGGGGGTGCCGTTGACGCTCACCGAGAGGCTGCCGCCGGCGCCGCCCGTCGCGATCCAGGCGGACAGGTCGTAGGTGCCCGCGGTGACGGCGGTGACCTGCTGGCTCACCGTGTAGCCGGGGCCGGCGTCGAGGTAGGCGAGGCGGCTGCCGCCGTGCGGGTTGTTGGTGGCGGTGCCGGTGTGGGCGGTGAAGGTCCAGCCGGCGGCCGTCGCCGACCCGCCGGTGGCCGAGCTGTCGGCGGCGGGGGCGGCCGTGGACGGGCCGCCGCTTCCGCTGCTCTGCTCGAAGCCGGGGTCGGCGAGGACCAGCGGCTCGGTGCGGGTGAGCGTCCAGCGGTGGGCGGGGCGGTGGTCGCAGTGGTGGCTCACCGGGGCCGGGTCGGCGGTCAGGCAGGCGCCGGTGCCGCGGACGGTGAGGGTGTAGGTGCCCTGCGGAGCACGGGAGACCGTGAAGCGCTCGGCCTCGGGGGCGGAGCCGCAGTCGGCGGTGGCGGGGCGGCGGTCCGGGCCGCCGAGGGTGAGGCAGCGGCCGCTGGCGGCGTTGACCAGGAGGTAGTCGCCGCCCGTGCGGCGCAGCTGCCAGCGCTGGCTGAGCAGGCGTCCGCAGGCCGCGCCGAGCACCGGGGTGCCGGGGGCGGGCTGGGCGTACTGGGGGCCGAGGCAGGAGCCGTCCAGCGCGGAGCCGAGCTGGTAGCTGCCGCCGTCGACGAGCGGTGCTCCGGCGGCGGCCGGGGCCGGGGCGGCGCCGAGGGCCTGGGCGGTGAGGACGGTCAGGAGGGCGAGACCGGTGGGTAAGGCGCGGGGGCGGGGCGGCATGGCGGAGCTACCTCCGGTCGGTCGGTGGGGTGAGGGCGTTGGAACGTTCAAATCGGGTGGGAAAGCCGAGCTATGATGCATCGCATGTGATGGGTGACATTTCACATGGTTGTTTCGGTCGCGTCAACGGGATGTGCGGTAACGGCTTCCGGGAGGTGACCGGGACGAATGGTGAAGGCTCCCGCCCGACGGGGGTGGGCGGGAGCCTTCACGTCCTGGGGCGGGGTTCAGCGCTTCAGCGTGGCGAGCGTCTCGTCCAGGCTCGGCGTGCCGGGGCGGGGCCGGTTGTACGGGAGCTTGGAGAGCATCGATCCCATCGCGCAGGTGTTGGTCAGCGCGGAGAAGGCCAGCCCGCCGCCGACGGCCGCGGAGACCCAGCGGGCGCCCGGCAGGGCGAGGTCGATCAGCACCCCGGCCAGCACCAGCGAGCCGGCCACCAGGCGGACCTGGCGGTCCAGTGCCCACACCCGGCGGGCGCCGGCCACCTGGTCCAGCGGCCGGCCGGCGTCGGCCCAGGCGTTGGTGCCGCCGGTCAGGGTGAGGGTCGGGATGCCGGCGTCGGACAGCTGGCGGCACGCGTTGTCGGCGCGCGGCCCGGCGGCGCAGACGACGGCGATCTCGCCGTGCGCGGCGGCCTCGCGCAGCGTGGGCAGGGCGCGGTCCAGCTGGTCGAGCGGGACGTTCAAGGCGCCGGGGATGTGGCCCGCGGCGTACTCGCCGGGGGAGCGGACGTCGATGAGGGTGAGCTGCCCGAGGCGGGGCTGGAACTGCTCGACGGTCAGCGGCGTGGTCATGGGGATGCGGGGTCCTCTCGGGAAGGGGGTGTGGCTGGGGGATGGGGGATCGGGGGGCTGGGCGTCGGCCCGCCGCGTTGGCGCGGTGTGCTGATCGGCCCGGCGTGGTGAATCAGGCCAGCGTGGTGATCAGCATCAGCGCGGCGACGGCGAGCAGGGCGACGGCGAAGGCCTTCCGCAGGGTGCTCCCGCTGAGCTTGTCGGCCAGCCGCTTGCCGTCCCAGGCGCCGAGGATCGCGGCCCCGGTGAAGGGGGCGGCCACAGCCCAGTCGATCGCGCCGGTCGCGCCCAGGCGGGGCAGCAGGGCGGCGAGCGAGTTGGCGGTGATGACCAGCAGGCTGGTGCCGACCGCCTCGGCCATGGTGAAGGCGAGCACCGAGACCAGGGCCGGTACGGCGAGGAAGCCGCCGCCGACGCCGAGCAGTCCGGTGACGGCGCCGAGCCCGGCGCCGGCGGCCGTGGAGCGGCCGAGTCCTGCGGCGGAACGTTCCGCCGCTTCGGCCTTGGGTGGCCTCAGCATCCGGAAGGCCGCGAGCGCCGCCAGTACCGCGAAGGCGCCGGTCAGCAGCGCACCCGGCAGGTGGGCGGACAGCGCCCCGGTGGCCGCGGCGAGGGGCAGTCCGGCGGCGGCGAACAGGGCGCCGGTGCGCCAGCGGACCCGGCCCGCCCGGGCGTGGGCGATCAGGCCGGTCAGCGAGGTCGCGGCGACGATCACCAGGCTGGCGGTCGTGGCCAGTGCGGGGCTGAAGCCCAGCAGGTAGACCAGGGCGGGGACGGCGAGCATGCTGCCGCCGCCGCCCAGCCCGCCCAGGGCGAGACCGACCACCGCACCGGCGGCGAGTGCCAGGAGCAGCGTGGTCATATCACGTGCCCGGCGCTTCCGTCGGGCGTGGTGACCGGGAGCCCGGACAGGGCCCAGGCGTTCATGCCGCCGGCCACGTTCAGCACCTCGACGCCGCGCTGGGCGAGCAGCTCCGCGGCGCGCTGGGAGCGGTGGCCGGAGCGGCAGATCGCCAGCACGGTCCGGCCGGCCGCCGCGGGCGGCAGCGGGACACCGGCGACCAGGCCGATCAGCGGCTGGTGCAGCGCGCCGGGGGCGTGCCCGGCGGTGAACTCGGCGGCCTCCCGGACGTCGAGCAGCACGGCGGCGCCGGTGCGGGCGAGTTCGTGGGCCTCGGTGGGGGTGGTCCGCCCGGGGGTGCGGTGTCCGCGGGCGCGGTCTTCGTGGGCGCGGTCTTCGTGGGCGCGGTCTTCGTGGGGAGCGGCCCCGTGGGCGTGCGGCAGCAAAGGCATGCGGTGTCTCCAGTGGTGCAGACCGGACCGCAGTGGTCCGGCGGGTCGGGGGCGGCGCGGGCGTCCGTACGGGCCCGATGGCCCGGTACGGCGGCGTGGCCGGTGCGTCCTCGGCCCCGCCCGTATCGGCTCGGCGGCGGTGGCCGACCCCCTCGATGGCTTCACCATAGTACCCCCGGGGGTATTATCGAAATCGTTCGGACATACCCCCGCCCGTATCGGCTCCCGAAGCCGTATGCTCGGAAATATACCGAGGGGGGTATCACGATGGCGCTGTGGCGCCCAGGAATCCGGCTTCGCCAACCAGGAGAAGGCCAAGGCCCGACCCGGAGGAGACAACCCCGTGATCTTCAGCCAGTACTACCTCGACTGCCTCTCCCAGGCCTCCTACCTGATCGCCGACGAACGCACCGGCCAGGCCGTGATCGTCGACCCCCGCCGGGACGTCGACGAGTACCTCGCCGACGCCATGGCGCGTGGCCTGACCGTCGTCGGCGTCATCAACACCCACTTCCACGCCGACTTCCTGGCCGGCCACCTCGAACTCGCCGCCCGCACCGGCGCCTGGATCGGCTACGGCCACCGCGCCGAGACCGAGTACCCGATTCGCAAGCTCACCGACGGCGAACGGATCGAACTCGGCGACGTCACCGTCCAGGTCCTCGAAACCCCCGGCCACACGCCCGAGTCGATCAGCATCCTGGTCTTCGAGCAGCCCGACGACACCGTCCCGTACGGTGTGCTCACCGGCGACGCGCTGTTCATCGGCGATGTCGGCCGCCCCGACCTGCTCGCCTCGGCCGGCGTCACCGCCGAGGAACTCGGCGCGATGCTCTACGACAGCGTCCACCACAAGCTGATGGGCCTGCCCGACGAGACCCTCGTCTTCCCCGCCCACGGTGCCGGCTCGGCCTGCGGCAAGAACCTCTCCGCCGACCGCCAGTCCACCATCGGGGCGCAGCGACTGACCAACTACGCCTGCCGGCCCATGGACCAGGACACCTTCGTCCGCATCGTCACCGCCGGCCAGTCCACCGCCCCCGCCTACTTCGGCCACGACGCCGCCCTCAACCGGCAGGACCGCCCGCTGCTGGATCCCACGAACGCAGCCCGCCCCCTGTGCCCCGAAGGCTTCAAGGAGGCCCGTTCCGCAGGCGCCGTCGTCCTCGACGCCCGCAGCCCCCAGGAGTTCGGCGCGGGACACATCCGCGGCGCCATCAACGTCCCCGTCGACGGCCGCTTCGCCGAACAGGCCGGCACCGTCCTCACCCCCGACAGCAGCATCGCGATCATCGCCCCGCAGGACCGCGAGGGCGAGGTCATCACCCGCCTCGCCCGCATCGGCTTCGACCACATCGCCGGCTACCTGCGCAACCCCGGCAACGCCCTGCCCGCCCTCGCCGACGAGGTCACCCCCGCCGGCCGCCTCACCGCCGACCGGCTCCGCACCGCCCTCGCCGACGAGCAGCCCCCCACCGTCCTGGACGTGCGCACCTGCGGCGAGCGCGAAACCGGCTCCATCGAAGAATCCCTGCACATCCCCCTGACCGAACTCCCCGGCCGCCTCGACGAGATCCCCACCGACCGCCCCCTCGTCGTCCACTGCGCCAGCGGCCACCGCTCCTCCATCGCCGCCAGCCTGCTGCGCCACCACGGCCACACCGAGGTCTCCGACCTCCTCGGCGGCTACGCCGCCTGGCACACCCTCACCCACCCCGCCCAGGTCTGAACCCAGCTGCCCCGGGCCACCCCCGTCGGGGTCCCGGAGTGCTCCCGAAGCCGCGCCCGCCACGGGACTTCAGGACACGATCCCGGTCCTGGAGTCCGGCGAGCGTCGCGACCGTGCTGGTGCCGATGGTCCGGCCCGGGGAAGTGCCGGCATCCCCCTCGTCGCACGTCTGCTTCAGCAGCGAGCATCGGGTGTTGCGGGCTGCCGGCTCGGACGAGCTGTTGCAGTAGATCGGGATGGCACTCGCCCAGGCCCCGTTTGCAGGCCGGTCTGCTTCGGGTCCTGGGCGCCAGGCTCCGGAACGAGGCCGGGGAGAGCTCGGCGTGGCGAGATCCCGATGGTGCGACGCGAGCACGAATCCCTGGACTTACTAGGACGTCCAACTATATGGTCGATGACAGGTCCGCGGTGTCAGGGAAGCCGGTGTGAGTCCGGCACGGTCCCGCCACTGTGACCGGGGAGTCCGTCCTCGCAGATGACGGCCACTGGCAGCCAGCCGGGAAGGCCTGAGGGCGTGCGGTGATCCGGGAGTCAGGATACCGGCCGCGGGTGATCCGTGTTTTCCACGAGGATGGAGACGACACGCATGACTCCGGGCTGCTCCCGTTCCGCTGCTCCTGGCTGTCCTGTGCCGACGGCTGTCGGAGCCCACCTGCTCTGACGGTACGTCATGCCACCGCCACCGTGACGTTGCGGGGCCGCATCACCGTGCGCCCGACCGTCGGCGGCGGCCTCCATTCCTCCTCTCCCCACCCCTGTCGAGAGAAGGAACCGATGGTCCGAGAACTGACCCACTTCATCGCCGGAAAGCCCACTGTCGGCACCTCCGGTCGCTTCGGCGACGTGTACGACCCCAACACCGGCCGGGTGCAGGCCCGGGTGCCCCTGGCGAGCCGCGCCGAGGTCGAGGCGGTGATCGCCGACGCCGCGCAGGCCCAGCCCGCGTGGGCCGCCTGGAACCCGCAGCGGCGGGCCCGCGTCCTGCTGCGCTTCCTCCAGCTGGTCGAGCAGGAGAAGGAGGAACTGGCCCGGCTGCTCTCCGCCGAGCACGGCAAGACCGTGGCCGACGCCCACGGCGACCTCCAACGCGGGCTGGAGGTCGTGGAGTTCGCCGCCGGGATCCCGCACCTGCTGAAGGGCGAGTTCAGCGACAACGCGGGCACCGGCATCGACGTCTACTCGATGCGCCAGCCGCTCGGCGTGGTCGCGGGCATCACGCCGTTCAACTTCCCGGCGATGATCCCGCTCTGGAAGGCCGCGCCTGCGCTGGCCTGCGGAAACGCCTTCGTGCTCAAGCCCTCGGAGCGCGATCCCTCGGTGCCGCTGCGGCTGGCCGAGCTGTTCCTGGAGGCCGGGCTGCCGCCGGGCGTGCTCAACGTGGTCAACGGCGGCAAGGAGGCCGTGGACACCCTGCTGGAGGACCCGCGGGTGCAGGCCCTCGGCTTCGTCGGCTCCACACCGGTCGCCCAGTACGTGTACGCCACCGCCGCCGCGCACGGGAAGCGGGCGCAGTGCTTCGGCGGCGCCAAGAACCACATGATCGTGATGCCGGACGCCGACCTCGACCAGGCGGCCGACGCGCTGGTCGGCGCCGGGTACGGATCGGCCGGCGAGCGGTGCATGGCGATCTCGGTGGCCGTCCCGGTGGGGGAGGAGACCGCGGACGCCCTGGTGGCGAAGCTGGTCGAGCGGATCGGCGCGCTCAAGGTCGGACGCTCGGACGACCCGGCGGCGGACTTCGGCCCGCTGGTGGGCCGTGACGCGCTGGACCGGGTCCGCGGCTACCTGGACCTCGGGGTCGAGGAGGGCGCCGAACTCGTCGTGGACGGACGGGACTTCCGCCTGGAGGGGCACGAGGACGGCTACTTCCTGGGCGCCACCCTCTTCGACCGGGTCACGCCCGGCATGCGGATCTACCGGGAGGAGATCTTCGGCCCGGTGCTGACCGTGGTGCGTGCCGCCGACTACGAGGAGGCGCTGCGGCTGCCCAGTGAGCACGAGTTCGGCAACGGCGTGGCCATCTACACCCGGGACGGCGACACCGCCCGGGACTTCGCCCGCCGGGTGAACACCGGCATGGTCGGGGTCAACGTGCCGATCCCGGTGCCGATCGCGTACCACACCTTCGGCGGCTGGAAGCGCTCCGGCTTCGGGGACCTCAACCAGCACGGGCCGGACGCGATCCGCTTCTACACCCGCACCCGCACCGTCACCTCGCGCTGGCCCTCCGGGGTCAAGGAGGGCGCGAGCTTCACCATGCCGACGATGGGATGAGCGCGATGCACGACCTCACCGAGGACCAGCGCGCCATCGCCCGGACCACCCGGGCCTTCGCCGAGGAGTACCTCGCGCCGCACGCCGTGGAGTGGGACCAGGCCAAGCACTTCCCGGTGGACGTGCTGCGCAAGGCAGCCGACCTGGGTCTGGCCGGTGTGTACGTCCGGGAGGGCGCGGGCGGCTCCGAACTCTCCCGGCTGGACGGCGTGGTGGCCTTCGAGGCACTCGCCACCGGCTGCCCGTCCATCGCCGCCTACCTGTCCATCCACAACATGGTCGCCTGGATGCTCGACCGCTACGGCACGCACGCGCAGCGCGCTCGCTGGCTGTCCGCGCTCTGCACGGCCGAGCACCTGGGCAGCTACTGCCTGACCGAGCCCGGTGCCGGCTCCGACGCGGCCGCGATCGCCACCCGGGCCGTGCGCGACGGCGACCACTGGGTGCTGGACGGCGTCAAGCAGTTCATCTCCGGCGCGGGAGCCTCGCAGGTGTACGTGGTGCTGGCCCGGACCGGTGCCCCCGGGCCGGACGGGATCTCCGCGTTCGTCGTCGAGCGCGACGACCCGGGGGTCGCCTTCGGGCCCGACGAGAAGAAGATGGGCTGGAACGCCCAGCCGACCCGCCAGGTACTGCTGGACGGGGTCCGGTTGCCCGCCGACCGCCTCCTCGGCGCGGAGGGCGAGGGCTTCCGGATCGCGATGAACGGGCTGAACGGCGGCCGGCTCGGCATCGCCGCCTGCTCCCTGGGCGGCGCACAACACGCGCTGGAGCGGGCCACCCGCCACCTGGCGGATCGCGAGGCGTTCGGCGCCAGGCTGCTGCACGCCCAGGCCCTGCAGTTCCGACTCGCCGACATGGCCACGGAGTTGGAGGCCGCCCGGGCGCTGCTGTGGAGAGCCGCCGCGGCGCTGGACCGGGGCGACCCCCGGGCGCCGCAGTTGTGCGCCATGGCCAAGCGCTACGCCACCGACACCGGCTTCGAGGTGGCCAACCAGGCCCTCCAACTGCACGGTGGCTACGGCTACCTGGCCGAGTTCGGCATCGAGAAGATCGTCCGCGACCTGCGGGTGCACCAGATCCTGGAAGGGACCAACGAGATCATGCGCGTCATCGTCGCCCGCGGCCTGACCGGAGCCGCGTGATGGCCGGGACCGACCTCGACGAGGTCATCCTCCAGCGCGAGGGACGGGCCGGACTGATCGTCCTCAACCGCCCCGCTGCGCTGAACGCCCTCACCCACGGCATGGTGCGGACGATCTCCGAAGCCCTGGACGCCTGGGAGGGCGACGACCGGGTCGACACCGTCGTCGTCACGGGCGCCGGCGAGCGGGCCTTCTGCGCGGGCGGCGACATCGTCGCCATCCACCGCGCCGCCACCGGCGGCGATCCGGGCGCCGTCGAGGAGTTCTGGCGAGACGAGTACCGCCTCAACGCCCGGATCGCCCGCTACCCCAAGCCCTACGTCGCGCTCATGAGCGGCATCGTGATGGGCGGCGGGGTCGGCGTCTCCGCCCACGGCAGCGTCCGGATCGTCACCGAGAGCACGCGCGTCGCCCTCCCGGAGGCCGGCATCGGCTTCGTCCCCGACGTCGGCGGCACCTACCTGCTCGCCCTCGCCCCCGGGGAGCTCGGCACCCACCTCGCCCTCACCGCGGGTTCCGTCGGTGCCGCCGACGCCCTGCTGTGCGGGCTCGCCGACCACTTCGTCCCCGCTGAACGACTGCCCGCCCTGCTGGACGACCTGGCCGAACTGCCCGTCCACGACGCCCTCGAACGGAACGTCGAGCCCGCGCCGACCGGTGCGCTGGCCGACCGACGCGGGTGGATCGACAGCTGCTACGCGGCCGGAACCGTGGAGGAGATCCTGGACCGGCTGCGGGAGAGCGGCGAACCCGAGGCGAAGAAGGCCGTCGACCGGATCGCCGCCAACTCCCCGACCGCCGTGAAGGCGACGCTCGCCGCGCTGCGCCGGGCCCGGGCACTCGGCCCGCTGGAGGCCGTCCTCGACCAGGAGTACCGCACCTCCTGCGCGGCGCTCGCCACGCCGGACCTCGCCGAGGGCATCCGGGCCCAGGTGATCGACAAGGACCGTTCGCCACGATGGCGTCCGGCGACGCTGAGCGCCGTCGAACCCGCCACCGTGGCCCGCTACTTCGCCCCGCTCGGCGAGCGCGAACTCGGCCTTGCCACCACAACCCCCCTGGAGCGCTGGTGACCCTCACCATCGGATTCATCGGACTGGGCAACATGGGCGGCCCGATGGCCGCCAACCTCGTCGAGGCCGGACATCAGGTGACCGGCTACGACCTCGCGCCGGAGGCGCTGCGGCAAGCGGAGACGGCCGGCGTCCGCCCGGCGGCCTCCGCCGCCGCGGCGGCCCGACAGGCCGACGTCGTCATCAGCATGCTGCCGGCCGGCCGCCACGTCCTGGCCGCCTACGCGGAGCTGCTGCCGTCAGCCCGTCCGGGCACCCTCTTCGTGGACTGCTCCACGATCGACGTCGCCGACGCCAGGGAGGCGCACGACCTGGCCGTACGTGCCGGGCAGCGCGCGGTGGACGCGCCGGTCTCCGGTGGGGTGGTCGGCGCGACGGCTGCGAGCCTGACCTTCATGGTCGGCGCCGAAGAGGCCGAATTCGCCGCGGTCAAGCCCGTGTTGGCGGTCATGGGGCGCAAGGTGGTGCACTGCGGCGCGGCCGGTGCCGGCCAGGCGGCGAAGGTCTGCAACAACATGATCCTCGGCATCTCGATGATCGCGGTCAGCGAGGCCTTCGTGCTCGGCGAGAGCCTCGGGCTCAGCCACCAGGCGTTGTTCGACGTGGCCTCCACCGCCTCCGGGCAGTGCTGGGCGCTCACCAGCAACTGTCCCGTCCCCGGGCCGGTGCCGGCCAGCCCGGCCAACCGCGACTACGCCGCCGGGTTCGCCGCCGCCCTGATGGCCAAGGACCTCGGACTGGCCGCCGGCGCGGCCGAAGCCGCGGGCCTGCCCACGGAACTCGGGCGCAAGGCAGCGCAGTTGTACGCGGACTTCGCGTCGTCCGAAGGCTCGGGCCTGGACTTCTCGGCGATCATCACCACCCTCGGGAAGGACACCGCATGACGTAGGAGACGATCCTGGTCGAACGCAAGGGCCGGGTCGGGCTGATCACGCTCGACCGCCCGAAGGCGCTCGACGCGCTGAACACCCAGCTGATGAACGAGGTGGTCGCGGCCGCGGCCACCTTCGACCGCGCCCCGGAGATCGGCTGTCTGGTGGTCACCGGTTCGGAGAAGGCCTTCGCGGCCGGCGCGGACATCAAGGAGATGCAGTCCCTCGAGTTCGTCGACGCCTACCTCGGCGACTGGTTCGCCGCCTGGGACCGCTTCGCCGCCCTGCGCAAGCCCGTGGTGGCGGCCGTCGCGGGCTACGCGCTGGGCGGCGGTTGCGAGTTGGCGATGATGTGCGACGTCCTGGTGGCGGCGGACACCGCGGCGCGCGTGGCATCCGGGTCCGGGCCCGGGATCCCTTGACCCGCTGTTCGGGCATCGCCATGATGGGCCGTCATGTTGTGACTCCGCCGCTGGGGGAAGTCCGGTTCGAATCCGGCGCTGACCCGCAACGGTAGGCCGCCGACCCCGCGTCGGCGGCGAGCCCGAGTACCCGTCGGCGGAGGTGTGTCACCCCTCCTCCCGTCGTGGTCTGCGGGCCGGAGCCCGCTGGCCCCTCGGCGCTCGCCGACGCCTTCCGGGCCCCTGCGCCCAGGCCCGGAAAGGCATCCCATGCCCGCTGTTCGCCGCTCCCTCGGTCTGCTCGCGATACCCGCCCTCACGCTCGCCACCGCACTCCCGGCGGCCACCGCCGCCCACGCTGCTCCCGCCACCTCGACGTCGTCGCCGACGGTCCGTCCCGACGCCGCCGCGGGTGGCTGGCTGGCCCGCCAGCTCGTCGACGGCGACCACTTCGAGTCCGTCTTCAACGGGACCGCCTACCCCGACCAGGGCCTGACCATCGATGCCGTGCTGGCCTTCGCCGCGTCGCACAGCTCCGACGAGGCCGCCGCGAAGGCCACCGCCTGGCTGGCGAAGCCCGAGATCATCGGCGGCTACCTCGGCGACGGCACCACCGAGGCCTACGCGGGCGCGACCGCCAAGCTGCTGCTCGCCGTCGAGGTGCGCGGCGGGAACCCGACGGCCTTCGGCGGAGTCGACCTGCCGGCCCGGCTGCGCTCGCTGCAGACCGCCGAAGGCCGCTTCTCCGACCGCTCGCAGTGGGGCGACTACAGCAACGCCTTCGGCCAGTCGCTGGCCCTGATCGCCCTGCACCGCACGCCCGGTGACGCCCCGGCGGCGGCCGTGGACTACCTCGCCAACAGCCAGTGCGCGGACGGGGGCTTCCCCGTCTCCTTCGGCCAGGCCGCCTGCACCAGCGACCCGGACGCCACCGCCCTGGCCGCCCAGGCCCTCGCCGCCACCGGCCGCACCGCCAAGGCGAACGCGGGCCTCGGCTGGCTCACCGCCCACCAGAACGCCGACGGCGGGTTCGCGGCCGCCGGGTCGACCACCTCCAACGCCAACAGCACGGGCCTGGCCACCCAGGCGCTGCTCTCCGGTGGACGCCTCGGCTCCGGCCTCAAGGGCTGGGGCCGGCTGGTGAAGTTCCAGCAGGGCTGCGCCGCCGACCCGGCGCTCCGTGGCGCCGTCGTCTACGACGCGTCCGGCTTCAACGCGGGCAACGGCGCCCGGGCCACCGCGCAGGCCGTCCTCGGCCTCGCGGGTACCCCGCTGGCCACGCTCTCCGCCGCCGGGGCCCGCCCGGACGCGCCCACCCTGGCCTGCCCGACCCCGGCCACGCGCTGAACACACCTGACATCAGGAGGATTTCACCGATGACCGACACCTTCATGGTGGCCCGCCCGGCCCGCCGTACGCTCGGCTCGATCGCCGCGGCCGCCGCCCTCACCGCCGGACTGCTCGGCGTCTCCGCCGTCCAGGCCCCGCAGGCGCAGGCGGTCGCTTGCAGCGGGACCACCGGAGTCACCGTCGTGGTCGACTTCACCGCCGTCGGCGGCGGCGTCCAGACCGGGTGCGCGCCCGGTGACCCGGCCAGCGGCCTCGCCGCGCTCACCGGCGCCGGATTCTCGTACGCCTTCCACCCGCGCTACCCGGGCTTCGTCTGCACCATCAACGCCCTGCCGACGACCTGCACCAACCCCACCGGCAGCGCCTACTGGTCGTACTGGCACGCCCAGCACGGCGGCCCCTGGTCGTACAGCAGCCTCGGTGCCGGCAGCTACAACCCGGCACCCGGAGACGTCGAGGGCTGGTCCTTCGGCGCCGGCGCGCAGCCGGGCATCACCGCCCCCTGACCCGTCTGCCCGTACACGTCGACGCCCCGGCCTCCCCGATGAGGGAGGCCGGGGCACAGGGGTCAGGCGTGGGGTGCCCGCCGGCGCCGGACGAGGTGGTCGTACAGCACGCCCAGCCCGCCCAGCCCCGCCAGCAGGCTCGCCACACCCACGTAGCAGCCTGCCATCCATCGGGAAGCACCGATCGGAACCCGTCCCTCTGCTCCGCGAAGCCGGCGGGCGATCGCCCGCCGAGGCCATGATCCTCCTTCGCCCGGCCACTCACCGGACCGGGCACGGGAGCCGCCGTCGCGGCGGTCCCGGTGCTCGGTAGGCTCGGCTGCACGGATCCCAGGCGCCACCGTCGGCGCGCAGGCGTTCCTGGCGAGGAGGTACCCGCCGCGGACACCGGGGGATCGCTCCCTCGAAGGTGGACCGTTTCTCGTGGTGATCCCGCAGCAGAAGTCCGACGGCACGGCGGAGGCCGGCCGGTCGCCCGGCGGCCTGGTGATCGAACGGGCGTGCCGCACGGAGGAGGGGGCATGCCGCCACCTGTTGGTCTGGCGCTGTGGGCCCGGCTGGCGGCTGCTCGGCAGCGCCGTCCTCGGCGGTGGCCTCGGCGAACGGGAGTGGGTGGTGAACGCACAGGTCAGGCCGGGATACAGCCGGATGGACCCGGAGCAGCACCTGGCGGAGCTGGCTGCCGCGGAGCGGCTGCGGGGCGCCGGGGCGGGGCTGATGACCGCCGCCCAGGTGGACGACTTCACCTGGGCGTGCGACGGCGGGGCCTCGGCGGTGGTCACGACGGGGATCGGCGTGCCGATCTGGGCCGCCGAGCCCGAAACCGCCCCGGCGTACGCATACGTGCCGGGCACGATCAACATCCTCGTCGTCGTCCCGGCGGCGGTGTCCGACGCGGGCCTGGTGAACCTGCTCGCCACGGCCACGGAGGCGAAGGTCCAGGCCCTGTTGGACGCCGGCTACGACTGCTCCGGAACGCCCTCCGACGCGGTGTGCGTCGCGGTGCGGCGCACCGGGGCGGGCGAGGAGCCGGAGCCGTTCGGCGGCCCGCGCTCGCTGTGGGGCGCACGGGTGGCGCGTGCGGTCCACGCGGCCGTTCGCGCGGGGGCCGAGACGGACCGCGCGCGCCGGGCCCGGGGGCCCGCACCCGAACACGCACGGCCGATGCAGGACTGCCGCCGCAGCTTCGTCCTGTCGGTGGATCAGCTGCCGTAGCGCAGCGAGACGGTGTCGCCGAGGTGGACGGTGGTGGCCCGGGTGGCGGCGGTGGAGGCGGTGCCGTCGAGACTGACCTTCCAGGTGGAGGAGCCGCTGTTGGCGGTGCCGTTGAGCGTGGTGACGGCGCCGCCGCCGGTGGACGGGGTGACGGAGGTGACGCAGCCGCTCGGGACGGCTGTGGCCGCCGCGTCGAGGACGTCGCCGAGGGTCGTGGTGGTGCCGGTGGGGGTGAGGGTGATGGCGCAGACCTTGAGGTTGCTGGTGCCGTCGTCGACGACCAGGGCGAGCTTCGCGGCCGTACCCGCGGTGAAGTCGCCGGTGGCGGCCCAGACGGGCTCGCCCGAGGTGGTCGGTGTCGGCGGGGTGGCGGTGAACCCGGCGCCGACGACGGCGCGCAGGCCGTCGACGGAGGCGTAGGGGGACGGGGAGGTGTCGGTGGGCAGGTACTTGAAGCCGCCGCCGGGCTTGAACTGCTGGGCGATGAGGAAGTCGAGCGGGGTCTTGCCGGTACCGCTGGTGAAGTCGGTGCCCTGGGGGTTGATGCCGCAGGCGTTGAGACCGGACACGGCCCAGCCGTTGGAGTCGGTGTTGACGCCGAACATGGCGTTGAAGGCGCCGGAGGAGGCGAGCTTGCCCTTGAGGAAGTTCTTCGCGGCCACGACCGCGGCGTCGGTGTTCGGGACGCCGCCGGCACACAGCGAGGCCATGGCGGCACCGGTCATGTCGATGTCGCTGCCCTGGGCGAGCGCCGTCGGGTCCCCGGCGGCCTTGCTGTAGTTCCAGCCGCCGTCGTTGTGCTGGTTGGCGCGCACGGCCGCGACCGAGGCGTTCAGCAGGGCCTGCGGGACGCGTTGTCCGCCGCTCCGGGTCTTGGCGCCGCCGAGGGCGAGCAGGCCGAAGACGGTCCCGTTGAAGTTCGCGGACGGGCCGTAGTAGCCGGGTTCGGCGGTCTGCCAGTAGGCGGCGAGGTCGGCCACGAGGTTGCGGCCCGGGCCGATCCGCGCGGGGTCGATGCCGGCCGCGTAGGAGTTGAGGATGCCGCGCTCGTAGTCGGTGACGACCGGCGAGGTGCTCGGCCAGCTGCTCGCGGCGAGCTGGTTGCGGTAGACCAGGCGCGCGTTCTTGCTCGTGTCGCCGCCAGGGGTGACATCGGCCGCGGCGGTGCCGGCGGCGGCGAGCGCGCCGAAGGCCCACTCGTTGGAGAGCCCGCCGCCGGTGACGTAGCTGCCGTCGGCGGCCTGGAGGGACTTGAGGTACGTGACGCCGGTGCTTCTGGAGGTGGCTATCTGGCTCGGCGAGGCGGTGGCGTGCGCAGGGACGGCCGACATCAGGAGGGCGCCGGCGGCCATCGAGACGGTCGCCGCGGAAGCGAGACGTGAGGGGACGAAGCGCGAGTGCGCGGGAACGGACACGGAACGGGCTCCTTGGGGTGACGGGCGCGCCGGTCCTGCCCCGGGTCCCGGCGCACTCGTTCCAGGAGCGCGGCGGTACGGGGCGGCGGCCGCCCGGATCGCGTGGGCTGGCTGGTGCTGGTGCTGCACGACCGCGCGGGCATTCGGGCTCGGGGCCGGTGCAACCACCGCCCCACACCGCTGCGCGTCAGCTCCGGATTCGCACCGGATTCCCCCGCTCGGCCACCGCGGACGTTACCGCACCCGTGAACGGATCTACGAGGTGGCGAAAGCGACATGACGACTCGTTGACGATGGCTCCGAGCACATGGTGTGATGAACCGCTTTTTAATCCTCGGCAGTCAGGGGAAGCCGGTCCGATTCCGGCGCTGACCCGCAACCGTAGACCCGCCCGCAAGGGCCGGTGAGCCGGAATGCCTGCGCCGGGGCCTTGTTCTTGAGTGCATGCGTCGTCGTGGACTACGACGCGGTCGCGACGGGCCCCCGTACCGGGGAGAGCCGTCGGCTGCGTCGTGGGACCCCGACGACCGATCGGGGAGTCGCCGGTGAGGGTCAGCAGCAGTCCTACGCGTCACAGAAGCAGAGAACTGGGCTCGCTTCTGGTCACCACGGCCGTCGCGGTGGCCGCGGGAGGAACCGTCCTGCTGGGCCACCCCGGCTCCGCGGCAGCCGATCCGATCGAGCAGTGCACGGCGACGACGGGCGCGATCGTCGCCGTCGACTTCAGCCACTGGGGCGGCGGGGTCGTCCGGGGCTGTGACGCCCACCCCACGACGGGCATGAACCTGCTGCACAACGCGGGATTCACCACGACCGGAACCGAGCACGACGGGCCCGCCTTCATCTGCCGACTCGGCACCGGGACCTTCAACGGCGGTGTCCAGTACCCGACTCCGGCCGAGGAGCCGTGCGTCAACACCCCGCAGGCCACCGCGTACTGGTCGTACTGGATCGCCGCACCCGGCCAACAGACCTGGTCCTACAGCCGGTTCGGCGCCGGCACGCAGCAGCCCAAGCCCGGTGAGGTCGAGGCCTGGGTGTACGGCGGCACCGACATCGGGGGCACCAGCGGGGCGCCGAGCTTCACCCTGGACTCCGTCCGGGCCAAGGCCGGCGGCCCCTCGCCCTCCGCGACCCCTTCGCCGTCCGCGAGCCCGACCGGTCCCAGTGCCACCGGCGACCCGGCCGCGGCCGCGGCCTGGCTGGCCGGACAACTGGTCGGCGGCGACCACATGGAGAACTGGGCCGCCCCGGGGCCGGACTACCCCCGGACCGCTCTCACCGCCATCGCGCTCGCCGCCGCGGGCACGCAGGACCCGGCGCTGCGGAAGGTCGTCGGCTTCCTCGCCGACCACACCGACGCGTTCCTCCACCCCGCCGGCCCCACCGGCACGCCCGACACGCGGGCCGCCGCGCTGCTGGCCCTCGTCGCCGAGAGCACCGGCCGCGACCCGCGCACCTTCGGCGGGCGGGACCTGATCGCCGCGCTCACCGACCACGTCTGCACCGCAGCCGGGGAGAACGGCAACTGCACGGCCGCCGGGGACTTCCTCGGCGCGGCCTCGCCCTGGGTCCAGTCCCTCGGCGTCATCGCGCTCCAGCGCGCCGGCGTCACCCCGCCCGCGCCGGCGCTCGCCCGCTTCACGGCCCTCCAGTGCGCCGACGGCGGCATGGCCGGCTCGATGATCGTCGCGGGTGAGCACTGCGAGTCGGACCCGCTCACCACCGCCGTCGCCGTCCTCGCCCTGCGGACCGCCCCCGGGTACGAGGCGGCGGCGAGGAAGGCCACCGACCAGCTGGCGGCGAGCCAGCAGCCGGACGGCTCCCTCCTCCCGTACGTCGGCGCCCCCGGCGACACCACCAGCACCGCGAGCGCCGCCCAGGCCTTCCAGGCCACCGGCCAGGGCGCCCGCCGGGCCGCAGCCACCGCCTGGCTCGCCGCCCGCCAGAACAAGGACGGCGGCTTCGGCCCGGATGCGGTCACCACCGACCCGGACGCCGCGGCCACCGAACAGGCGATCCTGGCTCTGACGGGCACCGACCTCACCAGCGTCCGGCACAACCCGGACGGCGCCACCATTCCGCCGACCACCACGCCGACCACGCCGGCCACCACGCCCCCGACCACGCCCGCGGGGCGAAAGCCGGACGCTGCCAAGGGCAGCGCCTACCTCACCGACCCGGCCCGGCTGATCGACGGCCACTACTACGAGGGGTTCCCGGCCTTCGCCGACTTCGGCCTGACCATCGACGGGGCCTACGCCCTCGCCGCGACCGGCACCGACGACGCGGCGCTGCGCCGGATCGTCGACTTCCTGGACCAGCAGGGCAAGGACGCGAGCGAGCGCACCGTCAACGACTGGACGGCCATCGGTACCGAGTACGCCGGCGGTGGGTCGATCGGCAAGGAGGCGCTGCTCGCCGAGGTGGTCGGCCGCGACCCGCGCGCCTTCGGCGGTCACGACCTGATCGCCGCCCTCGCCGCGCTGGTGTGCACCAAGGCCGACGCGAACACCGGCTGCGCCGCCCCGGGCAACTACGTCTACGCGACCTCGGTGTTCTCCCAGGCGCTCGCCGTCATGGCCCAGCTCCGGGCCGGGGACGCCGCCAACGCCGCCCCTGCGATCGCCTACCTGAGAGGCCTCCAGCACCCGGACGGCTCCTGGCCGAGCCTGATCCCCGCCACCGGCGACTCCGACGTGGACAGCACGGCGATGGCCGTCATGGCCCTGACCCTGGTTCCGGGTGACGAAGCTGCGCAGGCGGTCGACAAGGGGCTCGGCTGGCTCGCCTCGCGGCAGCTGCCCGACGGCGGCTTCCCCGGTGCGGCCGGCGACTCGACCAACTCGGCCGCGCTGGCCGTCCAGGGCATGACGCTGCGCAAGGCCGCCTACGGTGGGCAGATCGCCAAGGCGCTCGACTTCCTCGCCGGGCAGCAGAACGGCGACGGCGGGTTCAACGTCGCCTCCGGGGGACAGCAGGGCTCGGACGTCCGGGCGTCCACGCAGGTGCTGGGCGGTGCCACCGGGATCTCCTTCGGCACGCTGTCCCGCAACCTCGCCGGCACGCCGACGCCGACCCCCACCGGGACGCCGACCGGCACTCCCACGGGCACCGCGACCGCGACCGGTACGCCGACCCCGACGGGCACCGGCACGCAGACGGCGACGACGTCCCCCACCTCCGTCGCGTCCAATCCCGGTGACGGCTCGACCACCCGTCCGTCCGACGCCCCGCCCGTCGGTGACCCGCTCGCCGTTGGCCCGGTCGGCGGTGACGTTCCCGCCGGTGCCGGGCGGTCCGGTACCGGCGGCCTCGCGGCCACGGGGAGCGAAGCACTCGCACTGACGGGGGCCTCCGGTCTGCTGACCGTGCTCGGCGCTGCGGCCCTCCTGGCCGCCCGCCGTCGTACCGCCTCCGGCCCGGGGCGTCACCGGTGATCCGGCGCTTCGGCCGACTGCTGGGCGCAGCGGCCACGACCCTGGCCCTCGCGTTCGGCGGCGTCGCCGTGGGCACCGCCCCGGCGTCCGCGGCGCCGTTGCCGATGGACCAGTGCACCACCACCTCCGGGGTCGTGCTCGCCGTGGACTTCGGCACGTGGGGCGGCCCGCTGCTGCGGTCCTGCGGCACCACGCCGACCACCGGGTACGCCCTGCTGAACCAGGGCGGCTGGAAGACCACCGGCACCGGGCACGACGGCCCGGCCTTCATCTGCCGCATCGGCTACAGCGGCTTCCAGGGCGGCAAGCAGTACCCGACCCCCGACCAGGAGAAGTGCGTCCTGACGCCCCCGGCCACCGCGTACTGGTCGTACTGGCACGCCGACCCGGGCCAGAACACCTGGTCGTACAGCCAGTTGGGCGCGATGAGCTACCAGCCGAAGCCCGGCAGCGTCGACCTGTGGATCTTCGGCGGCACCGACATCGAGGGCACCGAGGGGCGTCCGACCTTCTCGCCCGACAGTGTCCGGGCGCACAACTCCAGCCCCGGTGGGCAGCCGGCCGACCCGGGCCAGGGCACTGCGGGCGGCACCGGCGGTGCCTCGGGCGGTTCCGGCAGCGGGTCGACAAGTGGTGGTGCCGGGACGACCGGCGGCAACGGTTCCGGCAGCGGCTCCGGCGGGTCCACCGGCACGACCGGTGGCTCCGGGACCGGACGGGCCCCGGCTTCCACCAAGCCCCCGGCGGGCGGCGCCCGTCCGCCCGCGCCCGGCACGCCCCCCGGCACCGCCGTCACCCCCGAGGACGGCATCACCCCGCCGGGCGCGCCCGAGCCGACGCCGGTACCCGCGACACCGGTACCGGTCGATACACCCACCGCAGCGCCGACCGACACCCCGAGCGACCAGCCGACGGAGCAGCCCGCCGCGGCCGCGCCGACGCCCACCCCCGCCGTACCCGGCGGGGTGGTGGACGCCAACCCCGTGGCCGACGCTCCGCACGACTCCGGCTCGATGCTCCCCGCGGTGGTGGGCTCCGTCCTCGTCGTGGTCCTGGGCGTGGTGACCGTGATCACGGCGCGCCGCCGCCGGCGACAGGCCGAGTGATCCGGTTGACCACGCTTGACAAGCACGCTGCCACGCCGCCCGTCACCCCACCCACCGCCCCCGGGCGGGTCACGGGGGGTCGGCGCATCCCGCGCAACCTCCATCCGCTGGCCTGGTGGGCCTGGGCACTCGCCCTGGCGACGGCGGCCAGCCGCACCACCAACCCGCTGCTGCTCCTGCTCGTCCTCGCCGTGCTCGGCTACGTGGTCACCGCCCGCCGCAGCGAGGCCCCGTGGGCGCGCGGATTCACCTACTACCTGTGGCTGGCCCTGACGGTGGTGGCGATCCGGGTGGTCTTCCGGTGCGTCTTCGCCACCGGGATCACCCCGCACGACCACCTGCTCTTCTCCCTGCCGCACATTCCCACCCCCGACTGGTACGCGGGCATCCGGATCGGCGGCCCGGTCTCGCTGGAGGCCACGCTCTCCGCGGCCTTCGACGGGCTGCGGCTGGCCTGCCTGATCTGCTGCATCGGCGCCGCCAACACCCTCGCGAACCCCAAGCGGGCCCTGCGGGTCCTGCCCGGTGCCCTGTACGAGCTGGGCGTCGCGGTGACGGTGTCGCTCAGTGTCGCGCCCCAGCTGGTGCAGAGCGTCCAACGCGTCGCCCGGGCAAGGCGGTTGCGCGCGGGGCAGCGCAAGGGCGTGCGCGCGCTGCGCAGCATCGTGGTGCCGGTCCTGGAGGACGCGCTGGAGCGTTCGCTCAGCCTCGCGGCCGCGATGGACTCGCGCGGCTACGGGCGTTCCGGTACGGCCTCGCGCCGCTCCCGACGGCTCACCGGCGCGCTGATGCTGCTCGGCATGTGCGGCCTGTGTGCCGGGGTGTACGGGCTGCTGGACGGAACGGCGCCTGCCGCGCTCGGTCTGCCCGCCTTCCTGGCGGGCGCCGTGCTCTGCGTGGCCGGCCTGCTGCTCGGCGGTCGGCGCGTCCGGCGCACCACCTACCGGCCGGACCGCTGGCGGGCCGCCGAGTGGGGCGTGGCCGGGTGCGGGGTGGCCGCCGCCGTGCTGCTGTTCGCCACCGTCGGCTACGACGCCACCGACCTCAACCCTTCCCTGTACCCGCTGACCTGGCCGGCCCTGCCGCTCGTCCCGGTGCTCGCCCTGCTTGTGGCGGGCGCGGCCGGGATCGTCTCACCGCCGCCCGGCCGGACGCCGGTAGCCGCTGGTGTTCCCGGCAGGACCGGCGGAACCAGCAGCACCCGCACCGACCGCACGACCTCCGAGGTGAGCACGTGATCCGATTCGACCGGGTCGGCGTGGTGTACGACGGCGAGACCACGCCCGTCCTGCGCGACGTCGACCTGCACATCCCGGAGGGCGAGCTCTGCCTGGTGGTCGGCCGCACCGGCGCCGGCAAGTCGACCCTGCTTGGCGCCGTCAACGGCCTCGTGCCGCACTTCACCGGCGGCACCCTGCGCGGCCGGGTCACCGTGGACGGGCGCGACACCGCCCACCACCCGCCGCGCGAACTCGCCGACGTGGTCGGCGTGGTCGGGCAGGACCCGCTGGCCGGCTTCACCACCGACACGGTGGAAGAGGAACTGGCCTACGTCATGGAGCAGTTGGCGATCCCGCCGGAGACCATGCGCAAGCGCGTCGAGGAGACCCTCGACCTGCTCGGCCTGGCCGAGCTGCGCCACCGCGCCCTGCACGAGCTCTCCGGCGGCCAGCAGCAGCGCGTCGCCATCGGCTCGGTGCTCACCGCGCACCCGCGCGTCCTGGTGCTGGACGAGCCGACCTCCGCGCTCGACCCGACCGCCGCCGAGGAGGTACTGGCCGCGATCACCCGGCTGGTCCACGACCTCGGCGTGACCGTCCTGCTGGCCGAGCACCGGCTGGAGCGGGTCGTCCAGTACGCCGACCGGGTCGCCTACCTGCCCGGCGACGGGACGGTCGTGCACGGCCCCCCGGCCGAGGTCTTCCGGGACACCGCGATCGCGCCGCCCGTCGTCGAGCTCGGCCGCCTGGCCGGCTGGCGGCCGCTGCCGCTGTCCGTCCGGGACGCCCGCCGGGCCGCCGCGCCGCTGCGGGAACGGCTCACCGATCTGCCGGTTCCCCCGCCGCGCCGGGCAGCGGTGGCGGGGGAGCCGGTGCTGGACGCGAAGGGGGTGATCGTCCGGTACGGGCCGGTGGCCGCCGTCCGGGAGGTCGACCTGGCGCTGCGCGCGGGCGAGGTCACCGCGCTGATGGGCCGCAACGGCTCCGGCAAGTCCTCGCTGCTGTGGGCCCTCCAGGGCTCCGGGCCCCGCCAGGGCGGCAGCGTGAAGGTGGTCGGCACCGAGGGCGGGAAGCCCGAGGACCCCAAGCGCCTGCCCGCGGCCCGGGCCCGGCAACTGGTCGGGCTCGTCCCGCAGACCCCCACCGACCTGCTGTACCTGGAGACGGTCGCCCAGGAACTCGCCCAGAGCGACCTCGAAGCCGATGACACCGGGGGGCCGACCGCACGGCGGATCCTCGACCGCCTCGCCCCCGGGATCCCGGACGACACCCACCCCCGGGACCTCTCCGAGGGACAGAAGCTGGCCCTCGTCCTGGCGATCCAACTCGCCGCCGCACCACGGGTCGTGCTGCTGGACGAACCCACCCGAGGGCTCGACTACCACGCGAAGGAGGCACTCACCGGGATCGTGGACGCCCTCGCCGCCGAAGGCCGTACGGTCGTCGTCTCCACCCACGACGTCGAGTTCGTCGCCTCCGCCGCCGACCGCGTCGTGGTGATGGCCGAGGGCGAGATCGTCGCGGACGGACCCACCGCCGAGGTCATCGTCGCCTCGCCCACCTTCGCCCCGCAGACCGCCAAGATCCTCGCCCCGCTGCCCTACCTGTCCACCCGACAGGTCGCCGAGGCCCTCGAACCCGCGGAGGCGGCCCGATGACCGCCCTACGGATCCCCGGCCGGGCCCGGGTCGTCATCGCCCTGGCGGCTTTCATCGGGCTGGTCGCCTTCACCTGGCCGTTCGTCGTGGCCCCGGGGAAGTTCGGCTCCTCCTACGCCCCGCCGCTGATCTTCGGCGCCCTCCTGGTCCTGGTCCTCGCCGTCGTCATCGCGGAGATCTCGTCCGGCGGCATCGACGCCAAGGCCCTGGCCATGCTCGGCGTCCTGTCCGCCGTCAACGCCGGACTGCGTCCGCTCGGCGCCGGGACGGCCGGGGTGGAGACGGTCTTCTTCATCCTCGTCCTGGCCGGCCGGATCTTCGGCCCCGGCTTCGGCTTCACCCTCGGCTGCACCTCGCTCTTCGCGTCCGCCCTGCTCACCGGCGGCGTCGGCCCCTGGATGCCCTACCAGATGTTCGGCTGCGCCTTCGTCGGCCTGCTCGCCGGGCTGCTGCCGAAGGTCCGGTGGCGCCGTGTGGAGGTGCCCATGCTGGCCGTGTACGGGGCGTTCTCCGGCTACCTGTTCGGCTTCCTGCTCAACCTGTCGTTCTGGCCGTTCTCCACCGACCCCAACAGCTCCATCGCCTACCTCCCCGGCCTGCCCTTCACCGAGCAGTGGCACCGCTACCTGCTCTTCGACCTCGCCACCTCGCTCGGCTGGGACACCGGCCGCGCCGTCACCACCTTCACCGCCGTCCTCGTCGTCGGGCCCGCCGTGCTCACTGTCTTCCGCCGTGCGGCCCGCCGCGCCAACTTCGAGCCCACGGTGCGCTTCGAGGCTCACCACGGTCCGGCCGCCGATGTGGGGCCGCCCACCGCTGCGCAGCCCACTGGACCGGCGCACCCCTGAACCGAAAGGGCGGGGCGCAGGCACAGGTCGCCGGGACGAAGCTCCACCTCCACCGGGGACGGAAGCTACTGGGGGAAGCCCAACGGGCTGCAAGGTCTGCGAACGCCCGGCCTGTCCGCAGCGCTCCGCCCCGGCCATCGGCCGGCCACTGGCCGTCGACGAGCACACCAGCACCTTCGTCCCCTATGCCGCGCTGCCTGGCCTCCGGGGCCGACGTGCGGGAGCGGAGTTCCGGTGAACCTCGCGCCTTGTTCCGTCTCGAAGGGCGGTGCCTGGGCGCGGATCGGACGCGGTCGAGAGGTTGAGTACCAGGGCTTCCTGTCCTACGAGGAGAAGCACCCGGCGGGCTTCGGACTGCCCACGAACCGCCCTGACGGTCCTCCTCGGCCCCGCCGCCACCCTGTGCTGCTGCAAACACCTGATCCGCCGCACCGCACAGGACCCGGTCGGACCGTCAAGCTCAGGTTTGAAGATGCGGTGGAGTCCGGTTCGGCGCAGGCTGGAAGGAGGCCACAGAGGCGCCGGGCGACAGCTTCCGGCACCGTGACGGGAGTTCGCGCTACCTCCTGTTCGGCCCTCGAACTTCGGCGCTCAAATCCGGACAGTGTGCGCGTGAAGCGCGGTACCTCATCAGGCTGATAATCCAGCTCCCTGATGGAGCTTCGGATCGCCATGAGTGACGAGGGACCTCAAATGACCCTGACCAAAACGCAACGGGACGCAGTGTGGGCTGCGATCGAGGGTCGCCGCCAGAGCGAGGAAGAGTTCTCCCGCCTCCTCAGGCACGCAAGCCGAAACGAATGGCGCCGGCGCGCAGAGGCGGCCTTCCCGGAGCGAGCGCAGGCCCAGCGCAGACTGCTTGAGCTTGCCGGCATTGACACCACCAAGCTGGACCGGCAGGGCCGGCGGGACGATTCATGGGCTCGGTCGTTCCTCGAAGTCCGGCGGGCCAATGTCGTGGGCCGCTCCAAGGCCGTCGCCGAGCGTCAAGCGCGAGAGACGGAGCAGCATGCGGCTACGGTCGCGAAGATCGCGAGGGCCGCCAGGCCGATTCCGGCGTTGGGGAACGGGCCGCTCCAGTGGCAGGAAACGGCCAATCTCGAAATCGCCTCAGAAATTCGACCCACGCCGTTTATTACGTCGGAGGACACCAGCTTCGATTCAGAAATTGTCCAGATGGATCCCCTGAATAATCGGGCCAAGGTGTATGCCAATATGAGCACCGATTATGGTGACAATCCGGACTACTTTTCGGTTTTCAGGCTGGATTTCATGTTCGAATGGCTCATGGATCGACCATTGCTACTGAACGCGATCACGTACGTCCAGCCCAATGGGTCGTACTTCCTGGAGGGGGACTGGCCTTTGGGTAGCGGGGAGCTGTCCTATTCCACGATCCTGCTCCTCTATTCCTATTCGCCTGATGGTGCAATGACGGAACTTCCGGCCGGTGATGCCAAGGCCCCCGTCGTTGCGGGCGTCTCGTCCGGATTTTGGGACAGCTACACCGACAAGAGTGGACTCATCAGCAACTCCTCCTTTCTCGCCGACAGGAACCTTTCCTTTGTGGATCAAGGATCCACTGCGGTATTTATTGTGAGGGTGGAGCTCGTCCTCGGCGCCCAGGACTCCGGTCAGGCCGAGTTCGATTTCAAGACCGGGGAAAGCGGAATCAATGTGCCGCAGCTGGTCGCCTGTGGATTCACTTTGCCATAGCCCGCCCTGCAGGCCGATCAGTGAGATCGAACGGCCGAAAAGCGGTGGCAACCGCTGAGGCTGCCGGGTGATCGCGCATTCTCCGGGTCTGAAGTGCCGCGTGGGAAACCGAGAGGCCGGAAATCGGGCGATCCCGCTTTCGGCCAGTGCAGGTCCGGTTCGCGCCGCATGCGGTGAATCGGGCTTCCCCGCTTTCCGTCCGGCAGGACAGTGCTGGTACAGGGGCCGTGCCCGTGGGGGCGAGCGCCCGCACAGCAGAAGCAGGGGGTTCTCAGCGGTGGCATATCTGAACTACGAAATCCTCACCGACCCGGCTCCGCTCCAGGTGTCGGAGGCGGGTGAGGAATCGCGGGGAGCCGTGTACCTCGTCGTCTCCAACCCGACCACCGACGACGCGCTCTGGTTCTCCACCGAGGTGCGCGTGCCCTTCGGGGACAAGGACGGCGACCTGACGCCGGATCCGAAGGCCGTCGCCGTGCGGATCGCGCAGAACAGCGCGACGGACCCGGTGGACGAGCCGACGATCGGCTGGGACCCGACGACGGGTCTCCTCAGGGTGGCCGCCAGGGACCCCGGCCGCTCCGTGTTCAAGGGAAGCGGCTCGCTGGTCCTGGTGCTGGAGGGCTTCCCGGTCTCCGCGAAGGCGGGCCTGGTCCTGCTGCTGGTGGCGGAGCGGGCGGCGAACGGCCCCTGGGTGAAGACGAATCCGGTGACCCTGAGCCTGCTCAAGCGGGAACCCAGGGTGCCGCGCAACTTCCGGCCCAGGACGTCCCTGGTGGCCGCGGGCCAGGACGTCGTCCTGCAGTGGAGCGGCCCCGACGATCTCACGTACCAGATCCAGGGTCCGGACGGTCCCCCGGAGGCGGTTCCGCCGAGGACCGGGACGGCGGCCGGTTGGCAGTGGTCGCCGAAGCCGGGGCAGGAGCCGAAGCGGGACGCCACCTACACCCTGATCGCCACCTCGCCGAGCCGGCAGCAGCCGGGCTACATCCTGACCACCACCGTCCACCTGCGCAGCCCCGAGTTCGAGGGCGTGACGGCGACCGGCGGGGTGCACACCCCGTGGGTGGAGGGGACGACGGACCGGGGCCGGGTCGTCCTCACCGCGCAGGGCGCGCAGGTGCGGAACGACTCCGACGCGCCCGGGACGGTCTCCGCCGCCACGGCGGACGTCGACACCGTGACCGCCACGTGGGTGCGGGGCCGGGACGGCAGCGCCGGGTGGATCCGGTTCCCGTCGGACGGGATCAAGGTCGGCCACGGCACCGGCAACGACCTGGGAACGGTCACGGCCGAGAAGATCAGCGTGAACGGCATCAACACCACGTGGGTGGGGGACCGCGACTCCGGCAAGGGATGGATCGACTTCCCGCAGTCCGGCGTGAACGTGCGCAAGGACGGACAGCAGGAGTGGGGGACGGTCGCCGCTGACAAGGCGGATCTGAACGGTGTCAACACCAAGTGGGTGCAGGGGCGTTCGGCGAGCGACGGGTGGATCGAGTTCCCGCCCGCGGGCCTCAACGTGTACCAGGGCGCCGGAAGCAACCAGTGGGGAACCGTCGCCGCCGACAAGGCGGACCTGAACGACCTGGTCACCCAGCGGGCCCAGGTCAAGGAGCGGCTCACCCTGCACGGCGGGCTGACCGTCGACAACGTGCTGGAGACGCTGGACGGCCCGCCGCGGCTGGTCGTCCACGGGGAGTCGGAGTTCGAGAAGAAGGTGAACGCCAACGGGCACCTGTCGGTCCGCAACGGGGGCGCCTGGGTCCTGCACACCGAGGACGGCCGGATCTCGATCAACGGTGGCCTGCGCGTCGGTGGGGACTCGATGTTCGTCGGGAAGGTGAACGCCAACGGGCACCTCTCGGTCCGGACCGGGGACGCCTGGATCCTGCACACCGCCGACGACAAGGTGGCGATCAACGGCGACCTGCGCGTCCACGGGGCGTTCCGGGCTGACAGCTGACAGCTGACGGCCCCGTCGGCGGCCCCCGCTCCCCGGATCGCCGGGGAGCGGGGGCCGCCGGTCGTCGGACGGACGCGGCGGCGGGGCTCAGATCCGGCGGACGCGCAGCACGCTGGTCAGCATCGGGAGGGTGAACTCGCCGGAGCCGGTCTCCGGCCGGTCGGCGAGATAGGCGTGGGTGGCGTCCAGCAGGGCCGCCCGCTCCTGCTCCGGCATGACCAGGACGCCCGCCTTCGTGGCGAGGGTGGCGGCGAGGGACTGCGCGGTCCGCCGCTGCCCGTGCGGGAACTCCGCCTGCTCCGGCGAGTCGAACCACGCGTCCCCGCCGGACCTGGGCAGGTGCATCCGTGCCGTCGCGGTGCGCCAGCTGACGGGCACGTCGCGCGGGCCGATGGCGGCGGGGCCGGTGACCCGGGCGAGGCCGGCCACCCAGTCGACTCCGTCGTCGAAGACGTTCCACAGTCCGGCCAGCACGCCGGCGGGCGCGAGGACCCGGGCGATCTCCGGGCCCGCGAGGTCCATGTCGAACCAGTGCATGGCGTTGCCGGACACCACCGCGTCGACGGAACCGTCCGCCAGCGGGATCGCCTCGGCGCTGCCCGGCAGTGCGCGCACGTCCGGCAGCGTGCCGCGCAGCTCGGCCAGCATCGCCGGGTCGGGCTCGACCGCCACGACGTCGTGGCCGAGCGCGACCAGGGTGGCGGTGAGCTTGCCCGTTCCGGCGCCGAGGTCGAGCACCCGCGGGCCCGGCGCGGTTTCGAGGGCCCAGCGCACGGCGGCGTGCGCGTAGTCCGGGCGGTGCTCGGCGTAGGCGACCGCCGCCCTGCCGAACGACGAGCTGTGCAGCTGCCGTTCGTCCTGTGCGGACGACTGCCCGGTGCGCGGGTGGTCCGGTGAGGCGTCCTGGTGGTGCCCGGTGGTGTGGTCGGTCCCCGTCATCGAAGCTCCTTCTGATCGGCGGTCTGTGCCGGGTGGGCGCACAGCACGCTGCGGCCGACCGGGGTCGACCCGACCCGGACGGCGTGATGTATCGGTCCGATGTATCGAACCGATACATCGAGACCCTAGGCATCGAAGTGCCGCGGCACAAGGCCCACGTCCGCCGACCGGGGATCAGGACCGTTGCACGGGCAGGTGGTCAAGGAGCCGGGCGACGGCGGCCCGTGGGAGATCGCTAGCCTGACGCGGTGTCGATCGAACTGCGGATACTGTCCACCGTCTCCTGCCGGGGCGAGGAGGTCACCGCCCCCGGACTGCGGTGGCTGCTCGCGCTGTTGGCGCGGGAGGTGCGGGGCGGGTGCGGCCGGGGGAGCCTGGTGGACGGGCTGTGGCCGGAGGGCGGGCCCGAGCGGCCGGAGAAGGCGCTGCAGGTGCTGGTGTCGCGGGCGCGGGCGAAGTTCGGGGCGGACCTCGTCGTCAGCACGCCGACCGGGTACCGGCTGGGGCTCGGAGAGGAACGGGTGGACGCCTCCGCCGTGCTGCTGCACGCCGCCGCCTGCGCCGAGAAGGCGAGGGCCGGGGACCACGCCGGGGCGCTCGCCGAGGCCGAGGCGGGGCTGGAACTCTGGGAAGGGCAGAGCGGGCCCGCCGACCCCGACGGGACGGACCCGGTGTCCGCGCTGCGCGTCGAACGGGACCGTACCCGCCGGGCGTTGCGGCGTGGCCGGGCGCTCGCGCTGGCACGCACCGGGCGGCACCCGGAGGCCGTCGAGGCGCTCGCCGGGGAGGCCGCCGGGCAGCCGAGGGACGAGGAGGTGCTGCTGGAGCTGCTGCGCAGCGAGGCCAGGACGGCCGGGGCGGCGGCCGCGCTCGGCCGGTACGACCGCTACCGCCGCGGCCTGCGGGACACCCTGGGCGTCGACCCCGGCCCCGAACTGCGGGAACTGCAAAAGGAGTTGCTGCGCGGCGAGGAGGCGCCGGTGCGGCGCGGGGTGCCGCACGAGCCGAACGCCCTGGTGGGCCGGGAAGCCGACCTCGCCGCCGTGGCGGAGCTGCTGGGCACCGCCCGGGTGGTGTCGGTGGTCGGCCCCGGCGGGCTCGGCAAGACCCGGCTGGCCGCCGCCGCGGCCCGCGCGGCGACGCAGCGGGTGGTGCACCTGGTGCCGCTCGCCGCAGTGGCCGCCGACCAGGAGGTGGCCGGGGCGGTCGCGGCCGCGCTCGGCACGGGCGACCGGGCGGGGATCGCCGGCGCCCTGGGCCCCGGGCCGGTGCTGCTGGTGCTGGACAACTGCGAGCAGGTGGTGCGCGGCGTCGCCGACCTGGTGCGGGCGCTGGTCGCCGCCCGCCCCGACCTGCGGGTGCTCACCACCAGCCGTACGCCGCTCGGGATCTCCGCCGAAGTGCTGTACCCGCTTCCCGAGCTGGACCGGGCGGCCGCCGTCGAGCTGTTCGCCCAGCGGGCCCGCGCGGCCCGGCCCGACGTCGAGCTGCCCGTCGGTCCGGTCGCCGGGCTGTGCGCCCGGCTGGACGGGCTGCCGCTGGCGCTGGAGCTGGCAGCGGCCCGGGTGCGGGTGCTGACGGTGACCGGGATCGCCGACCGGCTGGCCGACCGCTTCGCCCTGCTGCGCGGCGGACCGCGCGACGCGCCGCAGCGCCACCGCACCCTGCAGGCCGTGGTCGACTGGAGCTGGAACCTGCTGGACCCGCCGGGCCGGGCCGCCCTGCGCGCGCTGTCCGTCTTCCCCGGCGGCTTCACCGCCGAGGCGGCCGAGCGGCTGCTCGGCGGCGCCGCCGACGGCACCGGTGCCGACGTCCTGACCGTCCTGGAGGACCTGGTCGACCAGTCCCTGCTGCGCCTGGCCGACACCCCGAGCGGCGGACGGTTCCGGATGCTGGAGACGGTCCGCGAGTTCGGCGCGGCCGAGCGGACGAAGGCGGCCGAGGACGAGACCGTCACCTTCCGATTCCTCAACTGGGCACGGGAGTTCGGCATCGCCCACCACGACGGCCCGTTCGGCCCGGCGGCCGTGCCGCAGTGGCGGCTGGTCCGCGCCGAACAGGACAACCTGGTCCGCGCGCTGCGCCTGGCCCTCGCCGCCGGGGACGGACCGACGGTCGCCGCCACCGCCGCCGTCCTCGCCGGGCTGTGGACCGCCGAGGGCAACTACGTCCGGCTGCTCGCCCTCGCCGAGGACACCGGCGGCCCGGTCTCCCGGCTGCGCCCCGGGCCCGAACTGCTGGAGCCGGTGCGCACCCTCACCGCGCTGAGCACCGTCAACACCCTGCTCGCCGCGGGCGGCGGGCTCGGCACCGGCACGGGCGCGTTGCGCCTGCTCGCCGCTCTGCGCCGGCTGCCCCCGGCCGCGCCGGACACCCCGGTCCGGGCGATCGCCACCGTGATGGCGGCCGTCCCCGAGGTGCTGGGCTCCACGCCGGACAGTCCGGACGGCGCTGTGAACGGCGCTGTGGACGGCCGCCCGGACGGCGGCGCGCTGGCCGTCCTGTGCGCAGCCCCCGAACCGCTGCTCGCCGGTGTGGCCGAGGCGGTGGCCGGCTACCGGTGGGAGCGCGCCCAGGAGACGGAGCGGGCGACCGCCTCGGCGCGGCGCACGCTGGCGGCCGTCGAGGCGCTGCCGGTGCCCTGGCTGCGGGTGCTCGCGCTGGCCCGCCTCGGCGAACTGCACCTGCAGGGCGAGCGCGGCGCCGAGGCGCTGCCGCTGCTGCGTGCGGCGATGGCCGAGCTGGACCGGCTCGGCGACTGGAGCGACATGCTGGGCCTGCGCTGGGGCATGGTGATCGGCAGTCTGCAGGCCGGGGACCCGGACGGTGCCGAACACTGGCTGGAGCTGGCGGTGCGGCACCGGCCGGCCGATGCCGTCGACCTGCTCACCCCCGAGCTGGGCGCCCGGGCGGAGATCGCCCTCGCCCGGGGCGAGGTGGGGACCGGGCTGGCGCTGTGGCGGCGGTCCGCTGCCATGGCCGCGCGTGCCGCGGAGCCGTCGGCGGGAATGCTCGCGCGTGCCGCGGAGCCGTCCGCGGAGCTGCTCGCGGAACGGCTCGCCCGCGGTGCGGAGTGGCCCGCGGAGCCCCTCCCCGACCCGTCCTGGGCGCTGGAGCTGGTGGCGGCCTGCGTGGCCGCGCACGCCCGGCACGGCGAGCCGGACCGGGTGGCCGCCCTGGCCGCCGGACTCCCGGAGCGGCTGGCCGAACTGCTCGACCGGCCCGCCGCCCTGGTGGAGGGCCCGCTCGCCGGGGCGCTGCTGCTGGCACTCGGCCTGGCGGCGCTGGACCGGGGCGCCCGCGACGGCGATCCCGAGCGGACCAGGGCGGGCGTGCGGCTGGTCGTGCTGGCCGAGCGGTTCCGCTGCCTGCGCAACTTCCGGCCGACCATGGGCTCGGCGGAGGCCCGGGCCGAGGCCGAGCGGGCCGACCCGGGGGAGTGCCGTCGGGCGATCGCCGAGTACGGGGCGGCGGACCGCACCGCCCTGGCGGCGGAGGCCCGCCGGCTGGCGGGCGTCCGACCGTGGGGTGCGGACGCCCGAGACCGCGGCCCGCTGTGACGGCGGCCGCTCAGAGCCGCACCGGCAGCCGCAGCAGGTGGAAGCCGTCGGCCGGCCAGTGGCCGAACTCCAGCTCGTCCCGGGCGACCCCCAGGGCCGCCTCCGGGCGCCGGATCACCACCTGCTCCAGCACCACCGAGGTGACCAGCCGGCCGAGGGCCGCGCCCAGGCAGTAGTGCGCGCCGTGGCCGAACGCCAGGTGGCCGTCGCCGCGTCCGAACTCCCGGGCGATGTCGAGGCGTTCGGGCGCCTCGCCGTACTCCTGCGGGTCGTGGTCGGCGGCGAGCAGGGCGACGGTGACCGGGTCGCCGGCGCGCAGCGCCGTCCCGGCGAACTCGAAGTCCTCGGCCGCGTACAGGGTCGCGCCGATCCGCACCAGGGTGACGTGGCGCAGCAGTTCGGGGACGGCCCGCTCCAGCAGCTTCGGCTCGGCGCGCAGCCGGGCCAGCTGGTCGGGGTGGTCGAACAGGGCGAGCAGTCCGTGGGCGAGGAACAGGGCGGGCGGGGTGATGCCGGTGTTGATCAGCAGGACGACGATCGAGATCAGGTCGTCCTCGTCCAGCGGCTGCTCGCCCTCGCGGGTGTCGTGCACCAGGGCGGAGACGAGGTCCTCGGTGCGCTCGGAACGGCGGCGGGCGACCAGTTCCCTGACGTGGTCGACGATGCCGACCAGGCCCTCGACCATCCGGCTGCCGTCGCCGTACGCGAAGTCGCGGATCCAGTCGCAGACCCGGGGTCGGTCGGCCTCCTCGGCGCCGACCAGCTCGCAGACCAGGTGGGTGGTCAGCGGGTAGGCGAACTCGCCCAGCAGGTCGGCCGGTTCGTCCCGGGCGGCGAGGTCGGCCAGCAGCTCGTCGGCGGTGCGCTCGACGAAGCCGCGCAGGGCGGCGATCCGGCGGGCGGTGAAGGCGCGGGTCAGCGGCGCGCGGCGGCGGGCGTGCTCCCCGCCGTCGAAGAGCGCGAGGTGGCCGGAGAGGTATGTGGCGTACTCGGCGGGGAAGCCGTCGAAGGCGGCGGCCATCAGTTCGTCCTGCGGGTCGGATTCGGCGCCGGCCGGGGCGGCGATGCCCGTGCGGTCCCGGACCAGCCGAGGTTCGGTGAGCGCGGCCTTGACGTCGGCGTAGCGGGTGACCAGCCGGACCGGGGTGTCCAGGCCGGGCAGGACGACCCGGGGCAGTTCGCGCTGTCCGCGGAACCGGGCGTAGGGGCCGGCGGGGTTCTCGATGTCCTCGGGGGTGAGCCGGACGGGGGTGGTGGTCATGCCGGGTGCTCCTTCAGGGCTCTGCCGCCTCGTGGCGGGCTTTCCGATGGCCAGGAGCTTGCCGGGGTCCGCCTTCAACGCGGTTTCAGCACGGTTTCGGTCGTCCGGGGGCAGCGGTCCAAGGACGGATCGAGCAGTGGAATTGAACGCGTTCAGAAGAGTGGGCTAGGCTGGTTCCGAGGAACCGAGGCACGAGGGGGAGCTCATGAAGGTCGTCATTCCCGGCGGATCGGGTGCGCTCGGGGCGCTGCTCGACCGGAGCCTGACCGCCGCCGGACACGAGGTCGTCGTCCTGAGCCGCAGGCCCGCCGGGCCCCGGCAGGTCGGCTGGGACGGGCGGACCCTCGGCGCCTGGGCGGCGGAGATCGACGGCGCCGACGTCGTGCTCAACCTCGCCGGGAGCAGCATCAACTGCCGCTACACGGAGGCGAACCGGCAGGAGATGATGGACTCCCGGGTGCGGTCGACCCGGGTCGTCGGCGAGGCCGTCGCGGCCGCCCGCCGCCCGCCCGCGTCCTGGCTCCAGATGAGCACCGCCACCGTCTACGCCCACCGCCACGACGCCCCCAACGACGAGCGGGACGGCCTGATCGGCGGCAGCGAGCCCGACGCCCCGCCCGCCTGGCGGCACAGCATCGACGTCGCCCGGGCCTGGGAGCGCACCCAGGCCGAGGCCGACACCCCGCACACCCGCCGGGTCGCGCTGCGCACCGCCGCCGTCCTCGGCCCCGAACGCGGCGGCTCCCTCGACGCGCTCTCCTGGCTGGCCCGGCTCGGCGCCGGCGGCCCCGTCGCGGGCGGCGCCCAGTACGTCTCCTGGATCCACGAACGGGACTTCGCCCGCGCCGTCGAGTTCCTGATTCTCCGAGAGGACCTCACCGGCCCGGTCAACCTCGCCGCCCCGAACCCGCTGCCCCAGCGCGAGTTCATGCGCGAGCTGCGGGCCGCCTGGGGCATGCCGCTGGCCCTGCCCGCCACCCGCTGGATGGCCGAGCTGGGCGCCTTCGCGCTGCGCTCCGACACCGAGCTGCTGCTGAAGAGCCGGCGCGTCGTCCCGACCCGTCTGCTCGACGCCGGCTTCGCCTTCGACCACCCGAGCTGGCCGGAGGCCGCCCGTAACCTCGTCCGGCGGCTGCGCGGCAGGTAGCCCGCCGTCGAAGCGCGGCGCCGAGGCTTCGTCACGGGGCCGTCACAGCTCTCCGCCGACGCTTGCCCGGGCCCGGCGGCTCCCGGGAGCGTGGAGCCACACACCGGGGACACCAGGGGGCGGGATGCGGACAGTACGGCTGGCGTTCATGCGGAAGTGGGGAGGCAACATCGGGATCGGCATCGCGCTGGCCGTGGTGGCGATGTTCGCGCTGGTCGGATCCGGTGCCACCGGCCCGGGTGAGGCCACCCTGATCGGGGTGCTGATCGCCGTCGCGGTGGCCGTCGCGGTGCCGCACACCTGCTGGCTGCGGGAGGACGAGGACGGCCTCACCCTGGTCCAGCTGCTGGTTCCGCGCCGCTACGCCTGGTCGGAGATCCGCGGCCTGGCCATGGAGTTCGGGGAGGAGGTCGAGACCAGCGGCCACTACGTCACCCTCCGGCTGCGCCTCGCGGACCCGCCGGGCCGGTTCTGGGGCCCGCAGCTCGGCCGGATCGACGTCACCGGGGACGACCTGCCGCGCGGCACCGAACCGCGCGCCCTCGCCGAGCTGTTCGCCGTGTTCGGCCGGCGCGGACTTCCCGTCGAACGGCCGGAGTTCGCGAACGAGGTACTCCACGTCCGCGGGCTGCCGCCGCTGCCGTCCCGGCCGGTGCGCAGCGTGCCGGCCGGGACGGTGCCCACGGCGGACCAGGCCTACGCGGACGCCCCGGGCGTCGAGGAGGAGGAGAAGGACCTGGCCGCCCGCCGGAGCACCGCCAAGAGCCCGCCCCGCAAGCGGCGCGAGTACCTGCTGCGCACCGCCGCCCGGGCCGACCGGTTGGCACTGGCGGAGGGTGACCAGGACATGGGGCAGGTGGTGGGGGCGCGGATCGCGGCCGGGAACCTGACCGAGCACGACGGCGTCACCGCCGACGGCGACGACGCGCGCGCATACGTCCGCCAGCAGTACCTGGACTGGCGCCGGACCTCCGCCGACCGGGGCAGCGGCCGTCGAGGGGGACGCTGATCCGGGGAATCCGGCCGTCCTCCACCGGCCCGCGGCCGGCCCCGGCGTAGGGGCCTGCGCGTGCTGCGCCCTGTCATGTGCCGTAGGAATGTTCGGCGCGGCGTCTACTGCGGGTCGGCGTTTGTCGCCCAGCTCCCCCGAGGCCGCCCCGGCGCGCTCCGGCCACCTCGTACGCTGGCGGCCGCCGATGCGAACGCGTCGTGCGCACAAGGGGAGGAAATCGTGAAATCGCTCATGGGAAGGGCCCGTTGGCTGGGCGCGGCGGCCACGGCGGGGCTGCTGCTGGCGCTCGTGCCCGCGGCCGCCACCGCGGCGCAGCCGGTGACCGTCGGGGCCGCGGGGAGCGCCGGGACCGCCGGGACGACCGTGACCGCCCGCACCGTCACCGTGGGGTGGTCGGCCCCGGTCGCCACCGTCACCCCCGACGGCGCCAAGGCCTATGTCGGGGTCGTCGACAACGACAGCGGCCGCACGACGGTCCTCAAGGCCGTCGACACCGCGACCGGCGCGATCACCACCCGACTCACCCTCTCCACGACCCCGTGGACCTACGTCGGCTCGCTGGCCGTCAGCCCGGACGGCACCCGGCTGTACGTGGCCGTCGGAACCTCACGCCTGGTCACCGTCGACACCGCCGACGACACCGTCGTCGCCGACGTCCCGATCCCGGACCAGCCGCGCCCCGACGGGTACGTGCCCGGCACGATCGGCTCCCTCGTGGTCGCCCCCGACGGCACCGGCGTCTACCTCGCCCAGCGCGGGCCGGAGCAGCGCTACGGCGCCCGGCCGGGCCGCGTCCTCGCCTACTCCACGGCCGACCGGGCCTTCACCGCCTCGCTCGACCTCGCCGACTTCGGTGTCGGCTCGATCGTCCTGCGCCCCAACGGCCAGGACGCCTACGTCACCACCGCGGCCGGCCTGGTCCACCTGGCCGCCACCCCCACCTCGCTCACCACCGTCCGAACCTTCACCGCGGGCCACGGGGCCGGCGGCAGCGCGGTCCTCAGCCCCGACGGCAGCACGCTGTACGGCATCGGCGGCTCCGATTCCGACTACATCGTCGACACCGCGACGGACACGGTCACCTCGGGCTTCCACTTCGCGCCTGGGCACGGCTCCCTGCGGGCCCCCGTGATCAGCCCGGACGGGCGCCGCCTGTACGTGGTCAGCCAGAACTCCGGCATCATGGGCCCGGGCACGCCGTTCCCGACCGGCCCGTACTACTCCAGCGTGATCCTCTCCTACGACACCGAGGCCGGCGCCCTCGTCCCCGCCGAGGCCGTCCACCCGCCGAGCGTGGGACGGACCGCCACCCTGAGCCTCGGCCCCGACGGTCACACCCTCTACCTCGCCGGCGACATCTCCCCGACCGTCACGGTGCGCGCCGGCCTCGACATCATCACCCGCTGACACCGTCGCGGCCCCGACGGCCGTCGGGGCCGGGTCAGACGGCACGGGACGGGTGCCGGCGGGCCGGGAAGCGGTGGTGCCCGACGAGCCGGCGAAGCGTACGGCGACCGGGCGGGTGCCCGTTCCCGCCCGGCCGCCTACGCCCCGAGCAGGTGGTCCAGCACCCGGCCGAAGACCAGACGCCCCGTCCGGGCGAGGACGGGATCGAGCAGTCGCGGCACGCCGGCGACCGTCAGCTCCTCCGTCCAGACCACCGCACTGCCGCCGCCCACCGCCCGGACCCGCAGCTCGGCCCAGCCCTGCACCGGCCGGCCGCGTTTGACCAGCAGGCACCGCCCGTCCCGCCCGGGGCCGGGGGCGACCAGCCCGGTGAGCTCCATCGGGTCGTCGAAGCGCAGCGGTCCCAGGGCCGTCCGGGCCAGGACGAGGTCGCCCGCCGCCCGGCCGGTGCCGCGCACCACGGAGACCCGGGTGAACGGCACCCGCTCCCCGTGCCGGGGCCAGGCCGTCAGCCGCTCCCAGCAGTCGGCGGGCGGCAGCGGCGTACGGCGGATCAGGACGAAGCGGGCCACGGTCGCCACCCTAGCCGCGGCCGGCCCCGGGCCGCAGCGCGGCGGCTCCAGCGACGACGCAGCAGCTCCAGCAACGCCGCGGCGGCTCTAGCGACGTCGCGGCAGCTCGCCCAGCAGGCCCGCCACCGCGGCCAGGTCGCCGCCCTCGTCGAGCAGCACCACCAGCGGCGGGTGGTGCGCCGGCGCGCCCAGCCGGGCGATCTCGCAGGCGGTGACCCCGAGCCCCGGTGGCGCGACCAGGGCGATCGGCGCGCGGGACTCCAGCAGCGGCCCGAGTACCGGACGGTACGCGGCCGCGGGCGGGTCGCCCCCGGCGGGGCGCAGCACGCCGAGGGCCTGCGGGCCCGGCCAGCCGCGGGCGGCGCCGGGGTAGCGGGTCTGCGGGGCGCCGGTCGGGGGCAGCAGCAGGACCCAGCCCGCGCCCGGGCGGGCGGCCCGGCGCAGCATGTCCAGCCGAACCGCCGGGGCGGCCGGATCCCCGCCCGGGGAGCCGGTGTCCGCGGGCTCGCCGAGCCGGGGCGCCGGCCGGCCGGCCAGGGTGGTCCGCAGGACCTCGGTGGTGCCCAGCCCGCTCGGCAGGTCCGGGAAGGAGCGCAGCAGGTGGGTGCTCTGGTCGAGCAGCTCGGCGGCGTCCCGGTCGGCGAGCAGGGCGCGGTCGTGGGTGGTGGTGAGGACCAGCCCGCCGGTGGCGTCGTAGTGGGCGGCGAGCGTGATCGGGTACGAGGTGAGGGTGCCGGCCGGGACGGGGCTCTCCACGTGGATGCCGTGCGCGGCCAGGTCGGTCTCCAGTCGCAGGTGGTGCGCCGTGGCGGGCCGGTGCTCCAGCACGACCAGGGAGTTCGGCCGCTGCCCGCGCGCGCCGGGTGTCCAGCGGTGGGCCTGGCCGGGCGCGACCCACTCGTAGGCCGCGAGGTCGAGCACCCCGTCGCGCAGCGCCGCGAGCAGTTGCGGCACGGTGGTGCCCGGCTGTACCCGGACGGAGATCGGCAGCGGGTTGCGCAGGGCGCCGGGCAGCCGGTCGATGCCGTCCAGCGGGATGCCCCGGCCGGAGACCGTCACCGCGAAGCCGACCCGCACCGCCCGGCCCGGGCGGCGGGGCCGGTCGCTCTGCTCGGCGCGGTACAGCAGCAGCGCCCAGGCCGCCTGGAGCGCGCTGCTCTCGCCCGCGCCCCAGGCGGCCGCCCAGCCGCGCAGCCGGACCGCCTCGTACGGGGTGAGGCGGCGCCGGGCCCGGCCGCTGCCGCGCCGGTGCGGATCGGGGGCGAGCGGCAGGACGGGGGTGGCGGGCGGCCGGGTGGACCAGAACTGCCGCGCGGCGTCGGTGCTGCGGCCGGCCAGCCAGCGGGCGTGGTCGCGCAGGTCGGGGCGGCGCTCGCCGCCGGGCAGGACGCCGCCGGTCAGGTAGGCGCGGTAGAAGGACTGGAGCAGCAGCCGCACGCTCCAGCCGTCCAGCATGGCGTGGTGGTAGGTGAGCAGCACCCGGGTGGCGGGGCCGTCCTCGGTGTGCGGCGGGTCGTCGACGAGGGTGGCGCGCAGCAGGGCGGGGCGGCGCAGGTCGAAGCCGCGCCGTCGGTCGGCGGCGAGCAGGTCCTTCCAGTCGGTGGCGTCGTGCCGGTGCCGGGTCACCTCGGGGGCGGCGTGTTCGTGCAGCACCATCCAGGGGTCGTCGGTGCCGTCCTCGTCCCAGTCGAAGGCCGCGCGCAGCACCGTCTCGTGGTCGAAGACGGACTGCCAGGCCGCGGTGAAGCGCTCGGTGTCCAGTGGCCCGTGCCAGTGCCAGGACAGCTGCTCGACGTGCCGCCCGGCGGGCTCGGCCGCGCCGATCACCTGGCGCAGCAGCTCCCGCTGGAGCGCGCTGGTCGGCACGGTGACCGGCTCCGGCGGGTGCGCCAGCGCCTCGCGCAGTTCCTCGAGCACCCCGGCGGCGCGTGCGGGCGGGCCGGACGCGATGCCGACGAACAGCCGCCGGCCGCCGCCCGGGGCGCAGCCGTGTCCGCCGTCCTCGACCAGCACCGCCCGCAGCCGGGGACCGGCGGCCAGGCTGCGCCCGAGGTCGGCGAGCACCCGGTCGAGCGCCTCCGGGCCGTCCGCCGTCCGCTGCCACAGCAGTTCCGTCTCGGGCCCGGCGGAGTTCTCGGCGGCGACGGTCCGCAGCGCGGCGCGCAGGGCCTGCGCCGGGTACGTGCGGTGCAGTTCGACCAGGACGAACTCAGGTGCCCGGTCGCGCCGTTGGGCGGCCGGCCGGGGCCGGTCGGCGGTGCCGGCCAGCGCGGCGCGCACCGCCCCCGCGTCCAGCGGCCGGGGCGGACGGCCGGCGGGCAGGCAGGGCGCTGCGGCGCCGGTCACCCGCAAGGTGACGGGTGCGCTGGAGAACTGACGGTTCGTCATGGCTGATCAGCGGGCACCGGAGCCCTCATCCTTCCCGTGGGCCGGCCAGGATCGCGCCGGGGGTTACTGGGTGGCGAGCCCGCCGCAGACGTTCAGCGCCTGGGCGGTGATGCTGGCCGCGGTGGGGCTGGTGAGGTAGCCGGCCAGCGAGGCGACCTCCTCGGGCGTGGTGTAGCGGCCGAGCGGGATGTGCGTCGTGAAGTGCTGGTGGATGGTCTCGGGGGTGGTGTTGTAGGCGGTCGCGTACTCGTGGTGGATCCTGGCGGTGTGCGGGGTCTGGACGTACCCCGGGCAGATGGCGTTGACGGTGGTGCCGGTCGGTGCCAGCTCCTTGGCCAGCGCCCGGGTGAAGCCGATGACGGCGTGCTTGCTCGCGGTGTACGGGGCGCCCAGGGTGACGGCCTGCTTCCCGGCGGTGGACGCGATGTTGATGATCCGCGGGTGCGTGGTGGTGGTGATGTGGCCGTGCCGGAGGGTCTCCCGGGTGACCAGGAAGACGGCGTTCAGGTTGGTGTCGATGACGTCGTACCAGAGGTCGTCGGTGGTGGTGGCGGTCGGGCCGCCGCCGGTGCGGCCGGCGTTGTTGACCAGGACGGTGATCGGGCCGTGCTCGGCCACCGCGTGCCGGATCAGTTCGCCGACCTGGGTGGGGCTGCGGACGTCGCAGGTGAGGCCGTGGGCCTGGTGGCCCTCGTCGCGCAGGGTGGCGAGGGCCTGGTCGATGTCCTTGGCGGTGCGGGCGCAGATGAAGACACGGTGGCCGCGGCTGCCGAGTTCGCGGGCGATGGCGAGGCCGATGCCGCGGGTGCCGCCGGTGATCAGGGCGAGGGGTTTCTCGGGTGCGGTGGTCATGACGCGTCCTGTGGGTGAGGGCTGGGAGAGGTCTGCGGGGACGGCCGTCCGGACGGGGCTCAGGCCGAGTACAGGTTGTAGGTGGTCGGGTGCGCCGTGGTGGGCGTGTTGAGGGCGGGGTCCAGGGTGAGGATCGCGTGCTGGAGGTGTTGCAGGTGCGGGGAGGGCTGGATGCCGAGTTCGCTGGTCAGCCGGTGCCGCAGGTGGTGGTAGGCGGTCAGGGCGCTGGTCTGCCGGCCGGCCCGGTAGAGCGCGACCATGGCCTGGGCGTGCAGGCCCTCGTGGTGCGGGTGCTGGTGGGTGAGGTGGGTGAGCTCGGGGATCAGCTCGTTGTGCCGGCCGAGCCGCAGGTCGGTGTCGATGCGGCGCTCCAGGGTGATCAGCCGGCTCTCCTCCAGCCGCATGATCTCGATGGTGAGGATCGGGCCGGGCCGGACGTCGACCAGGGCGGGTCCGTGCCAGAGGGCGAGGGCCTGGCGGAAGTGCGTGGCGGCCTGGTGGTCCTGGCCGTGGTTGAAGGCGTGCTGGCCCTGGGAGGTCAGCAGGTTGTAGGTGTGGACGTCCAGGTTGTCCGGGTGGGTGGTGAGCTGGTAGCCGCCGTGCCGGGTGGTGAGGATGTCCTTGGCGGTGGTGTGCGGGGTCGGCCCGAGGGCCTGGGTGATCCGGCGGCGCAGTTGCAGGATGTACGTCTGCATGGTGGTGAGCGCCTGTCTCGGAGGGTCGTCGCCCCAGATCTCCTCGATCAGGGTGGCCGTCGGCAGGATCCGGTTCGGGTAGAGCGCCAGGAGGGCGAGGATCTGGCGTTGCTTGGCGGCGGTGGGGACGACGGAGATGCCGTTGAGGTCGGCGGTGAGGGGGCCGAGGACCCTGAGGTGCATGGCGGTTCTCCTCTCGTGCGGGGGGTCGGGGACTCGTGGAGCCGGGGACTCGTTGCCGCGGGGACCGGTGGATGCGGGGACCCGGTGGAGGGAGCGGTGCGCCGCGGGGACGGCAACCTCGTTCGTGCGGAAGGGCGTTCGAGTCAGCGGGATGGTGGGGTGGACGCGTCGCACCCTAGTTGCGCCCGGCGGCGGTGGCCGGATTCCTCAAGTGCCCGTCGAGCGGGGTTCCGGGCGCTCTGGTGGCGGCTTCCGGCGGACGGCAGCGGCGGGGCGGCCCCCGGGAGTGGGAGCCGCCCCGCCGTGAGTGGAACCGGGGGCTACTTCCTGCGCAGGTCGCCCGAGAAGCCGCCGACCAGCAGGTGCAGGCTGCCGTCCGGATTGCGGGTGTACACCTGGTCGTACGGGACGGCGGCGCAGCCGCTGAGCGTGCTCATCGGGGCGGTGCGCAGCACCACCCGGTCCGCGGTGGCCTGGACCAGGTTGGCGGTCGCGTCGCAGTAGCGGGTGCCCGCTCCCTCGTTGTTGTGGATCTGCGCGACCGGGTCGTTGGTCCGGCCCTGGGCGATGGTGATCGAGAAGTCCGGCTTGACGAAGGTCTGTTGGCTGCCCAGGTCGCCCTGCCAGGAGCCGAGGAAGGCGGCCGGGATCTCGCCGCCCGGCGTCGGGGCGGCGGAGGTGGGGGCTGGCGGGGTGCTGCCGGAGCCGGAGCCGGTGCCGTCGGTGTCGTTGCCGCGCACGGCCAGGGCCACCGCGGTGCCGGCCGCCGCGACGGCCAGGACGGCGGCGACCAGCAGCACGCCGGGGTTGGGCCGGCCGCGGGTCGGCTGCGGCGGTGGCGCGTACGGGGGCCGGTACGGCGGGGGCCGCGTCGGGGAGTACGGCGTCGGCGTGCCCGGGGGCGTGGGCGGTCCGGGGGCCGGCGTCCCCGGGGTCGGCCCGGCCCCGGCGTGCCACGGCTCCGCCGGGCCGAACTGCCCGGTGGGAGCGCCGGGCCGGGCCGGAGAGTCACTGTCCAGGTCCAGCAGTTCGACCGCGAGCGCGGCCAGTGCGGCGGCGATCGCGGGCGGCAGCCAGTCCCGTCGCTCCAGCCGCTCGCCCGCCGTGGGGTCGGCGGCCGTCAGCCGCTCGCGCAGCTGGGCGGGAGAGGGCCGGCGGGCCGGGTCCTTGGCCAGGCACGCTGTCAGCAGGGCGTGCAACTCCCGGTCGGCCACGTCGAGTTCCGGCTCCTCGTGGAGGACCCGGTAGAGCAGGACGGGCGCGCTCACCCCCGAGCCGAAGGGCGCGGTGCCGGTGGCGGCGTGGGCGAGTACGGCGCCGAGCGAGAAGACGTCCGAGGCGGGCCCGGCGCTGCGCCCCTCGGCCTGCTCGGGGGAGAGGTAGCCCGGGGAGCCGACCACGAAGCCGGACCGGGTGAGCGCGGTCGCCGCGTCCAGTGCCCGGGTGATCCCGAAGTCGATCAGGCGCGGGCCGTCCAGCGCCAGCAGCACGTTCGACGGCTTGACGTCCCGGTGCACCAGCCCCTGGGCGTGCACGGCCTGCAGCGCCTCGGCGAGCCCCGCCCCGAGCGAGCGGACGGCGGCGACGGGCAGCGGGCCGAACTCCCGCACGGCGGCGGCCAGCGAGGGCCCGGCGACGTACCCGGTGGCCACCCAGGGCTGGGCGCCCTCGGTGTCCGCGTCCAGGACCGGGGCCGTCCAGCGGCCGCCGACCCGCCGGGCGGCGGCCACCTCGTTGCGGAACCGCACCCGGAACTCCCGGTCCGCCGCGAACTGTTCGTGCACCAGCTTGACCGCCACCGTGCGGCCGCCGGCCGTCCGGCCCAGGTAGACCCGGCCCATTCCGCCCGCACCGAGTCTCCGCAGCAGGCGGTACTCGCCCACCTGCCGCGGATCGCCGTCCCCCAGTGCCTCCACGCCGACTCTCCCCTCGCCGCGCCCGTCCGTACTCCAGGCCAGACGGTACCGCCGGGACGGGCGGTTCCGGTTCGGGCCGATGGCCGCGGAACGAGTGCGGCGAGCCGTTGCGGGCAGCGGGAACGGGGCGGACGCGGCGAGCGGGTGGAAGCGCGGGTGCGGGTGCGGGTGCGGGGCGGGGTGGCCGGGGCCGGCTCAGCTCCGGACGGCTCCACTGGGTGCCTTGCCGGAGGACTCCGCCGGGGTGCGGTCCGCGGCGGCCCCGCCGTGGCCGTCCGTGCTGTGCCCGTCAGTGCCCTGCTCGTTCAGGGCCTGCCCGTTCGCGCCCTGCCCGTTCGGCTCGTGTCCGTGGGGGGCGTCGTGCCCGTTCCGGGAGGCGAGCGAGGCCGGCCCCGGCAGGTGCGCCTGGTGGTCCGGCGGGTAGAACTGCCGGGCCCAGTGCCGCATCGCGCCGATCGGCCCGTCGCCCTGGGCGAGCCGGGGCGGGGAGACGTACCGCTTGGTGGACCAGATCGGGAAGTCCGCCGAGGTGAACTCCAGGTTGCGCCGGAACATCGGGCCCGCCAGCAGCCTGGTCACCATCCGGCTGACCGTCCGGGCGACGGCCGGCGGCAGCCCGGACGGCTCCGCCATCAGGAAGCGGCTCGCCTGCCGCAGCTGCATCCGGCCGGGGGCGACCTGGGTGGCCATGACCAGTGAGCAGATCTCCAGGCCGAGCGAGGGCGTGTGGACGTCGGTGTGCAGGGCGGTGAGGCCGTACCCGTCCACCTCGACGTGGACCTCGCGCATCCCGAGCAGCGGGAAGGTCTCCCGGACCAGCATCGAGATGTGGAAGCCGGTGCCGTCGAACTCCACCGGTGCCGCCAGCTCGCCCTCGGGCCAGCCGTGCAGGGTGACGAAGTGGCCGAGGTCGAAGGAGTTCTCCATGACGTCCTGGGCGTAGCCGGGCATCTCGAAGGAGGCGTACCGCAGCGGCTGCCGTCCGTCGCCGAGCCGGTGCCAGGCGGGGATCTCCCAGTCCGGCTCCCGGCCGTCGTGGTGGCGCCAGACGAAGACCGCCTCGTTCACCTCGCGCACCGGCAGCTGCGTCAGCGCGGCCTTGGGCGTCTGGGTGCCGTACCCGGTGCGTACGCAGTGGCCGTCGGCGTCGAAGGCGAAGCGGTGGAACGGGCAGACCAGGTCGTTGCCCTCGACCGTGGCCAGGCCGAGGTGGGCGCCCAGGTGCGGGCAGTAGGGGCGGATCGCGCGGAGGCGGCCGTTGCGCAGCCGGTACAGCACGACGTCCTCGCCCGCGAGCTGGCGGGTGAGGACGGTGCCGGGCTTGAGCTCGGCGGAGAAGGCGAGTGCGGACCAGCCGTCGGGATAGGGCAGCGCCGGTGGCAGGGCGACGTCGGCCGCGGTCGGGCGGTTGCTGACGGGGTGGACGTGCTTGGACACGCGCATGAAGTCTCCTGTCGGTCTGTCCGGCGCCGCCCCTCCCAGGCGATTAGCGCTCGAACAGAATGGAATTCAGATGCTATCCACGGAACGGGAGCCCGTGCACGGACAATGCCCTTAAGCAGCAACAAGTCTGATGATTCATCAGGTGATGGCGTTCAAGGATTCGATAGGTTCCGGGGACCCGCCCGGCTCGGGGGGCGGGCGTGTTCGAGCACCTCGGCGGGGCTCCGGCGGCGAGCGAGGGCCGAGCGGGGGCCGGGCAGCGGCCGAGCGGGTCGAACGGGAAGGCGGACGGCGCCCGGACCGGAGCCGGGCCGTCGGCAGCGGGCGGCATCCCTTCGGGCCCGTACCTCGGGACGATCGGTGCCGGCGACGGATTCCGCGGTCCCGGGCTCGGGGTTCTCCTTTCCGGTCACTCCGCGAATTCCCCGCCGGCCCGATTCCGGCCGCCGTGCGCGGTGCTTCCCGCCGCGCGGTCGAAGAAGGGTCGAGAGGCGCTGGAAAGAGCTTTCAGGCGGGGGTGCGGTGTGTTGTGGTGGGTGCCGGGGAGCCCGGGCCGAGGCTGGTTCGACGACCGCGGGCGGGCAGAGCACCGCTGGTCGGTGGCGCATCGGTGGCGTAGACGCTCGCGCATGGAGCTGAGAGCGGCGGCTATGGATCGTCCGGGCAGGGGGGATTTGAATGGTGCCACGACGACGAACCGATCGGGCGCAACCGGCGCCCTCGAAGATCGGTCTCCGGTGTTTCCTCCGAGTCTTGGAATGAGGGTGTTCGTGATGGCTGGTGCGGTGGATCTCGCGGTCGAGTCCGGTGTGGTGCTGGTGGTCGGTGGGACGGGGAAGACGGGTCGTCGGGTGGCGGACCGGTT
>NZ_JBHVSD010000013.1:0-81903 GCF_042885395.1 Kitasatospora sp. NPDC058063
GGGCGAGGTTGTGCATATGGGCGACGGCCTGCACCACGTGGTGCAGGCCGTCGCCCTTCTGTCGACAGTCGCGGAGAATCTTGTAGACCTTCATGCGGGCGAAGGTGTGCTCGACGCGGGCGCGCACCCGGCGGTGTTCGGCGTTGTCCTCCTTCTGGGCCCGCTGGAGGGGACGGTCGGAACGTCTGCGAGGAGGGACGACGAGGCCGGTGTTCGGGTCGGCGCCGTCGGCGAGCACGGTTGCGTCCGCACACGTGGCGGGCACCACAGCCGCGCACCACCGGGCCCATTGCCACCCCGGCTCGCGGCACCACCCGCTCCCCTCGAACTGCCGCACCCGCAGACCCGTGAACGTCTCCACCAACACCGGCTCAGCCCGCAGCACCCCACCCATACGGGAGAAATGACCAGTCTCGGACCTTCCGTAACAAGCTTCAGAGCGCGCCGCCGAGGAGGACGCGGTAGACGATCGTGGCGCCGTCGGTGCTCACCTCGGTGCAGAGTTCACGGCGGTCGATCAGCCAGCCGTTCGCCTCGCACCGCTGCCGGGGCCGGAGCCCGTCGGCGGCCTGCGCCGTCGGCACGTCGGGCGGGCCCGCCAGGTAGAACGTGCGCCAGCAAGTGGCGCTGTGGCCGTTGCCGCAGCCCTGGCCGGTGCCGATGGTGGTGTAGCCGGGCGGCGGCTGCGGCACGGCCTTCGCGGACGGGACGTCCGCCTCGTGGAAGAACACGAGCGCCAGCAACGGGGTCGCGGTGAGGACAAGGGCCAGCTGGCCGTGGAAGGCGATGCCCACCGCCCGGGACCAGCCGACCGGGCGCCCGGCACGCGAGCCGGCGATCCCGCGCTCCAGCCACAGGCCGACCAGTACGGCCAGTTCGGCGAGCGGCGTGTACAGCAGGTACAGCTCGGCCTCGCTCCGCACCTGCAGCAGGTCGGACGCCACCGCGAGCACCAGCGCCAGCCAGAGCAGCAGCACGGCGGCAACGGGCACCCGCAGGGGCGTCGACCGGGCGCGCAGCACCCAGTGGACGAGCGGCAGCAGCGCGAACAACACCCCGACAACGGCCCACACCACGATCCGAACCCCTCCCCGTAGCGGGCGACGGCGCCCTGGAAAACCGGACGCCTGGCTACCGGCCCTCGGTTCCGGCACGCAGAAGGCCGCCGGACAGGTGGCGGAGGCCAGGAGCGGCAGCGCCGGCACGTCGTGCGGCAGGGTCTGACGGGCGGGCAGGCCCGGCTGGGCGGGGCCGTGATGGGCCGTGGCACGACGGGGGACGGGTGTGCATGGGTTGTGGGCATCCTTCGGTCATCGCTGCAGGGGAGCGGTCACGCCCGGGCTGCCGAAGACATCACCGACACGGCCCGCAGCGAGGCCTCCCACGTGGGCCGGGTGACTGCCGAACGCTATATATCGATGCTCGATATATGCTCGCGGGTGTGACGAGACAAAAGCCGCTCTTGACGGAACCTCAGTACTTCATCCTTGCCGCGCTCGTGGACGGGCCCCTGTACGGCTACGGCGTCATCAAAGCCGTCGAGCAGACCTCAGGCGGCCGGCTCAGGCTCGCTGTCGGCACGCTCTACGGTGCGCTGGAGCGGATGGAGCGGTCCGGGCTGGTGGCCACCGACCGCGAGGAGATCGTGGACGGCCGGGCACGGCGGTACTACCGGCTCACCGAGGACGGTGCCGACACGCTCCGGCGGGAGGCGCTGCGCATGGAGCAGGCAGCGGCCGTCGTCATCGGGCGCTCGCGGACAGCAGGGATCACCAGGGCATGAACCGTCTGCTGCTTGCCGCCTACCCCAGGGCATACCGCTCCCGGCAGGGGGAGGAACTGCTGGCCACGCTGGCAGAGGCGCACCCCGGCCGTTCCTGGCCCCCGCTGCGGGAGGCGGCCGCGCTGGTGCGCGGAGGGGTGCAGACCCGTGCCCGTGCCGCCGCCGACGACCCGGCCCGTCCGTGGTGGCTGGACGGCGCCCATCTGGCCGCCCTCGCACTCGCCGCCCTGGCGCTTGTGCCGTACCTGCAGGATGTGTGGGACTGGGCACTGCGCATCGATCCCGGCGGGCACGCCATCGGCTTCCGCTTCGCCGGCTGGTATCCGTGGGCGCAAGGCCCCGGCACGCAGACACGGATGCTGCCCTACGGCCTGCTCCCGCTGGCCTGCGTGGTCGCCCTGCTGCGCGGCAACCCGTGGATCGCGCTGCCGGCGTCGGCGGCAATGATCTACGCCGGTGCCACGGTCGGCAGCTCAACGATCTTCGGTGACGAGGGCCGGGTGGGCCCGGGCTACTACGGGCTGGCCGCCCCGATCCGGGCCCACGACCTGGCGCTCTCTGGAGCCCTGCTCCTGACATGCGCAGTCCTGACGGTCTGCCGTCCCGGCCGGCTGCGCCGCCGCTCGTACGGCTGGCTCGTACCGGTGGCGCTCGCCATGGCCGTCGCCGGAGGCCTGCACATCACTTCAGGCGATCCGTGGTTCCAGCGCGGCCAGCTCGCCGTCGAAGTCGCTGCGCTGGCCGTCGCGTGGGTAGCCACAGCCGCCACGGGTGACTACCGGTGGCTGATCCCCGTCGCCGCGTTCGCCATCGTCCGCACGCAGGCGATCGTCGTCCACCCGGACTGGCTCATGGAGTCCACGCCGAGCCTGGTCGTCCTCCTCGGCCTGATCATGCCCCTCCCAGCCCTGGCAATCGCCGCACAGAGCCGGCACAGCGGCACGCCCCACGGATGACAACGGCTTCCGCAGCCGGACGGCCCCAGGCAGTCCGGGGAGAAGACACGCGGCCGGACCGTTGTCCCACGGAAAGAGAAAGCATTGACTCAGCAAGATCGCCCGAGTCTGTCGACAATCCGGCCGGACGCCCCTGGACGGGCCCCTGGCCCTTCCCGGACGATACGGCCGTTTCTGACCAGCCGGGCTCAAGCGCTGCTGTTCCTCCTCGGGTTCACGGCGGTCTACCTGATCGCTGTCGCCACCCAGTTCGGGCAACTGGCGGAGAACTCGCTGATCAAGGGATATGCCGATAGCGCGTGGGTCTTCCAGTGGACCGGTCCATCTGACGGATGGGGCCCGCCGCTGCTGGTGCACAACTCGGCCATGCCGACCCTAGCCGCGGGCACAGTCCTGATCGTGGCCGTCGCCCTGGTGCGGCGGTGCTGGTGGCACGGCTGCGCGGCGATCAGCGTTGTGGTGGCCACGGTCGGAGGCACAGAGGCGTTCCGGGCCGTCCTGCCCCGTCCAGACCTGACAGGAGCTACGGAAGGACTCACCGGGACGAGCTTCCCCAGTGGTCACGTGGCCATCGCTGCCGGCCTGACCCTCGGCGCCGTACTCGTCGCCTCTCCGCGTGTGCGTCCCTACGTCGCCGCTGCCGGAATGCTGTGGCTCGCCTTCACCGCTGCCGCCGTCCAAGCCCTCTACTGGCACCGGCCCAGCGACGCGCTGGGAGCCACGCTCCTGGCCTGCGCCTGCTACAGCCTCGCGGCCCGACTGCTGCCAACCACCGCCGCGGCGGGCCCCAAGCGACGCCCTCGTGCACTGCCGGCCACCGCCCTCACCCTGTCAGCGGCCGGCGCGCTCGCCGCCAGCGCGCGGGAGGACTCCACCACACGCCCGCTGGCCTTCGCCACAGCGGCACTCCTGTGCTCGGCCCTGGTCTGGATCGCCGTAGCGGACCGCGGTCAACGGCGCGCAGCGTGACCGGCGCCCTCGGGCGGCGCTGCGGCCTGGTTGCGCCCGGCCCGCGCCGGCCGACCGGCGGTCAGGTGCCCACTGGCGGGGCGCGTTCGCGCTGGGCTCCGGTTCACACAGAGCGCTGTCGCGCTTGAACGCGCAGATCAGCAGGGCGTCGGGGTTGTCGAACAGGACGATGCCGTCGCGGGTGAGGTAGGCGCGGGCCTTGTTGACGAAGGTGCGGGGGCCGATGCGGCCTTCGAAGCGGGGCACGTGGGCGGCTGCAGTCAGAGCCCGCTGAGTGGCGGGCCGGAGATGTGCTCGCCTGCGGCGAGCCGGTCGCGCAGACGGGCGGCGGTGTCGGGGGCGGCGAGCGCGGTTTCGACGTCGAGGACGGTGTGGAAGCCACCGCGGCTTCGGGTGCCGTAGCGGCTGGAGGTGCGGACGTCCAGGACGGTGCGCATGTGGCCGTACCGGATGGCGAGGGCGACCAGGCCGACCTCGCCGTCGTCGAGGCAGCAGCACAGCCGCAGGCCAACGGCGTCCGTACCCGCTGTCCGACTGAGCACGTCGGCAGGGCCGGCGAGCGGGTCGCCGACGTGCCCGGCGGCGGGCGAGGGCTGTGCCCGGCTCAGCGCGACCAGTAGGTGTCCTCGATGTCCGGTCGCAGGGGCGACAGCGGACGGGCCCGGTCCGGGGCGTACGCGACGTCGCCGCCGCTGACGGACATGGTGAGGGTGACCGTCCGGTCCGGTTCCGGCGAGAGCGCGACCCAGACGGCGATTCCCTCCGAGGTTTCGGCGCTGAGGTAGTCCGGGCCCTCGTCCGGGGCGCTCGGGGTCCAGGCCGACGGTTTCTGCCGGAGGCCGCGCAGCCGCCACTCGGCCTCGATGCCGTCCCGCAGCTCCTGCCGATGGGACGCGTTGATCCTGGTACGGGCGGTGAACCGACGGTCGACGGTGGACAGCTTGCTCGGTGTGCCGTCCGGACGCGGCTCGTACTGGTTGACGGTACAGCCCCTGTCGCTCAGCACGAGGCCAGGGCTCAGGCCCCCCAACGTGTCACGGACGGTTCGCTCGCTGAGCGCCTGGAACTGCTCCGGGGTGTGGCGGACGATCTCGGGTCCGGGCTTGGACGCGTAGTCGTCGGCGCCGATGAACCACCATGCGGCGATCTGGAACGCGAACGTCACCCCGATCACGGCGACAATGATCGCCGCCACCACCAGAGCCGCCTTCACCAACGACTTGCCGAACAACCCCAACCCCCTGCCGTGCGTCGTACGGCCACCGTATGCGCGCGACCCGGTGCGGCTCCTGAGCATCCGTACTCAGAAAGGCCACCCGGTGCTGCCCGCCCTCAGCCGTAGTGGTGGAGCGGCCGGTGGCCGGCGGCCGGCGGCCGCTCCGAGCGGGACCGATGGGGGGAGTGGGCAGCGCGCGCTGGTGTACTCCTGGAGGTGTGGCGCTTCCGTTCCCTCTTCGTCTTCGTCTCCGTCTCCGTTGCCGCTCGCCGCGGCCCGCCGGTGTCGGGCGGCGATGTCCGGGTCGACTTCGACGCCGGTGATGTTGCCCTCGCCGAGGCGGTCGGTGCGGGCACGATCCTCACCGTGCATGTGCCCGCGCGGAAGCCAGGCTGCGAGGTGGCGGCCCGTCAGGACCTCGGGCCGGCAACCCGGTCGGGCGCCGCGTCAGGCCAAGGTATGGTCACCGCGAGGGGGTGATACCCCTGTGTGCGAAACAATGCATTCAGCTACGAACCCACGGGGGTCCTTGTGTCCATGGTTCGATCCACCGTCAGGATTCCGCTCGCGGTGGGCGCGGTCGCGATGGCCGCGGCCGTCGTCACGGGGTGCTCCTCCGGAACGTTGACCGCATCCGGCAAGCCGGCGGCCGTCACCGCCACCTCTGCCACGTCCCCGGGCACCGCCCCGGTGGATGTGCCGACGCTCCCTGCGTCCGGCGCCCCGGCGTTCGGCACTCCCAGCAGCACGCCGACCGGCCCTCCGCTCCTCACCGGGGTGGACCTGCGCGCGTCCCTGCCGACCGCCGCGGTGCTGCCCGCCGGGTGGACGATCAAGGGCAACGGCAACCAGGTCGACACCGGCACCACCATCAACGAGTACCGGGCCGACCCGCCGCAGATCGCGGAACCGTGCAACCAGATGCGTCTCGCCGGGACCATCTTCTCCCAGGGCTACAAGGTCTCGGGCGCGATGAACGAGGTCTACGACGGGGAGCACATGGTCCAGGTCTACCTGGCCGCCTACCGCCCCGGCGACGCCGCCAAACTGCTCAGCGACCTGAGGGCGTACGCGGAGCGCTGCAAGACCTTCACCGGGAAGAGCGTGGACGGTGCCCCGATCCCGATGACCGTGACGTTGCAGCCCGTGCCGGGGCTCGGTGCCGAGGCCTTCGACATGAAGCGGGTCCCCACCGGCCCGTACAGCACTTCGGAGATCGTGATGACCCGGATCGGCGACCGGGTGCTGTTCCTCAGCGGCGACGACATCCTGGGCCGACTGCCGAACATCATGCAGCTGGCGGTGCCGCTGGTGAAGACCATCAAGTAGGAGTCCCGGCCCCGCCCGCGCCACGGTGGCGGGGCGGGGACCCGCCACCACCCGGTGTTCGACCGGCCGCCCGCCGACCACCTCGATGACGGCCGTGAACCGTCTTCCAGCTGCCGAAGCGGGATGGCGGGGCCCGCCAGGGGAGGCCGGTCCACTGCCGGAACAGCATCCCGTTGGCCGGGCAAGAGCGACGCTCGACCTCGCCGTCCGGGGTTGCGAGGCCTTCACGGCAGCTGACGCGGCCGGTGATGATTCTTGGCACATGGGGCCACATGGATTCAGCCGCCGTCACATGGCGGATGTGGTGCCTGGTACTCAGGGATGGTGCGGTCGGACCGGTCGCCGGGCTTGAGGCCGCCGGCCGGCAGCGGCTGCGGCCCCCGGCGCCTGGTCCGGTACGCCGAAGAATCTTCACTCATCTGTCCGCTTTCGTCGCGGTCCACCCCGGGAACGATCGCATGCGCACTCAGCGGCGTGCCGAGTCGCACTGATGTGTCGCACTCGACCCCGGAGCTTCGTCGTGGACCTCCTCCACGTGGACCGGACCTGCCCGCCGCTTCCGCCGAACGAACGGGAACCGCCATGACCACCTTCGCCACCAAACCGATGTTGATCGCCGAACTGATGGAGATCCCAGCGGCCGATCACGACCTGAAGTGGATCAAGGACAGTCTGCAGTCCGCCATCGCTCTGGAGTTGTCGACCCTGCCGCCCTACCTGTGCGGTATGTGGTCCGTCAAGACCAAGGGCTCCGAGGCCGAGGCGCTGATCAAGGGCGTCGTCCACGACGAGATGTACCACATGGGGATGGCGTGCAACATGCTGTCGGCGATCGGTGGGACGCCGCACATCCTCGCTGCGGCCCCAACGTATCCGGGCAAGCTGCCGGGCAATGTGCGGCCGACGATCGATGTGTACCTCCAAGGGCTGACCCAGACGTACGTCCGGGAGGTCTTCATGGAGATCGAGATGCCCGAGAACCCGCTCGCACCCCTGCACGAGGAGTGGATCACGATCGGCAAGTTCTACGACGCGCTGCGGGACGCGTTCGACAACGTCGAACCATCCATCGGGCCGGGCCATCAGATGGAGACACAGATCGGCAGGAACAAGCTGGAGAAGTTCACCTCGGTCGACCGGATCACGAAGGCGATCGACGTGATCAAGGAGCAGGGAGAGGGCACCAGCCACCTCCCCGACGACCCCACCACCGACGGACGGCTGGCCCACTACTACGGCTTCGGCCAGATCTGGAAGGGGCACAGGCTGGTACCCACGCCCACCGGCCCCACACCGTACGACTGGGTCGGGGACCCGGTCCCCTTCCCCGAGACGTACCCCATGGGCAGGCTCACGGCGGAGTGCTGGCCCAACCCCCCGGAGAAGGTGCAGGGACTCCTCACCGCCTTCAACGGCAAGTACACCGAGATGCTCAGCCTCCTGGAGAAGGCATGGCGGGACGGAGACAACGCCGCGCTGGGCCAGTCGATCGTCGCGATGTTCGCGCTGAAACCGGCCGCGCAGGAGTTGATGGCCGAACCCCTGCGGGATGACAGCACGCATGTGTACGGGCCCGAGTTCCTCGTCCACCCCACCGACCCCGGCCACCCCAAGCACGGCTGACGGACGGGGGCGCCGGCTGGGCAACCCGATCGCCGCCCGGCCGACGGCCGCGGTCGCGGCCGTGGCGGAACCGGCGGAGGCGCCGCGCCGGGCCGCGGGGGAAGCGGAGTACGTCAAGGTGCGGTAGTCGTCACGGACGGCACACTGCGCCGGGTGTCGGCCGCCGTACGCGTTCCCCGCGTACGGCGGCCGACGGCGTTCCGGAGCGGTCGCGGGTGGCTGGACCTCGGGCGGGGCGTGGGGCGGGGCTGTCAGGGCGCCGGGCTCTCCGCGCCCTCGACGTCGGCGAGCAGTTTGCGCAGGAGCCCGTCCAGGGTGGCCCGTTCCTCGCCCGAGAGGGCGGAGAGCAGCGCGGTCTCGTTGGCCGCGTGGTCGGTGAAGGCGGCGTCCACGAGGGCGCGTCCGGCCGCGGTGAGGGCGATGCGGACGCTGCGCCGGTCCGCCGGGTCGGTACTGCGTTCCACCAGGCCCGCCGATTCCAGCCGGTCGATCCGGCTGGTCATGCCGGCCCGCGACATCAGCAGCAGCGCGGCGAGTTCGGAGGGCATCAGTTCGTACGGCGCGCCGGAGCGGCGCAGGGTGGCGAGGACGTCGAACTCGCCGCGCTGGAGGCCGTGTTGCTTGAACACCTCTTCGACGACCCGGCCCGCGAGCAGCGCGAGGCGGCCGAGGCGGCCGACGGTGCCGACCGCCGCCAGGTCGAGGTCCGGGCGCTCCCGGCTCCACTGGTCGAGCATGACGTCCACGTGATCCATGGGGGCATATTATTCGATGGGAGATAGTTAGACGTAGTACTATCAGCCATGGAACTATCGGAACGCTCGCTGTGGGGAGAGGCCAATGACGTTGATCGGACCGGAAGCCGTGGTGGTGCGGGGCGACGAAGCCGAGACCGTCGGAATGCTCGGCGGCAAGGGGCGGCTGCTGGCGGACTCCAGCGCCACCGGCGGCGCCCTGAGCACCCTGCGCGTCACGCTGGGGCGCGGCAAGGACGGCGCCACTCCGCACTACCACGGGGGCTCCTCGGAGCTGTTCTTCGTCGTCGACGGCTCGGCCCAGGTGCTGGTCGGGAACGAGGTGGTCACCGCCCGCAGCGGCGACCTCGTGGTGGTGCCGCCCCATCTGCCGCACGCCTTCGCGGCGGCGCCGGACTCCGGGGCCGACCTGCTGATCGTGATAACCCCCGGGGTGGAGCGCTTCGACTACTTCCGCCTGCTGGAGCGCATCCGCGCGGGCGAGGCGACGGTCGAGGAACTGCTCGCCAAGCAGGACCTCTTCGACAACCACTTCCTGGAGTCGCCGAGTTGGCGCGACGCCCGGGAGGAAGCCGCCCGGTCCGAGCCGTAGACCGCCCGGCACCGAGCCCGGCCCGACACCAGGGAAGGAACCCCATGACCGACACCCGCACCATCACCAACCCGCCCGGCCTGCACGACCCGACGCCGTTCGGCTACAGCCACGCCGCCTCCGCACCCGGCGAACCGGTGTTCATCGGCGGCCAGTACGCCTCCGACGCCACCGGCCAGGTCGTGCCCGGTGACTTCGCCGCCCAGGTGGAGCTCGCCCTCGCCAACCTGCGCATCGCGCTCGCCGGGGTCGGCCTCGGCTTCGAGCACGTCGTCCGGCTCGGCTCGTACATCGTCGACCACGACCCGGAGAAGCTGGCCGTCCTCGGCAAGGCCCTGGCCGGGGCCTGGGGCGACCGGCTGCCCGCGCAGACGCTCAGCGGGGTCGCCTCGCTCGCCCTGCCGGGGATGCTCTTCGAGATCGACGCGGTCGCCGTCCGGCCGACGGCGGGGGCGGCGGGCTGACCCACCCACGCGCAGGGGTCCCACCGGCCGGTGGGACCCCTCGCCGTACCGCGGCCCTTCGAGCCGGCGCGGACCGCTCGCACGGCCCGGGTCGCCGCGCACAGCCGTCGCTCCACGGTGTCGGGCCGTCGCCGAGGAACAGCACCCGCAGGAACGGGCCCTCGTCGGTGGCGGCCGTGTCGAGGATCTGGAGCAGGGCCGTCAGCCCGCGGACCGGCTCGTCGACGAGCACGGCCTCGGCCCCGCCCACCAGAATCGGCAGCCCGGCCGGATCCGGCCGCCGGGGCGGGTGGCGGGCGTCGGTGAAGCATCCCTCGAAGGCGTCCCGGTTGTGCCCGCCCACCTAGCGCAGGGCGCGCTCCGCTTCCGCCGCCACCGCCGCGGCGACAGCTGCCAGTGCGGGCGAGTCGAGGCGCCACTGCTGCCAGTAGAGCGGAAGCTCGACGGTGCGGCCCGGAAGGAACTGGACCAGCGCGCCTCCGTGCAGCCGGGGCTCGGCCTGACCGTGCGGGACCAGGCCCCAGCCGAGGCCGGCGGCCACGGCATCGGCGAAGCCCTCACTGGACGGGACGTAGTGCCGCCGGCAGCTCGCTCCCCGACCACCCGTCAGTTCGCGGGCGAAAACGTCCTGCAGCTCGTCACGGCGGTCAAAGCAGACCACCGGGGCGTCCGGAAGCAGCAGGGCCGCGTCGCCGTCGAGCCAGCGGGCGGCGAACTGCGGCGTGGCCACCGGGAGGTAGACCATCGCGCCGAGCCGCCGCACCGAGCAGCCGGCCACCGGCTGCGGTGAGGAGGTGACCGCCGCCATCACCTCGCCCGCGCGCAGCAGGGTGGTCGTGTGCGCCTCGTCCTCGCGGCGCAGGTCGACGTGGATCCGAGCGTCCTGCGCGAGGGAGGTCAGCGCGGGAACGAACCAGGTCGCCAGCGAGTCCGCGTTGACCGCGATCGGAAGCCAGGAGGGGCCCGACGGCCCGGCACCCTCTTCGCCCCCGGGCATCCCGAGCGCCTCGCGCGCGTCCCCCTCCAGGCGGGCGAGCTGACGGGCGTAGCGCACCACGACCTGCCCGGACTCGGTCGGCCTCACCGGCCGGGAACGGGTCAGCAGTACCCGCCCGGTGCGCTGCTCCAGCGCCTTGATCCGCTGGCTCACCGCCGAAGGCGTCACGTGCAGGGCCGCCGCGGCGGCGTCGAAGGTGCCCTCGTCGACCACCGCGAGCAGGGTCCGGACCAGGTCGTGGGGCAGCTCAGCCTTCATGGCTGCTAAGGATACGTAAAAATCTTTAGCTGGTCTTGTGTCGCGCCGCCTGCCTACCGTTGCGGCCATGGGAAGCACGCTCACCGCCACCGCCACCGCCGCCGGCTTCGGGGCCGGCCTGTCACTCATCGTCGCGATCGGGGCGCAGAACGCCTTCGTCCTACGCCAGGGCGTCCGCCGAGAAGCCGTCGTGCCGGTGGTCGCGATCTGCGCGGCCTCCGACGCGGCACTCATCGCCTGCGGCGTGGGCGGGCTCGGCGCACTGATCACGGCATGGCCGACGGCACTGACGGCGGTGCGCGCGATCGGCGCGGCCTTCCTCCTCTGCTACGCCGTGATCGCCGCGCGCCGCGTCTTCCGAGCCTCCAGCCTGGAAGGCGGCGGACCAACGGTCCACTCCGGCCGCCGCGCGGTACTCAGCTGCCTCGCGATGACCTGGCTCAACCCCCACGTCTACCTCGACACGGTGCTCCTGCTCGGCGCCATCGCGGCCACCCACGGCACGCTGCGCTGGCAGTTCGCGCTCGGCGCCGCGCTGGCCAGCCTGTGCTGGTTCGCCGCACTGGGGTTCGGCGCCCGCCTGCTCACCGGATTCTTCCGCCGCCCCTCGTCCTGGCGCGTCCTGGACGCCCTGGTCGCAACGACGATGCTGTTCACCGGCCTGTCCCTGGCCGCGGGTGCCTGACCGGTTCGAATCCGGAGCCCTGCGCGCGCGGGGCGATGTACCCGGCCCTGGCCGGTTGCCGAAGCAGCCGGTCGGAGTCGCTGGCGTGGCGCTGGGCAATGGCGGGGAGCGCGGCGATGACCAGCCTTTTGATCACGACCTGGCGGTCCTCTTCGGTGGCGGCCCACCTCACGACTCCCACACGTCGGGATCCGCGCCGTAGCTCACGAGGTGTCTGTTGGCGGCGCGGGTGCACGCGCTGGTGTGCGGCGAGCTCGTGCACAGCGTGCCGGAGGGTCGGGAAGTCCTCTGCCCGTCGCTCCGGGGTCGGGGCCGTGGTGCGGGACTGGAGCCATGCGGTCCACCGATCGCTTCAACGGCGCGGATCCGCGCCGTCTGCCGCCGAGGCGTCGGCCCGGCCGGCCAGCAGCTCCACCCTGTCGAGTGCGGCCTGCGTGGACTCGATCAGCTCGCGGTCCCCCTTGGTGATCCGCAGCCGCATGGCTTCTTGCAGATGCCTCCGGGCGTCCGCGAGGTCGCCGCGCTCCATCAGGTGCTTGCCGGTGTGCTGGAGCGCGAAGTCCAGGAGTTCCGGGTGCCGGCTTCGTGCGCTGGTCAGCGCGCTGCGGTAGAGCGCGTCCGCGGTCTGCACGTCGCCGGCGTAGCGGTGCGCGTCGGCGAGGTTGAGTGCGGTGGCGACGACGGCCCGGGTGTTGCCCATCACTGCGGCAAGGTCGAGCGACTGCCGGAGGCTCGTCCGGGCTTCCTCGTGGTCGCCCAGGCACATCCGGCCGATGCCGATCCACCTGGTCAGGAGGCGGACACGAGCGGGGTCGGTCTCCTCGGGCAGGGCCCGCAGTTCCTCGTGGAGCCGGCCGACCGCGCTGGTCAGCTCGTCGCGGTCGGTGGGGACCATCCGCAGGTCGGCGTCGTGGGTGATGAGGTGATCCAGCATTGGCCCTCCGTCGTTCGGTTCTGCGCGTCTTGGCTACAGCTGGTCGGTCTGATGGTGCACAGGCCGGCCAGCAACTCCACGCCGTGGGGGGGAGAAGTGCTCACGCAGGAGTTCGAGTTCGCGCATGAGGCGGCACACGGCGGGCAGGCCCTCGTCGTAGGCGCTTCGGACGCTCGCGCGCACGTCGGGCGATCAGCGGTGCGACCGGGTGTGGCACCCCCCGACGAAGGGTCAGGGCCTCAGCGCCACCGAGGCCGAGAAGACTGCGCTGAACGAGATGCTCGACACCTGGGCGTAGCCGTCGAGCGGGCCTGCCGGGAGCCTAGGCCCTCTCTTTCGGATCACGCCAGGCGGTCGCCGCCGGAGCACGCACCTCGCCGGCTTGTCGTCGGTCGCCGATGCTCCGCATGGACTCCCTCCTCCGCACCGCCGATGCACGCACTCCAACGACGCCCACCGGTCCGACGTGATCCGAAAGAGAGGGCCTAGGGGCAGGCGGCAGGCCCGGTTGAGTTCCGGCGTCGTCAGGGGCGGGGCGCCTTCACGCCGTGGACGGCGGCGTACTCGGCGGCGAGCCAGGGGCCGAAGTCGTCGACGAGCACGGTGAGGGCGGCCCGGTCGGCGGTGGTGGCGGCGGCGCGGGCGACGGTGACGGCCAGGCGCGCCTGGGCGGCCCGCTCGGGGTAGTAGCCGGCGAAGACCTCGGCGGAGGCGGCGAGGTCGCTGGTCCAGCCGCCCCAGCGGGGCATGACCAGGGTGAGGCAGGTGCGGACGAGATGGCGGGAGACGGCGCGGGCGAGGCGGCGCAGTTCGGCCTCGGGGTCGGCGGCGGTGTCGGCGGCGGCCAGGCGTTCGCGCCAGCGCGGCAGGAACAGGGCGAGGTCGCCGTTGGTCTCCCGGGCGAGAAGCGGGGTGGGGCGGTAGCGGGGGAGCCGGGCGGCGAGGTCCTCGCCGAGCAGCGGGGTGCAGAGGCAGGCGACGAACCAGCCGAGGTCGTGGCGTTCGAGCTCGCTCAGCAGGGTGTCCGTGCCGGCGAGCACCACGCCGACCCCGTTCACCTGCGCGAACTCGCCGTCGAGCGCGGCTTCGAGGGCGTCCGCCCCGGCCCGGTCCGCGGCGGTGGGCTCGTGGTGCAGGGCGAGCAGCAGGTCGAGGTCGGAGACGCCGGGGGTCGCGGTGCCGCGCGGGACACTGCCGTAGAGGTAGGCGCTGTGCAGCCGGTCGGGGCCGAAGGCCGCGGCGATCCGCTCGCGGGCGGCGGAGACCACCGGCGCGAACGCGGGCGGCACGCGGTCCAGCGAGCCCTCCCGTGCGATGCAGCCGTCCCGGTCCAGTCCCTGAGTGGTGGTCATGGGGGTACCCTGCCCCACTCCCACCCGTGGTGACCAGCGATTATTCGGCGGCCCGGCGGATTGTCAGTGGGGCGTGCAAGCATGCGACGCACACGAACACGAGAGGTGTGAGGGGATCGGCATGGGCACCTGGGACATCGGGCACTTCGACAACGACTCGGCGGCGGACTTCGGCGGCGGTCTGGACGACGCGGCGCCGGGCGAGCGCGAGGCGCTGCTCCGGTCCGCGCTGCTGTGCGCCGTCGGGGCGGAGGAGTTCCTGGATTCCGACGAGGCGGTGGAGGCGGTCGCCGCCGCCGCGCTGGTGGCGGCGCAGTGCCCGGGCGGGGCGGCGGTGACCACGGCCTACTGGCCGAAGGAGCCGATACCGCCGCTCGCCGCCGAGCTGCGCCCGCTCGCGGTGGCGGCGCTCGACCGGGCGGTGGCGGAGGAGTCGGAGCTCGCGGAGCTGTGGGACGAGACGGAGAGCAGTCCGGCCTGGCGCGAGGGCATCCGGGAGCTGCGGGCGGTCCTGGCCGCGGCGTCGTCGGAGGACGCGCCGGTGGCCGGGAGCTGAGCGGGCCCGGGGCGATCGGCCGTCACGTGCGGGCCGCCGTCCACCAGTAGCCGAGCGCGGCGAGGCTGGTGGCGGCGCCGAGCAGGCAGACGGCCGTCCAGCCGCCGTGGTCGTAGACGACGGTGGACAGGATCGCGCCCGCGCCGCACCCGGCGGAGTAGAGCAGCATGTAGCCGGCGGTCAGGCGGCTCCGCGCCTCGGGGCGGAGCTGGTAGAGCAGGTGCTGGTTGGCGACGTGGAGGGACTGCAGGCCGTAGTCGATCACCACCATGGCGAGCACCAGCCACCAGACCGAGTGCGGCAGCAGTGCGGCCGGGAGCCAGCCGACCAGCATGGCCACCAGGCCGATTCCGGCGGTGCGTTCGGCCCGGCCGCGGTCGGCCTGACGGCCGGCGTACCCGGCTCCGAGTGCTCCGGCGGCGCCGGCGAGGCCGAAGAGCCCGATCTGGGTGTGGCTGAGGTTGAACGGCGGTGCGGCGAGCGGGAGCACCATCGGGGTGAGCAGCACGGTGACGGAGGTGAAGCCGAGCAGGGCGAGGACGGCCCGGGTGCGGAGCACGCGCTCCTGGGCGAAGAGCGCGAACACCGAGCCGACCAGGCGCGGGTAGCCGATCCGCTCGGTCGTGCGGTGCCGTTCGGAGGGGACGGCGGCCGCGACGGCGAGGGCCATGGCGGCGGTCGCGACGGCGGAGACGAGGTAGACGGCCCGCCAGCCGGCCAGGTCGCCGATGGTTCCGGCGACGGTTCGGGCGAGCAGGATGCCGATCACGATGCCGCTGGTCACGGTGCCGACCACCCGGCCCTGGTCGGCCGGAGCGGCGAGTTGGGCGGAGTGGGCGACGACCACCTGGGCGACGACCGCGAGGACGCCGACGGCGGCCATCGCGGCGAGCAGCAGCGGAGCGGAGGGGGCGAGTGCGACGGCGAGGAGGGCGAGGACGGACAGGCCGAGCTGGGAGGTGATCAGGGTGCGGCGGTTGACGAGGTCGCCGAGCGGAACGAGCAGCAGCAGGCCCAGGGCGTAGCCCGTCTGGGTGAGGGTGCCGACCAGGCCGATGGTCGCCGGGTCGATGCCGTAGTCCCGGGCGATCAGGTCGAGCAGTGGCTGCGAGTAGTAGACGTTGGCCACGGCGAGGCCGCAGGCGACGGAGAGCAGCCAGGCGACGGCGGGTGACAGGCCGCGCGACGGGGCTCCGCCGGGGATGCCTGGCGTGGCGGCAGTGTCGGCCGCGGCAGCCATGTCGGCCGGGGTGGAGGCGGTTGTGCGGGCGGGCGAGGTCATGGGCGGGGCTCCCTCGGACGGCACGGTGGTTTCAAAGTGCTACCGCGACACCATGGCATAGCCTGGTTTTAATAAGCAACCACGTCCTGGTCGGTAGGCTGGGCGCCGACCGGTGAGGGCTGAGAGGTGGGAGAAGTGCCGAAACGCACCACGCACGAGGAATCGGCCTGTCCGGTCGCTCGTCCGCTCGACGTCGTCGGCGACGGCTGGACGCTGCTGATCGTCCGTGACGCCTTCGACGGGCTGAGCCGCTTCGGGCAGTTCCAGCGGAACCTCGGCCTGGCCAAGAACATCCTGTCGACCCGCCTGGCCAACCTGGTCGCCAACGGCGTGTTCGACCTCGCGCCGGCCGCCGACGGCAGCCCGTACCAGGAGTACGTGCTCACGGAAAAGGGCCGCGCGCTGTTCCCGGTGATCACGGCGCTGCGCCAGTGGGGCGACCAGTGGTTCTTCGAGCAGGGCGAGCCCCGGGCGCGACTGGTGGACCGTGATTCCGGCGCGCCCGTCGCGCCGGTCGAGGTGCACGCGGCGGACGGTCGGGTGCTGGGCCCCGAGGACACAAGGGTGCTGCTGCCCTGACGTGCGCGGCCGTCATCGGACGGGCGGCGGCCAGAGGAGGGGATTGGGCGGGCGCCGGGTCGGCTCGCCGTTTCGCGGGCGGCCGGGCCGGGCGCGTTCGGCTCGGCGGGCCCTGTCGTTGGCCTCCGGCCGCTCCCGCTGCCCCGTTCGCCGCTCCCGCTGTCCCGTGCGCCACGCCCGCCGCCCCGTCCGTCGCAACAGCAGGTGTGCGGAGCGTCGCCGAGCGTGCCCACCGGTCGTCGGTCACCCTGGAAACCTCACCGGGCGTCGGCCGGGCGCCGGCCGGGAGTTCGATCGGGCCGATCGAGCCCAGGCCCGCCCCGGGCCCCGGAGCGGCCCGCGAGCGACGAGGAGGCGACATGCAGCAGCCCACCACCCGGGTCGCGGGCCCGCCCGGCGCCGTACGCGGCTGGCTGGAGGCGCTCGCCGTAGTGCTGGCCGGACTCGCCGCGATGGCCGCGGTGGCCGCGCTCGGCCTCTGGCTGGCCGGCGCCGACGACCTCCCGGACGGCGGCTTCCCCGCCGTGCTGGCCGCGACGCTCGCGCTCGCGGTCGGGGGAACCGTCCGACTCGACGGCGGCGCGGGAGACTTCGCGGCCGTCGGGGCCGGGATCAGCGCGATGCCGCTGAGTGTTTCGGTGGCCGGAGCGGTCGCGATGGCCGAGGTGTTCCTGCGCGGGCTGCGCTTCCGTGCGGTCGCGAGCGGCGGTGAACTGCTCGGGCGGATCGGCCGGACGGCGCTGCTCTGGGCGCTCGCCCTGGTGCTGCTGACCCTCGGCGCCCGGCACAGCTTCGTCGTCCCGCTCGGCGGTGACCTGGCGGAGTCGATCGGCGGAGCGCTCGGGCTGACCCCGGAGGTCGGCTTCCACGCGGACGGCCCGACCACCGTCGGCATCGGGCTGGCCTGGCTGCTGCTGGTGCTCGCGCTCACCTTCGCGGTGTCCCGGCGGGCCCCGCTGCCGCCCGCGCTGGTGCGCCACCAACTCGCCGTCCGCCCGGCCGCCTCGGCGCTCTGGCTGGTCCTGCTGGCGTACCTGGCGATCGGTGCGGTGGCCGGGGTGCTGACCGCGATCGTGCACGGCGACGCCCGGCAGACCCTGGCCGTGGTGCTGCTCGCGCTGCCGAACCTGGCCTGGCCGGCCTTCGGTCTGGGGCTCGGGGCCGAGTGGCACGGTCGGCTGGTCGGCACGCTCGGCCTGCCCGTCCCCAAGGCGCTCAGCGCCGTGCTGCGCGCCCCCGAAGGCGGGCAGGCGACCGTCGACCTCGGCACCCTCGCCGAGCAGGGTGCCGCCAGCTGGTGGCTGCTGCCGCTGGCCGCCGTCCTGCTGCTCGCGGCCGCCTTCCTGGCGGCCCGCCGTGCGCCGCGCACCGTCCGGCTCCGACAGCACGCCGTCCGGTTCGCGCTCGCCACCGCCGTCACCATGCTGCTGGTGGGTCTGTGGAGCCGGGTGGACGCCGCCTACGGGCTCTCCGTGCTCGGCGTCGGCCTCGGCCAGGGTGGTCTGGGCGACCTGCTGGGCGCCGTGCTCGGCGCCGACAACCCGCTGGCCGCGTTGGGTGGCGGCAGCCTCACCCTGCGCCCGGTGCTGTGGACGGCGGTGCCGCTCGCGGCGGGCTGGGGTCTGCTGACCGGTGCGCTCGGCGCCCTGCTCGCCACCAGGGTGCGACACCGCGGCGAGCTGCCGGCGGATCCGCGGTGAGAGGCGCCGGGCGAGGAGCGCGGAAGCGAGGGACGGCGATCTCGGCGGCGAGGGGGCGCAGGGTGAGGTGAGGAGGCGCGGGGTGAGGGGTGAGGGGCTGCGCGGACCGGCTCAGAACAGCCGGTGGCCCTGCACCCACATGGTCTTCCGCCCGTCGGTCCGGATCAGCCGCAGCTTCTTGATGCCGTCGTGCACGCTCGCGCTGAACAGCAGCGAGGGGCCGACGATCACGCCCGCGGCGGCCAGGGCGAAGAGCATGCCGATGTTGTCGACCGCCTGGTCGTCGCCCTCCTCGACGGTTTGGCCGCCCAGCTGGATCAGCAGGGGGACGGTGACCAGCAGCGAGAGCACCAGCAGCCAGCCCAGCGCCTGGTGGACCCGCCGCTTGACCCGCGCCCTGGTGGCGGTCTCCACCCGGACGGAGAAGGAGCGCCGGCAGCGCGGGCAGATGACGCCGATCTCCCGGCCGCCGCCGGTGGGCCGGGGCGAGCCGCCCTCCGGCAGGTGGGCGATGCTCCAGTTGACCCTCGTCACGGCGGACTGGTGCTCGACGCTCACCCGGCAGCCGAGGCTGACGACGTACCGGTCGCTGATCGGGATCCTGACCACTGCTGCCACCCCCAGCCTCCGCGACCGTCGCGGGGTAGGCGGATCGTAGCCCTTCCGGAGGGCCTCGAAACCACTGATGAGGCGTCAGAAAGCCTCGGCCAGAAGGATGATGGCCGCCGGGACGGCCTGACCGAGTGCGCCGCGCCACAGCTTCGGTTCCGAGGCGAACAGGGTGATCCCGCCCGCGACCATGAACGCGGCGACGTAGAGCACCACCGGTCGCCCGGCCCCCGGGTGCCCGGCGTGCAGCAGGACCAGTCCGGCGACCAGGCCGAGTGCCAGGAACAGGTTGTAGAAGCCCACGTTGACGCGCCAGAGCCGGACCTCCGGGGCGTCCGCCGTGCTGCCGGTCAGTACGCGGCGCACCCGTGGGTGCCCGTACAGGAAGCTCTCCAGCGGCCACACGATCAGGTGGATCGCCGCGGCGACCACGGCGAAGACCTGGCTCACGGCGTTCATGGCGGGCGGCTCCCTCCTGGCGGGGCGGCGGAGGCGGGTGGGCGGTGACGGTGGCTGGACGGTGACGCCGGGCAGCCGGAATGGCCGGAGCGGCCGGATCGGCCCGGACGGGCGGCCGCGGCACCGTGGGCGGGCCGTTGCTCGCGCAGCGCCGGCGGCGGGTCGTCGAGGTGGGCCCGGGCCGGTCCGATCGGGGGCGATCCGGTGCCGGTGACCCGTGCGAGGGGCGGTGCGGCGGGTGCGCCGGGTGCGCCGGGTGCGCCGGGTGCGCCGGGGCGCTTTCCCATGGTGCGCATTCTATCGCCGGTGCGGTCGCCGCGGCGGTCGAAGAGCCGTTCCGGAGTGCGGGATTGGACTGGACCACTGCCTCCGCGCACCACTATCGTTCGGCGTGCCCGCGGATCGCGCGCCGCCGGAACGCATCGCGCGTCGCCGGAAGTCGTCGAGTGCTTCGGAATGGAACCCATGAGCATCTGGCCCCAGTTGCGAAGATCCAGGACCGTCCGGGCCGGGCAGGCCACCGGCCGGGTGCTGCGCTGCGGCCTGATGGACACCATGCTCGCCGACCTCGCCGTCTCGGTCGCGCTCTGCTTCGAGCACCCGCTGGACGACGACCGGCTCGCCGCCGGGCTGGCCCGTGCGCTGGAGCGGGTGCCGGTCTTCGCCGGACGCCTGCGCACCGTCGAGGGCGTCCTGGAGGCGGTCTGCGACGACACCGGCGTGCCGTTCGAGGTCTACACCGTGGAGGGCACGCTCGCCGAGGCGATGGGCCGGGTGACGGCGCCCGGCTCCGAACTGGTCGCCCCGCTGGACGCCCGCGCCGCGCGCGACGGCGGCGTCCCGCTGCTCACCGTACGGGTGACCCGCACGGCCGACGGCGGCACGGTGCTCGGCTGCTCCTGGCACCACGCGATCGGCGACCTGCACAGCTTCATGCTGCTGCTGCGGGCCTGGTCCGCTGCGGTCGAGGGGGAGCCGCTGCCCGAGGCCGAACTCGTCGACGACCAGGACGAGTTGCTGGCCGAGGTGCTCCCCGTCGAGGACTGCGGCCGGCCCGGCTTCCGACTGCCCTCGGCGGAGGAGGCGGAGCTGCTGGCCCGCGAGGTGGCGGCCGGGCCGCGCGCCAACCGGCTCGTCCAGATCGCCTTCACCGATGCCGAACTGGCGCGGATGTGCGAGGAGTTCGGTGCGGCGGCCGGGCGCCGGCTCTCCTCCGGGGACGTGCTCTGCGCCCACCTGCTGAGCACCCTGCGGGAGCTGGACGGGGACGAGGCCGAACGGATGCTGACGGTGCCGGTCAACGTGCGCCGCTGGCTGGGTCTGTCGCCCGCGCTGATGGGCAACCTGCTGAGCGAGGTCCATCTGCCGCACCGTCCCGAGGACGGGCCTGCGGTGCTGGCGGGCGCGCTGCGCACGGCGCTGGAGGAGTTCCCCGCCGCGCACCTCAACCTCCGCGCCAACCTGTGGTTCCTGGCGACCCTCGGCCGCGCGCGGCTGCGCGACTGCGTGCCGCTGGGCTTCGACCCGGCGGCACGCCGCTTCAGCTTCTCCAACTGGAGCGGCTTCGGCGCCTATGCGGTGGGCTTCCAGGGGAGGCGCCCGGTGCTCTTCAGTCCGGCCGCCAACTATCCGATTCCCTGGGTCTGCTGGACGGTGGAGGGGTTCCGCGGCGAGGGCCGGCTGGCCACCGTGGTGCTGCCGGCCCGGCTCGCCGCCCGGGTACGCGGGGCGGAGGGCCGGGCGGCGTTGCACCGCTACCGGCGGGCGGAGGATCGGCCGCCCGCGTCGGCGGCCGTCCTGCCCAAGGTGATCTAGGTGACCCAGGTGATCCGGGGTCTGTCCTGAAGGACTACTGGAAGGACTGCTCGATCGCCGTCCACAGGCCGAGCCGGGCGCGCAGCGCGGTGCGGACCGTCTCGGCGCAGGAGTCCCACTTGTCCTGGTCGTCGCCGCACAGGTCGATCAGCATCTGCATCGCCATCGGGGTGTGCTGCTCGCCGTCGACCTCGATGTGACGGGCCAGGTAGTCCTTGAAGACGGTGAGCGCGCCCTCGGGGTCGTCGATCCGGATGACCTGGGCGAACATGTCCGGGATCAGGTCCTCGCGGCCGAAGGCGAAGGCGGCGGCCCGGCAGTGCACCGGCGCGTTCTCCACGATCGACCAGGTGGTGGAGGTGAAGTCGAGGGCGGCCTGCGGAACTTCGGCCTTCTTCAGGGCCTCCGGAACGGTGCTGCCGGCGCCCAGCAGGGCCAGGAACTCCTCGATCGGGCGCGGGTCGGCACCGGCCAGCCGCATGCCCTCCACGTACAGCTCGAAGTGGCTGGTGTAGCCCTCGCCGAGCTCGTCGCTCTCCTCGACCAGGACGATCTCGTTGATCAGCCGGCGGCTGGCGGTCGGCCCGTTCGGGACCCACGGCACGTCCACACAGGTGAGGTCGCGCTGGAGGCTCTTGAGCAGCGACATGAAGTCCCAGACGGCGAAGACGTGGCTGCCGAGGAAGGTGCGGACGCGCTCGATGCCGGTGAGCGAGCGGTACACCGTGTGCTCGACGACCTCGCGGCGCAGCGGGTCGATGGCCTGCTGAAGGCTGCTCAGGCCGGGGTGCGAACGGTCCCAGTGGTAGCGGTTCGTGGACAATGCGACTCCTTGGTGGGCTCGTTGGGCAGTCAACGGGTCTACGGGGGTCTTGCGCGATCATCGTACGGTTTCTGGCGCGTACTCGTCAGTGATCTTTGTGAATCGATGCCGAACAGTTCGTGGGCGGGTGCGGTCAGCGGTGCTTCAGCACGAGGCCGAGCGCGTGCCGCAGCTGCTCGCGACCGGGCTGGACGGCGCGGTCCAGGGCCGGGGCGAAGGGCAGCACGGCGCCGTCCGGGCGGGTGATCCGGCGGGGCGGGGCGATCAGGCGCATCTCCTCGGCGGCGGTGGCCAGCACCTCGGCGCCGAAGCCGCAGCTGCGGTTGGAGTCGTCCAGGACGACCAGACGCCCGGTGCGCTCCAGCGAGTCGGCGAGCGCCTGCCAGTCGAAGGGGTACACCGTGCGCGGGTCGAGGACCTCCACCGAGACGTCCGGCGCCAGCTCCTCGGCGACCGCGAGGGCGTCGTACACCAGGTGCCCGAGGGCGACCACGGTGACGTCGGTGCCCGGCCGGTGGATCCGGGCCCGGCCGAGCGGGACGGGCACGAGGTCCCAGGTGACGGTCTCGCGCACCGGCATCGCGGCGGCGGGCGCGAACACCACGACCGGGTCCGGGTCGCGGATCGCCGAGCGCAGCAGCCCGTAGGCGTCGGTCGGGGTGGCGGGCACCACGGTCTTCACCCCGGCGTGCGCGAACAGGCTGTACGGATGGTCGGAGTGCTGCCCGGCCCAGCCGTCCCGGGAGCCCGAGCCGGGCACCAGGCAGGTCAGCGGGACGGCCGCCTGACCACCCGTCATCAGCGAGAACTTGTGGGCCTGGTTCACGAGTTGCTCGAAGACCAGGAACAGCAGGGACGGGATCTGGAACTCCAGCACCGGACGCCGGCCGGCCAGCGCGGCGCCGACCGCCATCGAGGTGAAGGCCTGTTCGGACAGCGGGGTGTCGACGATCCGCCCCGGCCCGAAGCGGTCCAGCAGGCCGAGGGTCGGCCCGGCCAGACCGGCGCCGATGTCCTCGCCGAAGACGCAGACCGCCGGATCGGCGGCGAGTTCGTCGGCCAGTGCCCGGTTGAGCGCCTTGGTGTACGAGAGCCTGGTCACGCGGTCACCCCCGCCCGGGGCCGCAGCCCGTCGGCGTACAGGTGGTCCAGCGCCCCCGCCGGGTCCGGGTGCGCCGAGGCGAGCGCGAACTCCTCGGCGGCGGAGAGCTGTTCGGCCACCGCGCGGTCCAGGTCGGCGACCGTCGCGGGGTCGAGCAGGGCGGCGGCCCGGGGGAGCGGGTCGCGCTCGCGCCAGGCCCCGACCTCCTCCGGGGAGCGGTAGCGCAGTTTCATCCGGCGTTCCATGGTGTGGTGGCCCTCGTAGCGGTAGGTGCGGCAGGCCAGGAAGCCGGGGCCGCGGCCGGTGCGGGCCCGTTCGACGGCGCGCAGCGCGGCGGTGCGAACGGCCTCGGTGTCCATGCCGTCCACCTCCTCGGCGGGGATGCCGAAGGCGGCCGCCCGGCCGGTGGCGCTGCCCGCGACGGCGGTGGCGGCGGGCAGGGTGGTGGCGTAGCCGTTGTCCTCGCAGACGAACAGCACCGGCAGGCGCCACATCGCGGCGAGGTTGAGCGACTCCAGCAGGACGCCCTGGTTGAGCGCGCCGTCGCCGAAGAAGGCCACCGCGACCGGGGTCCGGCCCGAATCGGGCCGCCCGGCGACGGGACCGTCGGCTGTCACCCGTTCGGCCGCCGACCGTTCGGGGGAGGAAGCGGCCAGGGCAGCCCAGGCGGCGCCGACGGCGATCGGGGCGCCGGCGCCCACCATGCCGTTGGCGCCGAGGATGCCCAGCGAGAAGTCGGCGGCGTGCATGGAGCCGCCCCGGCCGCCGTTCGATCCGTCGACCCGCCCGAGGAGCTCGGCGAGCAGCCGGTGCGGGGCGGTGCCCCTGGCGAGCACGTGGCCGTGGCCGCGATGGGTGCTGGCGAGCCGGTCGTCGGGGCCGAGCGCCGAACAGACGCCCACCGCGACGGCCTCCTGCCCGATGTACGGGTGGATGCCGCCGGGGATCGCGCCGGATTTCACCAGGCCGAGCGCCAGCTCCTCGAAGCCGCGGATCAGCCGCAGCATCCGGTAGCGCTCGGCGGGGGTGTCCAGCGGGGCGGGGCCGGCCTGCGCACCGGGGCCGGCCTGCACATCGGAGCCGGCGTGCGCACCGGGGCGGGCCTGTGCGCCGAGGCCTTCCGGCGGCCCGGCGCCCTCGTCGGTCGTGCGTGCGGGAGCGGTCACGGCCGTCCCCGCCAGACCGCCGGGCAGAACCGCGGGTCCGCGTAGTCCGGCCGGTCGTCGTCCGTGCGGCGCACCAGCACGTCGTGGTTGTACACCACCGGCTCGCCGTCCGGCCGGTCGTGCCGGCGGTACTCGTTGGCGCTGTCCTGGAGGTGCAGCGAGATCGCCCGGCGCGGGTGGGAGGCCAGGTTGGGGCCGCTGCCGTGGTAGGTGCGGCAGTGGTGGAAGGACATGTGGCCACGCGGGATCAGCATCGGCACCTTCCGCACCCGCTGCCCGTTGTGGGCGGCGTTGGCGGCCAGGATGTCCTCCAGCTCGGAGCCGTCGCGGTCGGCGAAGTGCCGGGTGGAGTCCTCGCCGGAGGGCAGCTCCTGCCAGCGGTGGCTGCCGTCGATCATGGTGATGGTGCCGTTCTCCTCGCGGCAGTCGTGGAACGGGATGAAGGCGGTGAGCATCTCGTCCGAGGTGCAGGTCTGCCAGTAGTGCTTGTCGAAGTGCCACGGCACCCTGTTGCTGGGCTCCTCGGGCACCGGGGGCTTGTAGATGAGCGTCGACTGGAAGATCCGGATCTCCTCGGTTCCGGCGAGCAGCGCGGCCACCGCGCCGATCAGCGGCTTGCGCAGGATCGCGCCGATCGCGTCGCTCTCGTAGTGCACGTAGTCGTTGTGCCGCTGGACCGGCCCGTCCTCGGGTCGCCAGGAGGCCAGCCGGGGCGGCCGGGCGGGCAGCTCGCGGTCGCGGTGGCCGGCGTAGTACAGCTCGGTGGCGGCCTGGAGGGTGTCCAGTTCCTCGTCACTGAACAGCCTGCGGGAGAGGTACCAGCCGTGCTCGCGGTAGTGCGCCACCTCGTCGGGGGTGGGCAGCAGGGCGAGCTCGGCCTCGGTGAGCCGGAACTCGGAGGCTGCGGCCATCGGGAGGGCCTCCTTCGGATGTGCGGGGGAGGGCCGGTCGTCGGCGATGGGCCGGGCGACGGCTGCGGGCCGGTCGTCGGCGGTGGGACTGTGCCGTTCGACGGCCTCGTAGAGGGCCTTGATGTTCGCGGTGCCGAAGGTACCCGCTCCCTGCCGCTCGATCAGTTCGAGGAAAAAGGTGCGCCGGGGGTGTGTCGAACGGGCGAAGATCTGGAACAGCTGGCCGCCGTGGTCCTGGTCGACCAGGACGTGCAGGTCGCGCAGGGTCGCCACCGGGATGGCCGTCCCGCCGAAGCGCTCGGTCAGGGCGTCGAAGTAGGCGTCCGGGGTGCTCAGGAACTCCACGCCGCGCTCCCGGGCGGTCCGGACGGCGCCGGTGATGTCGCGGGTGCTGAAGGCGAGGTGCTGGACGCCGGCCCCGCCGTGGGCAACGAGGAACTCGTCGATCTGGCCGGGGCGGCGGGTGGTGTCGGGCTCGATCAGGGTGAAGGTGACGCCGCCGGAGGCGCTCTGCACCACCTTGGAGTCCATCGCCTGCTCGCCGACCTCGATGTACTCCTCGAAGATCGTGCGGAAGCCCAGGGCCGTCTCGCAGAACCGTACGGCGTCCGCGAGCGTGCCGGCCGGCAGGCAGATCGCGACGTGGTCGAGGTCCTCCAGCAGGCGGGGCTCCGGGGTGGGCCCGGCGTCCGGCAGCGCCACCAGGCGCAGTGCGGTGTCGCCGAAGCCCTCGATCAGGGCGCCGGCCCGGTCGAGCACCCGGGCGCCGTGCCGCTCGGCCCGTTCCAGCGCGGCCGCCGGGTCGGCGCAGCCGAGCGCGAGGACGGCGACGCCGTCCCCGTGCCGGGCGACGTACTCGGCCACCGGGTGCTCCGGGTCGGGGGCGGAGGTCAGCCGCAGCCGGATGGTGCCCTGGTGCAGCCCGATGGTGCGGGCGCCGTCGGGCGCGGTGGCCGGGGCGTCGACGGTGAAGCCGTGGTCGGCGCGGAGTCCGGCCGCGGTCTTGTCGGCGTCCGCGCAGTGGAACTCGACGTGGGTGATGGTCTGGATGGACAACGGGATCTCCCCCCGGAGGGAACGGTGGATCGGGGATCGGCGCGCGGGCCGCCGCGCGGCGGTGGGCGGCGGGAGGGCGCCGACGGGCGGCGGCATCCGGCCGGCGGCGCTCGGGCCACCGCCGGCGGGCGGCCACTGTCGGGCGGCCACTGTCGGGCGACCGTTACTGGGCGACCGCTATCGGGCTGCCCGAGTGGAGGCCGGGCCGAGGATCAGGCTGAGGTTGTGGCCGCCGAAGGCGAAGGCGTTGCTCAGCGCGGCGCGCACCGGGGCGGATCGGGCGGCGCCCCGGACGTGGTCCAGGTCGCAGGCCGGGTCGGGGTCGGTCAGGTTGAGCGTCGGCGGCAGCGTCCCCCGCGCCACCGCCAGGGCGGTCACCGCCGCCTCCAGCGCGCCCGCGGCGCCGAGGAGGTGGCCGGTGGCGCCCTTGGTGGAGCTGACCGCGGGCGGCTGCGCGCCGAAGACGGCGCGCAGCGCGGCGGTCTCGGCCACGTCACCGAGCTTGGTGCCGGTGCCGTGGGCGTTCACGTAGTCGATGTCGCCCGGGGCCAGGCCCGCGTTGGCGAGCGCGGCGCGCATCGCGTCGGCGGCGCCGGTGCCGTCGGGGCGGGGCATGGTCGGGTGGTGGGCGTCGGTGGAGGCGCCCCAGCCGAGGACGTCCGCGTACCCGGCGGCACCTCGGGCCTCGGCGTGCTCGGCCCGCTCCAGGACCAGGACGGCGCTGCCCTCGCCCAGTACGAAGCCGTTGCGGCGGGTGTCGAAGGGCCGGCTGGCCTGCTCCGGCTCGTCCCAACCCTGCGCCAGGGCACGGGCGTTGGTGAAGGCGGCGGCGATGGTCGGGTGCAGCGAGGACTCGGTGCCGCCGCACACCACCACGTCGGCGTCCCCGGCCCGGATCAGCCGCAGCCCCTCGGCGATCGCCTGGGCGCCGGCCGCGCAGGCCGTCACCACGGCGGAGCTGTAGCCCCGGATGCCGTGCTTGATGGCGATCCGGGCGGCGGCCATGTTGGAGAGCATCCCGGGCAGCAGGTACGGGCTGACGCCGGGCCGGCCGCGTTCCAGCCGGCGGTGCGACTGCTGCTCGAAGGTCTCCAGTCCGCCGCCGCCGGTGGCCAGGACCACGGCGGTGCGGTGCGGGTCGGAGTCCCGGCCGACGGTCAGGCCGGCGTCGGCGAGCGCGTCGTCGGCGGCGGCCAGGGCGAGCAGCACGAAGCGGTCCACACAGCGGGTCTCGGTGGGCGGCAGCACCTCCCGGCCGTCGACGGCGGGAGCGATCCCGGCGGCGGGCAGCCAGCCGTGCGCGGGGTGGTCCTCGGGGACGGCCCGCAGGCCGGAGCGGCCGGTGACCAGCGCCTCGAACACCTCGGCGGGTCGGCGGCCGAGCGGGGAGACCAGGCCGATGCCGGTGACGACGGCACCGGGACGCGGGCTCATGCGCGGACCTCGTTCCGCTCGGCGGTCGCCCCGTGCGACGCGCACCCCTCGACGACGCGTTCGCTCTGCTCGCTCATGCGCCCACCGCCGCGAGGTGGATCTCCCGCAGCAGGACCTTGCGGACCTTGCCGGTCGGGCCGAGCGGGATGTCGTCGGGGGAGACCACCAGCACCTTGCGGACGGTCGTGGCGGCGGCCTCGTCCAGGGCGCCGACGACCGCGGAGGTGCGGTCGGCGGCCGGGTCGGCGTCAGCGGCGAGGAGCAGCAGCACGTCGGTGACCACGCGCTCGCCGTCCCGTACCGCGACCACCGTGCAGTCCAGCACGTCCGGGCAGGCGGCCAGCACCCGCTCCTCCGACATGGCGGTGAACAGCCGCTTGCCGCCGCCGAGTTCGACCGAGTCGACGGCCCGGTCCACGTGGTAGTAGTAGCCCTCCTCGTCCCGGTACATCAGGTCCCCGGTGAGGAAGCGGCCGCGCAGCCGGGTGCGGAAGGTGGTGGCCGAGTCGTTCCAGTAGCCGAGCGCCAAGGTGGGTGAGGCGGTGGCGAGTTCACCGACCTCGCCGGGGCCGAGCGGCTCGCCGTCCGGGCCGACCACCTCGCAGTCGACGAAGGCGTGCGGGCGGCCGACGCAGCGGCCGTAGCGATCGGTGCCGGGGCCGTGGGTGATGAAGAAGTGCGAGTGGCCCATCTCGGTGGAGCCGAGGCCGTCCACGAACAGCGAGCCGGGTAGCCGGGTGCGGCCGGCCCGGGTGACGGTCTCCCGGCTGCCGGTGGCGATCAGGCGGCGGATGTGCACCTCGTGGGCGCAGTCGCCGGTGTTCCACCAGAGCGCGACGGAGCTCAGGTCGCGGGCGGCGAGGTCGTGCCGGGCGAGGTCGGCCCAGGTGGCGGCGAAGCCGATCACTCCGGTGGGCCGCCACCGCTCGACGGCCTCCAGCACGCCGTCGCCGGACTGTTGGGAGAGCACGGCGAGTTCGGTGTGCGAGCTGAGCGCGAGGTTGAGGGCGATCAGGGTGGCGGCGTGCGGGGCGGGCAGTGCGCTGAGCATCCGGTCCTGGCCCTGGGGGCGGGGCAGCCGCAGCCGGTGGCGGATCGCGGCGTACAGGCTCGCGTGCGAGTGGACGACGGCCTTGGGCATTCCGGTGGTGCCGGAGGAGTGGGTGATCGCCACCGGGTCGCCGGACCAGTGCCGGTACGGCTCGGGGGCGGCGTCCGGGTCGCCGGCGCCGAGGGTGGAGATCTCCGGCAGCAGCGGCGCGCCGGGGTCGTGGCCGGCCAGTGCGGCCAGGTGGGCGGGGTCGGCGAGGACGCCGGCCGCGCCGAGGCGGGCGATGTAGCGGGCGGCGCGCTCGCCGTCCAGGTTGGGGTTGAGCAGGGCCGGGACGGCGCCGAGCCGGGCCAGGGCGAGGAAGGAGAGCACGTGGTCGGCGGCGTCGCTGGCGTACACCACGACGGGGTCGCGCCGGGTGATGCCCAGCGCGTGCAGCGCGGCGGCGCGGGCCCGGACCGCGCGGTCCAGCTCACGCAGGGTGAAGGGCTGCCAGGCGGGGTGGTCGTCCACCGGGGTGTCGAAGCTGAGCAACGGCACGTCCAGGTCGAGCCCGAGGGCGATCCGGGCGGTCAGGACGTTGCCGGCGCCCACGTCGGGGTCGTCCGCGAGCTGGGTGCGGAGGCTGCGGATGGTCACGGGGGTGGATCCCTCCCTCGGGGCCGGTGGACGGCCCGGGCGGCTGATCGGGTGACAGTGGTCGGCCGCACGGGCGGCGGGTGCGGTCGGCCGCGCGTCGTCGGGCGGCGGATGTCGGGAGTGAGGCGGGGGCGGGCGGGGGCGCTGGTGTGCCGGGTGCGGCTGCGTCAGGCGCCGGGCCTCGATGATTGCTACGGCCGGGGGCGGGCGGCGGGTTCAGTTCGTTCGGGTTCAGTTCATTCGGGTTCAGTTCGTTCGGTTTCGGCGGGTTCGGTTTCGGCCGGTCCGGATTCCGTGGCCGGACCGGCGAGCAGGACGGCCGCCGCCAGGTCCCCGTCGGGCGTTTGCTCGGCGGCCACGGCCAGTACTCGGTCGGCGTCGCCGTCCTGGAGCAGCAGTGCGGCGAGTTCGAACGCCTCGGCGGGGACACGGCCGGGTTCGGCCTCGGCCGGGCAGATTGCCACGACAGGGCCGGTCAGGCCCCAGCGCGCGGCGATGTGTCCGAGGACGGCGTTGGGGTTGGACTGGAAGAACAGCAGCGGGCCGGTCCGCTGCCCGGGTTCGGCGCTGCGCTCGATGGCCCGCGCGGTTTCGAGGTCGCCGCTCGCGCTGGCGAGCAGCAGGGCGGTCCGCCCGGGTGCGGGCGGCTCGCCGTGATGGGCGCGCAGGCAGCGTTCGGCGGTGTCGGCGACCAGCGGATTGAAGCCGGAGGCGGAGAAGCCGGGCAGTGGTGGCGGTGGCGGTGGCCCGTCCGGGCCCGGTGCGGGGTGGCGGGCCTCGGCGAGGATCCGCAGTCCGTGGGTGTGGTCGGCAGGGGTGGTCATGGCGGTGGCTGTCATCCCGGGGCCAGCAGCAGCGCGGTGTTGGCGCCGCCGAAGGCGGAGTTGAGGCTGAGGGCGTACGGGGGGCGGGCGGCGTGCGGGCCGTCCAGGACGAGGTCCAGTGCGACGTCCGGGTCCGGGCCGAGCCAGCCGGCGTTGACCGGGAGCAGTCCGGTGCCCAACGCGCCGATGGTGGCAGCGAGTTCGAGCAGTGCGGAGGCCTCCAGGGCGTGCCCGTGCACGGATTTGCTGGAGCTGACCGGCAGGCGGTCGGTGTGCGGGCCGAACACCCGCCGCAGGGCGTGGGCCTCGGCCCGGTCGGCGAGGGCGGACCCGGTGCCGTTGGCGTTGACGTAGCCGACCTCCGCCGGGTCGGCGCCCGCGCGGGTGAGCGCGGCCCCGATCGCCCGGACCGCCCCGCCGCCCTCCGGTTCCGGGCGGCAGACGTGGTGGGCGTCCCCGGCCCGGCCCCAGCCGGCCAGCCGGGCGAGGGCGGGCGCGCCGCGGCGTTCGGCGGCCGGGGCGGACTCGACCAGGACGGCCGCGGCCGCGTCGGCGAGCAGGGTGCCGGTGCGGCCGGCGCTGAACGGGCGCGCCTCGCCGTCCCGGGCCAGCGCCCGTCCGGCGTCGAAGACCGCGAAGACGCCCGGTTCGACCAGGTGTCCGGCGGCGACCAGGATCCGCTCGTGCCGTCCGGCGGCCACCAGGGCGCCCGCGTCGGCGACGGCGGTCGCGGCGGCCACGCAGGCGCCGTTGTACACCCGGGTGACGCCCGGCGCGCCCCAGTCGGCGCGGACCCCGGCGGCCACCGCGGCGGCGGTCGCGCGGGTGCGCTCGTCGCTGTGCAGCGCGAGCAGCACGGGCAGTCCGGCGCCCTCGGCGGCGGTCAGTCCGGCCTGCCGGCAGGCCTGGCCGATCGCGTCGAGCACGGCCCTGGCCAGCGGAAAGGTGCAGGCCAGCGGCACGGTGGCGGGGAACAGCGCGGCCCGGGTGGTGCGGCGGGCGCTCACATCGAAGCGGGTGACCGGGCCGAACAGGGACTTGCCGTGGGTGGCGGCCTCGGTGAGCGGGGCGAGTCCGCGCCCGGCGGCGCTGAGCACCCCGACACCGGTGACCACCGGGTGGCCGGCCGTCCGGCCCGGTGGTCCGGTGCCCGTCCCGGCGGCGATCACGGCTGTGCGCCCGCGCGGTCGGCGAGGACGGCCTCGCGCAGCAGTCCGGCCGCGTCGTCGACGGTGCGCACCGCGCCGAAGCGGTCGTCGTCCAGGTCCAGTTGGAGCCCGTACCGCTGCTCGAACTCGGCGACGAGCCAGGTGAGTTCGAGCGACCCGAGGTCCTCCGGCACGGCGTCGACGGCGCGCTGCCCGAACGCCGCCAGCATGGTGAGGACCTCGGTCCGGTCCGGCAGGGTGTCGGGGAGCGGGGAGTCGGTCATGCGGCGCTGCCGGAGGTGGTGGCGAGGGCGTCGACCCGGCGGGTGACGTCGGCGGTGAACTCGTCGAGCGTCATCAGCGCGGTGGTCTCCATCTCGTCCAGGTCGAACTTGATCCCGAACTCGTCCTCGACCTGCACCGACAGGTCGGCGAGGGCGAGCGATTCGAGGTCCAGTCCGGCCGGGCCGAGGTCGGTGTCCCCGGTGACCTCGGAGACGTCGTACTGCATCTCGGCGAGTGCCGCCAGGACGAAGGCGCGGATGCGGTCCTGCATGGTGGTGGGCTCCTTGTCGGGGTGGTGGTGCGAAGGGATCGGGGTGCGGCCGGGTGCGGCCGGCCCGGTGGCGGGCGGGGTCAGCCTGCGGCGGGCCGGCCGGCGGCCGCGCTCTCGCGCAGGGCGGCCGGGTCGCGCAGCAGCTTTCCGGTGGCGGTGCGGGGGAGCCGGTCCAGCCGGGCGAGCCGGCGCGGCCGCTTGTAGGCGGCCAGGCGGCGGGCCAGCCCGTCCTGGACGGAGGCGAGGTCGGTCCCGGGTTCGGTGGCCAGGTAGGCCTCGATCGCGCCGCCGTCGAAGACCACCACGGCCTCGCGGACCTCGGGCAGCGCGGCGAGCGTCTGCTCGACCTCGGTGAGGTCGACCTTCAGGCCGCCGATCGAGACCTGGGAGTCCAGTCGGCCGAGCACGGTGACCAGGCCGTCGGCGGTCAGCTCGGCGGCGTCCCGGGTGTGCAGCCAGCCGTCCGACCAGGGGGTCGGATCGTCCAGCCCGGGGTACGGGGAGGCCGCCGCGCCGATCTGCAACTCGCCCTTCACCAGGCGCAGTTCCATGCCGTGCACGGGCCGCTTGGCGGGGTGGAGCGTGCCGGAGAGGTCGGTGGCGATCACCCCGGTCTCGGTCATGCCGTACATGGTGCCGAGCGGGACGCCGTAGCGTTCGGTGAACAGCGCGGGCAGTCCCGGGCGGACGAGCTCGCCCGCCACGACCATCCGCCGCAGCCGGGGCAGCGGCGGGGGAGCGACCGTCCCCGCCAGCAGCTCGGCGTGGAAGGGTACCCCGATCACGGTGGTCGGCCGGTCGCTCGCGGCGACCTCGGCGAGGATGCCCGCCGCCGTCATCCGCTCCGGCACGGTGAGCGCGACCCGGGCGTGCAGGCTGTTGAGCAGCCCGCCGACCAGGCCGAGCACGTGCACCACCGAGGAGAGCAGGACGACCCGCTCGCCCTCACCGGGGAACTCCACCAGCCTTCGGTAACAGTCGAGTTCGCGTAGTAGATCGGCCGCCGTGCGGGCGATGACCTTGGCCGGACCGGTGGATCCGGAGCTGAGCTGGATCAACGCGTGCCCGGTGCGGGCCGGGTGTCCGTCCGTCAACGGGACGGCCACCGGCTCGACTTCGGAGAAGCCGCGCAGGGCCGCCGCGGACCGATGGGCGGAGCCTACCAGCACCTGCGGGGCCAGCCGCGCCACCGCCGCGTCGATCTCGTGGTCGGTCAACCGGTGGTCGAGCAGTGCGACTTGGGCGCCCAGACGCCAGCATGCCAGCAGCACCGCGACGAAGGCCACCGAGGGCGGCAGCCGCAGCGCCGCCGTCCCGCCGGGGCCGAGCCCGGCGGCCGCCAGTCGGTCGGTCTGCTCCTCGACCAGGCCGCGCAGGGTGTCCCGGTCGAGCGGTGCGCCGAGGCGCAGGCACTCCTCGGTGCCGGGGCCGGCCAGCAGCAGCCGGTCGACCCAGGAGTCCGGGGCGTCGGAGTGCGGCAGGAAGGCAGCCGGAAGTACGGAGGGGAAAAAGCCGGTCAACGCGGCTCCACACAAGTGAGGGGATTTGACATGAACGCCGTTAACAAGTCAGAACGGCCAATTCCGTGGCCAGACCATGGCACAGACGTTTGGTCAAATCAAGGTCTATACCAATGTGGTCGTTGCTCCTACGCTGCCCAACCAGGACCGGCCCGCGCGTGGCCGTCCTGGAACGAGGAATGCCCGTGAGAGTTCTCACGTCGGCCGGGATCGAGCGTGCGGCGCGCGACCGACTCCCAACGGAAATCTGGGATTTCATCGAAGGCGGCAGCGATGCGGAACGCACCCTGGCGGCCAACCGGGAGATGTTCGGACGCCATGCGCTGCGTCCGCGCACACTGGTCGACGTCTCCGCCTGCGACCCGGCCCTGACCCTGCTCGGCGCACCGCTGCGCCTCCCGCTCGGGATCGCCCCGATGGCCTACCACCGGCTGGTCGACCCGGAGGGCGAGACCGCCACCGCGCGCGCCGCCGGCCGGGCCGGAGCCCTGCTGGTCGCCGCGATGTTCGCCAGCCGCACCCTGGAGGAGATCGCCGCGGCCGCCACCGGCCCGCTCTGGCTCCAGCTGTACTGGCTGCGCGAACGCGCCGCCCTCGCAGCCCTGGTGGAGCGCGCCGAGGCGGCCGGCTACCGCGCACTGGTGCTGACCGTGGACGCCCCCAGGATCGGCCGCCGACTGCGCGACCTGCGCAACGGCTTCGCCGTCCCGCCCACCGTCCGGGCAGTCAACCTGGACCGGTCCCTGATGTCCGCCAGCCACCGCGCCGCCGACGGCGGTTCGGGCATCGCCGAGCACGCCCGTGAGCAGTTCGACCCCACCCTGAGCTGGACCGATCTGGCCTGGCTGCGCGAACGCACCCGGCTGCCGCTGGTCCTCAAGGGCGTCCTCACCGCCGAGGACGCCCGGCTGGCCGTCGAGCACGGCGTCGACGCCCTCCTGGTCTCCAACCACGGCGGACGCCAACTCGACGGGGCGATACCGGCCCTGGCGGCGCTCCCGGAAGTGGTCGAGGCGGTGCCCGCCGACCTGCCGGTGCTGTTCGACGGCGGCGTGCGCAGCGGCACCGACCTCGCGATCGCCCTCGCCCTCGGCGCCCGCGCCGTGCTGATCGGCCGCCCCGCGCTCTGGGGCCTGGCCGTCGGCGGCGAGGCCGGGGTGCACCGGGTGCTCGACCTGCTGCGCGAGGAACTGGAGCACACCATGGCCCTGTTGGGCCGCCCCCGGCTCGCCGACCTGGACCGCACGGTCCTCGCCCCCTGGCCCTGCCCGGCCCGCTGACGCCGCACCCGCGCGGTCGTTCATCCGCTTCGCACCCGCGCGGCCCTTGAACCGCGCCGCCCCCGAACCGCGTTCTTCCCACCAGGAGGTCCGACACATGACCGAGCAGAGCGAGCGATTCCCGGGCTGGGACTGGGACGACCCGGACGGGCTGGCCCCCCGGCTGGACGCCTTCAGCGAACAGGTCGCCACCTGCGAGAAGCTCGAAGCACATCCGGGCGGGCTGCCGCGCGACCACGCGGGCCTGCGCGAACTCGGCATCACCGGCATCGAGTTCGCCGCTTTCCGGACCGCCCACCCGCAGGGGCTCGGCACCGACCTCGCCACCCTGCGCAGCCCCGACATCGCCACCGAGCCCGGCACCCTCTACCGGGTCGACGGCGACCGCTGGTTCACCCGGCTCGACATCGCCGAACCGCTGCCCTTCGCCGACGCCAGCGTCGACTGGGTGTACGCCGAGCACCTGATCGAGCACGTCACCATGCCCGTCGCCGTCGGCTGGCTGCGCGAGGTCCGCCGGGTGCTGCGCCCCGGCGGCGTCCTGCGCCTGACCACCCCCGACCTCGCCCGCTACCTGGTCGGCTACGCCACCGGCGACGGCTTCCTCGCCAAGCACCGGCGCCGGCTGACCACCCTCGGCTTCGGCCCGCCGATGCCCGCGCGTCCGGCCTTCCTGGTGAACCAGATCTTCCGGCACTTCGGGCACCAGTGGATCTACGATCTGGACGAACTGCGGCATGTCCTCACCCAGGCGGGCTTCGACCCCGGGAGGATTCGCCCGTGCGCCTACCGGCAGGGCACCCGGCCGGACGTCGCCGACCTCGACACGGCCTTCCGCACCGACGAGACCGTGTACGTCGAGGCAGACCGCTGAGCCCTCCGCACCGAATGGATCCGCCCATGCCCCTGCACCCCCAGGCCGAAGCGCTGCGCACCAGGCGCGCCGGCAGCGGTGCCCCGCCGCTCTACACCCTCAGCCTCGCCGAGGCCCGTGCCGCCGACCTCGCGGACATCCGCGCGGCGGCCGGAACGCCCGAACCGGTCGCCGCCGTCGAGGAGTTCCGCATCCCCGGTCCCGGCGGCGAACTCGCGCTGCGGCTCTACCGTCCCGAGCCGCCCGGCGGCCGGCTGCCCGCCCTGCTCTACCTGTTCGGCGGCGGCTGGACGCTCGGCTCGCCCGACACCAGCGACGCGATCTGCCGCCGGCTCACCAACGCCGTCGGCTGCGTCACCGCCTCCGTCGGCTACCGGCTCGCCCCCGAACACCCCTTCCCCGCGGCGCTGCACGACTGCCGCGCCGCACTGCTGCAACTCGTCGGACGGGCGGCGGAGTTCGGCATCGACCCGGACCGGATCGCGGTCGGCGGCGACAGCGCCGGCGGCAACCTCACCGCCGCGCTCACCCTGCTGCTGCGCGCCGAGGGCGGCCCCGCCCTGCGCCACCAGCTGCTGGTCTACCCCAACACCGACCACGGCGCCGACACCCCCTCGCTGCGCGCCCACGACGACCCGGCACTGTTCAACCGCCGCTCGGTGGCCTGGTACTGGGGCCACTACCTGGCCGACGAGGGCGACGGCGCCAGCCCGTACGCCTCCCCGCTGCGCGCCGCCACCCTGGCCGGCCTGCCGCCCGCGACCGTCCTGACGGCCGAGTACGACCCGCTGCGGGACGAGGGCGAGCAGTACGCCGAGGCGCTGCGCGCCGCCGGGGTCCCGGTGGACCTGCGCCGCTACCAGGGCATGCCGCACGGCTTCTTCGCCATGACCGGCACCCTGGACGCCGCCGCCGAGGCCCAGGACTTCGCGGCCGGGCGCCTCCGGGAGGCGCTGCGATGACGATCCCGTTGAGCGACCTGCACGCCTCCCTGGCCGATCCGCTGCTGGACGCGATGACCTTCCTCAACGAGGTCACCACCCGCTACCCGGAGGCGGTCTCCTTCGCCCCCGGCCGCCCCTACGAGGGCTTCTTCGAGCCCCAGGACGTCCCGGCGTACCTGGAGACCTACCTCGCCCACCTGGCCGACCGCGGCCTGGACCGGGACGCGGTGCGCACCGCGCTGTTCCAGTACGGTCCGACCAAGGGCATCATCAACGAGCTGATCGCCCGCACGCTCGCCCACGACGAGGGACTGACCGTCGACCCCGCGGCCGTGGTGGTCACGGTCGGCGCCCAGGAGGGCATGCTGCTGACGCTGCGCGCCCTGTGCGCCGGCCCGGACGACGTCCTGCTGGTCAGTTCGCCCTGCTACGTCGGCGTCACCGGCGCCGCCCGGCTGCTCGACCTGACCGTCCGCCCCGTCCCCGAGGGCCCGGACGGCGGCCCCGACCCGGCGGCGCTCCGGGAGGCCGCCCGCGCGGTGCGGGCCGAGGGGCGCCGTCCGCGCGCCTTCTACGTCGTCCCGGACTTCGCCAACCCCTCCGGCACCAGCATGCCGGTCGCGGCCCGCGCCGGGCTGCTGGAGGCGGCGGCCGAGGAGGGCGTGCTCGTCGTCGAGGACAACCCGTACGGCTTCTTCTCCCGCACCCCGGGGCTGCGGCCCACCCTCAAGGCGCTGGACCGCCGCCGCCAGGTCGTCCACCTGGGCTCCTTCGCCAAGACCTGCTTCCCCGGGGCCCGCCTCGGCTACGTGGTCGCCGACCAGGAGGTGACCGGCCCCGACGGCCGGCGCAGCCTCCTCGCGGACGAGCTGGCCAAGCTGAAGAGCATGACGACGGTCAACACCCCGGCGCTCAGCCAAGCCGTCATCGGCGGCATGCTGCTGACCCACGACTGCCGCCTGCGGGCCGCCAACGCCCGTGCCACGGCCCACTACGCGGCCGGCCTGGACACCCTGCTGCGGGAGCTGGACCGGCACTTCCCGGCCTCCGTGCGGAACCGGCTGGGCATCTCCTGGACCCGGCCGGACGGCGGCTTCTTCGCGGTGCTGACGGTGCCGTTCGTCGCCGACGAGGCAGCCATGGAGCGCTGCGCCCGCGAGCGCGGGGTGCTCTGGACACCGATGGCGCCGTTCTACCCGGCGGGCGGTGGCGAGCAGCGGCTGCGGCTGTCCGTCAGCTCGCTGACGCAGGCGCAGATCATCGACGGCGTGGCGAGGCTGGCGGCCTTCGTGACGGCCTTCATGACGGACTGAGAGCCCGCGCGGACCGGCGGGGGCCGGAACGACGAACGAGGGAGGGGCCCGGCTCGTGGTGAGCCGGGCCCCTCCCTCGTTCGTCGGTCAGCGCACCCGGGTGGAGAACAGCCGGGCCGACCAGTACACCGCCAGGACGGTCATCACGACGACCACCAGCAGTCCCTGCCACACCACGCTGTCCCCGGCGTGCCCGGAGAACAGCGCGCGCATACCCTCCACGGCCCAGTAGAAGGGGTTCCACCTGGCCGCCTGCTGCAGCCACCCGGGCGCCAGGGTGAGCGGCAGCAGCACCCCCGACAGCAGCGCGATCGGCTGCGCGATGGTGTTGACCACCGGCGACATCGCCGCGTCGGTCGGCACCATCAGCGCGATGCCGTAGGAGATCGCCGAGGTCATCAGCGCCAGCAGGCCCAGCAGCAGGTAGGCGAGCAGCAGGTTCAGCGGATTCACCCGCAGCCCGAACGGCAGCGCGATCAGGGTGATCAGGACGGCCTGCACCAGCAGCGCCACCATCTCCCGCAGCGCCCGTCCCAGCAGCAGCGCCAGCCGGCTCACCGGGGTCACCCGGGAGCGTTCGATGATGCCGGCCCTGAGTTCGCCGAGCAGGCTGAAGCCGGTGAACAGCCCGCCGAAGATGCACAGCACCGCCAACAGGCCCGGCACGTACACCTGGTAGGCGTCGGCGTAGCTGCCGGCGCCCTCCGGGGTGAGCACCTTCTTCAGCAGCGGGGCGAACAGCAGGAGGTAGAACACGGGCTGGATGATGCCGACGGCGATCCAGATCGGGGTGCGGATCATGAGCAGCAGCTGGCGCTGGAAGACCAGCCAGGTGTCGCGGGCGAGCTTCACGGTCTCCCCAGGGGGTTGTGCGGGTCCGGGCGGTACGGGGTCAGGACTGCTGCAGCGAGCGGCCGGTGCGGGCCAGGAACACGTCGTCCAGGCTGGGCCGTTGGAGCTGCACGGTGCCGGGCGTCACGCCCGCCGCGTCCAGGGCGCGCAGCAGCCGGGGAATGGCGGCGGCGCCGTCCTCCAGGTACAGCCGCAGCCCCTCGTCGCCGTTCTGCTCCAGCCGGTGCAGGTACGGCTGCGCGCGCAGCACCTCGGCGGCCCGCTCGAAGGCGGCCTCCGCGGCGTCCGCGGCGTCCAGCCCGACCAGGACGACGTCGCCGGAGATCTCGCGCTTGAGCGCCTCGGGGGTGCCCTCGGCCACGACCTGGCCGTGGTCGACGATGGCGACCCGGTCGCAGAGCGCGTCGGCCTCGTCCAGGTAGTGGGTGGTGACGACCACCGTCATGCCCTCGGTGCGCAGCCGGCGGATCTCCTCCCAGACGTGTGCCCGGCTGGCCGGGTCCAGCCCGACCGTGGGCTCGTCCAGGAACAGCACCCGGGGCTGGTGGATCACCCCGAGCGCGATGTCCACCCGGCGGCGCTGGCCGCCGGAGTAGGTGGCGCACGGGCGGTCGCCGAACTCGGCCAGGTCGAAGGCCTTGAGCGCGTCCGCGGCGGCCTGGACGGCCTGCGCCTTGGCCGCGCCGTACATCCGGGCCTGGAGGACCAGTTCCTCGCGGCCGCTGACGTGGTCGGTGGTGCCGCCGCCCTGGGCGACGTAGCCGATCCGGCGGCGGACCCCGGCGGGGTCGCTGAACAGGTCGGCCCCGGCGATGGTGGCCCGTCCGCCGTCCGGGCGGATCAGGGTGGCCAGCATGCGCAGGGTGGTGGTCTTCCCCGCGCCGTTGGGGCCGAGGAAGCCGTAGATCTCGCCGGCGGCGACCGACAGGTCGATGCCGCGGACGGCGTCGACGACGGGGTTCTCGCCGCTGCGGCGCGAGGTCTTCTTGCGGTAGGACTTGCGCAGTCCCGCGGTCTCGATCAACCGGAACTCCCGTGCGGGGATGGGCTGCCACGGCACCTGGAAAGGCGGGGCCCGGCACCTGCGGAGGGCGGTGCCGCTGCGACACCCTAGGGCGAACCCCACCCCGGAAACAATGGCCTAGACCAATGGACGTACCCTCCGCCGGTCTGCTAAGGGGCGGCGGTTCCGGGCAGGGCGGGGCGGTTCCCGGGGGCGTGAGACTGGCCCGGCCCGCTCAGCCGAGCGCCTCCAACCGGTCCGCCGCGGCCACCGCACCGCCCCCGGCGAGCAGCCGGCTCCCGACCTGAACCGCCCGCTCCCGGTGGGCCGTGGAGTCGAGGACGGTCCGCAGCGCGTCCGCCAGCCGCACCGAGGTGACGCGCGCGAACGGCACCCGCAGCCCCGCGCCCGCCGCCGCCACCTGGCCGGCCACGATCGGCTGGTCGTGCCGGATCGGTGCGGTGACCAGCGGCAGTCCGTGCGCCAGGGCCTCGCCCACGGTGTTCATCCCGCCGTGGCAGAGCACCGCGTCCAGTTCGCCGCGCGCCATCAGCTCCAGCACCGGCGCCCGGCCCACCGCGACGGCCCGGGAGGGGAGTTCGGGCAGCAGCTCGCTCGGCGCGGCGAACACCGGCTGCACCTCGTCACCGCACAGCTCCAGCGCCCGGACGGACCGGGCGAGGAAGTCCGCGCCCAGCTCGCCGGCCAGGGTGCCCATGGTGACCAGCACCCGGCGCCGGCCGGGCAGCAGCCGCTCCCACGGGAAGTCCGGATCGTGCGGCCGCGCCGGGATCACCGGCCCGACGAGCGCGTGCTCCGGCGGCGGGGTCGAGCCGGTCAGGGCCGGACCGGTGGTCGCCAGGACCAGGGCGGGGGAGAAGCGCGGGTCCAGGTACTCCTCCGCGGGCAGCCCGGCGCGTTCCCACAGCCCCCGCAGCAGCCCGGTCATCCAGGCCTCGACCTGCGGCAACGCCCGGTAGGGACGCCCCAGTTCCATCGCCCCGGGCGCGAAGGACGCCCACGGCAGACCGTGCCGGTGCGCGACCAGCGCGCCCGCCGGAGTGTGCTGGTCGACCAGCAGCACGTCCGGCCGCCACTCCCGCACGACGGCGTCCAGCGGCTTCAGCGTGAACCTGGTGTACGGGACGATGAAGCCCTCCCAGAGCGAGCGCAACGCGGCCAGCCCGTGTCCGCCCTGGGCCCGGAACGCCCGGGTACCGGTGCCGAGCACCCGGGCCTGCGGGCCGAGCAGCGGGCGCAGCACCGATTCGGTGCCGGTCCAGGCGACCTGGTGGCCGCGTGCGGTCAACTCGGCGGCGATGCCGGCGGCCGGGTTGACGTGGCCGGTCAACGGCGGCATCACCAGGAGGAACCGGGTCATCGTGCGCCCTCCTCGGGGAGCAGTCGCTGGACGTCGGCGACGGTCAGGTCCTCCAGGGCGGCCAGGTCGAGCCCGGCGCGCAGCGCGGCCAGGTCGGCCTGCGGACCGAAGCGCCCGCGCAGCCGATCGGCCAGTTCGGCGAGTTCGTCCTCGTCCAGCAGCAGGTCCCCGTCCAGCCGGGCGTCCGGGGTGACGTGACGCGCCCAGCCGGGCGGCGCGCCGGCCACCTCGACCAGCAGGGCCACCAGATCCTGGTTCAACGGGGCTCCGGGGTAGGGGGGTTCAGGGTTCGACATGAGAGATCTCCCACCTGCTCGACGGCACGGGGGTGAACGCGGCCGCGCCGGGGGGAAGTTGACGGGCTTCCGGGGAGCGGCGGCGACGGAGGGGGCCCGAGATCACTTGTGCGACCCGGCGGGCGTCGGAATACTAGCCCGGGTGACCGCACTGGAGGCAGTGGCCGTCCACCTCCCCCCGCACGCCGTTCCCATCGAGGCTGTGGGCGAGCTCATCGGCCTGACCCCACGTCAACTCCGTCTCTTCCGCCGCTTCCACGGCCTGGACCAGCTGCGTCTGGACCCGACCGGGACGCTGCCCGACCTGCTCGACGCCGCCCTGGACAACCTGCCGGAGCTGCGTGGACGCGAACACGACATCCGCTTCGTGATCCACGCCCGCAGCATGCCGGTGGCGGTGCCCCATCCGCTCAACCCGCTGCACGACCTGCTCGACGCCCGTGGACTGGCGCACGCCAACGCCTTCACGGTGACCCACCACGCCTGCGCGGTGGGCCTGCTGGCCATCGACCTGGCCGGCAGGCTGCTCGCGGAGGAACCCGACCCGGCGGCGCTCGCCCTGGTGCTGACCGGCGAGAAGACCTTCACCAGGGACGCCCAGGTGGTGCCCGAGACCGGCATCTTCGCCGAGGGTGCGGCCGCCTGCCTGGTCAGCGCCGGTGGCGAGCGCCACCGGATGCTCTCCTTCGTGGTGCGCCAGCGCCCGGAGTTCGACGGCCGGCTGGCCGAGGACCCGGACCTGCTCGCCCGCTACCAGCGCGAGTACCCGAACGTGATGGTGGAGGCGATCGAGGCCGCCCTGGACCAGGCCGGTCTGGACCTCTCCGACCTGGCCGCGATCCTGCCGCACAACGTCAACCAGGCGTCCTGGCGGATGATCGCGCGCCGGATCGGCTATCCGGTCGAGAAAGTCGTGCTGGACAACGTGCGGTCGGTCGGGCACAGTTTCGCCTCGGACAGCCTCATCAATCTCCACACCGCCACCATGCGGGGGCTGCTCCGTCGCGGCGACCACTACCTGATCGCCGCCGCCGGTGTCGGAGCGACCTTCTCCGCGATGGCGATGCGGTACTGACGGTCCGCCGGCCGCCGATGCCGCCGACTCCGCCGGCCGCCGTCCGCACGGTGACGCCGGATTCCCACACCACCCAGAGCCCCGGGGCGCCTGCAAGCCCCGGAGCACACATCCCACGTACGACGGGACGGGACACCCATGTCAGAAGCCGCGGTCCAGACCACCGACCCCGAACTGCGCGAGCGCATCCTGCACGGCATCGGCGAGCTCCTGCCGCGCGTCCTCAAGCGCGAACTGCCCGAGATCCCGCAGGACGCCTGCCTCTTCGACGACCTCGGCCTCACCTCGGCCGGCACCATCGAGCTCATCCTGGAGCTGGAGGAGTCGCTCGACATCCAGGTGGACGTCGAGCAGATCACCGAGGACGACCTGCGGTCGGTCACCAGGCTGGCCGACTACGTCGCCGGGCACGTCATCCCCGAGGACTGACCGGATGGCCCCCGGTCCCACCGGCCTGCGGATCACCCGGGCGCTGGCCCGCCGGTTCGACGGTCGCTCGGAGACCTCGCTCGACCCGGACCTGCGGGTCTTCGTCTCCGACCTCGTCCGCCCCTACGGCCTGCCGCTGCGCGAGGACCTGCTGGGCGAGGGCGTCGGCCACTCCTACGAGGAACTGGCCGCCGGAGTGCTCCGCGAGGCGCTCGCCGAGGACGAGCCGGCCGACCTGCTGATCCTGGCCTTCGACACCCCGGACGTCCGGCCCGGCGCGCCGTCCTCGCTGGCGCTCAGCCGGTCCGTCCCGGGCGGTCCGCTCGCCTTCGCGGTCTGCGACCAGGGCGGCGCGGCGGCCTTCACCGCACTGCGGCTGGCCGCCGGCCACCAGCGCACCGGCGGCTGCCGCCGGGCCGTGGTGGTGCTGGCCGAACAGACCGCGCTGCACTACGAGCCGCCCGGACCGGTGCCGCTGCCGGAGCGGCACGCGGTGGTGGTGCTGGTCTGCGAGGAGGCCCCCGGCGAGGGCCTGGCCGTCCGGCAGACCAGGGGCGCGGCCTCCCCGGCCGAGTCGGTCCGGGCCGCGGCCGGGGAACTCGGGCCCGAGACGGCACTGCTGCTCGGCCCCGGCTTCGGCCCGCCGGAGCCCCCGCCGGCCCAGCCGTTCACCGGGCTCTGGGCGGAGCTGGCCGAACACCTCCCGCAGTGGCGGGCGGCCGGCCGGCCCGCGCTGCTGGCCGGGTTCGACCGCCGGCTCGGGGTGCTGAGCACGCTGACCCTGCCGTGACGGCGATCGACCTCTGGCTGATCGACACGCGTCAACCGGCCGTTCCGGCCGGGGAGCTGTGGCAGTCGCTCGACCGGGGCGAGCGCGCCCGGGCCTCCGGGATGGACCCCGGGGCGCGCGAGCGTTTCACCGTGGTGCGCGGCGCCGTCCGGCAGCTGGTCGCAGCCCGGCTCGGGGTGCACCCGGCCGACGTGGTCTGGCGGTACGGGCCGAACGGCAAGCCCGAGCCGGCGGGGGACGGCGCGCTGCGGGTCAGCTGGTCGGCCTCGGACGCCGTCGCGGTGCTGGCCCTCGCCGAGGGGCGGGCGGTCGGTGTCGACGTCGAACGGCTCCACGACCCGCGGACGGCCGAGCGGATGGCCGCCCGCTGGTTCCCGGTCGAGGAGGCGTGGTTCGTCGCCGAGCCCGCGGAACCGGCCGAGCGGGCGGCGCGGTTCACCGCGCTGTGGTGCCGCCGGGAGGCCTGCGTCAAGGCGTACGGCGGGCGCGTCGTGCAGTCCTTCGGCGTGCCCGTCGCCGGTCCGTCGCCGGTGCTGGTGGCCGACCCGGGCGCGCTCGGCGCCGGCCCGGCCCGGCTCTGCGACGTCCCCGTCGCGGAGCCGTTCCGGGCTGCCGTCGCCGCCCTCGGGGGATTGCCAATACATGTCAACTCGCATGATTGGCAGGGGAATTGACGGAACGCTCGATCAGGTTCGGCTTGGTCTGGACCAGCTGACGAGGGCGCTGGTAGCGTCCCGATCACACCCCCTGCCGAGCCCTCCCCGGCCCTCCCCGGCAAGCCGAAAGGCGTGTACGACGTGGCACCACACGACGCTCCACCGCAGGACCCGGCGTCACTCGGCGCTCCACCGCAGGGCCCGACGCTACTCGGCGCTCCACCGCACGACCCGGCGTCACTCGGCGCGACACCGTGCGGCACGAATCCGGCCACCAGGCGGGTCACCGTGCGGTACGCCGCCGAGAGCAGCGGCTCCGGACCGCTCACCCGCGGCCAGGACAACATGATCCGCTGCATCCGGGCCAGTGCCCCCGAGGCGATCAACAAGGAGTCCGTCTGGCCGGTGCCCGACGGCATCTCGGTCCCCTCCGGGCTGGTCGCCCTCCGCCGGCTGGTCGAGCGGCACGAGTCGTTGCGGACCTCCTTTCCCGCGGGTCCCGGTCCGGACGGATTCCCGGACCGCCAGGTGGTGCACCGGCAGGGCCGGTTCGCCGTCTCCGTGGTCGAGGCCGGCTGCCACTCGGATGCCGAACTGAACGCGATGGCCGAGGAGTTGGGCCGGGTCGATGTCGCCGTTCCGGTCGGCCTCGACCTGCCGCCGAGGATCCGGTTCACGCTGATCGCCGCGGGCGAGCGGCTGCTGCGGCTGGTCGCCGTGGTCTGCCACGCGGGCGCCGACGGCGCCGCCACCGCGGTGCTGATCGAGGACTGGTGCGCCCTCGCCGCGGGGAAGGAGCTGCCGCCGGTCACCGCGCCGACCCCGCTGGGGATCGCCGTGGCGGAGCAGAGCGCCCAGGGCCGCCGCAGGTCGGCGGCCGCCCTGCGGCACTGGGCCCGGATCCTGACCGCCGGTCCGGTGGGCGTCTTCTCCGACGCGCGGATCAGCGGCCCGCCCCGCGACCACAGCGCCCTGCTGGTCCGCTCGCGCACCGCCGCCGACGACCTCGCCGCGGTCTGCCGGCGCACCGGTGCCAGCCCCTCGGTCGTCCTGCTCGCCGCCTTCGCCGCGCTGGTCGCCCACCGCGCGGCCCGCTCCGAGCTGGTGTTCTCGGCGCTGTCCGCCAACCGTCAGCGCGCCGCCCTGATCGACCACGTCGGGACCCTCGCGCAGGACGCCCTGATCCTGCTCGACGCCGGCGCGGCCGACCTCGACCAGCTGATCGGCCGCGCCAAGTCGGCCTCGCTGAGCGCCTACTGGCACAGCACCCTGGACGCCGAGAAGGTCTGGCAGCTGGTGGACGACGCGGCCCATGTGCGCGGCGCCCGGTTCGCCCGCCAGGTGGTCGTCAACGACCTGAGCCTCACCATCCCGGCCTCCGTCGCCGCCGTCCAGCCGCCCTCGGCCGCCGACCCCGAACTCACCGTGCTGCCCGCCCCGCCGCTGCCGGTCCGGCTGATGCTCACCGTCCTGCGGATCACCGGCAGCCTGGACTTCGCCCTGATCGCCTGTCCCCAGGTGCTCGACCCCGAGGAGGCCGAGAGCTTCGCCCGGGCGCTGCCGGCCGTGCTCGCGGCCGCCGCCGAGGGCCCGGTGCTGCTGGCCGACCTGCCCGCGGCGCTCGGTCCGCCGGGGGCCGGCCGGGGCGGTGAATGGAGGCTGGTCGACGGCTCCTGGATCGATCTCGCGGCCGTCCGCGAACTCCTGCACGCCGCGCTCGGGGACCACCGGCTCTCGGTGAGCGAAGGAAGGCTGGTGGCCGAGGTGGCCGCCGTCGACCCCTCGTTCGGCCCCGCCGAGGCCCACCGCGCCGTGGTCGCCGCCCTGGCCGGACGCGACACCGCGATGGCACCGCACCGGTACGTCGTCCGGCACACCACGCCGACGGGGGAGCGGACCGAGACCGGGAGCGGGCGCGACCGGGCCGTCGTCGCCCGGCTGTCGGCGCTCACCTGAACGGATGATCACGGCAGCCCGCGGGACACTCACTCCCACGGGGCGCCCTGATCGTCTCCGGCTCCCAACGGAAGGTCCGTCCAGGAGCAGCCGGAGGTCGCCCCCGAGGTGAGCCCCCACGGGCTCGGCACCTCCTCCTCGTCCCTGTCCTGCACCGGCAGCCGGTCGATCACCGCGACCAGCGCCGGCGGCAGCTGCGGGGCGAGTCCCCGGTGCACCCGGGACAGGATGTCCCGCCGTACGTCGTCCGGCAGCAGCGGCCGGTTCATCCGCAACACCCGTGGTCCGGGCGGTCGTTCGACCGTCGCCAGCTGGTCCGACCAGGCCCGCCAGTAGTCGGCGTCGTCCGTCTCGCCGAGCATCAGGTGGTGCAGGTGCAGGCAGTAGGCGGCCGTCCCGCTGCCCGAGCCCGCCGCGAAGCGCCACCAGAACTCGGCGCCCTCCTCCTTGCCGGTGGCGTACAGCAGCGCGCCGAACACCTCGGCCCCCTCCGGCTCGATCCGGCGCGCGTTCACCAGCAGGTCGAGTCCGCGCGAGGCGTCCGGCGCACCCAGCACCAGGGCCACCACCAGGCCGAGTTCGAACGCCGCCTGCTCGTGCTCCGACGGCAGGTGGGCGGGCGCGGCGGTGATCCTGGCCCGGCGCAGCGCAGCGATCCGCTCCGCATGGGCGCGTTCGGGCCGGGGAACGCGGAACACCGTCCGGCCGCTGTTCGCCGGTTCCGCGCCGACCGGGGCGCCCTCCTCCGGTCTCCCCGTCACAGCTCGCCCTCGTCGTCCGGGAGTTCGCCCACCCCGAGCCGGCGGGCCAGCCGTTCCCGGGCGTGCCGGAGGTTGGAGTGCACCGTCGCCACCGGCCGCCCCAGGTACGCCGCGATCACCTTGACGTGCAGGCCGAGCAGGTACCGCAGGATCACCACGTCCCGCTGCCGGTCCGGCAGTTCGAGGATCGCCGCGTACAGCCGCACCTCGTCGGCCTCGCTGTGCAGCAGCCCCTTCGCCACCTGCTTGAAGGCCCCGATCACCGCCGCGAAGGTGACCGCCTCCACCTCCACCGGCTCCTCGGCGGCCACCCAGTCGGAGACGTGCCGGTTGGCCAACCGCCAGGCGTAGGCGGCCGGTTCCTCGAACCGCAGGACCTGCGGCCAGCAGCGGGCCAGGTCGGACTTCACCGCCCCGACGACCAGCTCCGCGTCGGACCGGTTGCCTATCCGGGTCAACGCGAGCGCGTGCCAGGCGGGTTCGTGCGTCTCGCAGAAGGCGGCGTAGGCGAGGCCCAGGCGGAGTTCGGGGTCGGACCGGGGAGCGCGGTCGGAGCCGGCCGCCGGCGCCGTCTCCGCTCCGTGAAGGTGCGCCACGGCCGTTCCGCCCCGGAACCTGCGCGCCGGGGCACCCCTGTCGATCGTCATCGAGCCTGCTTTCCGTGGCCGTCGGCTGCTCACCCGGCCACCCGAGGGTCGGGCTGTCGGTGCCCATCCTCATTCCATCAGGCCCGTCACTCCAGGATGCAATCCGAATACAGATGGTCATCTCATGGGCGCCGTCGGTTGGTTGGAATGCTCCGAAGCTGTTCGGAACGCGACCGGTCCCGCCTATCGTGGTCAGGGGCGATCGGTCGGGAATGATCGGTCGGGAGCGGAACCGGGGGAGAGCGCGATGGGTCTCTACGACGGGGTGGACCTGCGGCTGAACGTGCCGCACTCGGCCCGGATGTACGACTACTTCCTCGGTGGCTTCACCAACTTCGCCGCCGACCGCGAGGCCGCCGGACAGGCCCTCGCCGTCGCGCCGTGGCTGCGCGCCGCCGCCCGGGTCAACCGCGCCTTCATGCAGCGCTCGACCCGGGCGCTCGCCGAGGCCGGCTTCGACCAGTTCATCGACATCGGCACCGGCATCCCCACCTCGCCCAACCTGCACGAGGTCGCCCAGGGCGTCCGGCCGAACGCCCGCGTGGTCTACGCCGACAACGATCCGATCGTGCTCTCGCACGCCCAGGCCCTGCTCACCGGCACCCCCGAGGGCCGCACCGCGTACGTCGAGGCGGACGTCACCGACCCGCTCGGACTGCTCGCCGCCCCGGGCCTGCGGGAGACCCTCGATCTGGCCCGCCCGGTCGCGCTCTCCCTCAACGCCCTGCTCCACTTCGTCCCCGACACCCACGGCGCGTACGAGCTGGTCGAGCGCCTCAAATCCGCCCTCGTCCCCGGCAGCGCCCTGGTGCTGACCCACGTCAGCCCCGAGTTCGCGCCCGAGGACATCGCCCGGCTGACCCGGATCTACGAGGCCGCCGGCACCGCCGCCCAGGCCCGCACCCGGTCGGAGATCGTCCGCTTCTTCGACGGCTGGACGCTCCTCGACCCGGGGCTCGTCCCCATCGCGCAGTGGCGGCCCGCGCCGGACGAGAAGCCCGGGGCCGCCGAGGAGGTCTCGCTGTACGCCGCGGTGGCCGTCCGGCCTTGAACCACCGGCCTGCGCCCGGCCCGGCCCCTGGTGGCCCGCGTCCGTCGGTGCGGGCCACCAGGTCCGTGGAGTCCTCCCGGCGCTGCCGCTCGCTCCCCTCGTCCCACCCGTGCGCCCCCGTTCCCCCGGGCACAGACTGGTGGGGGACCGAATGCTGCCCCGCGAGGCAGGGAGAGGCATGCTGCTGGGACTCACCACCGCGTTGGCCGCGACCGTCTGCTTCGGCTTCGGGGCGGTCTTCCAGGCGCGCGGCGCGCGGTCGGCCCCGCGCGCCGACCGGGTGCGGGCGGGCCTGCTGGCCGCGCTGGTGCGGTCCTGGCAGTTCGTCCTCGGCACGCTGCTGGACATCGTCGGCTTCGTGCTGAGCATCGTGGCCCTGCGCACCCTCCCGCTCTTCCTCGTCCAGGCCGTCACCAACGCCAGCCTGGCCGTCACCGCCCTGGCGGCCGTCTGGCTGCTGGGCGCCCGGCTGCGCCGGGGCGATCTCGCGGGCATCCTCGCGGTGGTCCTCGGCCTGACCCTGCTGGCGCTCGGCTCCGGACAGGAGGGCCGCGACCACGCCGCGACCGTCTTCCACTGGGCGCTGCTCGCCACCACCGCCGCCATGGTGCTCGCCACCGTGGTCCTGGTGCGCCGGGAGGGCAATGCGGCCGCGGCCGGCCTGGGCATGCTGGCCGGGGTCGGCTTCGGCGTGACCAGCCTGGCCGTGCGGGTCCTGGACGTCTCCGGCCCGGTCGCCGTGCTCACCGATCCGGCCGCCTACGCCCTCGCCGTCGGTGGCCTCGGCGGCTACCTCGCCTACGCCCTGGCGCTGCAGCGCGGGACGGTGACGGCCGCGACCGCCGCCGGGACGGTGACCGAGACCTTCGGTCCGGCGCTGATCGGCGTGACGGTGCTCGGGGACGCCGCCCGGCCCGGGTTCGAGTGGTGCGCGCTGACCGGCTTCGTGGTCGCGGTGGGCGGCACCTTCGTGCTCTCCCGCTTCGGTGAGCTGGAGGGCGAGTCCGCCGAACTGGTCGCTCCGCACCGGGACACCGAGGCGGAGCCCGCCGCCCCGCCCCGGTAGCCCGGACGGCTCCGCCGTGCGAAGGTGACTTGCCGGACAAATCGGACGGCGACACGGCCACAGAGCGGCAGGTGCCCGATGGCGGAGGAGTCCCACTCCCGACCCCGGCGGTCAGGCCCGAAGGCCCGCACGGACCCCTCGGACTCCTCGGACCCCAAGGAGCCCTCGGCCCCGGAGGCCCCGGAGACCCCGGAGGACCGGACCGCCCCGGCCGCCCCGGCCGACCGCCCGGTCGCGCTGATCACCGGCGCCTCCTCCGGGATCGGCCTCGCCACCGCCATCCGCCTGGCCGACGCCGGCTGGCACACCCTGCTCTCCGGCACCGACCGTGCCCGCCTCGACGAACTCGCCGACCGCACCGGCGGCCGCGCCCTGCCCGAGGACCTGAGCAAGCCGGACGGCCCGGCCCGCCTCGCGGACGCCGCCCTGGCCGCGGCCGGCCGGGTGGACGCCCTGATCGCGAGCGCCGGCCTGGGCTGGCGCGGCCCGTACGCGCAGACGCCCTCCGACACCCTGGACCGGATGATCGAGGTCAATCTCGCCGCCCCGCTGCGCCTCGTCCGCCTGCTGCTGCCCGGCATGCTGGAACGCCGCCGCGGCCGGATCGTGCTGCTCGGCTCGATGGCCGGCCAGGTCGGCGTGCGGGACGAGTCGGGGTACGCCGCCACCAAGGGCGGGCTGACGATGTTCGCGGAGAGCCTCTGGTACGAGCTGCGCGGCACCGGGGTGGGGGTACGCCTGGTGCTGCCGGGGGCCGTGGACACCCCGTTCTTCGACCGGCGCGGCACGCCGTACCAGCGCGAGCGCCCGCGCCCGGTCCCGGCGGAGCGGGTCGCGGACGTCGTGGTCGCGACCATCACCACCGAGCGCGACCGGCTCTACGTCCCGCACTGGCTCGGCTTCCCGGCCCGCGTCCACGGGGTGGCCCCGGGCGTGTTCCGCCGGATGGCCTCCCGCTTCGGGTGAGCGCCGCCGCCCGGCGCCCGGGGGCGCTCACCGCCGGGGCCCTCGCCGTCGCCGCCGGGGCCGAGTTCCTGCACCTGGCCCCGGCCGCCGTCCGGCTGCCGCCGCTGCGCCGCACCCTGGCACGCCGCACCGCCGGCCACGGCACCGCGCCCGGCCACGTCGCCCTGACCTTCGACGACGGCCCCGATCCGCGCAGCACCCCGTACGTCCTCGACGCGCTGGACGAACTCGGTGCGCGCGCCACCTTCTTCCTGCTCGGCGCGATGCTGGAGCGGGCCCCCGCGCTCGGCCGGGAGCTGGTGCTGCGCGGCCACGAGGTGGCCGTCCACGGCTGGCACCACCGGCGGCAGTGGTACCCGGCCCCCGTCCGCGACCTGCGCGAACTGCGCCGCGCCGCCGAGGCGGTGACCGGACTCTGCGGCGCCCGTCCGCTCTGGTACCGCCCGCCGTACGGCGTCCTGACCGCGGGCCCGGCCCTGGCCGCCCGCCGCCTCGGCCTGCGCAGCGTGCTGTGGACCGCCTGGGGCCGCGACTGGACGGCCGAGGCCACCGGCGCGTCCGTCTACGCGACCGCCTGCCCGGGCCTCACCGGCGGTGCCACCCTCCTGCTGCACGATTCCGACTGCACCTCCGCCCCCGGCTCCTGGCGCGCCACCCTCGCCGCGCTCCCCCTGATCGCCGCGCACTGCCGCACCCGCCGCCTCACCCTCGGCCCCCTCCGCGACCACCGGGTGCCGCCGCCCGCCGGCCGGAACCGCCCGGTGTGACCGGCGCGCCGGCCGACCCCCGTTCCCGCCCCCGCAGCTACCCCAGCCCCATCCGCCGCAGCGCCGCCCCGAACCCCGCCTGCCACGCCTCCGGTGCGGCGCCGGCGGACGGCGCGGGCTCGGGGCGGTGGAGCGCGGCCAGGGCGTTGCGGACCACCTCGGCCGGGTGGGCGGTGGCGACGTCGGCGTGGCCGAGTTCCAGCTCGTGCTGGAGGTTGTCGCGCCCGTGCCCCTGCACCACGTCGAGGAGCAGCAGCCGCCGGCCCAGTGCCCGGGCCTCGCTGCAGGTGTCGCCCGAGCTGGTGACCACCAGGTCGGCGGCGGCCATCAGCGCGGGGACGCGGTCGGTGTAGCCGAAGGGGTGCAGCCGGGGCTCCCGGCGCGCGGCGGCCCGCAGCCGGCGCTCCAGTTCCCGGTTGCGCCCGGCCACCGCGAGGACGTGCGGCCCGGCGGCGGCCAGCGAGGCGGCGGTGCGGGCGAGCGGACCGAGCCCCCAGGAGCCGGACATCAGCAGGACGCACGCGACGTCCGCCGGCACGCCCAGCTCCGCCCGCGCCGCGGACCGTCGCGGCGGCCGGTAGAACGGCCGGCGCAACAGCGCCGGCACGACGGCGATGTCGGCATCAGGCCGGTACCGCCGGACCGCGCACGCGGCGACCTCGGAGGTGACCAGGAACAGGTCCGTCCCCTCCTGCACCCAGAGCCGGTGCGGCGTCACGTCGGTGCAGAACACGAAGTGCCGGAACTCCCGCTCCGGCGCCTGCCGCAGCAGCCGGTTGACGGCCGAGGTCGCGGTGGCGAACACCGAGACCACCAGCTGGGGCCGCTGCGCCTCGATCAGCTCCCGCAGCGCCGGGACCAGCCGGCCGCGGGCCGCCGCGTCGGCGAGCAGGGCGATCCGGGCACCGGGCCGCAGCGCCGAGAAGTGGAAGGCGTCGTACACCCCGGGCAGGTCGAGCAGCCGGCGGAACACCGCCTCCCCGGCCGCGCCCGAGCGCGGCCCGAGCAGGGCCATGGCGTCGACGGTGCTGGTGGTCCAGCCGCGTTCCCGCAGGGTGTCGGCGCAGGCCTGGGCCATCACGTCGTGGCCCTGTCCGAGCGAGCCGGAGACCAGCAGGGCGTGCGGCATCGGGCGGCCCCGTCAGGCGCCGGCGGCGGTGCCGACGGTGGCCCGGTACCAGTCCGCGTACCGCCGCACGCCGTCGGTGAAGTTGGTGCTCGGCGACCAGCCCAGCAGTCGTTTGGCCTGCGCCGAGGAGATCCGCCGCCCCGCGTAGTCGGCCTTCCGCCCGTCGATGTGCTCGATGGTGACGGGTCCCAGCAGGCCGTCCACCGTGTCGGCGATGTCCCGCACCGAGACGGCCGTCGAGCCCTCCAGCGCGAAGGTCTGGTCCTCGGCGGCGGGGGACAGGGCCCGGACGTGGGCGTCGGCGAGGTCCTCGACGTAGACGAAGTTGCGGCTCTGCCGGCCGTCCCCGGCGATGGTGATCGGCCGGCCGGCCAGCGCGGCCTGGACGAACCGGGCGACGACCAGCTCGTCCCGCATCCGGGGGCCGTACGGGATGCCGTAGCGCAGGATGGTGAAGTGCTGCCCGTAGAGCTCGCGGTAGCTGTGCACCAGCATTTCGGCGGCGAGCTTGGTGGCCACGTACAGATGGCCGCTGTGCTCCAGCTCGATCGGTACGTGCTCGTCCAACTCCTGCTCACTGCTGTCGAGTTGCTCGTCGGTGAGGGCGGCGCCGTAGACCCAGACGGTGCTTGCCAGCACCGTGCGGCTCAGGCCGCTGCGCCGGGCGGCCTCCAGGACGGCCTCGGTGCCGTCGATGTTGGTCCGCACCGCGCGGACCGGGTCGGCGGTGACCTGCTCGACGTCGGCCATGGCGGCCAGGTGGTAGACCACCTCGCTGCCGGCCAGCGCCGCGGTGAGGGCCTTGAGGTCGAGGACGTCGAGCCGCGCGTGCTCGGCGTCCGGGTTGAGGTACTTGTCGGTGGTGTCCACCGCGAGGACGTCGTGGCCGGCCGCGATCAGGTGGTCCACGACGTGTGAGCCGATGAACCCGCAGCCCCCGGTGACGGCTATCCGCACGATCTTGCTCCCTTCGCTCCGGCTACCCGGCCAGTCGCCGGTACACCGCGGAGACGGCGTCGACCACCTGCTCCGTCTCGTCCTCGGTCATGTCGGAGTGCACCGGCAGGCAGACCTGCCGGGCGCAGACGTCCTCGGCCACCGGCAGCGGCCCGCGCCGGTAGGGGGCGAACACCGGCTGGAGGTGCAGCGGCAGGTCGTAGACCTCGCCGGACAGCCGCACCGCGTGCTCCTCGGCCACCGCCCGCTTGAACTCGGCGCGGTCGACCCCGGCCGGCAGCAGCGCCACGTACTTGTAGTAGTTGCCGCGGCAGCCGGGCGGTTCGGGCACCGGGTCGAGCCCGTCCAGCCCGGCGAGCGCCGTGTCGTAGCGGCGGGCGACGGCCCGGCGGGTCTCGATGAACTCCTTCAGCCGGCGCAGGTGCACCGCGCCGATCGCGGCGTGCGGCTCGCTCATCCGCCAGGAGTAGCCGGGCTTCACATGGTGGTTGGTGGTGAAGGAGCCCTTGCCCTGGTCGCGGTAGATCCGGGCCCCGTCGCGCAGCTCGGGCGACTCGGTCAGGATCATCCCGCCCTCGCCGCTGGTGGTGACCTTGGTCGGGTAGAAGGAGAAGGCCCCGGCCAGGCCGAAGGTGCCGGCGGCGCGCCCGTCGAAGCTGCTGCCGTGGGCGTGGGCGGCGTCCTCGACCAGCGGGACGCCGCGCCGGTCGCACAGCGCCCGCAGGGCGTCGACCTGCGGGCCGACCAGCCCGCCGATGTGCACCAGGACGACGGCGGCGGTGTCCGGGGTGAGCGCCGCCTCCAGGGTCTCGGGGGAGAGCGCGAGGGTGGCCGGATCGACGTCGGCGAAGACCGGCCGCCCGCCCGCGTGCACCACCGCCCCGGCGGTCGCGTAGAACGTGACGGCGGGGACGACCACGTCGCGGCCCCGGACGCCGACGCTGCGCAGGATCACCTCCAGCGCCGCCGTGCCGCTGCTCACCGCGACGGCGTGCGAGGCGCCGTGCTCGGCGGCGAAGGCCTGCTCGAAGCGCTCGGTCCACGGGCCGAGGGTCAGCGCGCCGGTGGTGAGCATCTCGGTCACCGCTTCGGCGACGGCCGCGCGGTCGCTCTCGTCGAACACGATGCGGGCGGCTGGAACGCCCATGGGCACCTCCGGCGGCGGGCTGCCGGAGCAGCACCGATCGGGTCGAATCCTCCCGAACCGCACGTCAGCGGACGGGTCAGGCACATCACGCTACTTCGCCCACCGGCCCCCGGCCCGCCGTCGCCGACCGCACGGGTGACCGGATCTACTGCCGTCGCAGGTCCGGGGGCTGCTTCCGGCGCAGGGCGTGCGCTCCTCCGTGCGGGGGACGGCACTACTGCGTCCGCAGTACGCAAACGGCCTGCACAGGGACGACGACGGAGCAGGGGTCGGCGATCAAGGATGGGTCATGCTGCGGGGGACCGCGTCCACCAGGACGTCCGGTCGGCCGCGGCGCTTCCTGTTCCCGAGAACCGCATCCGAAGGAGTCCGCTCTCCCGTGGCCACGTTCCTGTACCGCCTGGGCCGATGGACCTTCGTCCGGCGCCGGCTGGTGACCTTCCTCTGGGTCGCCGTGCTGGCAGCCGTCGGAGTCCTGGCGGCCAAGGCGCCCGCCGCACCCGACGACGGCTTCGCGATGCCCGGCACGGAAGCGCAGAAGGCGTTCGACCTGATGAACGAGCGCTTCCCCGGCGGCCACGCCGACGGGGCCTCGGCGCGCCTGGTGTTCGTCGCCCCCTCCGGCCAGAAGATCACCGCCGCGCCCAACCAGCAGGCGGTCGAGCGGACGGTCGGCGAGCTCGCCGGCTCCGAGCAGGTCACCGGCGCGGTGAGCCCGTTCAAGATGCCGGGCGCCGTCTCCTCGGACGGCACCACCGCCTACGCGACGGTGAGCTACTCCGCCAAGGCCGGCGAGGTGTCCAAGACCGCCACCGACACCCTGGAGCGGGCCGCCCAGCACGGCCGGGACGCCGGGCTCAAGGTCGAGATCGGCGGCACCGCGCTGATGGCCAAGGCCGACGCCGGGGGCAGCAGCGAGGCGATCGGCATGGCGCTGTCCGCCGTCGTGCTGGTGATCACCTTCGGCTCGCTGGTCGCGGCCGGCCTGCCGCTGCTCACCGCGGTCGTCGGCGTGGGCCTCGGCATGGCGCTGATCACCGCGCTCGGCAGCACGCTCGGGCTCTCCACCACCACCGGCACCCTCGCCATGATGCTCGGCCTCGCGGTCGGCATCGACTACGCGGTGTTCATCGTCTCCCGCTACCGCGCCGAGCTCGCCGAGGGCCGCGCGCCCCAGGAGGCGGCGGGCCGGGCGGTCGGCACCGCCGGGTCCGCGGTGGTCTTCGCGGGCCTCACCGTGGTGATCGCGCTCGCCGGCCTCTCCGTGGTCGGCATCCCGATCCTGGCCAAGATGGGCATGGCCGCCGCCGGGACGGTCGTCATCGCCGTGCTGGTCGCCCTCACCCTGGTGCCCGCCCTGCTCGGCTTCCTCGGCCGCAAGGTGCTGCCGCGCAAGGCCCGCAAGGCCCGCGGCGGGGCGGCCCCGGCCGCGAAGGAGAACGGCGGAGCCCGCTGGGCCCGCTTCATCCTGCGCCGCCCGCTCGCGGTGCTGCTCGGCGGTGTGATCGGCCTCGGCGTGCTCGCCGCCCCCGCGCTCGACCTGCGGCTCGGCCTGCCGGGTGACGAGTCGAAGCCCACCTCCACCACCCAGCGACGCGCCTACGACCTGCTCTCCGAGGGCTTCGGCCCCGGCTTCAACGGCCCGCTGACAGTCATGGTGGACGTCAAGGGCGTCGCCGACCCGAAGGCCGCCGCGAACGAGGTCGCCAAGAAGGTCTCCGGGCTGCCGGGGGTCGTCGCGGTGACGCCGCCGATGTTCAACCAGGCGGGCGACACGGCGCTGCTCAACGCCGTCCCGGCGACCGGTCCGAGCGAGGCCGAGACCAAGGACATCGTGCACGCCATCCGCCACGACGCGGCCGGCCTGAAGACGGCCACCGGGGCGACGGTCCTGGTCAGCGGCACCACGGCGATGAACATCGACGTCTCGCAGAAGATGTCCGACGCGCTGCTGCCCTACCTCGCCGTGGTCGTCGGCCTCGCCGTCATCCTGCTGATGGTGGTCTTCCGCTCGATCCTCGTGCCGCTGAAGGCGGCCCTCGGCTTCCTGCTGTCGGTGGTCGCCGCGCTCGGCGCCGTGGTCGCGGTCTTCCAGTGGGGCTGGCTGGCCGAGCTGATCGGCGTGGAGCAGACCGGCCCGGTGATGAGCATGATGCCGATCTTCATGATCGGTGTGGTCTTCGGCCTCGCCATGGACTACGAGGTGTTCCTGGTCACCCGCATCCGCGAGGGCTACGTCCACGGTGAGGAGCCCGGTGAGGCGATCGTCACCGGCTTCCGGCACAACGCCCGGGTGGTCACCGCCGCCGCGTTCATCATGATCGCCGTCTTCGCCGGCTTCATCGGGATGAGCGAGCCGATGATCAAGATGATGGGTCTGGGCCTCGCCACCGCCGTCGCCTTCGACGCCTTCATCGTCCGGATGACCATCGTCCCGGCCGTCCTCGCCCTGCTCGGCCGCCGCGCCTGGTGGCTGCCGCGCTGGCTCGACCGCCTGATACCCGACGTGGACGTCGAGGGCAGCAAGCTGGAGACCCCCGCCCCCGAGCAGGCCCCGGTCCGGGAGTCGGTCACCGTCTAGGACACTGCCGCCCGGCCACGGCCCCGGCCCCGCCCCGACACCGTGCGGGGCCGGGCCGGCGCCAAACCGCTCGGACACCGGTTCGAGCCCAACCGTTACCGTTGCTGTCGGGGGCCACCGCGCGTGCGGAGGTCCCCGCCGCGGCCCGCCGCGCCCCCGATCGGGATCGGCGCGGCTCGAACCCAGGCTGCCCGGTTGCGGGCGTGGCCAGTGTCCCCCGACCGGAGAGCACGAGCATGAGCGACTTCTGGCAGCGCCTGCGCCGCGACCATCCGCGGCTGCTCGACGTCGCCGGCGGCACGGCCATGGTCACGATCACCGCCCTCGGCGCCACCATCGACCAGAACGGCGGCCGCTTCACCCCGTTCGCCGCCCCCACCTTCGTCATCGCGCTGGTCTCCGCCGTCACTCTGTTCGCCCACCGCCGCCACCCGCGTGCGGTGGTCGCCGTCACCCTGCTCTGCACGATGGCGCTCGCCATGGTCAGCCCCCGGCTCACCCCGACCCTGGCCACCCCGCTGCTGCTCGCGCTCTACTTCCTCGCCATCCGCACCGACCGCGCCACCGCGCTGCGCGCCTCGGTCGTCACCGCCGTCCTGCTCACCGGGATCGCCCTGCTGTTCGGCCCCGGCGGGCCGGTCAGCGAACGGCTCGGCGTGCTGGCCTGGGCCCTGCTGCCCGGCGCCCTCGGCGACTCGATCCGCAACCGCCGCGCCCACCTCGCCGCCATCGAGGAGCGTGCCGAACGCGCCGAGCGCACCCGCGAGGAGGAGGCCCGTCGGCGGGTCGCGGACGAGCGGATCAGGATCGCCCGCGACCTCCACGACGTCGTCGCCCACCACATCGCCCTCGCCAACGCCCAGGCCGCCATCGCCGTCCACCTCATGGACAACCACCCCGTCCAGGCCCGGGAGGTGCTCAGCCACATCACCGACGCCACCGGCTCGGCCCTCCAGGAACTGCGCGCCACCGTCGGCCTGCTGCGCCGCGCCGAGGACCGCGCCCCGCTCGAACCCGCCCCCGGCCTCGACCGGCTGCCCGAACTGATCACCACCTTCGAGCGGGCCGGCCTGCCGATCCGGCTCTCCGTCGAGGGCGAGGCCCGCCCGCTGTCGCCCGGCGTGGACCTCACCGCCTTCCGGATCGTCCAGGAGTCGCTGACCAATGTGGCCAAGCACGCCCACGGCGCCGACGCCGAGATCACCCTCGCCTACAGCGGCAGCCGGGTCGCGGTCAGCGTCGCCAACGGCCGGCCGACCGCGACCGGCCGCCGCCGCGCGGTGTCGCTGCCCCAGCACCCGCCCAGCGAAGGAGGCTTCGGCCTGATCGGCATGCGCGAGCGGGCCGGGGCGGTCGGAGGCCGGCTCAGTGCCGACCGGCGGCCCGACGGGGGCTTCCTGGTCACCGCCGAACTGCCGCTGCGCACCGGCGCCCGCGACGACGGCCCCGAGTCCGCGGGCGCCTTCACCGCCGCCGACGTCGCCCGGGCCGCCCGGGCCGCGCGCACCACCCGTACCGATCGCCCGACACCGGCCGAACGACAGGAGCACGCCGCCCGAGCGGACGGCGCGCTCCGAGAGGACAGGGACAACGCATGACCATCCGGGTACTGCTCGCCGACGACCAGGCCCTGCTGCGCGGTGCCTTCCGCCTGCTGATCGAGGCGGAGGAGGACATGGAGGTGGTCGGCGAGGCCGCCGACGGCCGGGAGGCCGTCGCGCTCGCCCGGGCCACCAAGCCCGACATCGTGCTGATGGACATCCGGATGCCAGGCGTCGACGGTCTCGGTGCCACCGCCGAGATCTGCGGCGACGAGGAGCTGTCCGGCACCCGGGTGCTCATCCTCACCACCTTCGAGATCGACGAGTACGTGGCCCAGGCGCTGCGCGCGGGCGCCGGTGGATTCCTCGGCAAGGGCGCCGACCCCAAGGAACTGCTCGCCGCCGTGCGCACCGTCGCGGCGGGCGAGGCGCTGCTCTCGCCCGCCGCCACCCGGGCCGTGATCGACCAGTTCCTGGCCCAGCCCGAGCCGGCGTCCGCCACCCCCGCGAGCGAGCGGCTGGCCGTCCTCACCGCCCGTGAGCGGGAGGTGATGTCGATGGCCGCCACCGGCCTCACCAACGAGGAGATCGCCGAGCGGATGTTCGTCAGCCCGTTCACCGTCCGCACCCACGTCCACCGGGCGATGTCCAAGCTCGACGCCCGGGACCGGGCCCAGCTCGTCGCCATCGCCTACCAGACCGGCCTGGTCCCGCCCGGCCGTCCGGTCTGAGCGTGCGGCGGGCGCGGCGGGGCCGGGGTCAGGCCGTGGGCCGCCCCGCACCCGCCCGCGGGGCGCGGACACGGGGGAGCCCGAAGGCGGACATCTCCTTCTCCTCGTAGGAGAGGAAGCCCAGCGAGCGGTAGAAGGCGTGGTTCCGCACGCCCTCCGGGGTGGACTCGTGGTCGGTGGAGAGCAGGAAGAAGCGGCAGTGCGCGTAGCGGTCCATCAGGTGCTCCATCAGCGCACGGCCCACGCCCTCGCGGTGGTGGCGCGGGTGCACCAGGACGTCCTGGACATAGCAGACCGCCTCGTCGTCCGAGATGGTGCGGGCCAGCCCGAGCAGTTCCCCCGACTCGTCGCGCGCGGTCACGACCAGATGGGAGTTGGCCAGGCCGCGCATCAGTTTGTCGACGTCGCTGGTGTAGCCCTCCCACTTCACTGCGTCGTACAGCTCGAACATCTCGTCGCGGTCGAACTCCACCTCGCGGGCGATGATCACACGGCCTCCCCGATCGCGCGGCTCTCCCCGAGTCGCGGTACCTGACGTATCCGAACTGCCCATCGTTCCAGGCCGGCCCGCTCCGCTCAAGGCGGTACGGGCCGCCTGCCCCGGGGCAGGTCAGCCCGTTCGCGCGCGATCGCACGGGGCCGACAGCCGGATCTTCCCGCGCACCGGCCGACCGGCCCGGGCCTCAGGGCTTGCGGGCCACCGCGCCGTACATGCTGACGCGGTCGGCGCCGGGCTCGGGGGTGGTGTCGGGGCGCCAGAGGGGGACGGTGGTGACGCCGGGTTCGAGGAGGTCGAGGCCGTCGAAGAAGGCCCGGACCTCCTCGCGGGAGCGGCCAACGAGGGGAGCGGTGGCCCTGTCGTAGACGCCGGTGACCCGGTCGCGCGTCGTGGACGGGATGAAGTCGGCGGTGCCGTGCGACAGGACCAGGTGGCTGCCGGAGGGCAGGGTGTCCAGCAGCGCTGCGAGCACCCGGTGGGGCTGGTCCTCGTCCCGCAGGAAGTGGAGGACCGCGGCGAGGACGAGCCCGACCGGGCGGGAGAAGTCGAGCAGCTCCACCGCCCGGACGGCGTCCAGCAGATCGCCGGGCTCGCGCAGGTCGGCCTGGATGACGCTGGTGCGGCCGGCGCCCGAGCCGGCCATCAGGGCCCGGGCGTGGCTGAGCACGATCGGGTCGTTGTCCACGTAGACGACCCGGGCGCCGGGCCTGGCCGTCCGGGCGATCTCGTGGGTGTTGCCGGCCGTGGGGATGCCGGTGCCGATGTCGAGGAACTGGTCGATGCCGAGGTCGGCGACGCACCGCACCGCGCGGGTGAGGAAGGCGCGGTTGGCGCGGGCGGTGGAGCGGAACTCCGGGTTGGCGGCGAGCGCCTTCTCGGCGGCGGCGCGGTCGGCGGGGAAGTTGTCCTTGCCGCCGAGGTAGTAGTCGTACATCCGGGCCGGATGCGGCACGTCGGGCCGCAGGTCGGCCGCGATCCCGGCCCCGCCGGACTCCCACATGTTCTCGTACCCCACGGCTGCCGCCCCTTCGCCCGGACACCACTGACACCACTGACGATCCACTCGCGATCCTGCTGCCGGACAGCCTAAAGCCCAGGTCACGGCCCCCGTGGGGGTTGGCCGGGTCACCCCCGTATGTCCCTTTCGTCGGGCCGGGGGCCGGTGGCCCCGCCGCGCGTCCCGGCCGCTCCCGGCGCAGGATGGGAGACCGGGGCGGGGGAACAGCCGGGGACGGGAGGTCGGACCGTGGGCATCGCGATGGCGGACATCCGCGAGTGGCGCGGCCACGCCGTGGTCGACGAGAAGAGCCACCGCATCGGTTCGCTGGAGTCGGTCTACGTGGAGACGGCCAGCGACGAGCCGTTCTTCGCCACCGTCACGGTCGGGTTCGCCGGTCGGCGCCGCCTGGTGTTCGTCCCGCTGGAGGGCGCGGTGGCCGGCCCGGACTACCTCCGGGTGGCGTACCCGCGCACCCTCGTCAAGCAGGCGCCGGCGATCGGCACCGACGACGTGCTGCCCGCCGAGGACGAGCCCGCCGTGTTCGCGCACTACGAGCTTCCGTACGCGACCGGCGCGGGCGGGGAACGCCGCCTGGCCCGCCGCTGAGCCGCGCCCTGGCCCGCCGCCGGGCCCGCGCCCGCCCCGCAGCCGGCCCGTGCACGCCCGTGCACGCCCGTGCACGCCCGTGCCGCAGGCCCGCCGCCGGCCCGCGCCCGCCCCCGCCGCCGACCCGCGTTCGGCGCGGGCGGGTCGGGTACGACGTTCGCCACCCGGGAATGAATACCCCGCCGGGTACACTTGTCCATCGACAGTCGATGTGAAAGGCGGCCCGACATGCAGGTGGACGAGGAGGCGGTCGGCGCGGTTCTGAACCGGCTGCGTCGCGCGCAGGGCCAGTTGGCCGGGGTGATCGCGATGATCGAGGCGGGCCGGGACTGCAAGGACGTGGTCACCCAGCTCGCCGCCGTCTCGCGCGCGCTCGACCGGGCCGGGTTCAAGATCGTCGCGAGCGGCATGCGCCAGTGCATGGCCGCCGCGGACGAGGACGCCGCGCCGATGAGCGAGGCCGAGCTGGAGAAGCTCTTCCTCGCCCTGGCCTGACCGGCGCTCCGCGCCTCGGGAGCACGGCCCGACGGGGGCCGCGGTGGACCGGTCCACCGCGGCCCCCGTCGCATGTCCGCAGGTGCGCCCACCGAAGTTCCCGCACCGCCCGACGCCCCGTCATGCTTCGTTCATGAGCCGGTCGCCGGCCTTCGGGTGAATGAGGCCGCCCGCAGTTGTACAGCCAACTGCGCGAGCTCCCTTCTCCCAGCCTCCGTGACCAGCCGTACCCGGCCCCGGCGAACCGTCCCCCGGCGGCCCGGTCCCGGACGGCGGACAGGACAACCGTGGCCGCAGGCAGCGCCCTGACGCTCAGTTCCTCCACCAACCCCACCGAAGGCGACCGGCTCACCTTCCACTGGACCACCGACGCCCCCGACGCCAAGAACTGGGTCGGCATCTACGACGGCGGCCGCCAGCCCGGCAACGGCAGCTCGCTGCTGTGGAAGTACATCCCGGGCACTTCGGGCGACGTCCAGCTCGACACCTCCGCGCTGACCGGCGGCCCGTACACCGCCTACCTGCTCGCCAAGGACGGCTACGGCACCCTCGCCAGGACCGAGCCGTTCTCCTTCCGCCCCAAGCCCGCCGTCGTCCGCCCGCACGCCGCCGTGGACGCGTTCACCGCCACGCCCGTCGCCCCGGGCGCCGCCGTGACGGTCCGGCTCGGCGGCCTCTGGTCCCGCCCGGCCGGCAACCCGGCCGGCTCCGCCACCTACCGCAAGGTCGGCGGCCCGGCCTGGGCCGCCGTCAGCGCCGACGGCACGCTCACCGGCACCGCCCCCGCGGCCGCCGGCAAGAACCCCGAGCCGGTGGTCGTCGGCGTCAAGGACAGCACGGGTGCCACCGACACCGTCACCGTCCTCGTCCCGGTGGTGGACCCGGCCGCACCGCTGCGCCTCAAGGCCGCCAGCTGGAACCTGCACGACGCGGGCTCGGCCCACACCGACGCGCTGGAGAAGCAGTTGCGCGTGGTCCTCGCCCAGGGCCTGGACGTGCTCGCCCTGCAGGAGACCGCGGGGGAGCGGGCCAGGACCCTGGCCGACGCCCTCGGCTGGTACGCCTACCAGAGCCCGGGCAGCGTCGGCATCCTCAGCCGCCACCCGCTCACCGACGTCACCGCCCCGACCGCCGAACTGCCCGCCGCCGCGGCCACCCTGCGACTGCCCGGCGGCCGCAGCGTCCGCTTCTGGGCCGCCCACCTGGACGAGGCGGGCTACGGCCCGTACGCCGTCCAGGACGGGCGGAGCGCCGCCGAGGTGGAGGCCGCCGAGAACGGCTCGCTGCGGCTGCGGCAGGCCCGGGCGCTGGCCGCCGCTGTCCGCACGGACATCGCCCGGCGCACCCCGGTGGTGCTGGCCGGCGCGCTCTCCTCGCCCTCGCACCGCGACTGGACGGCCGCCACTGCCGCCGCCCACCAGGGCGTCGGCGCGCTCGCCTGGCCGGTCACCGTGGCCCTCCAGGGGGCCGGACTGACCGACACCTTCCGCGAGGAGTGCCCCGATCCGGTCAAGGCCCCCGGCAACACCTGGTCGCCCACCCGCAAGCGGCGCGGCGACCGTCCGGAGCCGCAGGACCGCGTCGACTACGTCCAGTACGCGGGCCCGTTGAAGCTGGTCGAGGCGCACACCCTGGTCGCCGACTGGCCGCAGCCCGAGCCCGGCACCGCCGCCAACGAGTGGCCCTCCGACACCGCCGCCGCGGTCGCCACCTTCCGGCTCTGAGCTCCCCGGCTCCCCATCCCCCAGCTCCGAGAGGCCAGTTCGTCATGCCCGAGCTCTCCCGCCGCACCTTCGTCGGCGCCACCGCGGCCGCCGGCGCCACCGCCCTGACCGGTCTGGCGGCCGCCCAGGCCGTCGCCGCCCCGGCCCCGGCCCCGGCCCCCGCCGCCGGTGCCAAGCCCGCCGCCCCGCTCACCGGGACCATCAAGGACGTCAGGCACGTCGTCGTCCTGATGCAGGAGAACCGTTCCTTCGACCACTACTTCGGCACCCTGGCCGGTGTCCGCGGCTTCGGCGACAAGCAGGCGCTCCAGTTCCCGGACGGCACCGACGTCTTCCGCCAGCCCGACAGCCGGCGCAGCGACGGCGGCGCGATGCTGCCCTACCGGATGGACACCGCCAAGTACAACGCCCAGAACGCCGGCGGCCTCCCGCACGACTGGGCCACCGGCCACCAGGCCATCAACAACGGTGCGATGAACAAGTGGATCGCCGCCAAGGGCGAGCGCACCATGGGCTACTTCACCCGCGACGACATCCCCTACCAGTACGCCCTGGCCGACGCGTTCACCGTCTGCGACGCCTACTTCACCTCGCTGGCCGGCCCCACCGACCCCAACCGCCTCTACCTGTGGACCGGTACCGCCGGCCCCGGCCGGGACGGCACCACCGGCCCGTGGATCGACAACACCCCGGTCACCGACAACCCCGTCGCCGACTGGACCACCTACGCCGAGCGCCTGGAGGCGGCCGGCGTCAGCTGGCGCGTCTACCACAACCCCAGCAAGGACGACCGCACCGGCGACTACGACGACAACGCGCTCTCCTACTTCAAGCAGTTCCACGAGTTCCCGCACGACGACCCGCGGTACGTCAACGCGATGACGAAGTTCGACCCCGCCGACTTCGACCGCCACTGCAAGGACGGCACCCTGCCGACCGTCTCCTGGCTGGTCGCGCCCTACCTGTTCTCCGAGCACCCGGAGGCCGGTCCGGCCTACGGCGCGCACTGGGTCGACCAGGCCCTGCAGTCGCTGATGTCCAACCCGGAGGTCTGGCAGCACACCGTCTTCCTGGTGATGTACGACGAGAACGACGGCTACTTCGACCACATGGTCCCGCCCACCCCCGAGCCGGGCACCCCCGAGGAGTTCACCCAGGGACGGGCCATCGGCCTCGGCAACCGGGTGCCGCTCTGGGTGATCTCGCCCTGGTCGCGCGGCGGCTGGGTCAACTCCCAGGTCTTCGACCACACGTCGGTGCTGCGCTTCATGGAGCTGGTCACCGGGGTTGCCGAGCCCAACATCTCGGCCTGGCGCCGGGCCGTCTGCGGCGACCTCACCAGCTGCTTCGACTTCGCCGCCCCCGAGCACTCGATCCCGGCGCTGCCCGACACCAAGGCCCTGATGGCCAGGGCCGACGCGGGCACCAAGCTGCCCGGCGTCGCGCTGCCGGCGGTCGGCGCCCAGGCGATGCCGGTCCAGGAGCGCGGCGAACGCCCGCACCGGCCGCTTCCGTACCAGCCGTGGGCCGACGTCGAGGTGGACCGGAAGACCGGCAGGGTCACCTGCACGATGAGCAACGACGGCTCGGTGGCCTTCCCGTACACCGTCTACCCGAACATCCTGCTCCCCTTCGCCGGCACCCCGTACACCGTCGCCCCCGGCGCCACCGCCCGGTACGTCTGGGACGCCGCCGCCACCGGCGGCCGCTACGACTTCACCGTGCACGGCCCGGACGGCTTCGTCCGACGCTTCGCCGGCACCGTGGTGCGCGACGGCCAGGACGGCCAGAACGACATCGGCGTGCCGATCGTCACCGCCGACCTGCGCGGCAACCGCAGGCTCACCCTCCAGGTGGCCAACGACGGGATGACCGACGTGGCCTTCACCGCCGCGCCCAACGACTTCGCGGGCACCGCGCAGACCGTCCAGGTCAAGCCCGGCAAGCAGGCCGACCTGGCCTGGCCGCTGGACAAGCAGGGCCGCTACGACGTCGTCGTGACCGCCCACACCGGTCAGCGCTTCGTCCAGCGCTACGCGGGCTGGGTGCACTGAGCCCCGGCCGGCCCGGCCGGGGGCGCCGATCCGGTGACCCCCGGCCGTGGCTCGGCCGCCGTACCGGAGCCCGCCGTTACCGTCGGGCGCATGCAGAAGATCACCACCTTCCTCTGGTTCGACGACCGGGCCGAAGAGGCCGCCGCCTTCTACACCACCCTGTTCCCGAACTCCCGGGTCACCAGGACCACCCGGTACGGCGAGACCGGCCCCGGCCCGGCGGGCTCGGTGATGACCGTCGAGTTCGAGCTCGCCGGCCGCGAGTACACGGCCCTCAACGGCGGTCCGGCGTTCCACTTCACCGAGGCGATCTCGCTCCAGGTGGAGTGCGAGGACCAGCAGGAGATCGACCGGCTCTGGGCGGAGCTCAGCGCGGACGGCGGTGAGGAGGGACCGTGCGGCTGGCTCAAGGACCGCTACGGCCTCTCCTGGCAGATCACCCCCCGGGTGCTGCTCGACCTGGTCGCGGGCGAGGACCGGGCCACCGCGGACCGCGTCTTCGCGGCCATGCTGCGGATGCGGAAGATCGAGATCCAGCCGCTGCTCGACGCGGCGAAGGGGTGAGGCCGTGACCGCCTTCGGCCACCGCGGCATCACCTACCTGCGGGCCACCCCCGAGCGGGTCTGGCACGCGCTCACCAACGCCGACGAGTCCGGCCTCTACTGGGGCCACCGCAACGTCTCCACCTGGCTGCTCGGCGCGCCCTGGGAGCACCAGCGGACCGACGGCTCCGGGACCGCCGACGTCATCGGCACCGTCGAGGCGGTGGACCGCCCGCACCTGCTGGTCGCCACCTGGGCCGGCCTACGGGAGCAGCACGCCGCCTTCCCCTCCCGGGTCACCTTCGAGCTCCAGGGCTGGCAGGACCTCACCCGGCTCACCGTCACCCACGTGGACCTCGCCGACGAGGCCGCCCGGGCGGACGCCGAACAGGGCTGGTCGGCGGTGCTCGCCAACCTCAAGACCTACCTGGAGACCGGCCACCCGCTGCCGCAGCAGCCCTGGCTGATGCCCTGACCCCTGCCCCGTGACCCCGGACCGCGGCCACTGGCCCCTGGCCCCCGGACACGCCCTGCCCGCGGCCCGTGGCGAACGGCGCCCGGCGCCCGGCCAGGGCGTGTCCGCCACGGCGGAGCGCCCTACGCCGCCGGGCGCTCCGCCGTGGCGGACCGGCCGCCGCGGGCCCGCTCGCCGCGCAGCAGGCGGCGCAGCGCGGCGTAGCGGGAGAACCGCTCCCGGTTCGCCACCGAGGCCCGGTCCAGCTCCTCCATCAGCCGCCGGCTGCGGTGCTCCAGGTCCATCTCGTCCAGGATGCGGTCCACCTCGGCCAGCATCGAACCGTGCAACTGCCAGGCCTCCGGGTGCTCCTGGACCTTGCGCAGCAGCACTTGGGCGACGTTCTCCCGGCAGGCCCAGGCCGCCGCCAGCTCGGTGGTCAGCCTGTCCTCGGCCTCCTCGGCGTTGCGGCTCACCTGCGTGGTCACCAGCACCGCGTAGCTGACCATCGCATCGCCCACGTGCGCCAGCAGCTCCTCCAGCCCCGACGCGACGTCCGGCGGGAAGAGCCGTTCGCCGGGCGCGCGCCGCTTGGCCAGGTCGGTCAGCGAGCGGGCCAGCACCCGGATCACCACGACGCAGATCTCCAGGGTGTCCAGCCCGGTGCGCAGCACCAGCCGGGACAGCAGCCCCTCGCTGATCCGCGGGTTGAAGCGCAGGCTGTCCTCCGCCTGGCGCAGCGCCGCGTCCACGTCGGCGATCGCCTGGTCCAGCCGCCGGGCCTCGTGCAGCCGTTCGGCGGCCCGGGCCACCGGGGTGGGGCGGCCCAGTTCCTCGGAGATGTCCAGGAGCAGCTGGCGGGCCCGCCGGGCGAGGTCCTCGATCGACTCCCCGGCGGTGTCCACCCAGACCGGCGGCGCGAACAGCAGGTTGAACAGCAGGCCGACGGCGGCGCCGATGAGCGTCTCCAGCACCCGGTCCCAGGCCTGCGAGGCCAGCTTGGTCACGCCCAGGATCAGCATCGCGCTGATCGCGACCTCCTGGACGAACTCCTCGACCCGGACGAACCGGCCGACGACCAGCGAGGCCAGGATGATCAGCCCGAGGCTCCACCAGGAGAGCCCGACCACGGCGCTGAACCCGATCGCGATCAGCACCCCGACCACCACCGAGTTGACCCGGCGGATGCTGGTCTTCAGCGTCGAGTAGACGGTGACCTGGACGACCAGCAGCGCGGTCAGCGGCGCCGTCAGCGGGGCGGGCTCGCTGCTCAGCTGCGTCGCCACCGCGTAGGCGATGGTGGCCGCCACGGTGGCCCGGACGGTCTGGACCACGAAGGGTTCTCGGGCGCTGCGGCGGACCAGGTCCGCGAGGGACTCCGGGAGAAGGGCCATGTCGCCCTTCTTTCCCCGCATCCGCCGTTCACACCGCTCCCGGGGCGCTCCGGCACCCGTACGCCCGCATCGGCCCGGGCCGGCGAGCCGCCGTCGCCGGGGCCCGCCGGCTCAGTTGTCGCGGTTGAAGCGCAGCTTCCAGGGGGCCAGCGCGGACTCGACCTGCACACCCATGCTCATCTTCGAGGCGCCCTCGATCCGCTCCTCGAAACGGATCGGCACCTCGCGGATCGACAGGCCCTGCTTGACGGCCCGGTAGTTCATCTCGACCTGGAACGAGTAGCCGTTGCTCTGCACGGTCGGCAGGTCGATGGCGCGCAGGGCGCTCGCGCGCCAGGCCTTGAACCCGGCGGTGGCGTCCCTGACCCCGAGGCTCAGGATCGCGTTGACGTAGAAGTTCGCCCAGGCGGACAGCGCCTTGCGGTGCCAGGGCCACTCCTCGGCGGTCGAGCCGCCGGGGACGTAGCGCGAGCCCAGCACCACGGCGGTGTCGTCGGCGAGCAGCGTCTCGACCATCACGGGTATCACCGAGGCCGGGTGGGACAGGTCGGCGTCCATCTGCACCACCACGTCGGCGCCCTCGTCCAGGGCCTTGGCCATGCCGGCCAGGTAGGCGCGGCCGAGGCCGTCCTTCTCGGTGCGGTGCAGCACGCCCACGGTGCCGCCGGAGTCCGCGGCCAGCTTGTCGGCGATCTCGCCGGTGCCGTCGGGGGAGTTGTCGTCGACCACCAGCAGGTGCAGGTTGGGCACCGGAAGCTCCGCGAGCATGCCCGCGAGGACCGGGAGGTTCTCCCGCTCGTTGTACGTGGGGACGACCACAACGACCTTGGGGGAGGCCTCGACCATGTTCTGTTTCCCTCGTGCCTGCTCCGGATGGGACCGTGCGAGTCTATCCGGCGTGTCGGCCGGCTCCTGCCCCGGCCGGGGGCGGAAACCCGTTCGACCGCGATGGGCCGATGTGGGAGGCTGCCGCCGCCGTTTCCGAACGCCGACCCGGAGCCCTCCTTGACGATCCGTCGCAGCACCGTCCTGCCCGTCACCGCCCTGGTCCTCGCACTGGCCACGCTGACCGGCTGCGGCGCCGACAGCGCCGCTCCGCCGAAGGCCGCCCCCACGACCGGAGCGTCCACCGGCGCCACCGGCGCACCGGCCGACGCGACCGGAGCACCCGCCGACGCGACCGGAGCCTTCGACCCCGCGGTCGCGATCGCCCACCGCTCCCGGGAGCCGTACGCCGCGACGTTCGAGATGACCGTCGAGAGGGGCGAGGGCGGCGAGAAGGAGCTGACCACCGTCACCGCCCGGTCGAACCACAACACTCCGGCCGAGGGATCCCGTACGGAGGCGAAGATGGTCCGCGGGTCCTCCGTGCTGGCCTGGGAGGAGACGGTGATCATCGACCAGGCCGTCTACCGGCGGAACAAGGAGAGCGGTGAGACCCGGTGGACGACCGATCAGAAGCCCCCGGCGAGCGTCGGGGTCGGCGCATACGACGACGACGGCTACGCCAAGGTCCTGCTGGACGCCGGGCCCGCCGCCCGCAAGGGCATGGAGACCGAGGCGGGCGTGCCGGTGTTCCACCTGAGCGCCCGGCTCTCACCGGCCGAGCTGCGCCGCGCGGACCCGAGCTACGGGGTCGGGCGCCAGAACGAGGGCACGGACGCGGCCGACTGCCAGCTGTGGATCGACCGGCTCGGCCGGACCGTCCGCAGTGAACGGTCGACGGTGGTCGCCGGCAAGCCGGTCGTGACGAAGGAACGCGTCTCGGACTTCGGCCCTGCGGAGACTTTCACCCCGCCGGCCACCGGCTGAGCCGCGCCCCGCTACGCCGTGCCGTAGACGGCGGCGAGGTTGTCCTGGGCCGGGCGGGCCCGGCCGGCCGGGCCGGCGGCGAAGGCGCGCAGGACGTTCTCGGTGACCTGGCGGACCAGGTCCCCGGCGTGCGCGTCGATGCCGTGGTCGGCCCTGCCGCCGCCGGGGCCGCGGGCGTCCAGCGCCTCGACCCAGCGCATCGTCCCGGTGGCGAACACCCCGGCGCCGCCCGCCAGGGTGCAGTAGGCGGTGTCGGAGTGGGAGCGGCGGCCGTCGCAGACCACGGGGGAGTGGGCGATCACCTCGATCGGGCGGGGGGTGGGGAAGCCGGTGTCCACCCGGTCGTACTCGACCCCGACCAGGTGCGGGAACGAGGCCCCGGCCGCGACGCCCGTCCCCTCGAAGGCCCAGTGCCCGGGCGAGGTGACCACGTACGGGGCGTCCACCGGGTAGCCGTCGTAGATGACGCCGAGCATCGAACTCTCCGGGTCGGCGCCCGGGCCGGCCCGGAAGTCGGTGGTCGCCGGGCCGCCCGACAGGTGGCCCGGGTCCTGCGCCCAGGCGTCCTTGTAGCAGACCACCGTGCGGTCCGGCCCGAGGTCGGTCGGCTCGAACCTGACCCGGCGGAAGCAGCAGTTGGCGCCCAGGATCGCCAGGTTGGTCCCGGCGTCGCGGGCGGCGACCACGTTGGCCCGCTGCTCGGGGGACCAGTACTCGTCGTGGCCGAGCGACAGGACGGCGGCGGCCCCGGTCAGCAGGCCGGGCTCGCGGGCCACGTCGATGCCGGTGGTGTAGGCGAGCGGCAGGCCGAGCCGCTCGGCGAGGGCGACCAGGGGCGCCTCGTAGACCAGGAACAGCCCGGCGCCGTGGTCGTAGTCGTACGGTCGGTCGAAGACGGCCTTCAGCGAGCGGGTGGCCAGGCCGCCGGTCGGGCCGTTGTAGAGGCTGTAGCCGCCCCACTCGTTGTAGGCCTGCCAGGTCGCCGGGGCGCTCATGATCACGGTCCTGCCGGCGGTGCTCGCCGAGCGGACGGTGAGCGGGACGTAGCGCCGGCCGGAACCGTCCTCGGCGTCCAGGCGCAGCAGGTAGGCGCCCTCGGGCCAGTCGGCGGTGTCCACCGCGAGGGTGCGCTGCCAGCCGGTCAGCACGGTGCGGGTCACCGGGTCCACGTGCGGCGCGGCCTGCCGGCCGCCCGGGACGTGCTCGCGGCGCCAGACCAGCCGGGCGCGGGCGCCGTCGTACCAGCCCATCCGGTAGGCGGAGACGGTGAAGGCCGCGGCCGGGGTGGAGACGTGCAGGCCGAAGGGCTCGCCGGGCAGGACGCTGACCCGGTCGGCGAACCCCGCGATGGCGTCGTCCGGGCCGGGGTCGGTGATCTCCCAGTCGGGGTTGCCGGGGCGGGAGCGCTCGCTCGTCGGCCCGGTGTGCCCGTCGGCGGCCGGGCCGCCGGGGGCGCTCGGGGCGGAGGAGGCCGCCGTGGCCGCCGCGGCGGACGGCTGCGCGGCGGCGGCCGGGGCCGGGCGGGGGTGGCCGCAGGAGGTGACGGCGGCCGCCATCAGGCCCAGGCCCAGAATCCTGCGCCGGCTCGGCTCCGCCACCGCGACCTCCGTGTTTCCTCGTGTGTACCCGTGCCCGTGCCCGTACCCGGGGGCCGTGCCCGGGGCCGTGGGCGCGTCGACCCGGTCGGTGGCGGCGCGCTGGGGGCGCCGGCCCGGTGTGTCGGTCGCGCGGACATCCTCGCGTGTTTCGTGAGCCCCGCGCAGGCCGCCGCGCCGGGCCGCGGCCGTCGCCGGGCTCCGTGGGGGCGCCACGGGGGCGCTTCAGGGGCGCCGCAGAGCGTCGGCGAAGGCGGCCGGGGGCGGCCGGGGGCGGCCCGCGACCGGGCAGGGCCGTACGGGCGCACCCGGGCGTGTCGACCGGCGCGGTGGCCCGGCCCCGGCGGGCCGGTCCCCTAGCCTGACCAGGCGCGCCGCCCGGCGGCCGCAGGGGATCCGGAGCCGTCCGCGCCCGGCCGAGTCGTGGACAGGGGTGCACGTGGTTTCGTCGGGGTCGGCCGAAGCGGGGGCGGGGCCGGTCTCCCGGCGCGAGCGGTTCCGGGCCTGGATGCTGGAGGGTCTGGCCGACATGGCCAAGCAGCACCCCGGTCCGCACGCCGAGGTCCCGCACGAGGAGGGCCGGCGCTGGTGGCGGGTCATGTGCCTGACCGGCCTGGACTACTTCTCCACGCTCGGCTACCAGCCCGGCATCGCCGCGCTCGCGGCCGGGCTGGTCTCGCCGCTGGCGACCATCGTGCTGGTGGCCGTCACCCTGCTGGGCGCGCTGCCGGTCTACCGGAGGGTGGCCCAGGAGAGCCCGCACGGCCAGGGTTCGATCGCGATGCTGGAACGGCTGCTGTCCTTCTGGCAGGGCAAGCTCTTCGTGCTCACCCTGCTGGGTTTCGCGGCCACCGACTTCATGATCACCATCACCCTGTCCGCCGCCGACGCCAGCGCGCATCTGGTGGAGAACCCGCACCTGCACAGCGCGCTGACCGGCAAGCAGATCATGCTGACCATGATCATGATCGCGCTGCTCGGCGCGGTCTTCCTCAAGGGCTTCAGCGAGGCGATCGGCCTGGCCGTGGTGCTGGTCGCGGTGTACCTCTCGCTCAACGTCGTGGTGGTGGCCAACGGGCTGTGGCACGTGTTCAGCGAGCCGCAGCTGTTCACCGAGTGGACGGACGCGCTGACCGTGGAGCACGGCAACGCGATCGCGATGATCGGAGTCGCGCTGATCGTCTTCCCGAAGCTGGCGCTCGGCCTGTCCGGCTTCGAGACCGGCGTCGCCGTGATGCCGCACATCGAGGGCGACCCGGACGACACCGAGGAGAAGCCCACCGGCCGGATCCGCGGCGCCCGCAAGCTGCTGACCACCGCCGCCGCGATCATGAGCGTCTTCCTGATCACCACCAGCTTCATCACCACGCTGCTCATCCCGCCGGACCAGTTCGAGCCCGGCGGCCAGGCCAACGGGCGGGCGCTCGCCTACCTCGCCCACGAGTACCTGGGCAGCACCTTCGGCAGCGTCTACGACCTCTCCACGATCGCCATCCTCTGGTTCGCCGGGGCCTCCGCGATGGCCGGGCTGCTCAACCTGATGCCGCGCTACCTGCCCCGCTACGGCATGGCCCCGCACTGGGCCCGCGCGGTGCGGCCGACCGTCGTCGTGCTCACCCTGATCGCCTTCCTGGTGACCTGGATCTTCGACGCCAACGTGGATGCCCAGGGCGGCGCCTACGCGACCGGCGTGCTGGTGCTGATCAGCTCCGCCGCCATCGCCGTCACCATCGCCGCCCACAAGGCCGGGCAGCGCCGCTGGCGGGCCGGCTTCGCGGTGATCGCCGCAGTGTTCCTCTACACCACGGCGGTGAACATCGCCGAGCGGCCGGACGGGGTCAAGATCGGCGCCTGCTTCATCGCGGGCATCATGCTGGTCTCGTTCCTCTCCCGGCTCAAGCGCGCGTTCGAACTGCGCGTCACCGACGTGGTGCTGGACGACGTCGCTGAGCGGTTCGTCCGGGACTACATCCACCGCCCGCTGCGGCTGATCGCCAACGAACCGAACAGCCGGGACCTCGCCGAGTACCGCGACAAGATCCACCAGATCCGGCGGGACAACGACATCCCGGCCGAGGACGACCTGGTCTTCGTCGAGGTCACCGTGCTCGACCCGTCCGACTTCGAGGCCGAACTGACCGTGCGCGGCGAGGTGCTGCACGACCGCTACCGGGTGCTCACCCTGGAGAGCTCCAGCGTGCCCAACGCCCTGGCGGCCCTGCTGCTCCGGGTGCGCGACCTCACCGGGCAACAGCCGCACATCTACTTCGAGTGGACCGAGGGCAACCCGTTCGCCCAGTTCCTGCGGTTCTTCCTGTTCGGACAGGGCGAGATCGCCCCGGTCACCCGCGAGGTGCTGCGCGAGGCCGAGCCGGACCGCTCACGCCGGCCGGCCGTCCACGTGGGCTGAGCGGGCCCGGCCGACGGCGCGGCCGAGGGTCCGGTGGCCGGTGACCGGTGACCGGTGATCGGGTCCTCCCGGCTTCGGGACGGAACGGCGCGTCGGCCGGTCAGCGGTTCTGGTGGGATCTGCTCCACGCGGGGGCGACGAAGGCCACCAGGGCGACGGCGAAGACGATCTGCAGGATGTGGCGGATCCAGTCGATCCCCGAGGTGTGGCGGACACCGATCCAGCCGGAGACGGCGTTGCCGAGCCAGGCCCCGGCGGCGCCGAGCAGCATGGTCAGCCACCAGGGGATCGACTGCGGTCCGCGCAGGATGAGTTTGGCGATCACGCCCAGCACGAAGCCGATGAGCAGGATCCACAGGAGCTGGAACATCGCAGTCCACCTTCCGGGCGCACCCGGGCCGACGGCCCGGTGCGCCGAATCGCCGATGACGCGGTTCGTCCCATGATCACCCGGATCGGGCGAACGGGCACGTCGACCGGAGACCGCGCAGGTCGGCGGCGCGCCGATGGGCCGCACGGATAGGAATGGGCGGGACGCGGACGGTCCGGCGCCCGTGAACAACTTGGCACCCGTGAACGACCCGGCGCCGGCGTACGACCCGACGGCGGCCGGGACCTCAGAGGTCCCGGACCGCCGTGACGGCCTCGCGGACCCGCGGGTGCGGATCCTCCGCCAGGCCGTCCAGCAGTTCGGCGACGCCCGGGGTGGACCAGCGGCCGACGGCCCACACCAGGTCCCCGCGCACCTCCGGTGCCGGATGGGAGGCCAGCCGGGCGAGCCGGTCCACCGGGCCGCGCCGGCGCATTCCGAACCAGTGCAGCGCCGAGCGCAGTTCGGCCGGGTCGCCCGGTTCGCCGGCCGCCGCGATCCGCGCGAGCAGCACGGGCACGGGCGGCGGCGGGCCGTCCAGCGGGTGCGGGTGGCGTTCGCGCAGCCGGCGGCCGCCGTACTCGCCGTAGATCCGGCAGCCCTGACAGGTGCAGGGCCGGGTGCCGTGGGCGCCCGGCAGGTAGCGCCAGCCGGTGACCTGCGGCACGGCGCGGACCCGGTGCACCTCGCGGGCACCCACCGCTCGCGGCAGGAACACCTCCCAGCCCCGCGGGTCGGCCAGTCCGCCGATCCGCCGGACCGCCTCGGCCGCGCGCAGCGGCTGCTGGACGCCCCGGGCCCGGTCGCGGTAGTGGCCGGCCAGGACCTCCTGCTCGTCGTCCAGCCGAAGGTGCACCGCGACCAGCGCGCCCTTGGGGCCGAACCGGGCCAGCTCGCGCAGCCACTGGTGGGTCAGCGTGTACGAGGGCAGCACGGGGAAGCAGTACACCCCGCGCACGCCGCCCTGGCCCCGGCTGTCGGCGCGGATCCCGGCGCGGCGGATGCGCGGCGCGTTCGCCGCGGCCGTCAGGTGTACGAACATCGCCATGGGGCGCGATCCTAGGGCGTGTCTGACCATTCCCGCCGGGTGCGCGACGCCGGGGCACGCACCTCGCCGCGTTGTCGTCGGTCGCCAATGCTCCGCAGTGGCTCCCTCCTCCGCCTTGCGATGCACGCACTCCAACGCCGCGCCCTGATCCGACGCGAATGGTCAGACACGCCCTAGCGAGCGACCGTCGGCGCTCCGAGCGATTTTCCGGGTGCCACCGCCGGGCGGGGAGGCGGCTCGGCGGTCCGGGGAGGCCCCGCGGGTCAGGCGGTGTCCGCGCGGCGCTCGATCAGGGCGGCCAGTCCGTCCAGGATGCGCTCCAGGCCGAACTCCAGCGCCTGGTCGCGGCCGCCCGGGTCGGCCATGGCGGCGGCGACCGCGGGGAAGCGGTCGGCGTGCTCCTGGACCACGGCGCCGAGGGCGGCGAGGAGTTCGGCCTCGGGGGTGGCGGCCGGCCCGGCGGCGCGGGACTGCGCGGCGATCCCGCGCACGTGCCCGGTGAGCAGGACGGCGGCGTCCATCCGTTCGGGGCCGGTCAGCCCGTGGCCGTCGAGTACCGTCACCACCCTTTCCAGCCAGCCGAGTTCCTTCGGGCCGATGACCCGCGCGCCGACGGTGGCGTCCAGCAGCCACGGGTGGCGGGCGAAGGACTCGGCCAAGTGGTGGGCCCAGGCGGTGAGTTGATCCCGCCAGTCGGTGCCCTCCGAAATGTCCGGGGGTGCGTCGACGGCCGACTCGACCATCAGGGCGATCAGTTCGGCCTTGCCGGGGACGTAGCGGTAGAGCGACATCTTGGTGAAGTCGAGCAGCCCGGCCACCTTCTGCATGGAGACCGCGGCGAGCCCCTCCGCGTCGGCGACCTCGACCCCGGCCGCGGCGATCCGCTCCAGGCTCAGGGCCGGCTTCGGCCCCCGGGTGGGTCTGGCCGGCGGCCCCCAGAGCAGTCGCACCGTGTCGTTCGCCGCCTCGGCCATCATCCGCTCCGTCCTGGGCCGCGGCCTGGGGGGTTGTCCTTCCAGGCCAACTGTGTCTACCGTACACAGCAACGAACAGTGTCCGCGAGACACAGTTTTCTGATCCCCGGACGGAGTGGTTTCCATGAGCACCAAGGTCCTGATCTCGGGCGCGAGCATCGCCGGCCCCGCGCTGGCCCACTGGCTGGGCCGGTACGGCTTCGAGGTGACCGTGGTCGAGCTGGCCCCCGCACTGCGCGACGGCGGCCAGGACGTCGACTTCCGCGGCCGCACCCACCTGACCGTGCTGGAGCGGATGGGAGTCCTGGAGGAACTGCGCACGCTCGGCACCGGCGGCAGCCCGATGACCTTCGTGGGCCGCGACGGGCGCCGGCTGCTGCACCTGCCCGCCGAATTCGCCGGCGGGGACCTGGAGGTGCCGCGCGGGGAGCTCGCCCAACTGCTCCACCGGCACAGCAGCGCCCGCGCCGAGTACGTCTTCGGCGACTCGGTCACCGCACTGGAGGAGACCCCGAGCGGAGTCCGGGTCACCTTCCGGCACGCGGCACCACGCGAGTTCGACCTGGTGATCGGCGCCGACGGGCTGCACTCCACCGTCCGCCGGCTCGCCTTCGGCCCCGAGCGGCGCTACGTCCGCCACCTCGGGTACTACGCGGCCACCTGGCAGCTGCCCAACGACCTCGGGCTGCCGACGGGCGCGGTCGGCCTCAACGTCCCCGGTCGGCTGATGTCCGTCGGTGCCGCCCACCGCGACCCGGGCCGGGCCGGCGCGTTCTGCCTCTTCGCCTCGCCCGAGCTGCGCCACGACCGCCACGACCCGGCGCGGCAGAAGGCGCTGGTCCGGGCCGCCTTCACGGGCCTCGGCTGGCGGGTGCCGCAGCTGCTGGAGAGCCTGGACGCCGCCCCCGAGCTGTACTTCGACTCGATCAGCCGCGCCGACGTGCCCGCCTGGTCGACCGGCCGGATCGCCCTGATCGGCGACGCCGCCTGCGGGGCGACCATCGGCGGCATGGGCACCGGCACGGCGGTGGTGGCCGCGTACGTCCTGGCGGGCGAGCTGGCCCGGGCGCGCGGCGACCACCGGGCCGCGTTCGGGCGGTACGAGCAGCTGCTGCGCGGCTACGCGCAGGGCTGCCAGAAGGGCGGGGACCGGACCGGGCCGTTCCTCGCCCCGCGCACGGCCGCGGGCCTGCGGTTCCGCAACGCGCTGCTCAACCGGCGCTGGGCGCTGCAGCGGATGCTGGAGCTGGGAAAGCAGGTCAGCAGCGTCGAACTGCCGGACTATGAGCGCGACTCGCGGCGTCCGCGGCAGCTCGCCGGCTGACCGGGGACACCCGGTGCGGCGCCAGGGGGCCCCGGACGGTCCCGCGAGTCGATCGTGCGACGGCCGCGCCCCCCGGGTGGCCGGCGGACATCCGACGGACATCCGGCGGGCCACCGCTGGAAGAACGTTCCACGAGCGGCGGCCGCCCTCCCGCCGCCGACCAGGGGGTCTGCCTGCCCGCCCGGTTCGGCGGGGCTGTCGTGGAAGGCCCGGACCCCGGAGGATCCCGATACCGCCCCGCCGACCTTCCAGGGACCCCGCATGCCTCGCCTCGCCACCCGGGCCGGCGCCGCCGCCGCACTGGCCGCCGCGTTCGCCCTCGCCACGGCCGCCCCCGCCCCCGCCGACCCTCCGGCGCCCGTCGGCGCCGACCTGGTCGGCATGGGCGCCCCCGCCGCCGACGCCCTCCTCAACAAGCTCGCGGCCGACTACAACGCCTCGCTCTCGGCGGCCGGGGACACCACCTCGCCCCGGCTGTACAGCTGGGACGCCCGGGGATCCGGCACGATCACCTCCAAGGCGGGGGCCACCACCGTCTTCCGGCCGACCAACACCAAGCAGGCCCTGAGCACTCTGGTGGCCAACACCGGCGCCACGGTCGACTTCGTCCGGCTGAGCCGGCCGCCGCAGCAGACCGACCCGATCTCGGTCGACTTCATCCCGTTCGTGAAGGACGCGGTGACCTGGGCGGCCCCGGCGGGTGGCAACGCGCCGAACAACCTGACGAGCTTCCAGCTGCGGTCGATCTACGCCTGCGACATCACCAACTGGCGGCAGATCGACTCCCGGCTGCCGGACGCGACGATCAGGCCGGTGGTGCCCGGCTACTTCTCCTCGGACTCCACCTACCGCCGTTCGACCTACACCTCCGACGAGATGAGCGCCTTCGCGTCCGGCGCTGTGAACGGCGGCGATCCCGGTGCCTTCTACGCGGGCCCGTGCGTGACCTCCGGTGTCGCGGACGACCAGGGCGAGGACGCGGTCCTGCACGATCCGAACGCGATCGTCCCGTACTCGGTCGGCCGCTGGCTCGGCCAGGTGACCGGCGGGCACCGGAAGCCGGGCGACGACCCCGGGGTGCTGGTGCCGAAGAACCTGGACGGAGCGGCCCCGACGGACGGCGGCGAGATCAGCGAGTACCTCCTCCAGGGCTGGTACGGCCGGGTCCTCTACCTCGGGGTGCGGGACGGCGACTGGAGGGGCGTCGGCACGCAGGGCCGGGCGCTGCGGAACGTGTTCGGCCCGGAGGGCTGGTTCTGCACCTCCCCGGTCGCCGAGGCGGACGTCCGGAGCTACGGCTTCCTGCCGATGGTCTCCTTCGCCTGCGGGACGACCGTGCACGCGTGATCCCGTCGGGGGCGTGGTGCCGGGGGAGGTGCGGCCGGGGTGCGGTCCGGCGGACCCGGTGTCGGGAACGTGTTCGCGGGCCGGGGCCCAAGGTCCCACCCGTTCGGCCCCTTGGCCCCTGGCGATCGGCGCCGTCGCGAGCGATGCTGCCGGTACCGGCCGGGACGATCCGCGTCCGGTCGGAGCAGGATCGTTGGACGAGGTGAACCGGCGTGCGGCATGCCACCGTCGAATCCGTGATGACCAGCCCCGTCGTCCTGGTCTCTCCCGAGACCGGATTCCGGGAGATCGTGACGCTGCTGAGCGAGTACGACATCACCGGCGTGCCGGTGGTGGACCCGGAGGCGCGCCCGCTCGGCGTGGTCTCGGAGGCCGACCTGCTGCGGACCCTGGCCGCGCAGGAGGACCCGGCCAGCCTGCTGCCCGCGCCCGAGTCGGCGCAGGCCGGCCCGAACGGCGAGGTGACCGCGGCCGATCTGATGACGGCGCAACCGGTCTGCACCACACCGGACACCAGTGTCGTCGCGGCGGCGCGGCTGATGAGCCGGCACGGCCTGAAGCGGCTGCCGGTGCTGGACGAGGAGGGGCGGGTCATCGGCATGGTCAGCCGCGGCGACCTGCTGCGGGTGTTCCTGCGCGAGGACGTGGTGATCCGGCGCGAGATCGTCGAGGAGGTGCTCGGCCGGATCGACGGGGTCAGCCCGGCGCAGGTCGGGGTGGAGGTCAACCAGGGGCGGGTGGTGCTCAGCGGCACCGTGCCCGAGCAGCATCTGGTGCCGATCGTGCTCAACCTGTGCCGCTCGGTGGACGGGGTGGTCTCGGTGACCGACCGGCTCGGGGCCGAAGGGGCGGCGCCGGTCGGCTGACCGGCCGCGCCGTCCCCGATTCGCACGTTCGTCCCGACCCGAACGATCCGCCTCGCATACTGCGGAGGGTATCGGGTAACTCACCCTGTGTGCCCGTCAGTGCGGACTGCCGGGACGGCGGAGCTTCGGGGAGGCGGCCGTGGCAGTCGTGTTCGACGCGGACTTCACTTCGACCAGTCAGTGGATCGCCGGGCGCAGCAGCGCCTATCCCCGGATGGGGCCGACCAACCGGAGCGATCACAAACTCGACTACCTCAACCGCGACTACTGCCCCGACGGGGTGTTCGCGGCGGTCCGGCGGCACAGCGGCGGGCTGTGGAGCTGCAACCTGCTGACCACCGAGGGCAGTCCGGACGGTTTCCAGCTCCGTGCCGGGGACGTGCTGTCGGCCAGCGTGACACTGCCCGTCGAGCTCGGCGCCTGGCCGGCGATCTGGACCTGGCGGGACGGCGGCAACGAGGTGGACGTCTTCGAGTACCACCCGGACAACCCCGACCTGCTGGAGATCTCCAATCACGTTCGGGGCGGCTACCGGTACTGGCACGGCGCGGGCTCCGGGATCGGGCTGGGGGCGACCTTCGATCTGCGGGTGGTGCTCGGCGCGAACTCGGTGGACTGGTACGTGGAGGACGAGCTGGTCTACGCGGACCTGCACGGCGTCGGGTCCGGGTGGCACGCGTACCTGATCGTCAACATGTCGGTGGCGGACGGGACGTACCACGACCGGCCGCCCTACGGCGGGCCGGACCGGCTCAGCTGGGTCTGCCACGGCCTCCGGGTCGAGCGCTGAGCGGGCGGGCGGACGGGCTCACGGGTGCCCGAGGTGACGGCGGTCCGTGGGGCTCCTGCGGCTCGCGGGGTGCCTACGGCGCGTGGGGTGCCTACGGTTCGCGGGGAGCGAAGGCGGCGGTGATCGGGCCGCGCGGGGCGTACCCGCCGCGCGGGTCGAGCGGGGTGAGCAGGGTGTGCGGATCGCGTGGGCCGTACAGGCCGTTCGCGCCCGGTGGGTCGGGCCGGCCGGAACGCTGGAACCAGACCGCCCGGCGGTGCGGGCCGATGTGGGCGGGGTCGGTCACGTACAGGTCGTCGCGCGGGGCGCGCTCGTTGCCGGGGGCGAGCGCCGCGTCCACGGCGCGGTCGGCGAGCGCGCGCAGCAGCGCGGCGGCGGTGGTCTCGGCGGCGGCCGGCGCGATGGCGAGGGCGGTGAGCTCGGCCCAGAGCGCGGTGGTGACGTAGCCGATCGGGGAGTGGCCGAGCGCCGGGACGGGGCGTGCGTCCGGGTGGTGCCGCAGTACCCCGGCGGCGACGAGCTGCTCGGGGGAGCGGTCGTCGTCCGGCGGTCGGAAGGCCGTGGGTGGCTGGTGAGCCGTGGGCCACTGGGGGTGGGACACGGGCGGCGGATGGTGGGTCACGAGCGGCACGCTACCCCGGTGGGCGCCGTGCCGGGCGCCGGACCGTTTTCTCAGGCTTCCCTCATGCCGCTTTCGCCGGTGGCGGGCGCACGATGGTGGTAGGCGCTGCTCACCTCGGCGGGCCCCGACGGGGCCGGAGGAGGAGGTCCTGATGAGGTACTGGCACGGACACGGCCACGTCGTGGGTGGCTGGGGCATGGGGCTGATGGCGTTCGGGACGCTGCTGCTCCTGGTGATCGTCGTGCTCCTGGCCGTGGCCCTGTTCCGCTATTTCTCGCGCTCGCGGCAGCCGATCCCGCCCGGTCGGGCGGCTCCGGGCACGGGCGGATCCGGGGCGGGAGGCCCGCAGGGCTGGGGCCAGGCGGGGCAGGGGAGCCAAGGGGGTGGGTGGACGCCACCGGAGCAGGTGCTCGCGGAGCGGTTCGCGCGGGGTGAGATCGACGCGGAGGAGTACCGGCACCGACTGGAGACGCTGCGTTCGGCGAACGGGCCGGGCGGCGATTGACCCCGGGTGCCGATCGGTCCGGCGGCGATCGGTCCGGTGGCGATCGGTCCGGTGGCGATCGACCCCGGGACGACACGGAGCGGGCCCGCCGCCCGGCGGGGGGGGGGGGGCCCCGCCCGCGGCGGGGGGGGGGGC
>NZ_JBHVSD010000013.1:81913-262223 GCF_042885395.1 Kitasatospora sp. NPDC058063
GGGGCTCTGGGGCGGGTGGCCACCCCCCCCGCCCCCCCCGGCGGGGCCCCCGCCCCCTGGGGCGGGCGGGGGCCCTCCCCCCTCGCCGGGGGCGGGGCCGTGGTCGGCCGGTCGGGGGGGCGGTGACCGGCCGATGGCCGGGTGCCTACTCGACGACCAGCTCGACCGGGATGTTGCCCCGGGTGGCGCGGGAGTACGGGCAGACCTCGTGCGCCTGCTTGACCAGCAGCTCGCCGGTCTCGCCCGCGAGGGACTCGGGCAGCTCGACGCGCAGCACGACGGCGAGGCCGAAGCCGGCCCCGTCCTTGCCGATGGACACCTCGGCGGTCACCGAGACCTCACTGGTGTCCACCCGGGCCTGCCGGCCGACCAGGCCGAGGGCGCTGGCGAAGCAGGCGGCGTAGCCGGCGGCGAAGAGCTGCTCGGGGTTGGTGCCCTGGCCGCTGCCACCGAGCGCGGGCGGCATGGCGAGGGCGAGGTCCAGCTGGCCGTCGGAGCTGACGGCACGGCCCTCCCGGCCGTTGGCGGTGGCGGCTGCGGTGTAGAGCGCGTCCATGGTGGCGTCCCTTCAGGTCCTGGGTGTTCCTGCGGCCGGTGGTCCGGGCGGTTGCCGGTCCGGCGTGCTTCGCGGCGGCCGCTGGGTCGTCGCTGCGCTGTGACCAGTAGAGCACGCAATTCAATTGCGCACAACTCAATGGCGTGATGGTGATCGGTACCATGGGTCCATGACCACCCATTCCGGCATGGCCGACGAGGAGCTGCTCCGCCTCGACCGGCAGATCTGCTTCTCGCTCAACGCGGCCTCCCGTGCCTTCGGAGGCGTGTACCGGGTGCTGCTGCGGGACCTCGGGCTGACCTACCCGCAGTACCTGGTGATGCTGGTGCTGTGGGAGGAGGGCGAGCTGCCCGTCAAGCGGATCGGCGAGCGGCTGCGGCTGGACTCCGGGACGCTCTCCCCGCTGCTCAAGCGACTGGAGGCGGCCGGACTGGTGCGCCGCGAGCGGAGTGCGGAGGACGAGCGGTCGGTCACCGTCCGGCCGACCCCCGAGGGGTCGGCGCTGCGTGAGCGGGCCGGGCAGGTCCCGCGCCGGCTGCTCGCGGCGACCGGACTGCCGGTCGAGGACCTGGCCGCGCTGCGCGGACTGCTGGACCGGGTGACCGCCGCGCTGGACGCGGCGGAGGTGGAGCCGGCCCCGTAGGGGGGAAGCGGTCCGTGCTCGTGCGCGGGGGTGGCGCGACGGCGCGACGGCTCGCCCGGTGGGTCGGCGGGCCGGTGGGGCGTGGGAGTCGGGGGTGCGGTCGTGGGGCTTGTCAAGCCATCCGCCCGCACCCTGTGATCTGGGTCACATTGTTGCCCCTCGGGTCGGGCTCGTGAGGGCGAAGCGGCAGGTCAGCCACGCTGTTCGGAAGTGAACGGAAACGTTCGGCAATTGTCCGCCCGATCCGGTCAACAACCCGGAGCTCCCGGACGGTTACACCACGAGCCCCCAAGGGGCCGTCGGCGTGCCACCCGGTGGGCCGGCCAGCCGACCGATGAAAGGGGGGCCGCGTGAGCACTCCCGGGCCGGGCGAGGAGCGGGGCCTGCGAGCCGACCCGCTCGGCGACCTGCCGAACGACTTCGAGGCCTTCTTCACTCGCGAGAACTCCGGGTACCTCCGTTACGCCCAGCAGCGGCTGCGGCACCGTGAGGACGCCCAGGATGCCGTCCAGAACGCGGGCACCACGCTCTACAAGAACTGGCGCCGGGCCCTGGCCAGCCCCGATCCGCAGGCCTTCGCCTTCAAGATCGTCAAGGACGCGGTCGTGGACGTGCTGCGCGAGCGCCGCCGCGCCGAACGCAAACGACTGCGGGTGATCGCCCAGCGCCGTCCCGACACCAGCCAGGACGAGCTGAACGAGCTCGCCGAACTGGACGCCCTGGACTGGGCGATGGAGGAGCTCGCGCGGGCCGCCCCGGTCCAGGCCGACGTGGTCCGGCTGCGCCAGGCGGGACTGTCCTACCACGACATCGGACGGTCCCTCGGCATCGCGCACACCACCGCCCGCACCTACTACAGCCTCGGACGGCGCCACCTGGAGTACCTGTTGGAGCACCCGGACGACGACGGGGCGCGGACATGAAGGTCGTTGACCTGCTGCGCGTGCACGCCGGTGAGCTGGCCCGGGAGTTCGACGACCACGATCCGGTGGACTTCACGCGCCGGCTGGCCGAGCGGCTCGCCGCCGTTCGACGGCCCGCCCCGGCCGTGCGCGAACGCCCCGCCAGGCCGCCCGCCGGTGCCCGGCCGCCGCACGCGCCGGCCTCGGGGCCGAGCCCGGGACCGGTGGCGGGGACGGGGACGGGCGCCGGGCCGGCCACGGGCGCCGGGGCGGGCGCCGGCTCCGGTCCGGGGGCGGGACCCGTTCCCGGGGCGCTCCCCGGGCAGACCAGGTGGGCCGGAGGGCGGGCGGAGCTGCGGCGCGACCTGCGGCACCTGTGCGCGGGGGTGGCGGGCGCGGTGGAGCCGGGCGAGCTGGCCCTGGACCTCGAACTCGCGGAGAAGACCGCCTTCCGCACCCTGGGCTGCCTGCTGTACGGCATGGGCCGCACGGCGGACGGCGTCTTCTGGTGGCGGATAGCAGCCCAGTACGGGGACCAGCTGGCCGTGCACTGCCTGGCGGTGCACTACACGGCCGAGGGCGAGCGGTGCGACGCGGCCCACTGGGCGGCCCAGGCCCAGGACCTCAGCGCCCCGGGCCGGCTGCCGGAGCTGGCGCCGGACGTCCGGCCGGGCGGGGCGGCGGAGCTGGCGCGGGTGCTGGCGGAGCGCTACGACGGCGAGATCCTGCTGACCGTGCGGGAGGCGGTCGCGGCGCGGCCGAGGGCCGACCCCGGTCGGTTGGCGGTCCGGGCGGTACGGGGGCGGGGAGTGGTGCGGATCCGGTGACCGGGTGCGGCTGCCGGGGCGGCCGGGGTCGGGGGCGGGGCGTGTCCGGGAGCGCGCGGGCCGAGGCCGTCGCCGGGGCCGGGGGCCGGAGGCAGGGGGTCAGGTGAGCCCGGAAACGGCGGCGCCCAGGTACTCCGCGCCGAGCAGCAGCGGGACGACGACCATGATCGCCGCGTTGTGGGTGGCCGTCCAGGCCCGCAACTCGCCGAGGGAGCGCCGCGCGCGGTCGTCGGCCCGCAGGTGGACCGCGAAGGGCACCAGGGTGCCCAGCGAACCGAGCAGCACCAGCAGGGCGGCCGCCACCGCCGCTTCCCGGCCACCGGTCGGGGCGGCGGCGATGGAGGCTGCCCCGCCGACAGCGGGGACGAGGGTGTTCGGACGGGTCATGACCAGGACCACGGCGAGACGGGCGGACCGGGCGGCGGACAGCCGGTCGATCGAGAGCAGCCAGACCGGCGGCGCGGTGACCCGGCCGGGGCGCGGCCGCTCGCGCCACTGCCGGGCGGCCAGCAGGAGGAGCACGACACCGAGGGCGAGCTTCAGCCAGGACGGCCAGGTCGGCGTGGTGCGGGTGGGGTTCCACGCGGTTCCCGCCGTCACGACGGCGGCCACCACCGCGGTCAGGCCGAGCAGCCAGCCGGCCGTGAAGGCGATCCCGTTGGTCCGGCCGCGCGGTGAGGCGAGGATCAGGAGGAGGGCGATCAGCGGCAGCGGGGAGAGCGCGACCGCCACCGCGGAGGCCAGCATCGGGCCGATCGCCTCGCCCATCCCCGCACCTGCCCTTCCCGCCGCCGTGCGCCGTCCGCCATTCAGCTACCGACGGGCGGGCGGCGCACGGCCGGTGCCGCCGTTCGGGTGAGCGCGGAGCGGAGCGCGGGTGCGGGCGGAGGGTGCGGCGGAGAGCGACGGAGGACCGCCGCACCACCGGGGTGCGACGGCCCTCCGCGGGCACGGGCTGCGTCAGTCGGTGCCGGACTCGATCGCCGCGAGGTCGAGCGCGGTGGGGTCCTTCTCGTCACCGCTGCCGGCGGCGATGGGAGCCGCACCGCCCGGGGCGAGCTCGCCGATCAGTCCGCTCCACGGTGCCAGCTGGCCGTGCACCGCGTACTGCTCCAGCTTGCTGCGCGAGTCGGCGATGTCGAGGTTGCGCATGGTCAGCTGGCCGATGCGGTCGTCCGGGACGAAGGCGGCGTCGACGCTGCGCTCCATCGACAGCTTCTCCGGGTGGTAGCTGAAGTGGGGGCCCTGGGTGTCGAGGACCGAGTAGTCCTGGCCGCGCCGCAGCCGCAGGGTGACGCTGCCGGTGACCGGGTGGCCGATCCAGCGCTGGATGCTGTCCCGGAGCATCAGCGACTGCGGGTCGAACCAGCGGCCCTCGTACAGCAGCCGGCCGAGCCGCCGACCCTGGGTGTGGTACGTGGCGATGGTGTCCTCGTTGTGGATGGCGTTGAGCAGCCGCTCGTAGGCGATGTGCAGCAGCGCCATGCCGGGGGCCTCGTAGATGCCCCGGCTCTTGGCCTCGATGATGCGGTTCTCGATCTGGTCCGACATGCCCAGACCGTGCCGGCCGCCGATGGTGTTGGCCTCGCGGACCAGGTCGACGGCGCTGGCGAACTCCTGGCCGTTGATCCGGACCGGGCGGCCGAACTCGAACTCGACGGTGACGTCCTCGGTCAGGATCTCGACCTCGGGGTCCCAGAAGGCCACGCCCATGATCGGGCTGACGATCTCCAGGGAGGTGTCCAGGTACTCCAGCCGCTTGGCCTCGTGGGTGGCGCCCCAGATGTTGGCGTCGGTGGAGTAGGCCTTCTCGGCGGAGTCCCGGTACGGCAGGTCGCGCTCGGCGAGCCACTCGGACATCTCCTTGCGGCCGCCGAGCTGGTCGACGAACGCCTGGTCCAGCCACGGCTTGTAGATCCGCAGGTTGGGGTTGGCCAGCAGGCCGTAGCGGTAGAACCGCTCGATGTCGTTGCCCTTGTAGGTGGAGCCGTCGCCCCAGATGGAGACGCCGTCCTCCTGCATGGCGCGCACCAGCAGGGTGCCGGTCACCGCGCGGCCGAGCGGGGTGGTGTTGAAGTACGTCTGCCCGGCGGAGCGGATGTGGAAGGCGCCGCAGGCGAGGGCGGCCAGGCCCTCCTCGACCAGCTCGGCCCGGCAGTCGACCAGTCGGGCCTGCTCGGCGCCGTACGCGCGGCCACGGGCCGGGACGTCGGCGAGGTTCGGCTCGTCGTACTGGCCGATGTCGGCCGTGTAGGCGTAGGGGAACGCACCGTGCTCGCGCATCCACGCGACGGCGACGGAGGTGTCCAACCCACCGGAGAATGCGATGCCGATCCGTTCACCGACCGGCAGCTTGCTCAAGACCTTCGACATGGATGCACCCTTGACCCGCGTAGCGGGCCCCTGATCTAGCGATGTGTGACGGGAATCGGCGTAATCGATCCGATGCCCGAACTCTGGCATAGATTTGCAGAGCAATGCAAGAGCATACGAAAGCCTGGGTGGCTGCAGGGGGCTGCCCGGCCGCCGCGCGTCGGGCGGCGATCCGGCCGACTCGCTTGGCCGGACAGGTAGTTGGGGTCGATCAGGAGGTCAGGGCGGGCGCCCGGGTGCGCAGCCAGACGGTACGGGAGGCGAGCGCGCCCAGCCCGAGGGCGACCAGGTGGCCGGCGTCGGCCAGCTGCTGATCCAGCGCCCAGGCGGCGGCCAGGGCCAGGGCGAGCGCCGACAGTCCGTAGCGACGCAGCGGACGCGGGCCGAGCGCGAGGAGGCAGGCACCGGTCGCGACCAGGCCGTAACTGATGCCCACGTCCCGGGCGCGGGACAGCGCGCCCGGGATGCGGGCCGTCACCATCACCCACATGGCGCCCTCGGTGAGCAGGGTGGCGCCCAGGTGCCCGAGGACGAAGACCGCACCGGCCCGGGCCGGACCCCAGCGCCACTCGGCCAGGCCCAGGACGACGGCGACCGCCGCGATACCCGCCCAGGACGGGACCCCGTCGACCACGAGGCCGCTGGTGAACAGGGTCCACCACTTGCCCACTTCCAGGTGATGGACGTTGCTGCTGTTGTGCCGCACGAAGCGGGCCCGCTCGGCATGGCCCTGGCTCGCCAGCCAGGAGGCCGCCACGGTCAGCAGCAGGACGTACGCCGTGGTGAGGCGCAGCCGGACGGCGGCTCTCAGCGCCGGGTGCCGGGAAGCCGCGGGGCCGGTCGGTGTCCTCGTGGCGAGGCGATCGCTCATCGTGCCTGGTGCCCTTGTTCGGCGGTTCCCGGAACCGGCTCGCCCGGTGCGCGGCGGGAAAGGCCGCGGCCGGGACGGTCCGAGCGTCAGCGTACGCGAACGGCCGGAAGGCGCCGGGGCCGGAGGCGGGGGCCGGGAGGCGCGGTTCTCTCGTGCGGCTACGTCGTGGTGGCAGGACGTTGCGGGTGGCGGGCGACCCGGCGACCCGGCGACCGGTGGCGGGGTGGCGGGTGGCGGGTGGCGGGTGGCGGCGGGCGGGGGTGAGGGTGAGGGGGATGCTGAGGAGTGTCGCGAGGAGGCGTCGATGGCCGGCAGCACCGTCAAGGGCCCCGAGGCACACCGGCGGCCCCGGTGGGCGCGCGCCGCCCACGCGGTGTGGGCCTATGTCCGGCGCGCGCCGGGCACCTACATCTGGCTGGCGATCCTGCTCGTCACCACGCAGGTGATCCGGCACGTCGATCCGGCGACCGCCGACCGCATCCTGGAGCGGCGTTCGACCAACCTCCACCACCTCCAGGTCTCGCCGGTCCGTGTCCTGGTGACCAGTGCCCTGTGGATCGCGGGCGGCGGCTGGCTGTCCTACTTCCTGCTGTACAACCTCTTCCACGTGCCCGCCGAACGATGGCTCGGCACGCTGCGCTGGATCTCGGTGGCAGCGCTCGCGCACGTCGGCGCCACGTACCTCAGCGAGGGCGTGCTCGGCTGGGCGATCCACCGCGGGCTGGCCTCGCCGAGCGCCGTCTACACCCTGGACTACGGCGTCAGCTATGCGCTGGCCGGAGTGGTCGCGGTACTCACCTATCTGATCGTCCGGCCCTGGCGGTACCTGTACGCGGCCGGGGTGCTGGTGGTCTACGGGCTGGGCGTGCTGCAGAGCCGGGACTACACCAGCATCGGCCACTTCAGCGCGGCCCTGATCGGCTTCGCCTGCTACCCGCTGACCCGGGACCGCCCGGGTTCCTTCGACCCGGTCGCCTCGGCCCGCACGGTCTGGCGGCGGGCGCGCCGACGGTGACCGACGGCCGCCGATGGGACGGGTCGGCGGGCGGGTTCGCGGCGCCGTCCGCCGACCGGGCGGGTGGCGGCGGGTGGCGGGACGACTACCGGCCGGCGGGACGACTACCGGCCGATCCGCTGGGACACGCAGAGGATGTTGCCTTCGCTGTCCTTGAACCAGGCCGCGCGCATGCCCTCGCCCTCGGCGATGCCGTTGACGGTCTTCAGACCGGGGAAGTCGTACTCCTCGAAGGTGATGCCGCGGTCGCGGAGGCCGGCCATCTCGGTGTCGAGGTCGGCGACCTTGAAGCTGGCCAGGGTGTGGGCGGCCTGCCCCCCGCTGGGGGTGTGGTAGACGGTGACCTGGGTGCCGCCGGTGTCGCAGACGAACTCCTCCTCACTCTCCTCGGCGAGCTTGAGGCCGAGGGTGTCGGTGTAGAAGGCCTTGGCGCGGGTGAGATCGGCGGCGGGGATGACTGCTTGCAGCGGAGCGTCTCCAAGCATGGTGTTTCGCCTCCTCCCTGTCACCACCAGGCTAGGGATGTGCGGGCGGTACCGCCCGGTGGACGCGGAACGGCTTCGGACTGTGCGCGGGAGATTGCCGGACGTCATGCGGGGCCGGCCTCCGGAGCGAGTTGACCTCGGCGGCGCGGGCGAAGTGAGGCCTTCACCCGGGGTGGCCGGCCGGCCGCGGAGGTGTCACCGGCCCCGTGGCCAGCCGTGCGGCACACGTTCCAGTACTCCCGCACCGAACAGCTCGTACAGCGGCAGGGCCTCCAGGTGGACGTAGCCGATGTGACAGTCGCAGACCGGCAACGGACAGGCCCGCGCCCGCAGTCGGGTGCGGTAGCTGCCGTCGTACAGGTTGCCGAGGACGTCCCGGACGAAGTGGCAGCGGCGCACCGTGCCGTCGCCGTCCACCGACAGCACGGACTCGCCGGTGCGGCACTGGAGCCCGGCGCTGGGATGGGCGTGCCGGCTGTAGCCGAAGTGCGGGTCGAGAGCGGCCCATCGGGCGGCCTCGGCGTCGGTGTAGTCGAGGCCCTCGGCGGCGTTGACCCACAGGTAGACGTCCTCGGAGAGTTCGGCGCGCAGCCGGCCGGCCTCGTCGAGGTGCTCGGGCCGGCCGACGACGCCGACGCTGTACCGCACACCGAGTGCGTCCAGCTCGCGGCACTTGGCGAGGAAGCGGTCACGGGTGACCTGGCCGGGATGGAAGGTGACCCAGAGGGCGAGGGCGTCGAGGTCGGCCTCGGCGAGCCAGCCCGTGCGGCAGCTGAGGTTGGTCTGGATCGCGACGCGGCGGACGTGCGGCAGACGGCTCAGCTCGACCAGCGCGCGGCGGTACCAGGACCGCACCAGCCCCTCGCCCCAGGGCGTGAACAGCAGCGACAGGGTGTCGCCGGTGCCCGCGCGCCCGGCGGCCCAGCCGGTGAAGCGCTCCAACGCGGCCCGGTCGGCCCGCAGTTGTCCGGGGCTGTCGCGCCGCTTGGCGAACGGACAGTACGGGCAGTCGTAGTCGCAGGAGGAGAGCGGACCGCGGTAGAGCAGGGTGAGGTCCCGCGCGCCGTCCTCCTCCGGCGGCCGCGAGGCGGAGGGCATGCCGAGGAAGGTCATTTCGCCTCGTACGCCGCCATCAGGGCCCGGACCCCGGGCGAGAACAGCATCGGCCCGACGGCGTCCGAGTGCGCCAGGCCCTCCGGGCTGAGCCGCAGGAACGCCGGGTCGCCGTCGGCGAGCCAGCCGCGCTCGGCGAACCGGGCCAGCTCCGCCGGGAAGTCCTCGGCCGGGGACCCGCCGAACCGGGCACGGTAGTCCGCCAGCGGCATGCCCTCGGCCTGGAGCAGCGACTGCACCAGGTGCCGTCGGCGCGGCTCCGCACCGCCCATCCAGTGGCCCACCTCGGCACGGTGGAAGTCCTCGGTGGCGACGTAGTCGTCGATGATGCCGCGCACCTCGGTGGCGTTCACCGCGTAGTCGAAGGAGTAGTGCAGCCGTGAGGTGTAGGAGCGGGCGCCGCAGCCCAGGCCGACCATGCCGTCGGTCTGGCAGGCGTACTCGCCCGCTCCGGCCTGCGGGGAGGCGGCCCGGCGGAACATCCGCATCGACACCTGCTGGTAGCCGTGGGCGAGCAGGTGGTCGCGGCCGGCCCGGTAGAGCGCGAGCCGCCGGGTGTCCCAGGCGGACCGGCTCTCCTGCTCCCCGCGCCGGGCCAGGCCGGTCAGCGGGCGGACGTACAGCGGGTAGAGGTACAGCTCCTCGGGCAGCCAGGCGAGCGCGGTGTCCAGCGAGCGGAGCCAACTCGCCTCGGTCTGGCCGTCGATGCCGTAGATGAGGTCGATGTTGAGCACCGGGAACCCGGCCGCGCGGATCCGGCCGAGGGCGGCCTCCACCTCGGCCCGCTTCTGCGGGCGGACGGCGGAGCGCGCCTCGGCGTCGTCGAAGGACTGCACGCCCAGGCTCAGCCGGGTGGTGCCCCGGGCGGCCAGCACCTCCAGCCGGTCGGCGGTCGCGGTGGCGGGCGAGGCCTCCACCGAGAGCGGTACCGCCCGCAGGTCGGCGCCCATCCGCCGCTCGGCTATGTCGCACAGCCGTTCCAGCTCGCCGGCCGTCAGGTAGGTGGGGGTGCCGCCGCCGAAGGCGGCCAGCGCGAACCGGGCCCCGTCGTCCAGCGCGGCGCGCACCGCCGAGGCCTGGCGCTCCAGGGCGTCCAGGTAGGCCGTGGTCAGGCCCTCCGGGCTGCCGATCCGGGTGAACAGGTTGCAGAAGCCGCAGCGGACCTCGCAGAACGGGATGTGCAGGTAGAGCGAGAGCGCGTGCTGCGGTTCGCCGGCCCACAGCTCGCGCAGCGGCGGACGTCCGGGCAGCGGGCGGTAGGCCGTCTTGTGCGGGTACGCGTAGACGTACGACTGGTACGGCGAGTCCGGGCGCGGGGGCGCGGTGGGCGCGGTGGTCATGAGGGCTCCTCGGAGGTCGCGGCGGCGCCCGCCGGTCGGGCGGGGAGGGTGAAGTGCGCGTACGGGACCGTCCAGACCACCTCGTGGCCGATCCGGTGCCCGATGTAGCCGTCCTCGCCGTAGGCGGTGCCGTGGTCGGAGCAGACGATCGCGAAGCAGGGGCGGCGGGCGCTCATCGCGGCGAACAGCCGGCCGATGTGCGCGTCCACGTACTCCAGGGCGGCGGCGTGGCTGGCCCGCGAGTCCCCGTGCTCGCGGGTGGCGCCGGGCAGGTGGAACCAGTTCGGCTGGTGCAGCGCCGAGACGTTCAGGAAGAGGAACAGCGGCTGGTCGGCGGGCTGTTCGGCGGCGACCCGCTCGGCCCGGGCGACCTGCACCTCGAAGGACGTCGGCGAGGCCACGCCGGACTCGGGTGCCCAGTGGCTCTCCTGGAAGAGGCCGGGGAGCACCGAGCCCAGGGGGCCCTGCTTGTTGAAGAACCCCACGCCGCCGATGCACACCGTGCGGTACCCCGCCGCGGCCAGGGCCGTCGGCAGGTCGGGGGCGTCGAAGACCCAGGTGCGCGGGGCGGTGCTCTCGGATCCGGCGAAGCGGGCCGCGAACAGGCGCGGGTGCGGTCCGTCCGGGGAGGCCGGGGTCGGCAGGAAGCCGGCCAGGATCGCCTGGTGGGACGCGTAGGTGAAGCTGCCGGGCGCGTGCCGGCGCTCCCAGCGGCCGCCGGGGAGGACGGCGGCGAGGTGCGGGATGCGGCCGGCGGCGGCCAGTTCCTCGGCGACGTCGAAGCGGAGCGTGTCGAGGGTGACGAGCAGCAGGTCGTGGCTGCCGACGACGGCGTTCATGTCGGGGGTGGGAGTGTGGGCCGGGGCCGGGGTGGTGGTCAGGTGGTTCATCGAGCGGGTTCCGTGATCTGGTGGTCCGTCGTCGCGGGCGACGACGGGGAGGGGGCGGTGAGGGCGGCCAGCTGGGCGCCGTAGGTGTCCAGGCCCTCGGCGGGGCCGCCGGGCAGGCCGGTGAGGCGGGGGAGCAGGTCGCCGAAGGCGTTCACCTCGCCGACCAGGGCGCGCCGCCAGCCGGCCGTGGGCAGCACGTCGACGCCGACCATCGGCGAGCCGGGGAAGCAGGCCGCCGCGCGCTCGGCCGTCTCCAGCAGGGCCGGCCAGGCAGGCCCCGCGGCCTCCCGGACCTGGTCGATGCTGCCCCGGGCGCCGCCGAGGTGCAGGTTGGTCATCGGCTGGGTGCTGGTGCGCACCACGGCGTGGGTGGCCCGGCCGGCGACCACCACGACCCGCAGGTCCGCCGAGCGCCCCGACTGCGAGGCCTTCGGGATCCACTGCTCGACGTGCAGGCCGTCCGGTGCCAGGCCGTCGACGATCGCGGCGACCTCCCGCTCGCCGCGGTAGCGGCGCACCCGCAGCGAGTTGTGCAGGCCGCCGTCGGTGAGCTCCACCGAGGTGGTGGCCTGCACTTGCCCGCGCGGCCCGAACTCCAGGGCCATCACCCCGGAGGCGGAGGAGCCGTGCGCCGGCTTGACGAAGACCCGGTGCAGGCCGGCCGTGGCGAGGCGCTCGCGCAGCTGCTCCCAGCCGGTGACCTCGCCGCCGAGAGCCCTGGGCACCGGCACCCCGGCGGCGGTGAGCAGCGCGTGCGCCCGGCGCTTGTCGAACATCACGGCGATCTCCTCCGGATCGCCGAGCAGCCGTACGCCGGGCCGGGCGGCCAGCCCGCGCAGCGCGGCCATGACCCCCGCGTACCAGACGGCCGTGCCCTCGACCCTGGTCGGCGCGTAGCCGGGGCCGAGCGCCGGGCCGCGCAGCAGCCGGTCGACCTCGGGCTCCTCGCCGGGAGACTCGATGCGCAGCAGGCCGTCCTCGGGCAGCCGGTACCGGCCGCGCAGCACGTCCAGCCAGGGCAGGACGGCGGGCTCGGGCAGTCCGGCGGCCCGGGCGGCGTCCGCGAACAGCGTCACCCGTCGGTGCCCCGGGTTGCCGAGGACGGTCAGTCGCACGGTCATCGCCTCCGTGTCCGGCTACTCGGAGACCGAGACGTAGCGGTCGTCCTCGTCGTCCATCTCGTCCGCCTCGGCGTCGTTGAGGTCGAGCTCGACCCCGGGCAGGGCCTCGTGCAGACGTTCCTGCATCGCGTCGCTCAGGTAGTGGTGGTGCAGGTCGAGGGAGCGCAGGTGGGTGAGCGGCTGGCCCTCCAGCAGGGCGGTGGCGCCCTCGTCGGAGAGCACGCCCATCGAGATGTCGAGCGACTCCAGCCGGGCCACCACGGGGGCGTGAGCGAGGGCGGCGGCGATCTCGTCCTGGAGTTCGCTGTTGGCCAGCCCGAGGTGGCGCAGCTTCGGCAACCGGGAACCGTCCAGGAACGGTGCCAGGTCGTCCATCGTCGCGTCACCGCCGTACTCGTCCACACCGAGCCAGAGGGTCAGACGCTCCAGCGCGGGCAGTTCGGAGCCGGCCACCGCGCGCACCACGGTGGCCGGAAGGCCGCCGGACTCGAAGCGCAGGCTGGTCAGCCGGTCGTGCCGCACCGGCTCCAGGGCGAGGTCCGTGCCGCCGCGCACGGCCAGCGACCGCAGCCCGGGGAAGGCGTTCAGCAAGGGGGTGACGTCGTCCATCTCCAGCCAGGAGATCTCGCACTCGTCGAAGGTCACCTCGCCGAGGAACAGCGCCTCCAGGGCGGGCAGGCGCTGCGCCTCGGCCGTGACGGCCTCGACGGCGGAGCGCACGGGCGTGTAGCCGTCCTGCCACCAGGCGCCGATCACCACGGCGCGGACACCGGCCGGGTCGACCTCCTCCAGGAAGGACTGCCAGAGCTGGACGAAGTCCTGCTTGGAGCCGTACTCGAGGGACAGCCGCCAGGCGACGGCGCCCGCGGCGGGCCGCGGCCGGGCGTCGGCGGGCGTGAACTCGTGGACCGGCAACTCGTGGAAGCGTTCGATGTGGCGGGAGACGGTCATGGAGGATCCTGGTGGGTCGAGTGGTCGAGTGGTCGAGTGGTCGAGTGGTCGGGTGCGTGCGTACGTACGGGAGGTGACGGTTACTCGGCCACGGCCACGTAGCGCCACCGGTCGTCGGGCTTGCCGGGCTCGGAGAGGTCGACCTCGACCCCGGCGAGGGCCTGGCGCAGGCACTGCTGCATCTCCTCGGTCAGGTAGTGGTGGTGCAGGTCGAGGGAGCGCAGGTGGGTGAGGGGCTGGCCCTCCAGCAGGGCGGTGGCGCCCTGATCGGTCAGCACGCCCATCGAGAGGTTGAGCGACTCCAGCCTGGCGACGACGGGCGCGTGCGCCACGGCGGCCGCGATGTCGTCCTGGAACTCGCTGTTCTGGAGGCCGAGGTGGCGCAGGTCGGGGAAGCGGGTGCCGTCCAGGAACAGCGCGACGTCGGCCATCGTCGCGTCGCCGCCGTAGTTGTCCACGCCCAGCCAGAGCTCCAGCCGCTCCAGGGCCGGGAAGTCGCAGCCGGCCACCGAGCGCACGACCGAGCCCGGCAGGCCGCCGGCCTCGAAGCGCAGCGCCTTGAGCGCCTCGTGCCGCAGCGGCCGCAGGGCCAGACCGCCCTTGCCGTCCCAGTCCTGCGAGGCGCCGCGCACCACCAGCTCGGCCAGCCGCGGGAAGGCCGTCAGCAGCGGTGTGATGTCGCACTGCTGGATCCAGGAGATCTCGCACTCCTCGTAGGTGATGTCGCCGACGAACAGCGCGCGCAGGGCGGGCAGCCGGCCGGCGGCGGCGACGATCGCCTCCATCGGCTCCTGGAAGCCGTCCGGCTCGTCCGGGGACCACTGGCCGATCACCAGGGCGGTGACCCGCTCGGTGTCGACGGCGCCGAGGAACTGCTCCCAGCGCTCGGCGAACGTCGCCTCGGACTCGTAGTCGAGCTTGACCCTCCAGGCGGCCGAGGCCGCGTCCGGCAGCTCGACGGCGCCGGATCCGCCCTTCTCCTCGGCCTCCTCCAAGGCCTCCACGAAGTCGAAGACGGGGAGACCGTGGAACCGCTCGATGTGGTCGTTGACAGTCATGCGCTGCTCCTCCGGGATCTGGGCCGAACAACTGTCTACCAGCCGGGACTGACAATCCGGCGGCCGGGTCGCCGCCCGGGCGCGTTGTCAGACCCTTGCTCTATGTTCGGGTCCTGGCTCCGGAGAGTGACCGCGGCAGACGCGGCGGAGCCGTGGGTTCCGGCGTCCGCCGGGGTCCGGCCGTACGGCGAGGGAGGACTGATGTACCGCCAGGGCGATGTGCTGATCGTGCCGGTAGAGGAGAGCGCGGTGCCGCCGCGGGTGGCGGGGCTGGCCGTGCAGCCCCGGGACGCGCGGGGCCGGATGGTGCTGGCGCTCGGTGAGGTCACCGGGCACGCCCACGCCGTGGTCGGCCCCGGCGAGCTGCGCCGCGAGACCGGGCCGTTCGGCGCGGGCTGGCTGCACCTGCCCGAGGGCGGCCGGGTGGTGCACGAGGAGCACGCGGCGATACCGCTGCCCAAGAGCTGGTACCGGGTGGTCCGCCAACGCGAGTACGCGCCCGGCGCGGTGCGGGTGGTCGCGGACTGACGACCGCTCCGCCCGCCGTACGGGGGCGGCACGCGGGTGGGGCACGAGGGCAGGGCGCGGCCGGGGCCGCGGCACGGGAACGGGAACGGACGGCCGGGCGGGGAGCCCGGCCGGGAACGGAGCAGGGATGGAAACGGTGATCCACGACGAGGCCCGCGGCGACCGGGCGCAGGCGCGGGAGCTGCCCGGGCCGGCCGAGGCGACGGCCCGTTGGCGGGCGGCCGGGGCGGCCACCGGGCCGGCGGACAGGGCGGCGGCCGAGCGCGCCGTCCGGGCCGCCTACCGGGCGGCCGGACTGCCCGAGCCCGCGGCCGTCCGCTGGTTCGACTCGCCGCTCGCCGCGACCGAGGCGGCCCTGGGCTTGCGGGCCGCCGGCGCGCAGAGCGTGCGTGAGGCCGTGCGCACCCGGCCCTGGGAGGAGGCCCGCCGGCGGGCCGTCGAGCAGGTCGGCACCAGCGGGTGGGCGGGCCACTGGGCGCTCACCGGTGGCGAGCTCGGACCGGTCACCACCCCGCTCGCCGACCGACTGCGCAACGCCGTGCTCGACCGGCTCGCCCCCGAGGCCGACCGGGAGGCCGACGCCGCCGTGGCCGAGGAGGCGCGGGACCGCCGCACCACCGTCCGGCTCGCCCTGCTGGACGCCGTGCGCGGCCAGCACGACGCGCCGTGGTTCGCCGCCTTCGAGGCCGCCGGGGCGAGCGCCGACGCCGTCGCACCGCTCGCCGAACTGGCCCGGGAGGCCGGCTGGTGGTGGCCGTACCGGGAGGTGGTCCTGCTCAGCGAGCGGCCGGCCGTCCTGCACCGCGACGAGGCCGGACGGCTCGACCGGGCGGACGGGCCCGCCCTGGAGTACGCCGACGGCTTCGCCCTGCACGCCTGGCGCGGCATGCCCGTCCCGCCGGAGTTCCTGGCCGGCCTGGCCGAGGTGACCGTCGAGCGGATCCGCACCGAGGAGAACGCCGAGCTGCGCCGGGTCCTGCTGGAGCACTACGGCTACGAGCGCTACCTGGCCGACTCCGGCGCCGAGCCCGTCCACCGGGACGAGACCGGAGTGCTCTGGCGGATCGTCCTGCCCGACGACGAGCCGGTGGTGATGGTCGAGGTGGTCAACTCCACCCCCGAACCGGACGGCACCCACCGCACCTACTGGCTGCGTGTCCCCCCGAGCACCCGCACCGCGCGAGCCGGGGTCGCCTGGACCTTCGGCATACCCGAGAGCGCCTACCACCCGCAGCGCGAGACCTGATCCGGGGTGCCTCCAGCCATCCGGAGCAGGCCCCTGGGCTGCGCGTGTTGACCCTCACCCCACGTCAGGCCGCACGGTGGGGCGCAGCGAACGAACGGATGATCGGAGGGACGCATGAGCTGGTCGGTCGGCCAGGTCTCCGGCTTCGCCGGGGTCACGATCCGGACCTTGCACCACTACGACCGGTCCGGGCTGCTCGCGCCCAGTGAGCGCAGCCCGGCCGGCTACCGGCTCTACAGCGCCGCGGACCTCGCCAGGCTCCAGCAGATCCTCTTCTACCGGGAGCTCGGCTTCCCGCTCGACGAGATCGCCGACATCCTGGCGGACCCGCAGGCCAACGCGCTCGACCACCTGCTGGCGAGGCGGCAGGCCCTCACCGAGCAGATCGGACGCCTGCAGAAGCTGGTCGACGTCGCCGAGCGGGCCATCGAGGTCCGGCGCACCGGGGTCGAGCTGACGCCGCAGGAGCGCTTCGAGGTCTTCGGGGACGTGGTCTTCGACCTCAGCTACGCGGCCGACGCCCACCTCAAGTGGGGCGAGCGGGACAGCCACCGGGAGGCCCTGGCCCGCGCCGCCACCCACTCCAAGGAGGACTGGCAGCAGCTGATGGCGGAGGCCGCCGAGTGGCGCGGCCGGCTGCTGGAGGCCTTCGACGCGGGGCTGCCGGTCGACCACCGGACGGTGCTGGACCTCGCGGAGCGGCACCGGCAGCACATCACCCGGTGGTTCACGCCCTGCCCGCCGGAGATGCACTGCCGGATCGCCGACGACTACGAGGCGGACGCCCGGGCCTTCGCCCTGGTCGTCCCGCCGGCCGAGCAGCGCCCGGGCCTGGCCGGTTACCTCCGTGCGGCCATCGGCGCCAACGCCGAGCGGCGTGACGCGAACGACCTCGACGGCAACGACGGCAACGACGGCAACGACGTCGACGACGTCGACGGGGCGGCCCGATGAGGATCCTCGTCATGGCCGCCGGATCGCACGGCGACGTCGCCCCCTACACCGGGCTCGGGGCGCACCTGCGCGGTGCGGGGTACGAGGTCGCGCTCGCGGCGCCCGAGGCCTTCCGCGAGCTGGTGGCCGGCAGCGGCCTCGACTTCCGGCCGCTCCCGGTCGATCCACACGGCGCGGGTGCCGGGCCCGCGCGCGGGCGCTCCGAACTGCTCGCGCGGGCCGCGGCGTTCATCGGGCAGCTGGGCGACGGGCTCGCGGACGCCACCGCACCCGGCGCCGATCTGCTCCTGCTGAGCACCACCACCGCGCCGCTGGGCTGGCACCTCGCGGAGGCGATGGACGTTCCCAGCCTGGGGGTCTACCTGCAACCCACGCTGCCGACACGGGAGTTCCCGCCGGTCGTCGGGGGCGTCCGCTCGTTGGGGAGCTGGGGCAACCGGGCGGCGGGGGCGCTCGGCCAGCGGGTCGTCGATCGTCTGCACGCCGAGGCCGCCCGCCGGATGCGGTCGCGGCTCGGACTCCCGGCGCTCTCCCAGACCGCACGCCGGCGAGCCGTGGAACGGGCGCGCTGGCCGGTGTTTCACGGCTTCAGCCCGACCGTCGTACCGCGCCCGGCCGACTGGCGGGAGGGGCTGCGGGTGGTCGGCAACTGGTGGCCGTACGTACCGGACGACCACCGCCTCCCGGCCGAGGTCGAGGACTTCCTGCGGGAGGGACCGCCACCGGTGTTCATCGGCTTCGGCAGCATGGCGGCCGGGCAGGGCGAGCGGCTGAGCACCCTCGCGGTGGAGGCCCTGCGGCGGGCGGGCGTCCGGGGCGTGCTGCAGACCGGCCGGGCCGGAATCGCGGGGGAGGGCGACGACGTGCTGACCGTCGGCGAACTCCCGCACGCCCGGCTGTTCCCGCACATGGCGGCGGTCGTGCACCATGCGGGCGCGGGCACGGCGGCCGCGGCCCTGCGCGCGGGCGTGCGGAGCGTCCCCGTCCCGGTGACGGCGGACCAGCCGTTCTGGGCCGGTCGGCTCGCCCGGCTCGGTGCCGCCACCACGCCGGTGCGGTTCGCCGACCTGACCGCCGACCGGCTGGCGGAGGCCGTCCGGCAGGCCGTCGAGGAGCAGCGGCTGAGGGAAGGGGCCCAGGAGGCGGCCCGCGCGATGGCGGAGGAGGACGGCGCGGCCCGGGTCGCGGAGGCGGTGGCGGCATTGGACCGGTAGGGGAGGAGCGGACGGGCCGTCGCGGGGCTCGGGCCAGGGCCCGCTCCAGTCGGTCGAGCACCACGGCGGTGCGCAGTCGCGGCGCCACGGGAGCGCAGTGGTCCCCGGCGCCCCGGACCGGCGCTCGGACCCGCGGCCACTGCCTTGAGGCGGGGTTCGAGGCCCGAGCGGCGCGGATGGTCGGGATGCCGCTCGTGCTGCGGCCGCGGGGACCGTGCCGAAGTCTTTTCGGGAGGTCAGGATGCCCGGGCGATCAGGACGGGCTGGAAGAAGCCGGTGTCGACGGGCTGCTCCCAGCGGATGCCGGACAGGCCCGCCTCGGCGGCGAAGGCGCTCAGCTGGTCCTGGGTGAGCGCCCAGTAGGTGGAGCGGCGAACCGCGACCTGCCACTCGCCGGCGTCGTCCGGAAGGAGGCGGAAGAGCTCCAGGTCGTACCGCTCGCCGTCCTCCCGCCACTGCCAGAGCTGGAAGAGGACCGACCGTCGGCCGTCGTAGTCGGCGGTCTGCGGCGACGTGGAGGCGGGCCGGGTGCGGCGCAGCTCGTCGTACGGGCGGGTGGTGACCAGCAGCAGTCCGTCCGGACGCAGGACCCGTCGCATCTCACCGAGCGCGGCGCGGACGTCCTCGGCCGTGAGCAGGTGGGGCAGCGCGTTGTCGGCGCAGACGACGACGTCGAACCGTCCGTCCGGGAAGGGGAGTTCTCGCATGTCGGCGGCGGCGGTGGGCAGCCGGACACCGCGCTCGGCGGCCTCGGCGGTGGCGCGGGCGGCGGAGACCGGGCTGAGGTCGCTGCCGGTGACGTGGTGGCCGAGCGCGGCCAGGCCGATCGCCTGGGTGCCGATGCCGCAGGCGCAGTCCAGCACCTCGGCCGGGCGGTCACCGAGGTGCCGGCGGATCAGGGCGTCCAGCGCGGCGCCCTGGCGGGCGACGGAGGCGTTCCAGTCGGCGTAGAGGAGGTGGTAGTCGTCGGCGAACGCGTCGTAGAAGCGGCCGAGGGCGGAGTCGGTCATGGCGTCAGGGTCTCCATGGAAGGCGGGAGGTGGGAGGCGGGATGCGGGCGGCGCGCGGGCGCGGCGACCGGCACGTCCGCCACGGCGCTATCCTCGCCCGGGCACGCCGGCGCGGAGTACCGGTTTTCCGGAGCCACCGAGGGGCGGGCAGGGTACGGACACCGGACGGTGACGCCCGGTCGGACGGACCGCCGCCGGTGCAGCCGCTCAGGCCGTCGGTGAGGTTCTCCAGCGCGCCGAGCCGCACGCCCCACTGGTCGTCCGGCCAGGCGGGCCCGGGTGGATCGGTGCTCGGGTGCAGGGCAACCAGGCCCACTCGGGCATGCCGCAGCCACAACGGCAGCCCGCACCAACGCCCTTGCCTCACGTGCCTCGGCGTGCACGCCCGGCGCGGGGACTGCCGCAGCGCATCTGGAGCGTGCGCGGATGGTGACGGAGTGGTGCGAGTCCGGCTGATAGGCATCGTCTGCGGCCGAGTTCGACAGGTGTCCTGAGACGCGTTCGGGTCGCCGGCGGCGCGAGTTCCTGGAAGCCGAGGGGGAGGGACGCCGCTCGGGGAGGTGGTGATCGACTCGGTGTGCCCTTCCGCCGGGGCCCGTGCTGCTGCGGGCCCCGGCGGACGACGGGCCGGCGAGGAGGGGCGAGGACGGTCAGGGCCCGCGCTGCCGCAGTGGCGGCCGGCTGGGCGGCGCGGATCACGGTCGCTCCGCATCGGGCGCCAGGTGGGCCGTCGGGGCGCCCGTGGGCGCCCGAGACGGCCGGGCGCGTTCGCCACCGGTACCGGCCTTCCGTGCCGAAGTGCCCTTGTGGATCTGCTGCTTCAGGGCCGTCCGCGGCCGGGAGCGACACGCGGCGTACCGCCGGGCGGAGGTGGTTTTTAGACGAACGGCGTAGCTGCGGGCGCGGTTCTTCGTGGATCGGGACGTACTGGTGAGGGCGCAGCGCCCGGGGGATCCCATCGCACGGAAGGAAGCGGGACATGGCCTCGCAGAACATCAAAGAGCTCAAGGAGAAGGTCGAGAAGCTCTACGATGACGAGGAAAGCGATTTCAGGCGCAAGTTCGACGCGGCGATCAGGGGTTTGACGCCGCCCACGGTGTACCCGGACTCCGACGTCTACAAGGACTGGCGAGGGGCGACCGGAATGACCCTGGCGGAATTCTTCGTCGAATGGTACGACTGGGGTTGGAAGCAGCCCATCTCCGACGGGCTGAAATACATCCGTAAATTCAGCTGGATCAGCTACGAGAACGCCGCGGGGCTCGCGTTCGTGACCAGCGAATCAGGACGTGAGGTGCTGGCTGACTTCACGCAGCTGCAGGGCCGGCAGATGGACTCAACGGATTCCGAGAAACTGGTCCAGCAGTGGATCGATGAACTCGGCCCGAAGCGGATGGCCGATTTCAAGAAGGGGGACTGGTCGACCCTCAACAAGTTCTTCATCAGGGAACTAAAGCCCGGCAAGCGGCCGATCGACTACCCCGACGACCCCAGCGTCGTGACCGCCCCGACCGACTGCATCGTCAACATGATCGTCGACAATCTGGCGCCCGACACGCCGCTCCCGATCAAGGCGGCCGTGACCATGAGTGTCAGCAGGCTGCTCGACGGCTCCAAGTACGCCGAGAAGTTCATCGGTGGCACGGCCGTGTCGTGCATCCTCATGCCCGACACCTACCACCGCTACCACGCCCCGGTCGGCGGCCGGGTGGTCGAGGCCCGCGACGACATCGGCGGCGTCTACTACGGGATCCGGGACTTCCCTGACCTGCTCAACAAGGGGAACGTCGGCTACGGGTACGACTACAGCCTGTTCGAGGACTTCCGCCGCGGATACGCCATCATCAAGACGCCGTACGTGGACCACAACGGGGATCCGGACGGTGAAGGCTTTGTCGCCCTGGTGCCCGTCGGCCTCAACTCGATCGGCTCCGTGAGGTTCCTCGATCCGTTCCGGAGGATCACGGAGGAGTCGACCCCGGTCGAGGTGAAGAAGGGCGACGAGATCGGCTACTTCCAGTACGGCGGTTCACTGAACATCCTGCTGTTCGAGGAGAAGCGGTTCCCCGCACTCCAGCTCCTCCTGGGCCAGCGCATCGGAGTCCTCCAGGAGGTCGCGCACACCGAGCGCTACATCGAGCGCTACGTCCGCCCGCTGCCCGGGCGCGTTACGCCGACGTCCTGACCTCCCTCCCGAAACGGAAGGTGAACCATGCCCCGTCAGCCCGTCTACGCGATCCCGGCGAACGCCTTCAACACGCAGACGATCCACTTCTGTCCCGACCCCGGGAAGAAGGAGGAGGAAGGAGCCCCGAAGACGGTCCGGTCCTACGCCGGGTACGCGGACGTCGACGGCCCCGGCACCGAAAAGAGCCGCTTGTTCCACTGGTTCTTCGAGAGCCAGACCTGCGACCCCCACGTCGACGCCGACGAGCAGAAGGACCTGATCGAGAAGACCCCTCTGTTGATCTGGCTCAACGGCGGTCCCGGCGCCTCGTCGCTCCTGGGCCTGTTCCTGGAGAACGGGCCGCTGCGCGTCGGTGACGACGCCGCCGGGACCATTTCGGTCAGCCCCGACACCTGGAACCAGGAAGCCCACGTCCTCTACTGGGACCAGCCGGTCGGCGCGGGATACAGCTACTGCAGGACGTCGGAAACGTACGTCGAGGACGAGGACGAACTCAGCGAGATGTTCCACCGGGCGCTGGTTCAGTTCTTCGAAACGTACCCGGAGTACCAGAAGTGCCCCCTCTACGTCTGCGGTGAGAGCTACGCGGGCAAGTACGTGCCGTACATCGCCCGGAAGATCCACCAGGAGAACCTCAAGAGGCCCAAGAAGCACCTCAATCTGCAGGGGATCGCCGTAGGCAACGGCTGGATCAGACCGGAACTCTCGATCCGCGTCATGATCGACTACGCCTACGCGTCCGGATTCCTCGGCAAGGGCCAGAAGGACGTCCTGGACTCCTCGTACAGGCACTTCCAGGACGTCCTCAGGGCCGGCGAGATGAAGAAGGCCACCGATCTCGGCAACGGCCTGGTCAACGCGATCCTGGCCTACGGAGGCGACTTCGACGTCTACGACGTACGGCGCTGGGAGGACCTGTCCGCGGGTGCGCTGCCCGTCTACCTCAACACCCCCGCCGTCAAGGAGGCCCTGCACGTCGACCACGCGTGGGAGTCCGCGGACAACTCCGGTCCGGTGGCCACCGCACTGAAGGCCGACAACATGGCGGATGCCTCGTCGCTGTACGCCGAGCTCATCCACGCGAAGGAGAACTACAGGGTCCTGCTCTACACCGGGGACTTCGACACCGCCTGCGGCTACCAGAGCACCGAGGAGATCCTCGACGAGATCATGAAGGACGGCTGGCAGGAGGTCCCGCGGTTGATCTGGAAGCAGGCGCAGGGCAACCCGAAGGGCTTCGTCCGCAGCCTCAACAACGTCACCCAGGTCGCGGTGCCCGACGCCGGGCACGAAGTTCCGGCCTACCAGCCGCGGATCTCCCGGGAGATGCTCTACAACTGGCTGTTCGACCGCCCCTTCCACGGCCAGGACCCCGAGAGCGTGGCCCGGGCCATCCTGGCCAAGGCCCTGGAGGACGCCAACGAGGAGACAGGATGAGCGGTCACTTCAAGAGGACGAAGGAGACGGCCGACCTGGCGGCGGCCACAGCCGTCCTCAAGCAGGGCTACGTCTGCACCCTCGCCCACGTCGACCCCGAAACGGGCCGGCCGAGGTGCGTGCCCATGGTCTACGCGTACCACGAGGAGGGGGACGAGCGGCTCCTCTATCTGCACGGCTCCATCTACTGGCCGCCGCAGACCGAGCTGGCGCCCTCGCTGCGGCAGCTGTGGAACGACGCCGGGGTCCACGTCTGCCTGGCCGTCACCCTGCTCGACGGCCTCATCGTCGGGCGGGCGGCGATCAGTACCTCCCTCAACTACCGCTCCGTGGTGGTGGACGGCATCGCGCGGAAGGTCGATCCGGCGGACCGGGCGAAGGCGTTCGAGGCGCTCAGCAACCAGGTCATCCCGGGCCGGTGGCCCGAACTGCGCCCGATCAAGGACGGCAAGGGCGGCGAACTGGACTCGGACGGGGAGCACACCCCCACCACCGGGGTCCTCTCCGTCAGCCTGACGGAGGACGCGACGGTGAAGGTCAAGCGGCACCACGCCGCCGAGCCGGAGCACGAGAACCGGCAGGACTGGGACTGGGACCACGGCAACGCCTGGGGCGGTGTGCTCCCGATGCGCCAGGTGTACGGGCCGGCGGTCCCCGACTCGCACGTCAAGGACAAGGACGCCGACCCGCCGGACCCCGTCCAGCGGGTCATCGGCAGGACCACCTAGGTTCTCTTCGTTCCGGTCACGTCGGATCAGCGGGCGTCGTTGGAATGCGTGCATTCGCGGTGCGGAGGAGGGGGTCCACGCGGTCGGGGGGACGGCCCGGGCGCGAAATCCGCTGGCCGGAGGGCATCGTCGCCGCGATGATGCGGACATGCGCACCTTCGAAGAGCTGATCGCCGAGGCCGGGGCCGTGTCCGTGGACGGCTGGGACTTCTCCTGGCTGGACGGCCGGGCCACCGAGGAGCGGCCCTCCTGGGGCTACCAGCGGCTGCTGGCCGGGCGGCTGGGCACGGCGACCGCGGCCCTGGACGTCCAGACCGGTGGCGGCGAGGTGCTCGCGGGCGCCGTACGGCTCGGCGGGCGCCCGCCCGTGCTCGCGGCCACCGAGTCCTGGCCGCCCAACGTGGCCCGCGCCACCGACCTGCTGCACCCGCTGGGCGCGGTGGTGGTCGCGGACCCCGACGAGCCGCCGCTGCCGTTCGCCGACGGGGCCTTCGACCTGGTCAGCAGCCGGCACCCGGTGCGGGCCCGGTGGACGGAGATCGCCCGGGTGCTGCGCCCCGGCGGCACGTACTTCGCCCAGCACGTGGGCCCGGCGTCGGCCTTCGAGCTGGTCGAGTACTTCCTCGGGCCGCAGCCGGAGGCGCGCGAGGGCCGCCGCCCCGAGCGGGAGAGCGCCGAGGCGCGGGCGGCCGGGCTGGAGGTGGTGGATCTGCGGTCCGAGCGGCTGCGGATGGAGTTCCGGGACATCGGTGCGGTGGTGTACTTCCTGCGCAAGGTGATCTGGATGGTCCCGGGCTTCACCCTGGCCGGGTACCGGGACCGGCTGCGCGAGCTGGACGCCCGGATCCGGGCCGAGGGCCCGTTCGTGGCCCACTCGGCGCGCTTCCTGATCGAGGCGCGCAAGCCGTAGCCGGCCCACCGGACGCCGGCCCACCGGGCAGGAGTCCGGCGGGCCGGCGTCGAAGCTCAGGACTGTGCGACCAGGTCCAGGTACGCGTCGTGCCAGAGGTCCTCGTCGCCGTCCGGCAGGAGCAGCACGCGGTCGGGCCGGAGGGCCTCGATGGCGCCGGGGTCGTGGGTGACCATCACGATCGCGCCCGGGTAGCTGCCCACCGCCGTCAGGACCTCCGTGCGGGAGGCCGGGTCGAGGTTGTTGGTCGGCTCGTCCAGCAGCAGGACGTTGGCGCCGGAGTGCACCAGGGCGGCCAGGGCGAGCCGGGTCTTCTCGCCGCCGGACAGCACCCGGGCCGGCTTGTCGGCGTCGTCTCCCCGGAAGAGGAACGCGCCGAGCACGTGCCGCAGTTCGCCGTCGGTGAGGCCGGGTGCGGCCGCGGCGAGGTTGCCGCGCACGCTGAGTGCCGGGTCGAGGGTGTCGTGCTCCTGGGCGAAGTAGCCGAGTCGCAGACCGGAGCCGGGGACGACGCGGCCGGAGTCCGGCGTCTCCCGGCCGGCCAGGATGCGCAGCAGGGTGGTCTTTCCGGCCCCGTTCGGGCCGAGCACGACCAGCCGGCTGCCGCGGTCCACGGCCAGGTCCAGTCCGGTCAGCACCGGTCGGCCGCCGTAGGACTTGGCGAGGCTGATCGCCCCGAGCGGCATCCGGCCGCACGGGGCGGGCTCGGGCAGCCGGATCCGGGCGGTGCGTTCGGCCTGCCGGACGGGTTCGAGTTCGGCGAGCATCCGGTCGGCCCGGCGGGCCATGCTGCGGGCGGTGGTCGCGGTGGCGACGTTGGCCCGCATCCGGTCGGCCTGCGCGTGCAGGGAGGCGGCCTTGCGTTCGGCGTTGGCCCGCTCCCGGGTGCGACGGCGCTCGTCGGCGGCGCGCTGGGTCAGATAGGTCTCCCAGCCGGTGTTGTGGATGTCGATCGTGGCGCGCCGCGGGTCCAGGTGGAAGACCCGGTTGACGGTCTCCGCGAGCAGCCGCTGGTCGTGGCTGATCAGTACCAGCCCGCCCCGGTGGGTGGCGAGGAAGCCGCGCAGCCAGGCGACGGAGTCGGCGTCCAGGTGGTTGGTCGGCTCGTCCAGCAGCAGGGTGCCGTGGTCGGCGAACAGGATGCGGGCCAGCTCGACCCGGCGGCGCTGGCCGCCGGAGAGCGGGCCGACGGGCGAGCCCATCAGGTGGGCGGGCAGGCCGAGCCCGGCCGCGACCCGGGCAGCCTCGGCCTCGGCGGCGTAGCCGCCGCGGGACTGGAACCCGGCCTCGGCCCGGACGTACGCGTCCATCGCCCGGCGTTCCTCGGCCGGCGATCCGGCGCGGGCCATCGCCGCCTCGGCGGCGCGCAGCGTGCGGACGGCGGTGTCCAGGCCGCGGGCGGACAGGATGCAGTCGGTGACGGTGACCGACGGGTCGGCGGCGCGGGAGTCCTGCGGAAGGTAGCCGACGGCTCCGGTTCGGGTGACGGTGCCGGCGGCGGGTGCCAGCTGCCCGGCCAGGGTGGCGAGCAGCGTGGTCTTGCCGGCACCGTTGCGGCCGACCAGGCCGATCCGGTCGCCGGGGGCGATGTGCAGGGTGACGTCGGACAGCAGGAGACGGGCGGCGACGCGCACGTCGACACCACGGGTGGTGATCACGGGATAACGCTCCGAAACGGCTAGCGAACAGACGGGTGGCGTGGAAGCGGTCCGTCGGCTAGGAAATTCGGGGCGTGGACATGGGGCCACGGTAGCGGGAGGGGTGGACCGGACGCATCCGGATTAACGGGGCGGCGCGGGGTGGTCGGCCGCGGCGGGGCCCCGGGTGCCACCCCGTCCGCCCGGGGGCGGTTCGGTTTCGGCCATGCCGGAGGCGGATGGCGCGCGGGGCCTCCTTGTCATGGTCGCGGCGCAATCGCTTGCATGTCCGCATGGGCCGACGCGATCTCGTACTCCTGACCGACCACAGCTCGACCGAAGGCAGCCGGCAGGTGCTCGCCGCCGCCGCGCGGACGCTGACCGGCCGGGAGCCCGTCCAGCTGGACGCCCGGCACTTCATGACCGGCGGCAGCGGTCTGATCGAGGCCGACGACGCGGGCGGAATCCGGCTGGAGGCGGGCGGCCGGGCGGTGACCGCCGACACGGTGATCGTCTACGAGATCCCGCCGCACCGGCGCCGCGCGTTCGAGGACTGCCAACGGCGGCTGCGCGGCTTCGGCGCCCACTCGCTCGGCACCGACGCCGAGGCGTGGCGGGCGGCCACCGAGAAGGACGCCACGGTCGCGAGCTTCGTCCGGGACGGCGTGCCGCACATGCCCAGCATCGCGCTCTCCGGGCCGAGCCCGGAGGCCGCCGCCGACGCCTTCGCGGCACTCGGCGGCGACGTCTGGGCCAGGCCCTGCATCGGGATGGGCGGCGACGACGTCTTCCACCTCACCACCCGCGCGCAGCTCGACGCTGCCGCGCGGCACTACGCCCGGGCGGGCGCGGACTGGCTGATCGCCCGCGACGCCCGGAACATCCTCCCGGACGGGCGCCGCCACCAGTACCGGGTGGTGGTGCTGCAGGGGCGCGTGGTCCGGGTCGTCGAGCACGTCCAGGCGGACCCGGACGCGCCCTGCAACGAGAGCCGGGGGGCCGTCTCCACGCTGCTCGACTACACCGAACTGCCGGACGGACTCGCGGAGTCGGCCATCGCGGCGGCCGCCTCCACGGGCCTCGACCTCGCCGGGGTGGACCTCGCCGCCGAGAGCGGGGGCGTGGTCTTCGAGGTCAACGTCCACCCCGCCTTCGGCCGGCGCGGCCTGGAGCAGGTGGCACTGCCGTACGTCGCCGCGCACCTCGGCGAGTAGCGCCGGGGGCATCCCGCCGGTGCCCGGAACACCCCACCGGTGCCCGGAAGGCCCCGGTGCCTGCCTCAGGCCCGCAGGACCGCCGCGAGCACCGACGGCCGGAACAGCGCCGACGGGGGCGCCACCAGCGACATCACCTCGTGGAACACCGCGGTGACCGCCGTGTCCAAGGTGCTGGCCGCCAGCACCTTGTCGAAAAAGCTGTGCTGGAGCCCGATCAGGGCGCCCGAGGGCGCGCCGGTGGTGGCGGGGAAGCGGGCGTCCTCGGCGCAGGAGATCACCCAGGGGATCTTGGACGCCACGGCGACGGCGCGCCGTGCGGCCCGGGCGGTGGCGTGTCCGATGCCGCCGTGCCGCTTCGCGGTGCGGCGGAGCTCCCGGGCGCAGAACAGCGCGACGGTGACGCCCTGCCCGTACACCGGGTTGAAGGTGCTCGCGGCGTCGCCGACCACCACCAGCCCGTCCGGGCAACTGCGCTCGTAGTGCCGGCGCACGCCCGGGCCGGGGTGGAAGCCGCGGACCTCGCCCGCGGGTTCGGCGTCCCGCAGCATCTCGTGCAGGAGCGGGTCGCGCAGCAGGCGCAGGTGTTCGGTGAACCCCTCCTCGCCGGCCGCCGGCTCGGCGCCGCGCATCCCGGCGAGGCTGACGATCCAGCGGTCGCCCTCGACCGGCAGCAGCACGCCCATGCGCTGTGCGTCCGGCGCCTTGGTCTGGAGGTAGGCCGCCCGGCCGACGGTCTCGGACCCGTCCGGGCGGTGGAACATCCGGGAGACGTACGCGACGCCCGCGTCCACCCGCTCCTCGGGCACCGGCGGGCAGCCCAGCTCGGCGAGCCACTTCGGCACCGAGGTCGAGCGGCCCGTCGCGTCCACCACCAACTCGGCGGGTATCTCCCGGACTTCGCCGCGCTCCTGGCCGCGCTCGCGGACCTTCACCCCGGTCACCGCGGTCGCCGTGCCGAGCAGTCCGACCGCGTCCGTGCCCTCCAGGAACTCGATCGCGGGATGGGCGCGGACCCGGTCCAGCACGAACGAGTCCAGCAGCGACCGGGTGCAGGAGAGGAAGCTCACCTGCGCCGGGTACTCGGCCAGCCACCCGGCGGAGCAGAGCCACTTGACGTCCGAGGCGGCGACCCGCTGCGCGCCCGCGGCCACCAGCTCCTGCTTGATGCCGGGCATCATCTCCTCCAGCAGCCGGTGCCCGGCCTCCAGCACCAGGTGCGCGTGCCGGCCCTGCGGCACCCCCGCCCGGAACTCCGCCCCCGCCGGGTACCGGTCCCGCTCCACCACCACGATCCGCTCGGCGAATCCGCGCAGCGCCCACGCGGCCGCCATTCCCGCGAGCCCGCCGCCGATCACCACTGCCGTACCCCGCCCCGGGGCCCTGTCCGAAGAAGTCATGACACGTAGCGTAGTGGCGTGCTCGCCTCCCCGTGATCACTTCGCTGCCGACGAACAGCCCTGCCCGGCGGGGCCGTTGACGGCGCACGGCGGCACCGGACGGTCCGCGGGGCGTGCATGGGGCGTGCGCGGGGGCGGCATGCGCGGGCGGCGGACACGGTCCGGGGGCACGGGCCACGGCGGGCCCCGGCCGTAACCCCGACTGTGACCCCGGCCGTAACCCCGGTCGGGGCCCGGGTCGTGCGGGTACTAGACTCGACGGGATTGTGCTGGCGCCCCTCCCGGTGCGCAGGCGCGCGGAGGCGAGGAGGTGAGGGCCGTGGAGTGCAGTAGTACGGGTCGAAGTCGGCCCCGCCCCCGGTTGTCCCGCACCACTCGCGGCCCCCGGCACACCTCCTCCCGTACGGCTCCCGCGCGGCACTGACCTCGTCCTCCCGGCGAGGCGCCGCCGGTCGCGCCGTGCGCGTGGCGGCCGGCCGGGCGCCTCCGGTCCGCCGTGTCCCCTCGCGGCGGCCGGGCATCCACCGTGGAGGTCCCGCCATGTCCGACTGGCGTGTGCGCGCCGTGCGCGCGAGCAAGCGTCCGTTCTCCCGTTCCGTCGTCCGGCCCACGGACACCCAGCCCGCGCCCGAGCACTCGATGGACCCCCGGCCCGACCAGCCCGTCGAGCCGGTGACGCTGGAACGCTCCGTGGTGGACGCGGCCGTCTACCGGGACGGCCGCCGGACGGACGCGCCCACCGACCTCGCCGACATCTACCGCACGCTGCCCGACCGGCCCGGCACGATGGCCTGGATCGGGCTCTTCCGCCCCGCCGAGGCACAACTGCTGGAGGCCGCCGACCGGTTCGACCTGCACGAGCTGGCCGTCGAGGACGCCATCGTCGCCCATCAGCGGCCGAAGCTGGAGCGCTACGGCGACACCCTGTTCGTGGTGCTGCGCGCCGCCCGTTACCTGGACGAGGCGGAGGAGGTCGACTTCGGCGAGATCCACCTCTTCGTCGGCCCCGACTTCGTGCTCACCGTCCGGCACTCCCAGGCCCCGGACCTGTCGGCGGTGCGCCGCCGGCTGGAGGCCGACCCGGAGCTGCTGGCGCTCGGCCCGGAAGCGGTGCTGTACGCGGTGCTGGACGCCGTGGTCGACGGCTACGCGCCGGTGATCGCCGGCCTCCAGCACGACATCGACGAGATCGAGACCGAGGTGTTCGGCGGCGACCCGCAGGTCTCCCGCCGCATCTACGAGCTCTCCCGCGAGGTGATCGAGTTCCAGCGGGCCACCCGCCCGCTGCTGGAGATCATGAAGAGCCTGGAGGCGGGCTTCGGCAAGTACGGCACCGACGAGGAGCTCCAGCGCTACCTGCGCGACGTCGCCGACCACGCCACCTACGCCGCCGAGCGGGTGGACGGATTCCGGCAGATGCTCCAGAACATCCTGACCGTCAACGCGACACTGGTCTCGCAGCGGCAGAACGAGGAGATGAAGCAGCTCGCCGAGGCGGGGCACGCGCAGAACGACGAGATCAAGAAGATCTCCTCCTGGGCGGCCATCCTCTTCGCGCCGACACTGATCGGCACGGTGTACGGGATGAACTTCGAGACGATGCCGGAGCTCAAGTGGGTCTTCGGCTACCCGTTCGCGATCGGGCTGATGGCGCTGGTGTGCACCGGACTGTACCTGGTGTTCAAGAAGCGGGACTGGCTGTAGGCCGGAGCCCCGGGCCCCGCTGACCCGGGCTCCGCTGACCCGGGGCCCGCGCCCCCGGGGCCCGGGGCCGCTTCTGCGCGTCGGCCCCGCACTCCGCTTTCCTCACCGGACGGTGACGACTCGGCCTCGTTCCAAGGACGTTCGGTGCCGACCCGGGATCGGAGGGGGACCCTTCCCCGGGAGCGGGGAGGGGGTCCGGATGCGGGCGATCGCGGGGATGATGACGGCGGCCGTGGTGATGGGGTTGCTGCTGGGCGGGGCGGTGAGCCTGCTGCTGTTCGCCTTCACGGACTGGTTCGACCCGATCGCGCGGTGGGTGCACGTGCACGGCTTCCTCCTCTGGGGCCACGGCAGAACCTAGGCATCAGCCGGGCAGCAGCCGCTCGTACTCGGCTTCCGGGTCCAGTTGGCGCCGGTACTCGACGTGCAGCCGGACGGTGCCGTCCGTTCCGGCCAGGCGGTCGAGCGGGCCGTCGCCGGCCGGGAGCGGGTGGGGCTGCGGCCACTGCTGTGCGAGGACGGCCAGCGGGGTGCCGTCGGCGGTGCGGACCACCCAGGTGGCGCGGCCGCCGCCGATCAGCGGGAGCCGGGGCCGGGGGAGGCCGAGGGCGGTGAGCGCCGCCGGGGTGTCGAGGTGGTCGGGGAGGCTGAGGGTCTCGGCGTGCGGGGCGTCGGCGTCGTCGCCGGCCGCGACGCTGTCCCGGGTGAGGAGGATGCGCATGGCGGGAGGATAGGCCGGAGCCGTGGGCGAGCGCCCGGAGTGTGGCCCGCGTGGGTGGCGGCGGGGCCTCACCCGTGTGCCGGATTGACAATGGGCATTGCCGTACCGGCAAATGGCAGGCATGGCCGACGAAGACTTCGAGAACGTCCTCACCACGGTGGGCCCGCGGCTGCGGGCGCTGCGGCGGGAGCGCGGCACCACGCTCGCCAAACTGGCCGCCGTCACCGGCATCTCGCTCAGCACGCTGTCCCGGCTGGAGTCCGGGCAGCGCAAGCCGACGCTGGAGCTGCTGCTGCCGCTGGCCCGGGAGTACCGGGTGCCGCTGGACGAACTGGTCGGCGCCCCGGCCACCGGCGACCCGCGGATCCACCCGCGCCCGGTGACCAGGAACGGCCAGACCATCGTCCCGCTCACCCGCCACCTGGGCGGCCTGCACGCCTACAAGCACATCGTGCCGCCGGGCCGGAACGCCGGACCCGAGCTGGAGCTGAAGGTCCACGAGGGGTACGAGTGGCTGTACGTGCTGTCCGGACGGCTGCGGCTGGTCCTCGGCACCCACGACCTGGTGCTGACGGCGGGTGAGGCCGCCGAGTTCGACACCCGCACCCCGCACGCCTTCGGCAACGCGGGGCAGCAGCCGGTGGAGTTCCTCAGCCTGTTCGGGCCGCAGGGGGAGCGCATCCACGTCAGGGCGCGCCCGGGAACCTCTGTTCGGTAGGTTCGTTCCTGACAGGGGGTCTTCCTACCGGCTCCCGCCAGGCCATCGGGAGGGGCCGAGGAAATGACTGTGCAGCAGAGCGCGGAGTCCGGCGAGAGCGGCGGAGCCGGGGAGCGTGCGGAGGCCGGGTACGGCCGGGCGGAGCCGGGTGCGGGCAGCGCGGTGGCGGAGGGTGCGGACGCGGGCGCCGGTGCTCCCGGCGGGATCGGTGCACCCGGGAGCGCGGGTGCTCCCGGGAAAGCCGCTCCCGGGGAGGGCGGTGCCCCCGGGACGACCGTCGCTCCCGGGGAGGCCGACGCTCCCGGGACGGCCGACGAGGAGGCCGAGCGCCCCCGGAAGAAGCGCCCGTTCTGGCAGGAGCTGCCGATCCTGCTGGTGGTAGCGCTGCTGCTCTCGCTCGGGATCAAGACCTTCTTCGTGCAGGCCTTCTCCATCCCCTCCGGCTCGATGGAGCAGACCCTCGCGATCGGCGACCGGGTGCTGGTCGACAAGTTCACCCCGTGGTTCGGCGCCAAGCCCGAGCGCGGCGAGGTGGTGGTGTTCCGCGATCCGGGCGGCTGGCTGGAGGGCACGCCGACGGCCTCGGGCGACTCCGTGATGGGGACCGTCCAGAAGGCGCTCAGCACCGTCGGCCTGATGCCCTCGGCGGACGAGAAGGACCTGATCAAGCGGGTGATCGCGGTCGGCGGTGACACCGTGGAGTGCGAGGCGGGCTCGCCGCTGAGGGTGAACGGCGTCGCGCTGGACGAGCCGTACCTGTTCCCGGGTGCGACGCCCTGCGACAACGACCCGGTCGGCACCGTCACCGTGCCCAAGGACAAGCTGTGGGTGATGGGCGACCACCGCAACAACTCGCGGGACTCCCGGTGGCACCACAACGAGACCGGCGACGGCTTCGTGCCGGTGGACAACGTGGTCGGCCGGGCCTTCGTGGTCGCCTGGCCGTTGTCCGACTGGTCCACGCTGCCGGTCCCGGACACCTTCGACAAGGTGCCGGCCGGGGCGGCGGGCGCGGCCGGAGCGCCGTTCGAGGCGCCGCCGGCGCCGGAGGCCGCCGCACTGGCCGGCGTCGTGCCGCTCGCCCTGTGGCAGTGGCGGCGCTGGGCGCGGAAGGACCGCTGAGGCCGGCTCGCCCTCCCGGAACCCGGCCGATCGGCTTCGACCGGCTTCGATCGGGTTCGATCGGCCTCGACGGAACTCCTCCCACTGACATCTACACGCCTGTAGAGTTCAGGAGGTGAGCTGAACGCCCGGCCGTCGGCCGCCCCGAGCGGGGCGCCCGGCGGCCGGGTCCGGGTCGGGAGGCGGAGCCGTGATGGAGAATCAGTGCAGCCCCGGGGACGCCGGAGGTCCGGCGGGGCCGGCACCGGCGGGAACGGATCAGGCAGGACCGGAAGCGGCGGCCCGGGACGTCCGCTGGGTCTACCAGCCGGTCGAGGTGGACCTCGGGGACGGCGGCTGGGCGCTCGGCCGGATCAGCGCGTGGTGGCAGGACGCGGCCGGGCAGCGCTGGTGCCGGCTGCGCATCGGCCGCGGCGGACAGCCCGCGCTCTGGCAGCCGTTCGACCCGGCGCGGGTGCTGCTGCTGCCGGTGTCCGGGCTCTGAGCAGGCCGGTCGGACGTTCCCGGTGGAACCGTTCGGCGGGCCCCGTCGTCCCTGGGATCGACCGCTGACAGGCCATTTAGCGACCGGGGACGATGTGACGTCGGAGATCTACTTCAGCAGCAACTACCGCGACCTGTGCGAGCAGCACGGCACCGGCGCGGGTTTCCAGTTCGAGTTCTCCTGCTACCGCTGTTCGGACACCTGGCGTTCGGCGTTCGAGCCGTTCCGGACCGGTCAGGTGGCGGGCTGGATAGGCAAGGGCGTCAGCGCGGCCTGGAACCTCATCGGCGGCAACGCCAACACCATCAGCAACGCCGCCGACGGTCTGGCCGGCCAGACCTGGGGCACCTCGCGGGACGAGGCCTTCCAACGGGCCATCACCAACGCCCAGTCCCACTTCAACCGCTGCGCCCGGTGCACCCATTACGTCTGCGGCCGCTGCTTCGACCCGGCCCAGGGCCTGTGCCACACCTGTGCCCCGGACACCGCGGCCGAGGCGGTGGCGGCGCAGCACCGCGGCCTCAACGACACGGTCACCGAGCGCGCGTACAAGTCCGGTCAGCAGTCCGGGGCCGAGTTCGACGTCAACGCGCCGCGTCAGCTGGTCTGCCCGCAGTGCCACACCGAGACCCACGGCACGCCGTTCTGCCCCGGATGCGGCTTCCGACTGGCGCAGCCCGTCCAGTGCACGAGCTGCCACAAGGACGTCCCGGACGGCGCCGCGTTCTGTCCGTCCTGCGGGACGAGACGCTGACACCTCGTCCGCAGGACGGCGGGGCGCCCCCGGAGCGACGGTCCGGAGGCGCCCCGCCGTCGTGTGCGCGGGACGGACCGGCTCAGCCGTACGAGAGGTTGGCGCAGGGATCGTCGTCGGCCGAGCGGGCGGCGCCGCTGACGCTGGTGGGCAGCGGGGCCGGGGCGGTGGGGGCGCCGCCGGGGGCCGCGGTGGCGGGGCCGGCCGGGTTGGCGGCGGCGAAGTCGTGGCCGAGGACGACGCTGACGCCCCGGCCGCCGGGCTGCACGGTCGCGCCGGGGAACAGCTTGGCGACCGCCTCGGCGGCGGTGCGCTCGCCGGTGCCGTACTCGACGACGGTGGTGCTGCGCGGCTTGCCGACCGCGTTGCCGACGCCGGCGACGGTGTAGCCGGCGCCCTTGACGGTCTCCGCGGCCCGGCCGCCGAGCCCGGACTCGCCGGTGCTGTTGAGCACGGAGACCTTCACCTCGGCGGCCTTGGCGTCCGGGGCCGGGGCCGGCGCGGGCGCGGCCTCGGCGGCGGGAGGGGCGGAGGGGGTGGCGGCGTCGGCCGGGGCGCTCGCGTCCTGGCCGTCGATGGTGCGGTCGGCCTTGAGCGCGGCCCACAGCTGGTCCACGTCGGGGTGCACCAGGGCGACCCTTGGGCCCTCGTAGCGCCAGGGCACGGTGAGGAACTTGATGTCGTGCAGGTTCACGTCCTTGAGTTCCATGGCGAAGGAGAGCAGCTTGGCGGCCGAGCCGAGGCCGGGGTCGACGGTCAGTGACCTGGTGGCCGCGTCGGCCAGTGGCAGCAGCGTGGTCGGGTCCATGCCGCGGGACTTGACCTCCTTGATGAGGGAGGACATGAAGGCCTGCTGGCGCTTGGTGCGGCCGATGTCGGAGCCGTCGCCGATGCCGTGCCGGACCCGGACGTAGTCCAGCGCGGCCTGGCCCTCGACCTTCTGTTTGCCCTTGGGGAAGAGCAGCTTCCCCTTGTGGCCGAGGTTGGGGTTGAGGTCCCCCTCGTGGATGTCGTTCGGCAGGCAGACCTCGACGCCGCCGACCGCCTTGGTCATCGCGGCGAAGCCGTTGAAGTCGACCACGATGGTGTGGTCGACGCGCAGGTTGGTCAGCTTCTCGACGGCGTTCTGGGTGCAGGCCGGGTTGCCCTGGTCGCTGTCGCCGACCGAGAAGGCGCTGTTGAACATCACATTGGTCTGCTCCTTGGTCCACTTGCCGTTGGGGAGCTTGCACGGCGGGATGGTGACCAGGGAGTCGCGGGGGATGGAGATGCCGACGGCGTGCTTGTGGTCGGCGTAGACGTGCAGCAGGATCGCGGTGTCCGAGCGGGCGCCGCCGTCCCCGCCGCCGCCCAGGTCGCTGTTGCCGTTGCCGCGGCTGTCCGAGCCGATCATCAGCACGTTGACCGGGGTGCGGCCCTGGGCGTCCGGGGTCGCGGCCTCCGGGCGGTCCTTGCTGAGGGCGTCGCCGTCGAAGGTGTTGATGTTGCTGTTCAGCCGGTAGTAGAGGCCGGCGCCGCCGAGGACGGCGAGCGCGGTGCAGCCGGCGGTCGCCCAGAGCACCTTCTCCTTGGTGCTGCGCTTGGGCTTCTTGCGCGCCCGGGCCGCTGAACGGCCGTCCGATATGCTCGCACTGTCCGGGTTCCGGTCGTTCTTCTGGCCGGTTCTCCGGCCGGTGGCCCGGCGTCCGCCCGCACGGTGCGGCGAATTCTCGGCTTCGGGGGAACCCTTTCGGCCAGACACGTCGTCATCCTCCACAGTTGCCACGCGAGCCCCCGTCGAAAAGCGGCGGGTTCGCGTGGCCCGGGGCCGGAGCCGATCCGGGCGTGACCCGTCGCTAAACTTTTACACCGCTGTAGAACTTCAGTGGAGCATACTAGGCGCGGATGGGAAAACCAGCTGGTCAGACCATGAGAAATTGGTCAGAGCGGCTGTTCCGCGCTGCTCCGGACCCGTACGAGGAGCACGATGACTGATCGGATAGCACGTTCGATAGCCGGCGCCCTGGTGGCCCTGCTGGCCGCCGCCGGCCTCACCGCGGCGGCATCGGGCGCGGCGGCGGTGGCCGCACCCCGAACCGTCGCGGCCGCCGCCGCGCATCCGGGAGCCCCCGCGGGTGCCGCCGCCGCGGACGGCGGCGCGCAGATCGGCACGGAGGCGCGCGCCGCCTCCGCGATCGCCGCCACGGCCGCCACCTCCTCCGCCGCCGATGTCGCGCACCTCGCGGCCAAGGACGAGAAGAAGAAAAAGGGCTTCTTCGCCAAGCTGGGCAAGTTCCTGCTGGTCGTGGTCATCCTGCTCATCCTGCTCGTCGTCCTGCTGATCGTCGGGATCGTCTACGCCGCCAAGCGGATCTTCAGCCGCCGCAAGTAGCCGCGCGCCGCCAGCACTGGCCGTGCACCGCTGTGCACCGGCCGTGCACCGCTGTGCACCGGTCGTTTACTGGCCGAGCGCACCGCGCAGCGCGCACGGCCGCGACCCGGGCGTTCGCCGCCGCCAGCCGGGCGGTGGAGCCGGAACGACCGCCCGGGGCGGGCCACTTGACGCCGATTGGCCCTGGCCGGGGTGCCGGGGCCGCCCGAGGATGAGCGCCATGAGCGACTTCCGCACCCAGGAGAGCCCCGAAGGGCTGCGCCCCGAGAGCCGGGTCGTCCACCCGCCGCTCGCCGACGTCACCGGCAGCCGTCCGCTCGGCGTCCCGCTGCACCAGGGCCACCTGTTCGCCTTCGACACCGGCGACGCACTCGCCGGGGCCCACGACGGACCGGACGGCGCCTTCCTCTACAACCGCTTCGGCAACCCCACCGTCCGCTCGCTGGAGCAGGCCGTCGCCGGACTGGAGGGCGGCACCGGCGCCCTCGCCACCGCCTCCGGCATGGGCGCGATCAACACCGCGCTGCTCTCCCTGCTGCACGCCGGCGACCACGTGATCGCCCAGCGCAGCCTCTACGGCGGCACCGTCGGCGCGCTGACCGACCTCACCGAGCGCTGGGGCGTCGAGGTCGACCACGTGAGCGGCGACGACCCCGCCGGGGTGGCGGCCGCGCTGCGGCCCCGCACCCGGGTGCTGCTCCTGGAGACCGTCTCCAACCCCACCACCCGGGTCACCGACCTGCCCGGGCTGATCGCCGTCGCCCGGCGGGCCGGGGTGGTGAGCGTCGTGGACAACACCTTCGCGACCCCGCTGCTGTGCCGCCCGATCGAACACGGCGCGGACATCGTGATCCACTCCGTGACCAAGTACCTGGGCGGGCACTCGGACGTGCTCGGCGGGGTCGCCGTCTTCGCCGACCCGGAGCTGCACCGGCGGGTCTGGCGGCGCTCGCTCGAACTCGGCGCCTCCGCCGACCCGTTCGCCGCCTGGCTGACCCTGCGCGGCATGCAGACCCTCGCCCTGCGGGTCCGCCGCCAGTGCGAGACCGCGCTCGACCTGGCCGGCCGGCTCGCCGCCCACCCCGCGGTCACCGCCGTCCACTACCCGGGCCTGCCCACCCACCCCGATCACGACCTCGCCCGACGGCTGCTGCCCGACGGCCACGGCGGCGTCCTGGCCTTCGACCTGGCCGGGGGCCGGAAGGCGGCCGGCACGTTCACCGAGTCCGTCCGGCTCGCCTCGCTGGCACCGTCCCTGGGCGACGTGCACACCCTGGTGATCCACCCGGCCAGCACCTCCCACCGGCAGCTGTCGGACGAGGAACTCGCGGCGGCGGGCATCGGGCCGGGGACGGTGCGGCTGTCGGTGGGCATCGAGCACCCGGAGGACATCTGGGCGGACGTCGCGCGGGCGCTGGCGAAGGTGTGAGCCCGAGCGGTGCGGCCGCCGGCGCGGGTGGGCGCGGGCCGGCCCGGGCCCCGTGCTCGACGTCCGGGGCGCCGCCCGGGTCCGGAGCGCGGTGGAGGCGGGCGCGCCGCCCGGCCCGTCAGCGCTGCCGGGACCGCCCGGTCGGTCAGCGCTGCCGGGGCCGGGCCACCAGGAGCGCGATGTCGTCCTCGGCGGCCGGGGCCGGCGGCGGGGCGAGGGAGCGCAGGACGGCGTCGAGCAGGTCGTCGAGGTCTCCGGCGGCGGGCAGCCGCAGCGCCGCCAGCCGCTCCAGCGAGACATCGATGTCCTCGCCCCGGCGCTCGACCAGGCCATCGGTGTAGAGCAGCAGGGCCTGCTCCGGCAGGAGCGGGTGGGCGGTCTGCTCGTAGCCGCCGAGACCGGTGCCGAGCGGCGGGCCGGTGGGGACGCGCAGCAGCTCGGTCGGCCGGCCGGGGGTGATCAGGGCGGGCGGCAGGTGGCCCGCGCTGGAGAGGGTCCAGCGGCCGCGGCCCGGGTCGGCGAGGGCCAGGAGGCAGGTGGCCGGACGGGCGGAGTCGTCGGCGGAGATGATGTTGTCGAGCTGACGCAGGATCCGGTGCGGGGGCAGGTCCATCCCGGCGAGGTCGCGCAGTGCCGAGCGGTAGTGGCTCATGTCGACGGCGGCCTCGACGCCGTGCCCCATGACGTCGCCCATGGCGAGCAGGGTGCGCCCGAACGGCAGCCGGACCGTCTCGAACCAGTCGCCGCCGACCACCGACGCGCTCCCGGAGGGCAGGTAGCGGGAGGCGAGGACGAGGTTCTGGTGCGGGTTGCCGGGTTCGCTCAGCAGCGCCCGCTGGAGTTCGAGGGCGATCTCCTGGGAGCGGGCGAAGCGCCGGGCGTTGTCGAGGGCGGTGGCGGAGCGGGCGGCGAGGTCGCCGAGCAGGGCGGCCTCGTCGGGGGTGAAGGCCGGGCCGGCGGCGGTGCGGCCGAGGGTGAGCAGCCCGATCAGGCGGCCCCGGGCGGCCAGCGGCAGGACCAGCAGCGAGGCCGTCCCCGCCGGACAGCCGTCCTCGGGGCCGGGCTCGGTGAGCACGGCGACACCGCCGGCCAGGCTGCGGGCGGCGGCCGAGCCCTCCCGGTGGCGGATCGATTCTCCGGACCGGGGCAGCTCGGCGAGGGCGGCGGCCAGCGCGGGCACGGACCGGGCGCCGGCGCGGCGCAGCCGCTGGGGCGCGCCGTGGCCGGCCCGGGCGGGTTCGGCCTCGGGCGGCAGCAGGTCCACGACGGCGAGTTCGGCGAGCCGGGGCACGGCGAACGCGGCGAGTTCCGCGCCGGTGGTGGCGATGTCGAGGGTGGTGCCGATCCGTTCGGTGGCGGCGTCCAGCAGGGCGAGCCGGGCCCTGGCGCGTTCCAGCTCGCGCAGTTGGTCGCGGGCGGGGTCGGGGTCGTCCAGGACGACGACGACCACCCCGGTGGTCCGCCCGGAGCGCCGCAGTGCCCGGTAGCGCACCCGCAGGCCGGGCGGCACGGGGGCGCCCGCGCCGTCCGGGCCTCCGGTGGCGTGCTCGCGGGCGAGCCCGTCGGCGAGCACCCGGCGCAGGATGCCGAGGGCCCCGGCGAAGGCGGTGGTCCCGGCGGCCCGGCCGAGCAGGTCCGCGCGGCGCAGCCCGGTGGCGGTGGTGAACGCGGCGTTCAGGTACTGCCAGCGCAGGCGCTCGTCGAGCAGCGCGACACCGACGGGGGCGGCGGCCAGGACCTCGCGAAGCCGCTCCGGATCGTCGCCGCCGGTGTCACCGCCGCTGTCACTGCCGCTGTCACCGCCGGTGATCGCGCCGAGCCGGGCGGCGAGGGCCGCCGCGGTCGCCGCCAGGGACCGGGTGTCCGGTGTCGCGGGCCGCGGACCCTCTGCTCGGTTGCCGTGCCGGAAGTGCATACGCCCATGATCACGCGCCCGCGCGCGGCACGCCCACAGGTGGGTGAAACGTTGACCGGCCGGAGACGGTGCTGTAACGGAACACCCGGACGGCCCGGACGGCTGCGGGGCCGACCGCGCGGACATCCGCGCCGCCGTACGGATACGGCAGGCGAACGCCGGATGATCACCGGTCATACTTGGGCGGCGGCGCCCGACCCCGGACGCCGCGGGCCGGGCCGGGCCCACCCGGCCGTACCGACCCGGCCGTACCGACCCGGCCCGTGCCCGAGCACCCAGACCGGAGGAACCCGATGAGCCCCCACCAGCCGACCAGTCGCCCGGCGGCCGGGGCCCCCGGGGTGCCGTGGAACCGGCAGCGGCTGCGCAGCAACAACGAGTGGCTCCTGCTGGAGCTGCTGCGCACGGGCGGCGGCTCCTCGCGCGCCCAGCTGGCCCGGGACACCGGGCTGTCCAAGCCGACGGTCTCGGCCGCCCTGGCCGAGCTTGAGCGGGCGGGCCTGGTCCGGGAGGCCGGGCGACTGGCCCCCGAGCGGGGCCGTACCGCCGTGCTGTACGAGGTCGACCCGACGGCCGGGCACGTGCTCGGCGTGGACATCGGCCGGGCCCGGCTGCGGGTGGCGGTGGCCGACCTGGCCGGGACGGTGATCGCCCGCCGGGACGTCGCCAACCGGGGCCGCTCGGCGAACGCCGTCGCGCACGCCGTGGTCGCCGCCGCGCACGAGGCGATCGCCGAGGCGGGCCTGGCCGCCGGGGACATCGTGCACGCGGTGATCGGTACCCCGGGGGTGTGGGACGAGCAGCGGCGCGGGGTGCGCTACGCCAGCAGTCTGCCCGGCTGGGGCAGGCCGGGACTGTTCGACCGGATAGGGGAGGGCCTGGGAACGGCCGTCTCGGTGGCCAACGACGCCAACCTGGCGGCGCTCGGCGAGTACACCCTGGGTGCCGGCCGGGGCAGCCGGATGTTCGCGTACCTGCTGGTCGGCACCGGCCTCGGGCTGGGCGTGGTGAAGGACGGCGAGCTGCTGCTCGGCGCGCACGGCGCGCTGGGCGAGATCGGCCTGGTCCCGCTGCCCGGGCGGCCCGGCGAGCCGGGCGCGACCATCGAGCAGGATGCCGCCGCGGACGCCGTGGTGCGTGCCGCCCGGGACTTCGGGCTGGACGGGGAACCCGCGACGCGGCAGCTGACGGCGAAGCAGGTGTTCGAGCGGGCCCGGGCCGGGGAGCCCGCGGCGGTCCGGGCGGTGGAGCGGGAGGCCGAGCGGCTCGCCTACGCGGTGGCCGTGCTGTCGGCCGTCCTGGACCCGGACCTGGTGGTGCTGGGCGGCGGGATCGGCAGCAGCGCCGACCTGCTCCTGGAACCGCTGGAGCAGGCCCTGCACCGGCTCGCCCCGATGCGTCCGACGCTCGCGCCGAGCCTGCTGGGGGAGGAGGCCGTGCTCCTCGGCGCGGTCTCCACGGCTCTGGAGACCGCCCGCCCCGAGGTGTTCGAGCGCCGGACGGCGGGGCTGCGCTGACGGTCGATCGGCGGGGCCGGCCGGGCGGCCGCCGCGTTCGGCCGGGTTGTCCGGCCGCTGTCTTCGGCTGCTGTGTTTCGGCCGTTGCGCCCGGCCGGTGGCCGGAAGGTCTCGATCTGCCAACGAGTGGGGGTTCGGTGGACGGTGCGTGTGCGGTTCCTGCTTGAATCGCACGACTCATCCATACGGAACGGAGCGTTCTCCTCCCATGCCTTCACGGATAGCCGGTCGCCGTCGGGCCGGCCTGGCCGGATTCGCCGGACTCGTCCTCACCGTCGGTCTGGCACTGACCGGGTGCGACCCGTCGGCGGCCGACGGCGGTGCCACGGCCTCGGCCACGCCGACCGTCGCCACCACCACGACCGCGGTGACCACCCCGCCGGCGGCACCCGCCGCCCCGGCCCCTGCCCCGGTCAGCAGCCCGCCGGCCCAGCCGACGCCCGCGGCGCCGGTGGCCACGCCCCCGCCCGTCGCGCCTCCGGCCCAGCCGAGCGCCCCCGCGCAGCCACCCGTCACCAAGGCGCCGCAGCCGAAGGTGACCACCGCCCAGCCGCCGACCGACCCGGAGCCTCCGGCGGCGGCCGGCGCCGGGTGCGACATCCGCTCGGCCGCGGGCAACTGCTACGAGGCCGGGCAGTTCTGCCGCACCGCGGACCTGGGCAAGAGCACCCACGAGGCCGGCGGCCGGGTGATCTACTGCCGGATGGTCAGCGGGAAGCCGCACTGGCAGGCCTGAGGCCCCGCGGGCCCGGGGCGCTCCGGGCTCAGGCGCCGATGACGCCCAGGGTGTCCCGGAACAGGTGCTCGTAGGCCTGGAGCAGCAGCCCGTACTCGTGTGCGGGCCTGGGGTGGTTGGGGTGCGAGCGTCAGCTGGGGTCGGTGGTGAAGCGGTCCTGGGCGGTGAGGACGGCGTCCGCGTAGGTGGCGGACCAGGCGCCGAGGGCGCGGATCGGGGGGAGGAGGGCGGCGCCGGCTTCGGTGAGGGTGTAGTCGACGCGGGGCGGGCTCTCGGCGTAGCGGTGGCGGTCGACCAGGCCGTTGTACTCCAGCCGGCGCAGCGCCTCGTTCAGCACCTTCGGGCTGATGCCGCCGATCCGGTCGAGCATCGTACGCGGACGCATCGGGCCGTTCTCGCCGAGGATGTAGACCACCACGCTGTCCCAGCGGTTGGCCAGCACCTCGAAGGCGACCCGGGCGCGGCAGTCCGCGGCGAAGTCGTCGCCGCCCAGCTCGGGCAGGTGTGCGTCGGTCGCGTCCACGGGTTCCGCCATGGGGACATCCTGCCCGGTCGATGCCTACCGGATGGTGTGCAACGGACTGTCTAGCGTTCGGGGCGCGGCGGTTGCGCCGGACGACACGACATGGAACGGGGGACGCATCATGCGGATCGGGATTCTGGGTACGGGTGCGATGGCGGCGGCGCTGGGCGGGTCCTGGGTGCGGGCCGGGCACGAAGTGATGGTCGGCGGGCGGGACTCGGGGGCGGCGGCGAAGCTCGCGGGTGAGCTGGGGGCCGCAGGGAGCGGGGGATTGGCGGAGGCGGCGCGGTTCGGGGAGGCGGTGCTGGTCGCGGTGCCCGCCGAGCAGGCGGTGGCGGTGGTCGGGCCGCTGGCCGGGGAGTTGGCGGGGCGGGTGCTGCTCGACTGCACCGTCCCGATGGCGCCGGGCGCGGCCGGCGAGGGTGGGCCGGTGCTGACGACGGCGGGGGCCGGTGACTCGGTCCCGGCCCGGCTCGCGGTGGTTGCGCCGGAGGCGCGGGTGGCGAAGGTGTTCGGCTTCTGCCACGAGAGCATCTGGACGCTCCCGCGCCCCGCCTTCGAGGGCGGTGTGCCGCTGGCCGTCCCGTACTGCGCGGACGACGCGACGGCGGCCGAACTGGTCGCCGGGCTGGTCGGGTCCATGGGCTGCACGGCCGTGCCTTGCGGCGGCCTGGCGCGCGCCGGCCTGCTGGAGGCGGCGGCGGTCTTCGCGATCGGCGTGTGGTGGGACGGCAGCGAGGCCCGCCACGTCTTCCCGTCCCCGGCCCTGGCCCCTGGCGCGGTGGACGACACGGAGCAGTAGCGATGGGGGAGCGGATGGTGCCCTTCCCGATCAACGGCCGGGAAGGGGCACCCATGTCACCGGCTTGAGGGTTGCGGCAGTCGGATGCCTCGACCCTTCCGGTCAGCTCACCTGGGCCTCGGCGGACCAGCACTGGTTCGCGTTGTGTTGCACTGCCAAAGTCCGATCGGCGTGCGAGTTCGTCGTTCGTGGGGCGCCCAAGTGAGGTGACGGACCGTCAGATCATCGCGCTGAGCCACCCATCCCGCTTTTCGGCCAGACTCCCTGGCGGCCCTTCGCGTGCCGTCTGCGTGGCGTGGACTGGTACCGGATGCCCCGGGAGAGCTTTCGGGCCGCATCGATGACCACGTGGGGCGTTGCCTCGGCACTGTTCATCGCGGCACTGGACGGGATCCGGCGGGAGCTGGGGGTGGCGCGAACTCCGGGCCCGCAGCGGTCCGCCGGAACGGACGGTTGACCCGGCCCACGGGGTGCGCGCGGCTCTCCCGCTGCGCCGCGAACCGCCCGTTCCCCGTACCCGCACCGTGTCGCGGCCTGCGCTATCGGGACGCTATGCGACTTGGGCAAGATCGACGTCGCACGTCCGGTGGCGGTACACGCCGGGCATGACGAAGGCGTCCCGGTCGGCGCGCGACCCGTGGGAGCGGGCGCCCCGCCACGGTCCGGCGACTGATGGTCCTGATCGCCGTGAAGGAGTCCGAAGTCACGATGACGCACCCCGACGGTACGGAAGCACCGCTGCTGTGGACACTGGCCGGCAGCGGCAAGGAGTCGCTGGCGGCCGGCGCTCGCGGCCTGCACGCGTACCTGGCCGGTCGTGACGACTGGAGCCCCCAGGACATCGCGTTCACCCTCGCGCGCACCGCTTCCGAGGGGAGCCGGCGGGCGGCACTGGTGGCGGACGGCCGTGACGGATTCCTGCAGCGGCTGGACGCGCTCGCCGACGGCAGGAGCATGCCCGGCCTGCTGGAGGGCGCGGCAGGGGCAGGCGGGCGGGTCGCCTTCGTGTTTCCCGGGCAGGGCGCGCAGTGGCCCCGGATGGCGGTGGACCTGTTGGACACCTCCACGGTGTTCCGCGACCGGATGGACGCGTGCGCGCAGGCCCTGGAACCGTTCGTCGACTGGTCGCCGATCGACGTGCTCCGCGACCCGGACGCGTCGGGCGCACCCGCGGGGGACCGGGCCGACGTGGTGCAGCCCCTGCTGTTCGCCGTGACGGTGTCGCTCGCCGCGCTGTGGCGCTCCCACGGTGTGGAACCGGCCGCGGTGCTCGGGCACAGCGTCGGCGAGGTCACCGCCGCCGCGGTCTGCGGCGCGCTGTCCCTGGACGACTCCGCGCGGGTGGTGGCCCTGTGGAGTCAGGCCCAGGCGACCCTGGCCGGGCAGGGCGACATGGTCTCCGTCATGGCCCCGGCCGGCGAGGTCGAGCCGCGGTTGCGCCGCTGGGACGGCCGCCTCGTCGTCGCCGCGCACAACGGCCCGCGGTCCGTGATCGTCTCCGGCGACCGCGACGCCGCGGCCGAACTCCTCGCCGACCTGGCCTCGGACGCGGTGCACGCACGGCGGATCGCGGTGGGCCTGGCCGCCCATTCCCCCCACATCGACGCGATCGTCCCCCGGATGCGCGCCGACCTCGCACCGATCCGCCCCCGCACACCGCATCTGCCCTACTACTCCGGACTGACCGGGGGACGACTGGACGTCCCGGTCCTGGACGCCGACTACTGGTGCCGCAACCTGCGCAACACGGTCAGGTTCCATCAGGCGGCCGGGGCCCTGCTGCGGGACGGGTACGGGGTCCTGCTGGAGGTGAGCCCGCACACCGTGCTGACCTCTGCCCTCGCGGACTGTGCGGAGGAACACGGCGCGCAGGCCGCCGTCCTCGGGACGCTGCGCCGTGACCAGGGCGGTCCGGGCCGGTTCCTGACCTCGCTCGGTGACCTGTACGTGCACGGGGTCACCCCGGATCGCGAAGCGCTGTTCTCCGGGCAGCACGCCCGGGTGCGGGAACTGCCGGCGGCTGCCCTGGCGGCGCTCGCGGAGCCCGGCCCGGCGGAGGTGAACGGGCCGGACGGCGCGGGCGGCGCGGGTGGTGACCGGGATGCCGGCGCCGCGTTCCGCGCGGAGCTGGCCGGATCGGACGTACCGGAGCGGCGTGCCGCGCTGGCACGGCTGGTGGGCGAGGAGATCGCCGCGCTGACCGGCCGGTCCGGTCCGGTCCCCGCCGACCTGGCGTTCCTCGACCTGGGATTCGACTCCGTCACCGCCGTGGAGCTGCGCAACCGGCTGAGTGCGGCGACGGCGCTGCGCATCCCGGCGACGGTTGTCTTCGACTGCCCGACCCCGGCGGCCCTGACCGAGTATCTCTGCGCCGCGATCGGCGGCGGCCGAGCCGACAGGAGCACGGACGCGGACGAGCCGGTGCGGCGGGCCGAGGACGACGACCCCGTGGTGATCGTTGGCATGGGCTGCCGCTACCCCGGCGGGGTCGGCAGCCCCGACGAGCTCTGGGAGCTGGTGTCGGAAGGTGCCGACGCCGTCTCCGCGCTGCCCGACGACCGCGGTTGGGACACCGCCGGTCGGTACGACCCCGTACCGGGGACGCCGGGCCGGTACTACCAGCGAGAGGCGGGTTCGCTCGCCGGCGCGGCGGACTTCGACGCGGAGTTCTTCGGCATCTCGCCGCGCGAGGCCCTGGCCATGGACCCGCAGCAGCGGCTGCTGCTGGAGACGACCTGGGAAGCGCTGGAGCGGGCCGGGATCGACCCGGCCACCCTGCGGCGGACCCCGACGGGCGTCTATGTCGGGGCGATGACCATGGACTACGGGCCCACTCTCGAACAGGGCGCCGACGAGGGCGGCCACCTGCTGACCGGCAACACCGGAAGCGTCGCGTCGGGCCGACTGGCCTACACCCTCGGTCTGGAGGGAGCGGCGGTCACCGTCGACACGGCGTGCTCGTCCTCGCTGGTGGCCCTGCACCTCGCGGTACGGGCGCTGCGGTCCGGCGAGTGCTCGCTGGCGCTGGCGGGCGGCGCGACCGTGATGTCCACGGTCGGCATGTTCGTGGAGTTCAGCCGTCAGGGCGGTCTGGCCCCGGACGGCCGCTGCAAGGCCTTCTCGGCAGCCGCCGACGGCTTCGGCCTGGCCGAGGGCGTGGGGATGCTGCTGCTGGAGCGCTTGTCGGACGCGCGGCGCAACGGGCATCCGGTGCTGGCGGTGGTGCGGGGTTCGGCCACGAACCAGGACGGTGCGAGCAATGGTCTGACCGCGCCGAACGGTCCGTCGCAGCAGCGGGTGATCCGGGCGGCGCTGGCGGACGCGGGGCTGGTGGCGTCGGACGTGGACGTGGTGGAGGCGCACGGTACGGGGACGCGGCTGGGCGACCCGATCGAGGCGCAGGCACTGCTGGCGACGTACGGGCAGGACCGTCCGGCGGACCGTCCGGTGTGGATCGGCTCGCTGAAGTCGAACATCGGCCATGCCCAGGCCGCGGCGGGGGTGGGCGGGGTCATCAAGTCGGTGCTCGCCCTGCGGCACGGCGTGATGCCCAGGACGCTGCACGTGGACGGGCCGACGCCCGAGGTGGACTGGTCGGCGGGCGCCGGGCGACTGCTGACGGAGGCCCGTGCGTGGGACGACACGGGCCGCCCGCGCCGGGCGGGTGTGTCCTCCTTCGGTATCAGCGGGACCAACGCTCACGTGATCTTGGAGTCTGCGCCGGCCGAGGCACCGGCCGGGGCGGTGGAGGATGCCCGGCGTCCTGGGCCGGTGGTGTGGCCGGTGTCGGCGCGCAGTGCGGAGGCCCTGCGGGCGCAGGCGGGGGCGTTGGCGGCGCGGGTGGTGGCGGAGCCCGGGCTCGACACGGCGGACGTGGGTTATTCGCTGGCGGTGGGGCGTGCGTCCTTCGAGCACCGTGCCGTGGTGGTGGGCGGGGACCGGAGCGAGTTGCTCGACGGCGTGAAGGCGCTGGCGGAGGGGCGTTTGGCACCGGGGTCGGTGTCCGGCGGCGGGTTGGTTTCCGGTCGTTCGGTGTTGGTGTTCCCGGGGCAGGGTTCGCAGTGGGTGGGGATGGCCGCGGAGCTGTTGGCGGAATCGGCTGTGTTCGCGGGGCGGATGGCGGAGTGCGGGCGGGCTCTGGCGCCTTACGTGGATTGGTCGTTGGGGGAGGCGCTGGGTTCGGAGGCGCTGCTGGCGCGGGTGGACGTGGTGCAGCCGGTGCTGTGGGCGGTGATGGTGTCGCTGGCGGAGGTGTGGCGGTCGTTCGGGGTCGTTCCGGACGCGGTGGTGGGCCACTCGCAGGGCGAGATCGCGGCGGCGGTGGTGGCGGGTGGTCTGAGTCTGGAGGACGGGGCGCGGGTCGTCGCGCTGCGTTCCCGTGCGGTGGGTGCGCTGGCGGGGCGTGGCGGGATGGCGTCGGTGCCTTTGCCGGTGGAGACGGTGCGGGAGCGGATCGCGGGCCGGTTGTCGGTGGCGGCGGTGAACGGTCCGTCGTCGACGGTGGTGTCGGGTGACGCGGACGCGGTGGCGGCACTGGTCGAGGACTTGGTCGGGGAGGGGGTGCGGGCGCGGTTGATCGAGGTCGACTATGCGTCGCACTCCGCGCACGTGGAGGAGGTCCGCGAGCAGCTGCTCTCCGATCTCAACGGGATCACCCCGGTCTCGGGTTCTGTGCCGTTCTTCTCGACGGTGACGGGCGGCTGGTTGGACACGGAGGTCCTGGACGCCGAGTACTGGTACCGCAACCTGCGGGGGACGGTGGAGTTCGGGCGGGCCACGGCGGCGTTGCTGGCGGAGGGCTTCCGGTTCTTCGTCGAGTCCAGTCCGCATGCGGTGCTGGGTGTGGCGGTGGGGGAGTCGGTGGAGGCCGCGGGTGTGGACGCGGTGGTGCTGGGGACCTTGCGTCGCGGGGAGGGCGGTCCGGCGCAGGTGTTGCGTGCGGTGGGTCGTGCGTGGGAGTGCGGGCTGGGGGTGGACTTCTCGGGTGCGTTCCCGGGGGCGCGGCGGGTGGACCTGCCGACGTACGCCTTCCAGCGGCGGCGTTACTGGCTCACGGCCCCCGCCGCCGTCCCGGCCGCCCCCGCCGAGGACCGCTGGGACGACCCGGAACTGCAGGACCCCGCCCAGCTCGCCGAAACCCTCGGGGTCGGCCGGGAAGCCCTGGACGAAGTCCTGCCCGCGCTGGCCACCTGGCGCTCCGTCAGAAGCCTTGAACGGAGGGCGGACTCCTGGCGCTACCACGTTGCCTGGGCGCCCCTGTCGGTCGCGCCGGCGGACGGCCTTCCCGGTCGCTGGCTCGCCCTGCGTCCCGAGGGCGACGACGCGGCGGCCGTCCTGGACACCCTCGGCGAGGCCGGAGCCGACCTCCTCCCGTGCGTCGTCGACGATCCGGGCGCGACCCGCGAACAACTGGCCGCCCTGCTCACGAAGACCGTCGGGGAGCAGCCGATCGCCGGCGTGCTGTCCCTGCTGTCCTGGGAGGAGCGCCCCCATCCCGACCACCCCGACCTGCCCGGTGGCCCGGCGCTGACCCTCGCGCTGGCCCAGGCGCTGGAGGACGCGGGCATCCAGGCCCGGCTCTGGACGCTGACGAAGGGAACGGCGGTCCTGGGCGGCGCGGAGCGGCCCGGACACGTCGGTCAGGCCGCGTCCGCCGCCCTGGGCCGGACGCTGGCACTGGAGCACCCGCATCGCCGCGGCGGTCTGATCGACCTGCCCGAGGTGCTGGACGTACGGGCCGCCCGCCGCTTGTGCGCGGTGCTCGCGGGAGCCGCGGCCGACGAGGAACAGGTGGCGGTGCGCTCCACCGGGGTCCACGGACGCCGTCTCCGGCCCGCGTCGTCCGTGTCGCCGAAAGCCGGTCAGGGTGGTGCGGCCGTGCGGAAGCGACCGCGATGGCGGGGCACGGTCCTCGTCACCGGTGGCACCGGTGGCGTCGGCTCGCACACGGCGCGCTGGCTCGCGGGCCAGGGCGCGGAGCGGCTGCTGCTGGTCAGCCGCCGCGGCGCCGACGCACCCGGTACGGACGCGCTGCGGACGGAACTGACGGCGCTGGGCGCCGAAGTGACCTTCGAAGCCTGCGACGTCGCAGACCCGGCCGCACTGGCGGCGCTGATCGCCGACATCCCGGCGCGATGCCCGCTGTCCGCCGTCATCCACGCGGCAGGCGTCCTCGACGACGGTGTGCTCGACGCGCTGGACCCCGCGCGGCTCGCCGTGGTGCTGCGCGCCAAGCTGACCGCCGCCCGGAACCTGCACGAGGCCACCGCGGGTCTCGACCTGTCGGCCTTCGTGGTGTTCTCGTCCGTGATGGGCGTCGTGGGCAACGCCGGGCAGGGCAACTACGCGGCCGCCAACGCGGCCGTCGACGCACTCGTCGCCGCCCGCCGGGCCGCCGGGCTGCCCGGCACGTCCGTGGCCTGGGGCGCCTGGGCCGGGCCGGGCATGCTGGCGGACGAGGTCGCCGCACGGCTGCGGGACTTCGGTATGCCGGTGATGGAGCCCGAAACGGCCGTCACCGCGATCGGCCGGGCACTCGCGGAGGACGACGAGCTGGTCGTGGTCGCCGATGTCGACTGGAGGCGCTTCACCACGGGCAGGGGCCTGTGGTCCGCCGCCCTCCTCGACGGGATACCGGACCCGGCTGCCGAGAGGCCCGTCCCGGATGCCACCGCACCGTCGGCGGCCCGGGAAGGCGGCGACTCCGCCGACGTCCTGCGGCAGCAGATCGCCGTACTGCCGCGGCACGAGGACCGGGTCAGGACCCTCACCGAACTGGTACGCACCCACGCGGCGACGGTCCTGCGCCACCCCGACGTCGACACGGTCCAGCCCGGAAAGGCGTTCTCCGCGCTCGGCTTCGACTCGCTGACGGCGGTGGAGCTGCGCAACCGGCTCGCCGCCGTCACCGGACTGGCCCTGCCCGCCACCGTCCTGTTCGACCATCCCACGCCGTCGGCACTGGCCGACCGGCTGCTCGCGGACCTGGACCTGCCGGATGCCGCGAGCGGCACCGCCGGGCCCGCCGGCTCCGTCGATGCCGGGGCGAGCCGGGCGGCGGCACCCGGCGGCAACGAGCCGATCGCGATCGTCGGCATGGGCTGCCGCTTCCCCGGCGGGGTCGCAGGGCCCGAGGACTTCTGGCACCTGCTCTCGAAGGGCACCGACGCCGTCGGCGACTGGCCGTCGAACCGGGGCTGGGACACCGAGGGGCTGTACGACCCCGACCCCGACCACGCCGGCACCACGTACAGCATGCAGGGCGGCTTCCTGCACGACGCCCCCGAGTTCGACGCGGAGTTCTTCGGCATCTCGCCGCGCGAGGCCCTGGCCATGGACCCGCAGCAGCGGCTGCTCCTGGAGACCGCCTGGGAGGCGGTCGAGGGCTCCGGGCAGGACCCGACCGCGCTGAAGGACCGGCAGGTCGGCGTCTACATCGGTACCAACGGCCAGGACTACTCCGCGCTGCTGCAGGGCGCCGAGGGCGTGTCCGAGGGTCATCTGCTGACCGGGAACACGGCCAGCGTGCTGTCCGGGCGGCTGTCCTACGTCCTCGGCCTCCAGGGACCCTCGCTCACCGTCGACACCGCGTGCTCCTCGTCGCTGGTGGCACTCCACCTGGCCGTGCAGGCACTGCGGCGCGGCGACTGCGAGCAGGCCCTCGCGGGCGGGGTGACGGTGATGAGCACCCCGCGGCTCTTCGTGGAGTTCAGCCGGCAGCGCGGGCTCGCCGCCGACGGACGGTGCAAGGCGTTCTCGGCGGACGCGGACGGCACGGGCTGGGGCGAGGGTGCCGGAGTGCTGCTGCTGGAGCGCCACAGCGACGCCCTGCGCCACGGCCACCCCGTACTCGCGCTGATCAGCGGCACCGCCGTGAACCAGGACGGCGCCAGCAACGGGCTCACCGCCCCCAATGGCCCGTCCCAGCAGCAGGTCATCCGCGCCGCGCTGGCCGACGCCGCGCTGCGCGCCGACCAGATCGACGCGATCGAGGCCCACGGCACCGGCACGAGGCTCGGCGACCCCATCGAAGCGCAGGCGCTCCAGGCCGTCCACGGGCCGGCGCGCCCGGCGGACCGGCCGCTGTGGCTCGGCTCCGTGAAGTCGAACATCGGGCACACCCAGGCGGCGGCCGGGGTGGCCGGGGTGATGAAGATGGTGCTGGCCATCCGCCACGGCGAACTGCCGGGAACCCTGCACGCCGGGACGCCGAACCCGCACGTCGACTGGTCCGACGGTGCCGTCCGCCTGCTCACCGCGCACACCCCGTGGCCGGAGACCGGGAACCCGCGCCGGGCGGGCGTGTCGTCGTTCGGCATCAGCGGCACCAACGTGCACGCGATCATCGAGCAGGCACCGGCCGTCGCGCCCGCCCCGGAGCGGACCGACACCTCGGCCGTGCCCGCCCCGGACACCGCCACGACGGCCACCGCTACGACGGCCACCGCGCACCGGGACGCCTCGCCCGTGCCGCTGCTGCTCTCGGCCGGCACACCGGAGGCCCTGCGGGCACAGGCCGGCCGGCTGGTGAGCCGGCTCGATGCCGACCCGGGCGCCGAACTGGCGGACGTCGCCTACTCGCTCGCCACAGGACGGGCCCCGCTCGAACACCGGGCCGCCGTCCTGGGACGGGACCGGGCATCCGTCCGACGCTCGCTCACCGCACTCGCGCGCGGCACGGCAGCGGGCCACCTGCTCACCGGAGGCGCCGTACGCTCCGGCCGGACCGCTTTCCTCTTCCCGGGACAGGGCAGCCAGCGGGCCGGAGCCGGCGCGGAGCTCTACCGCGACGACCCGGTGTTCGCCGACGCCCTCGACGAGGTGCTGACCGGCCTGGACCCGCACCTCGACCTGCCCCTGCGCGACATCCTGTTCGCCGAGCCCGGAACCCCCGGTGCGGCGCTGCTCGACCGCACCCGGTACACCCAGCCCGCGCTGTTCGCCCTGGAGACGGCGCTGTTCCGGCTCGTGCGGCACTGGGGTGTGCGGCCCGACCTGCTGATGGGGCACTCCATCGGCGAACTCGCCGCCGCCCACGCGGCGGGCGTGCTGGACCTGCCCGATGCCTGCGCGCTGGTAACGGCCCGGGGCCGGCTGATGGACGAACTACCCGAGGGCGGGGCGATGGTGGCGGTGGAGGCCACCGAGGAGGAAGTGCGCCAGGCCCTGCTGGACGACCGCACCGGGCACCCCCTCCCGGAGACGGAAGCGGACCGCGACCCGGGCCGGGACGCGGTGGACATCGCCGCCGTCAACGGGCCCACCTCCGTGGTCCTGTCCGGTGACGCGGACGCGGTGCTGCGCCTGGCCGGGGCGTTCCGCTCCCGCGGACGGCGCACCCGCCGGCTGAGCGTGAGCCACGCGTTCCACTCCGCCCGGATGGACGGGATGCTCGACGCGTTCCGGGACGTGGCCGAGTCGCTGACCTACCACGCGCCCGGCATCGAGATCGTCTCCAACCTGACCGGGCGCACGGCCACGGCCGCGGAACTCCGTTCCCCCGAACACTGGGTGCGCCACGTCCGGGGCACCGTGCGCTTCCTGGAAGGGGCCCGCCGGCTGCGGGCCGAGGGCGCGACGACGTACCTCGAACTCGGACCGGGCGGCGTGCTGTCCGGCATGCTCCACGCCTGCCTCCCCGACGCCACCCCCACCCCCGGCGGCCCCGGCGGCCCCGGGACGGTGCCGCTGCTGCGCGACGGCCGCGGCGAGCCGGACGCGGTCCGCACCGCACTCGCCTCGCTGCACCTGCGCGGCGTGGCGGTGGACTGGTCGGCGGGCTGGAGCGGCACCGACGTGCGGCGGGTCGACCTGCCCACCTACGCCTTCCAGCGCAGGCGCTTCTGGCCGGTGGCCGCGCCGGACCCGGCCCCCGCCGCCCGGCGCTCCCGGGAGACCGAGGTCCCCGCCGGCCCCCGCCGCTACCGCATCGCGTGGGAGCCGCTCACCGCGCCCGCGGAGCCCCGCCTCTCCGGCCGCTGGCTGCTCGTCACCCCGGACGGGCCCGGTGCCGAGGACACCGCACTCGCCTGCGAACAGGCGCTCGCCGGACACGGCGCCGACGTGGCCGTGATCCGGGTCGGTGCCGCCGCCGAACGCGCCGAACTGGCCTCGCTGCTCCCGGAGTTCGGCTCCTTGGAGGGCGTCCTGTCGCTGCTGGCCCTGGCCCGGGGCCCCCGCCCGGGCCTGCCGATGCTCGACGCCTGCCTGAGCGGGACCCTGCTGCTGCTCCAGGCCCTGGGCGACAGCGGCATCGACGCACCCCTGTGGTGCGCCACCCGCGGCGCGGTGGCAGCCGACGGCACGGAGGAGGTCCGCCCCGAGCAGGCCCAGGTGTGGGGCCTGGGCCGGGTGGCGGCACTGGAGCACCCGCTGCGCTGGGGCGGCCTGGTCGACCTGCCGGACCTGCTGGACGGGCCCGCGCTGGACGGGCTGTGCGCGGTGCTGGCCGGACCGGACGGCGAGGACCAGGTGGCCGTACGCGCGCCGGCACCGCTGGGCCGCCGGCTCGTCCCCGCGCCGGAGCCCGCGACACCCGCGCCCGCACCGTGGACGCCGCGCGGCACGGTCCTCGTCACCGGCGGCACCGGAGGCCTCGGCGCCCAGGTGGCGCGCTGGCTCGCGGAGCGCGGCGCGGAACACCTCGTCCTCCTCGGCCGGCGGGGCCCCGAGGCCCCCGGAGCCGACGCGCTGGTCGACGCCCTGGCGGCGCTCGGCGCCCGGAGCACCCTGCTGGCCTGCGACGTCGCCGACCGCACCGCGCTGGAGCGGGTCCTGGAGCGGCTGCGCGACGAGGGCGACACCGTACGGGCCGTGGTGCACACCGCCGGACTCACCTCGGACACCGCGCTGATGGACTGCACGCCGGAGGAACTGGCCCGGCGGACGGCGGCCAAGACGCGTGGCGCGGCCCACCTCGACGCCCTGTTCGAAGACCGCCCGCTGGACGCCTTCGTGCTGTTCTCCTCGATCTCGGGCATCTGGGGCAGCGGCGGCCAGGGCGCCTACGCGGCAGCCAACGCCTACCTGGACGGCCTCGCCGCGGCGAGGCGCGGCCGGGGCCTGACGGCGACCTCGGTGGCCTGGGGCCCCTGGGCCGGCGCGGGCATGGCCGAGGGCGCGGTCGGCGACGGCCTGCGCCGCCACGGGCTGGTGCCGATGGCCCCGGCAGCGGCGCTCTCCGCGCTCGGCCTGGCGCTGACCCTGGACGAGGGCGAACCGGTCGTCGCCGAGCTGGACTGGAGCCGCTTCGCGCCGATCTTCGGCTCGGTCAGGGACAGTGCGCTGCTGCGCGGCCTGTCGGCCGCCCCGGAGCCCCGGGCGGCGGACGGCGACCCCGCGGACGCGGACACCTCCGCCGGGTCCGGACCCGGCACGGGCGGCGACCCGTCGTGGTTGCACCGGCTGCACCGACTGTCCGAGCCCGAGGGCCGCAAACTGCTGACGGAACTGGTGCGGAGCGAAGCGGCCGCCGTGCTGGGCCACGAGTCGGCCGCCGGCCTCACGACCGACCGCCCGTTCCGCGAGCTGGGCTTCGACTCGCTCACCGCCGTCGAACTCCGCAACCGGCTGGTCGCGGCCACCGCTCTGCCGCTCGCGTTCACCACCGTCTTCGACCACCCGACGGCAGCCGCCCTCGCCGCCCACCTCTTCGCCGGGCTGGGCGGCACCGAACCGGACGCCGACGGCACGACCGGCACGGCCGCGACGGACTCCGCGGCCGCCGCCGGCGGCGCGGCCGGGCCCGCGACGGCCGACGAACCCCTGGCGATCGTCTCGATGGCCTGCCGGTTCCCGGGCGGCGTCCGCTCGCCCGAGGACCTGTGGCAGCTGGTGGCCGACGGAGTGGACGCGGTCGCCGCGCTGCCCGCCGACCGCGGCTGGCCGCTGGACACCCTCTACGACCCGGACCCCCTGCACCCGGGCACCTTCTACACCACCGGCGGCGGCTTCCTGGACGGCGCGGCCGAGTTCGACGCGGAGTTCTTCGGCATCTCCCCGCGCGAAGCACTGGCCATGGACCCGCAGCAGCGACTGCTGCTCGAAACCAGCTGGGAGGCACTGGAGCGGGCCGGACTCGACCCCGCGTCGGTCCGCGGCAGCGAGGGCGGCGTCTACGTCGGCGTCGCCGCCCAGGGCTACGGCACCGGCCCGCAGAATCCGTCAGACGAGATCGAGGGGCACCTCCTCAGCGGCACGGTCACCAGCGTCGCCTCCGGCCGCGTCGCCTACACCCTCGGACTCGGCGGCCCCGCCGTGACCGTGGAGACGGCCTGCTCGTCCTCGCTGGTGGCACTGCACCTGGCCGGCCAGGCACTGCGCGCCGGCGACTGCTCGTTCGCCCTGGTCGGCGGCGCCGCGGTGATGGCGAGCCCGGACGTCTTCGTCGAGTTCAGCCGTCAGCAGGGCCTGTCGCCCGACGGCCGCTGCCGCTCCTTCGCCGAAGGGGCGAACGGCACGGGCTGGGGCGAAGGGGTGGGCGTCCTGCTCGTGGAACGCCTCTCCGACGCGCGCCGCCTCGGACATCCGGTCCTCGCCCTCGTACGGGGCACCGCGGTGAACCAGGACGGTGCCAGCAACGGCCTCACCGCTCCGAGCGGCCCCGCGCAGCAGCGGGTGATCAGGACCGCGCTGGCCGCGGCAGGACTGTCCGGCGCCGATGTCGACCTGGTCGAGGGGCACGGCACCGGCACCGTGCTCGGCGACCCCATCGAGGCGCAGGCCCTGCTGGCCACCTACGGCCAGGACCGGCCCGCCGACCGCCCGCTGTGGCTGGGATCGCTGAAGTCCAACATCGGGCACACCCAGGCCGCCGCCGGGGTCGCCGGCGTCATCAAGACGGTGCTCGCACTGCGCAACGGCGTACTCCCCGGCACCCTGCACGCACAGGAGGCGTCCAGCCGGGTGGACTGGTCGGCCGGCGCGGTCCGGCTGCTCGCGGACGCCCGCCCCTGGGACGCCCCGGACGGGGACCGGCCGCGCCGGGCCGGTGTCTCCGCGTTCGGCATGAGCGGCACCAACGCCCACGCCGTCCTGGAGGAAGCACCCGCCGCCGACGCCGGCCCGCTGCCCGAAGGTACGGACGGCGAACCCTCCGAGGACACCGGGACCACCGTTCCGTGGCTGCTCTCCGCCATGACGCCCGCGGCCCTGCGCCGACAGGCGCGCCGACTGGGCGAGCACCTGCGGGCCGGCCCCGACGGGGGCGCCGCCGCCCCGGCCCGTGCGCTCGCCACCACCCGGCCCGCCCTGCCCTTCCGGGCAGCAGCCGTCGGCCGCGACCGCGACGCGCTCCTCGGCCGGCTGGACGCCCTCGCGGCGGGCGAACCCGCGCCCGACGCCGTGCAGGACCGGGCGCGCGGCGGCCGTACGGCCTTCGTCTTCCCCGGCCAGGGCTCGCAGTGGGCCGGCATGGCCGTGGCGGCGCTCGACGCCTCCGCGCCGTTCGCCGCCGCCATCGCCGCCTGCGAACGGGCGCTCGCCCCGCACACCGACTGGTCCCTGACCGAGGTGCTGCGCGGCGCGCCCGGCGCGCCGACGCTCGACCGCGTGGACGTCGTCCAGCCGGTGCTGTTCGCCGTGATGGTCGCGCTGGCCGCGCACTGGCGCGACACCGGGGTCACCCCGGACGCGGTCGTCGGACACAGCCAGGGCGAGATCGCCGCCGCCCACGTCGCCGGGGCGCTGTCGCTCGACGACGCGGCCCTCGTGGTGGCGCGGCGCAGCCGGGCGCTGCTGAGGCTGGCGGGACGCGGCGGCATGGTGTCGGTCGCCGCCTCCGCCGAGCGGACCACGAGCCTGATGCCCGCCGGCGGACGCCTCTGCGTGGCGGCGGTGAACGGCCCCGACGCCGTGGTCGTCGCCGGGGAGCCCGAGGAGCTGGCCGCCCTGCTCGCGGCCTGCGACCGGGAAGGTGTACGGGCCAAGGCGATCCCGGTGGACTACGCGGCCCATTCGACCCAGGTCGCCGAGATCGAGGACGAACTGCGCGAAGCCCTCACCGGGATACGCCCCCGCGCCTCGGCCGTCCCGCTCTACTCGACGGTGACCGGCGAACCCGTCGCCGGAGAATCGCTCGACGCCGCCTACTGGTATCGCAACCTGCGCGAGCAGGTCGACTTCGTCGGAGCGACCCGCGCCCTGCTCGACGCGGGCCACACCCTGCTCGTCGAGATCAGCCCGCATCCGGTGCTGCTCGCCGGGATCGAGGCGGTGGCCGCGGAGGCCGGGCGGGAGGTGTCGGCGGTCGGCACGCTGCGGCGCGGCGACGGCGGCCGGGACCGGCTGCTGGCCTCACTGACCGAGGCGTGGGCGGCCGGCGGCGGTCCGGTGGACTGGTCGCCCTGGACGGGGGCCCCCGGGCCGGGCGGCCCGGCACCCGTCCTGCTGCCGACGTACCCCTTCCAGCGCGACCGGTACTGGCTGCCCACACCGGGCCGGACGGCCGCCGCGGCCACCACCGCGGCGCCGGCCGAGGAGACTCCGCAGACCGCAGGCGACGAGGACGGTACCCCCGCCGCACGACTGGCCGCCCGGCTGGCCCCACTGGACCGGCCGGCACGCCGTCAAGTGGTGCTCGACCTGGTCATCCGGCACGCGGCCGCGGTCCTCGGCCATTCCGGAACCGGTCCGGTGCGCCCGGAACGCGCCTTCTCCGAGATCGGCTTCGACTCGATGCTCGCGATGCGGTTCAGGAACGCGCTGTGCGAGGCCACCGGGCTGGCCGTCCCGCCGACGGTCGTCTTCGACCACCCGACGCCCGAAGTGCTCGCCGCCCACCTGGACGCGGAGCTGTCCGCCGCGCCCGAACCGCCCTCGCCGCTGCTGGCCGAGCTGGACCGGCTGGCCGCGCTCCTCGCGGCCGTCCCGCCCGGAGCGGCCGACACCGACGGGGTCGGCGAACGACTGAACGAACTGCTGCGCGGCTGGGGCCGGCGCGCCGGCGCACCGGGCGGCGAGGCACCACCGCCAGGACCGGTGGGCGACATCGCCACGGCGATGGAAACGGCGACAGCGGACGAGCTGTTCGCCCTGATCGACAACGACTTCGGCAACGCCTGAGAGAGAGCTGGCACTGATGTCCGACGACAAGAAGCTGCTCGACTACCTCAGGCGCGTCACCGCGGACCTCGGTGACGCCAGGAGGCAGCTGCGCGAGGCCGAGCAGGCCCGCCACGAACCGATCGCCATCGTCTCCATGGCCTGCCGCTATCCCGGCGGCACCGACACGCCCGAACTGCTGTGGGACCTGGTCTCCCGGGGCGCCGACGCGATCTCCGCCTGGCCGGTCAACCGCGGCTGGGACCTGGAGGGCCTCTACGACCCGGACCCCGAGCGGTCCGGCACCTCCTACACCCGCAACGGCGGCTTCCTGCACGACGCCGCCGAGTTCGACGCGGAGTTCTTCGGCATCTCGCCGCGCGAGGCCCTGGCCATGGACCCGCAGCAGCGGCTGGCCCTGGAGACCGCCTGGGAGGCGGTCGAGCGGGCCGCGATCGACCCCCGCACGCTGCGGCGCACCGGCACGGGTGTCTTCCTCGGGGCGATCGGCAACGGCTACGGCGCGGGTTCGCGCCACCTCCCCGAGGTCCAGGGCCTGCTGGACACCGGGACCGCGAGCAGCGTGGTCTCCGGCCGGATCGCCTACACCCTGGGCCTGGAAGGGCCCGCGGTGACCGTGGACACGGCCTGCTCCTCCTCTCTGGTCGCCCTGCACCTGGCGATCCGGGCCCTGCGGGCCGGCGACTGCACGCTTGCCCTGGCCGGCGGGGTGTCGGTGATGGCGACCCCCGACGCGTTCGTGGCGTTCAGCCGCCAACGCGCGCTGTCGGCCGACGGCCGCTGCAAGGCGTTCGGGGCCGACGCGGACGGAACCGGCTGGTCCGAGGGTGCCGGCGTCCTGGTGCTGGAGCGCTTGTCGGACGCGCGGCGCAACGGGCACCCGGTGCTGGCCGTCGTCCGGGGTTCGGCCACGAACCAGGACGGTGCGAGCAACGGACTGACCGCGCCGAGCGGTCCGTCGCAGCAGCGGGTGATCCGGGCGGCGCTCGCGGACGCGGGCCTGTCGGCGTCCGAGGTGGACGTGGTGGAGGCGCACGGCACCGGCACCACCCTCGGCGACCCGATCGAGGCGCAGGCCCTGCTGGCCACCTACGGCCAGGGGCGGCCCGCCGAACGGCCTTTGTGGCTGGGCTCGTTGAAGTCGAACATCGGCCACACCTCGGCGGCGGCCGGAGTGGGCGGCGTCATCAAGATGGTGCTGGCGATCGAGCACGGCGAGCTGCCCAGGACCCTGCACGCGGACCGGCCGACGCCCATGGTGGACTGGTCGTCGGGAGCCGTGGAAGTCCTCTCCGAGGCCCGCGCCTGGGACGACACCGGACGCCCGCGCCGGGCGGGCGTGTCCGCCTTCGGCGTCAGCGGCACCAACGCCCACCTGATCCTGGAACAGGCCCCGGCGGAGGAAGCCGAACCGGTGGCCGACACCGCGGCCGGCGGCGACGCGTACCCGCTGCCCTGGGTGCTGTCGGGGCGTACCGACGAGGCGCTGCGCGACCAGGCGGCCCGGCTGCTGGCGCACCTGAGCGCCGACCCCGCACCCCTGCGGGCCGCCGACACCGGCCGCGCCCTCGCCCTCACGCGGACCGCCTTCGAACGGCGCGCCGTGGTGGTGGGCACCGACCCGGACCGGCTGCTCGACGGCGTGAAGGCGCTGGCGGAGGGCCGCTCGGTGCCGGGGCTGGTACAGGGCGACGGTGTGTCCTCGGGCCGTTCGGTGCTGGTGTTCCCGGGTCAGGGTTCGCAGTGGGTGGGGATGGCCGCGGAACTGCTGGCCGGATCGGCTGTGTTCGCGGAACGGATGGCCGAGTGCGAGCGGGCTCTGGCGCCTTACGTGGACTGGTCGTTGGCGGAGGCGCTGGGTTCGGAGGCGCTGCTGGCGCGGGTCGATGTGGTGCAGCCGGTGCTGTGGGCGGTGATGGTGTCGCTGGCGGAGGTGTGGCGCGCGTTCGGCGTCGTTCCGGACGCGGTGGTCGGCCACTCCCAGGGCGAGATCGCCGCGGCCGTGGTGGCGGGCGGTCTGAGCCTGGACGACGGGGCGCGGGTGGTCGCGCTGCGTTCCCGTGCGGTGGGTGCGCTGGCGGGCCGTGGCGGGATGGCGTCGGTTCCCCTACCGGTGGAGACGGTGCGGGAGCGGATCACGGGCCGGTTGTCGGTGGCGGCGGTGAACGGTCCGTCGTCGACCGTGGTGTCGGGTGACGCGGACGCGGTGGCGGCACTGGTCGAGGACTTGGTCGGGGAGGGGGTGCGGGCGCGGTTGATCGAGGTCGACTACGCGTCGCACTCCGCGCACGTCGAGGAGGTCCGCGAGCAGCTGCTCTCCGACCTGGACGGCATCGCACCCCTGTCCGGCACGGTGCCGTTCCTCTCGACGGTGACGGGCGGCTGGCTGGACACGAAGTCCCTGGACGCCGAGTACTGGTACCGCAACCTGCGGGAGACCGTCGAGTTCGAGCAGGCCACGGCGGCGCTGCTGGGGGAGGGCTTCCGGTTCTTCGTCGAGTCCAGCCCGCACCCCGTGCTCACCTTCGGCGTCCAGCAGACCGCCGACGCGGCCGACACCGCCGGCTCCGCGCAGGGCCCCGCCGTGGTCGTGGGCACGCTGCGGCGCGGCGAGGGCGGCCCCGACCGCTTCCTGACGTCCCTGGGAGAGGCCCACGCGGGCGGCCTGTCGCCCGACTGGGACCGGGTGTTCGCCGGACACCGTCCGGACGGCATCTCCCTGCCCACCTACCCCTTCCAGCGTCGCCCGTACTGGCTGGAGGACACCGGCCCCGCGGCGGGCGGTCCTTCCGGAACGTCCTCGGACGGCGACGACTTCTGGGAGGCCCTGGGCGGAGGCGACCTGGACCGGTTCACCACGACCCTGGGGGTGACGCCCGAGGACCCGCTGAACGTGGTGCTCCCCGCGCTCGCCACCTGGCGCACCGAGCGCACCGAGCGTTCGGTGGTCGACTCCTGGCGCTACCGCGTGACCTGGCGAGCCCTGCCCGAGGGTCCCCCGGTCGCACTGGACGGCAACTGGCTCGTGCTGTCGTCGGACGGTTTGCCCGAGGACGGGGTGCGCCGATCGGAGACGACCGTCCAGGTCATGGAGCAGGCCGGGGCTTCGGTGGTCCACCTACGGATCGCCGAGGCGGAGGCCGACCGCGCCGTGCTGACCGACCGGGTCCGCGCGTCCCTCGACGCGCTGCCCGGCCCGGTGACGGGAGTGCTGTCGCTGCTGGGCCTCGACGAGCGCCCGCACTCGGCGCACCCCTCCGTCCCGCTGGGCGCCGCGCTCAACCTGGCCCTGGTGCAGGCCCTCGGAGACGCCGGGATCGACGCGCCCCTGTGGTGGGCGACCCGGGGTGCGGTGTCGGTCGGGGGCACGGACACCGGGAGCGCGGTCAGCGCCGCGCAGAACCTGCTCTGGGGTCTGGGCCGGGTCGCCGCGCTGGAGTTCCCGCAGCGCTGGGGCGGTCTGATCGACCTCCCGGAGGTCCTGGACACGGACACCGCCCCGCAGCTGTGCCGGGTGCTGGCCGGCGGCGCCGGGGACGAGGACCAGGTCGCCGTACGGGCCACCGGCTGCCACGGCCGGCGGCTGGTCCGGTCCGCCCTGGGCGACACCGCGCCGCGGCGCAGCTGGCGGCCCGGGGGCACCGTGTTGATCACCGGCGGCACCGGTGGGATCGGCGCGCAGATCGCGCGCTGGCTGGCCCGGCGGGGAGCCGGGCACCTGGTGCTGGTCAGCCGGCGCGGCACGGATGCGCCGGGTGCGCCGGAGCTCTCCGAGGAACTGGCCGCCCTCGGCACCCGGGTCACCCTGGCCGCGTGCGACGTCGCCGACCTGGAGGCCCTGCGCGAGCTCAAGGACGGCCTCGAACAGGACGGCCACCGGATCAGCACCGTCTTCCACGCCGCAGGGGCCGGGCTGCTGGTGCCACTGCCCGACACCGACGCGGACGAGTTCGCCGACACCTTCCACGCCAAGGTCGGCGGGGCCAGGAACCTGGACCTGCTCTTCGACCGGGACACGCTCGACGCGTTCGTGCTGTTCTCCTCCATCTCCGGGGTGTGGGGCAGCGCCGTCCACGGCGCCTACGCCGCCGCCAACGCCTACCTCGACGGCCTCGCCGAGGACCGCAGGAGCCGCGGCCTCGCCGCGACCTCCGTGGTGTGGGGCATCTGGAGCCCCGAGGGCGGGGCCGGCGGGATGGCGGCCGAACTGGCGGAGGAGACCCTGCGCGGCCACGGCGTGCTCTTCATGCCGCCCGCGGTCGCGATCACCGGGCTCCAGCAGGTCCTGGACCACGACGAGACGGTGGTCGTGGTCGCCGACATCGACTGGGACCGCTTCGCGACGGTCTTCACCTCGGCCCGCCCCAGCCCGTTGATCGGGGAACTCCCCGAGGTGCGCACCGCGCTGGCCGCCGAGCCGGAGACCGGCGGGACCGGGGCCCAGGGAACGCCCTCGGCGCTGCGCGACCGGCTGGAGCCGCTCCCGGCGGCCGAGCGGACCCGGGTGCTGGTCGACCTGGTCCGGACCCACGCGGCCGCCGTTCTCGGCCACGACTCGCCGGACGCGGTCGCCCCCGGCCGTGCCTTCCGCGACCTGGGCTTCGACTCCCTGACCGCCGTGGACATGCGCAACCGGCTCAACACCGCCACCGGCCTGCGGCTTCCGGTCACCGTCGTCTTCGACTACTCGTCGGCGACCGCGCTGGCCCGGCGCCTGGAGACCGGGCTGCTGGGCGCCGCCGAGGAGCCCGCCACCGTCCGGCCGCTCCCGTCGTCGGCACCCGCCGCGGACGACGACCCCGTCGTGATCGTCTCCATGAGCTGCCGCTACCCCGGCGGCGTCCGCAGCCCCGAGGACCTGTGGCGCCTGGTCGCCGACGGACGCGACGCCGTCTCCGGGCTGCCGTCCGACCGGGGCTGGGACCTCGACGCGCTGTACGACGCGGACCCCGACCGGCCCGGCCGGAGCTACGCCGCCGCGGGCGGATTCGTCACGGACGCGGACCGGTTCGACCCCGGGTTCTTCGGGATCTCGCCGCGCGAGGCCCTGGCCATGGACCCGCAGCAGCGACTGCTGCTCGAAACCTCCTGGGAGGCGATCGAGCGCGCCGGCATCGACCCGGCGTCCCTGCACGGCACCCCGACCGGCGTCTTCGCCGGCGCCTCCTACCAGGGCTACGGCGGCACCCTGCGCGACGTCCCCGAGGAACTGGAGGGCCTGTTCATCGCGGGCATCTCCACCAGCGTCCTGTCCGGGCGGGTCGCCTACCAACTCGGCCTCCAGGGGCCCGCGGTGACCGTGGACACGGCCTGCTCCTCGTCCCTGGTGGCGGTCCACCTCGCCGCGCAGTCGCTGCGCTCGGGCGAATGCGCGCTGGCCCTGGCGGGCGGCGCCACGGTGATGGGCACCCCGCTGTCGTTCACCGGCTTCAGCCGGCAGCGCGGGCTCGCCGAGGACGGGCGCTGCAAGTCCTTCGCCGCCTCGGCGGACGGCTTCGGCATGGCCGAGGGCGTGGGCCTGCTGCTCCTGGAACGGCTCTCGGACGCCCGCCGCAACGGCCACCCGGTGCTCGCGGTGCTGCGCGGCTCGGCGATCAACCAGGACGGTGCGAGCAACGGGCTGACCGCGCCCAGCGGCCTGGCCCAGCAGCGGGTGATCCGCGACGCGCTGGCGAACGCCGGGCTGACGGCCGCCGACGTGGACGCCGTCGAGGCGCACGGCACCGGCACCCGGCTGGGCGACCCGATCGAGGCCGACGCGCTGCTGGCCACCTACGGCCAGGACCGGCCGGCCGACCGGCCGGTGCGGCTCGGGTCGCTGAAGTCGAACATCGGGCACACCCAGGCCGCCGCCGGGGTCGGCGGCATCATCAAGATGGTGCTGGCGATGGGGCACGGCGAGCTGCCGCGGACCCTGCACATCGACCGGCCGTCCCCGAACGTCGACTGGACGGCGGGCGCCGTCGCCCTGCTGACCGAGGCCGCCCCCTGGCCGGAGACGGGACGGCCGCGCCGGGCGGGCGTGTCCTCGTTCGGCCTGAGCGGCACCAACGCCCACGTCGTCATCGAGCAGCCGCCCGCCGAGCCCGAGCCCGAGCCCGAGCTCGTACCCGTACCCGCGCCCGTACCCGGGGCGTCCGCCGTCCCGTGGGTCCTGTCCGGGCGGACCGCCGAGGCGGTGAAGGCCCAGGCGGAGCGGCTGCACGCGTACCTGACGGAGCACCCGGAGCTGTCGTCCGTCGACGTCGGCCACTCCCTGGCCACCACCAGGACCGCCTTCGAGCACCGCGCAGCCGTCGTCGGTGACGACCGCGCGGCCCTGCTGGGCGGCCTGGCCGCGCTGGCCGCGGGAGACCGCGCACCCGGCCTGGTCGAAGGCGCCGTCGCCCGATCGGCCCGGACCGTCTTCGTCTTCCCCGGCCAGGGATCGCAGTGGGCCGGCATGGCCCGGGAACTGCTCGACCACGCCCCGGTCTTCGCCGACCGGATCGCGGCCTGCGCACGCGCCCTCGCCCCGCACCTGGACTGGTCGCTGCTCGCCGTCCTGCGGGACGAGCCCGACGCGCCCCCGCTGGACCGGGTGGACGTGGTGCAGCCGGTGCTGTGGGCGGTGATGGTGTCGCTGGCCGAGCTGTGGCGGGCGCACGGGATCGTCCCGGACGCCGTGGTCGGACACTCCCAGGGGGAGATCGCCGCCGCCTGCGTGGCCGGCGCGCTCTCGCTGGACGACGCGGCCCGGATCGTCGCCCTGCGCAGCCGGGCCCTGCTGGCCCTGACCGGACGCGGCGGCATGCTGTTCGTGCCGCAGCCGGTCGAAGCCGTCCGCGAAGCACTGTCCGCCCACGACGGGGCACTCGACGTCGCCGCGGTCAACGGGCCGACGTCGGTGACGGTCTCCGGCGACCCGGCGGCACTGGAACGACTGCGCGAGCAGTACTCCGAGGCGGGCGTCCTGGCCTGGCCGGTCCCCGGCGTGGACTTCGCCGGGCACTCGCCCCAGGTGGAGGAGCTCCGGGAGGAACTGCTCACCCTCCTCGGCGGCACCGCGCCGCGGACGTCCGACATCCCGTTCTACTCCACGGTCAGCGGCGGCCCCGTGGACACCCTGGGCCTGGACGCCGCGTACTGGTACGAGAACCTGCGCCGGCCGGTCGAGTTCGGACGGGCGGTCGAGGCGCTCATCGCCGACGGACACCACACCTTCGTCGAGTGCAGCACCCACCCCGCGCTGACCGTCTGGCTCCAGGAGGCCGTCGAAGCGGCCGGAGCCGGCGACGGAGCCGTCGTCGGCACCCTGCGGCGCACCGAGGGCGGCCCCGGCCGCTTCCTCTCCGCGCTCACCGAACTCCACGTCCGCGGACTGCCGGTGGACTGGGGCACGGTGTTCGCCGGAACCGGCGCGCGCAAGCGGCCCCTGCCCACCTACGCCTTCCAGCAGCAGCGCTACTGGCTGGACACCACCCCCGGCCGCCCCGCCGACGCCCTGACCGGCGCCGACGCCACGACCGGCGCCGGCCCGGCCGACTCCGGCTTCTGGGAGGCGGTCGACCACGGGGACCTGGACGCTCTCGCCAGCACCCTGCGGGTCGAGGACGGGGAACTGAGGGCCTCCCTCGCCTCCCTGGTGCCCACCCTCGCCGAGTGGGCGCGCGGCCGGGCCGGCGACCGGACCGCCGACAGCTGGCGCTACCGGGTCGCCTGGAAGCCCCTTCCGGCACCCGAGCGGCCCCGGCTCACCGGCAGCTGGCTCGTCGTCGCCCCGGCCGGCGCCGCCGACGACCCGGCCGTCGCGTTCGCCGCGGACTCCCTGCGCGGACACGGCGCCACGCCCGTGCTGGTCGAGGCGGGCCCCGACGCGACCGACCGGACCCGGTTCGCCGCACTGCTCCGCGACGCCCACGACCACCCCGACGGGCCGCCCGCCGGAATCCTGTCACTGCTCGCCCTGGCCGAGGAACCGCACGGCGACGGATCGGCGCTTCCCCGCGGCCTCACCCTGACGGTCGCACTCCTCCAGGCCCTGGGCGACCTCGGCACCGACGCCCCGCTCTGGTGCGCCACCCGGGGCGCGGTGTCGGTCGGCCGCTCCGACCGGATCGACAGCACGCTCCAGGCCCTGGTCTGGGGCCTCGGCGGGGTCGCCGGTGTCGAGTACCCGCAGCGGTGGGCCGGCCTGGTCGACCTGCCGCGCCGGCTCGACGACCGGGCCGCGACCCGGCTCGCCGAAGCACTGACGAGCCCCGACGGCGAGGACCAGCTGGCGGTGCGCGCCACCGGCCTCTACGGCCGCAGGGTCGTCCACGCCGGACTCGGCGACACCGCCCCCGTACGCGACTGGACACCCGAGGGCACGGTCCTGATCACCGGCGGCACCGGCGGCCTCGGCGCCCAGATCGCCCGCTGGCTCGCCCGCACCGGCACCGCGCACCTGCTGCTCACCAGCCGGCGCGGCGCACAGGCCCCGGGCGCCGACGCCCTGCTGGCCGAACTGCGCGGACTCGGCGCCGCCGCCACCGCGGTGGCCTGCGACGTCGCGGACCGCGCCGCACTGTCCGAACTGCTCGCCGGCATTCCGGCCGAGCGCCCGCTGCGCGCCGTCCTGCACACCGCGGGCGTCCTCGACGACGGGGTGATCGACTCGATCACCCCCGAACGCGCGGCCGGCGTCCTGCGCCCCAAGCTCGACGGCGCACGCAACCTCGACGAGCTCACCCGTGAACTCGACCTGACCGCCTTCGTGCTGTTCTCCTCGCTCGCCGGCACGCTCGGCGGCACCGGCCAGGGCAGCTACGCCGCCGCCAACGCCTACCTCGACGCCCTGGCCCGGCAGCGCCGCGACCTCGGACTGCCCGGCACCTCGGTGGCCTGGGGCCTGTGGGGCGGCGACAGCCTCGCCTCCGGAGCGGTCGCCGAACGGCTGATCCGCGACGGCCTGCCCGCCATGGATCCCGCCACGGCCACGACCGCGCTGCGCCAGGCCCTCGACCACGACGAGACGGCGGTCCTCGTCGCCGACTTCGCCTGGGACCGCTTCACCCGGGCGTTCACCGCGCTCCGGCCCAGTGCCGCCCTCGGGGACCTGCCCGAGGTACGGGACGTGCTCGCCGCCGCGGGCGGGTCCCGGGGCACGGCCGACGGCGCCGAGCCGCCGGCCCTGCGGCTGGCCGCACTGCCCCCGGCGGAACGGGACCGGGCCCTGCTGGACCTGGTCCGCCGCGAGGTCGCCGCCGTGCTCGGCCACCCGGGGCCCGAGGCGGTGGGACCGGACCAGGCGTTCAAGGAGATCGGCTTCGACTCGCTGATCGCCGTCGAACTGCGCAACCGGCTCGCCGCAGTCACCGGCCTGCGCCTGTCGGTGACCCTGGCCTTCGACTACCCCACGGCCACGGTCCTGGCAGGACACCTGCGCACCGAACTGCCGGGGGCGCCCGCCACGGAGACGACCGACGCTCCCGGGCAGAGGCCCGCGGCCGCCGCGGTGCCCGAGGACGAGGCGATCGCCGTGGTCGGCATGAGCTGCCGCTACCCCGGCGGCGTCAGCACCCCCGAGGAGCTGTGGGAGCTCGTCGCGGGCGGACAGGACGCGATCACCGGCTTCCCCACCGGACGCGGCTGGGACCTGGACGGCCTCTACGACCCGGACCCGGACCGGGTCGGCAGCACCTACGCGCGGGAGGGCGGCTTCCTCCACGACGCCGACCGCTTCGACCCGGCCTTCTTCGGGATCTCCCCGCGCGAGGCGCTGACCATCGACCCCCAGCAGCGGCTGCTGCTCGAACTCTCCTGGGAGGCGTTCGAGCGGGCCGGCATCGACCCGCTGTCACTCAAGGGCAGCGCGAGCGGCGTCTTCGTCGGATGCAGCCACCACGACTACGGGTCGCGCGTCACCGAACCCTCCGAAGAGTTCGAGGGCTACCTCGGCATCGGCAGCGCGGGCAGCGTGGCGTCCGGGCGGATCTCCTACAGCCTCGGCCTCGAAGGGCCCGCGGTGACCGTCGACACGGCGTGCTCCTCGTCGCTGGTCGCGGTCCACCTCGCGGCCCGGTCGCTGCGGGCCGGCGAATGCTCGCTGGCGCTCGCCGGCGGGGTGACCGTGATGTCGACACCGGGCGCGTTCGTGGAGTTCAGCCGGCAACGGGTGCTCGCCGAGGACGGCCGCTGCAAACCGTTCGCCGCCGCCGCCGACGGCACCTCCTGGGCCGAGGGCGCCGGACTGCTCGTCCTGGAGCGCCTCTCGGACGCCCGGCGCAACGGCCACCCGGTGCTCGCCCTCGTACGCGGCTCCGCCGTCAACCAGGACGGCGCCAGCAACGGCCTGACCGCCCCCAACGGACCGTCCCAGCAGCGGGTCATCCGGGCGGCCCTCGCCGACGCCGGACTGACCGCCTCCGAGGTCGACGCGGTGGAGGCGCACGGCACCGGGACCCGGCTGGGCGACCCGATCGAGGCCCAGGCACTCCTGGCCACGTACGGCCGGGAACGCGGCGCGCAGCCGCCGCTGTGGCTGGGGTCGCTGAAGTCGAACATCGGGCACAGCCAGGCCGCCGCCGGAGTCGCCGGCATCATCAAAATGGTGCAGGCCATGCGGCACGGGGTGCTTCCGCGCACCCTGCACGTCGACACGCCGACACCCCATGTCGACTGGTCGGCCGGCGCGGTCCGGCTGCTCACCGACGACACCCCGTGGCCGGAGAGCGGCCGCCCCCGGCGGGCCGCGGTGTCCTCGTTCGGAGTCAGCGGCACCAACGCCCACACCATCCTCGAACAGCCCACCGAACCGGCCCCGCCCGCCGCGCCCGCGCCGACCCCGGCGACCACCCCCGACACGCCCGCCCTGCCCTGGCTGCTCTCCGCCCGTGGCGCGGACGCGCTGCGGGAGCAGGCCGCCCGGCTGCTCCGGCACGTGGAGCAGGCCCCGACCCTCGCCGTCGCGGACCTGGGCCGCTCCCTGGCGCTGAACCGCAGCGCCTTCGAGTACCGGGCCGCCCTCACCGGTACGGACCGGCAGACCCTGCTCCAGGGGCTCACCGCCCTCGCCGCCGGCGAGCCGTCGGCGGACCTGGTGAGCGGTGTCACCGGCCCGGCCGCGAAGACCGCCTTCCTGTTCCCCGGCCAGGGCAGCCAGCGCACCGGGATGGGCGCCGAACTGTACGCGCGGTTCCCGGTCTTCGCCGACGCCTTCGACGCGGTCTGCGCGGAACTCGACCCGCTGCTCGACCACCCGCTGCGGGAGGTGATCGACGCGGCCCCCGGCGACCCCGGCCACGGCCTGCTGGACCGCACCGAATACACCCAGCCCGCCCTGTTCGCCCTCGGCGTCGCACTCTTCCGCCTCGTCGAGCACTGGGGCGTGCGTCCCGACCGGCTGCTCGGCCACTCCGTGGGAGAGCTGGCCGCCGCCCACGTCGCCGGGGTGTTCGCGCTGCCCGACGCCGCGAGGCTGGTGGTCGCGCGGGGACGGCTGATGCAGGCCCTCCCGGCGGGCGGCGCGATGGTCGCCCTCGCCGCCGGGGAGGAGGAGGTGCTGCCGCTGCTCGCGGGCCGCGAGAGCGCCGTCGGCCTCGCCGCGGTCAACGGCCCGGCCTCGACCGTGATCTCCGGCGACGCGGCGGTGGTGGACGAGATCGCCGCCGTGCTCGCCGCGCGCGGCCGCAAGACCCGACGGCTGCGGGTCTCCCACGCCTTCCACTCGCCCCTCATGGAGCCGATGCTCGCCGAGTTCCGCGAGGTCGCGGCCCGGATCGTCCCGGGGGAGGCCGCCATCCCCGTCATCTCCGACCTGACGGGCGAGCCGGCCACCGCCGAGCAGCTCGGCTCACCGGACTACTGGGTGGAGCACGTGCGCGGCACCGTCCGCTTCCAGGACGGCGTACGCCACCTGGAGCGCGACGGCGTCACCGCGTTCCTCGAACTCGGACCCGACGGCGCGCTCACCGCCATGGGCCAGGACTGCCTGACCGGCGCCACCGGCAGCCCCGTGCTGGTGCCCCTGCTGCGCAAGGACCGGCCCGAAGCCCCCGCGGCGACGGCCGCCCTGGCCCGGCTGCACGTCACGGGCGTCCCCGTGGACTGGAACGCCGTCCACTCCGGCGGCCCGTCCCGCTCCGCCGTCGACCTGCCGACCTACGCCTTCCAGCGCGGCAGCTACTGGCTGCCGGCCGGCCCGGCCAGGGCCGGCCTGCCCGCGGCCGGACTGCTGACGGTCGACCACCCGCTGCTCGGCGCCGGAACGGAACTCGCGGACTCCGACGGCTTCCTGTTCACCAGCAGGTTCTCGGTCCGCAGCCACCCCTGGCTGGCCGACCACGGCGTCTACGAGGGCGTGCTGTTCCCCGCCACCGCGTTCCTGGAACTCGCGGTCCGGGCGGGCGACCAGGTCGGCTGCGACCAGGTCGAGGAACTGACGCTGGAGGCGCCGCTGGTGCTCCCGGCGGGCGGAGCCGTCACACTCCAGCTCACCGTCGGAAGCCCGGACGCCTCCGGCACCCGCCCGCTGAGCGTCCACGCCCGGGCCGCCGACGACGGCCCCGACGCCCCCTGGACCCGGCACGCGAGCGGCCTGCTCGGCTCCGCCGCAGCCCCCGAACCGGCGGACCCGGCGGACCCCGAGGCGTGGCCGCCGCCCGGAGCCGTCCCCCTCGACACGGAAGGCCTGTACGACCGCTTCGCGGGCGGCGGATTCGCCTACGGCCCCGCGTTCCAGGGCCTGCGCGCGGCCTGGCGGCTCGGCGACGAGGTGTACGCCGTCGCGAGCCTGCCGGAGGAGCAGCAGCCGGACGCCGCCGCGTTCGGCCTGCACCCGGCCCTGCTCGACGCCGCCCTGCACGCGCTGGTGTTCGACGTACTGGAAGGACCCGGGCAGGGCTGGCTGCCGTTCTCCTGGAACGGGGTGCGCCTGCACGCCTCCGGCGCCACCGAACTCCGGCTGCGGCTGACCCCCACGGGCCGCGACGCCGTCGCCGTACGGGCGACCGACGCCACCGGCCGGCCGGTGGTCTCGGCCCGCTCCCTCGTCCTGCGACCCGTCACGGCCGACCGCTTCAAGGCCACCCGCGCCGGACACCACGAGGAACTGTTCCGCCCCGAGTGGCAGGCCCTGCCGGAGCGCGCCGCGACGGGCACCGCCTCCGGCCCGGAGTCCTGGACCGTGCTCGGCACCGGGACGCCCCTGCCCCCCGGCGCCGCGCCGCTCCCCGGCCGTACGGTCGCCGACTTCGCCGCGCTGTCCGCACTGCTCGACGCGGGCACCCCGGCGCCCCGGCTGGTCCTCGCCGCCTGCCCGCCCGTCCCGGCGCCGCCCGGCACCCTCCGCGACGCGGTCCACGACGGCCTCGGCACGGTCCTCGCCCTGCTGCGCGACTGGCTGGCCGACGAGCGCCTGACCGGCTCCAAGCTGGTCCTGGTCACCGCGGGCGCGGTCCCGGTGACCGGCGACGACGTCCCGGACCCGGCCCTGGCCGCGCTCTGGGGCATGGTCCGCTCGGCGCAGACCGAGAACCCCGACCGCTTCGTCCTGCTGGACCTGGACGCCCACGACACCCCGCCGGCCGTACTCGCCGAAGCCCTCGCCTCCGGGGAACCCCAGCTCGCGATCCGGGCCGGCGCCGTCCACGTCGCCCGGCTGGCCCGCGTACCGCTGGCCGCCGCCGGGCGCACACCCGGCTGGGGCGGCGACGGAACCGTCCTGATCACCGGCGGCACCGGCGCCATCGGCGCCCACGTCGCCCGCCACCTGGCCGCCGAACACGGCGTCCGGCACCTGCTGCTGACCAGCCGCAGCGGCCCCGCCGCCGACGGCGCGGCCGAACTCCTCGCCGAGCTCGCCGCGCTGGGCGCGCACGCCGAGATCGCCGCCTGCGATGCTGCCGACCGCGACGCCCTCGCGGCCCTGCTGGCCGCCCTGCCCCCCGCGCACCCGCTGACCGGGGTGGTGCACGCAGCGGGCGTCCTGGCCGACGGCGTCGTCGCCACCATGACGCCCGAGCAACTGGCCCTCGTCCTGCGCCCCAAGGTGGACGCGGCGGTCAACCTGCACGAACTCACCGCCGGCCTGGACCTGTCCGAGTTCGTTCTGTTCTCGTCCATCGCCGGCATCTTCGGCGGCATGGGCCAGGGCAACTACGCCGCCGCCAACGCCTTCCTGGACGCACTGGCCCACCGGCGCCGCGCCGACGGGCTGCCCGGCCGCTCCCTCGCCTGGGGCCTGTGGGCCAACAGCACCGGGATGACCGGCGGGCTCACCGAGGCCGACCTGCGACGGATCGCCCGGGGCGGGATCGTCGCCTTCGACCCGGCCCAGGGACTGGCCCTGTTCGACACGGCCGGCGCCCTCGACGAGCCGGTCGTCCTCCCGCTGCGGCTCGACACCGCGGCCGTCCGCGCCCAGGCCGGCGCCGGCGGCGTCCCCGCCCTGCTGCGCGGACTGGTGCGCCCCGGCGCCCGGCGCGGCGCCGCGGGCCCCGCCGCCGGCGCCGGCCCCGACGGGCCGGACGCCCTGAAGCAGCGCCTGGCGTCCCTCAACGACACCCAGCGCGGCCGGGTCCTCCTCGACCTGGTCCGCTCCCACGCCGCCCTGGTGCTCGGCCACAGCGGTCCGGCCGCGGTCGATCCCGGACGCGGTCTGCTGGAGGTCGGCTTCGACTCGCTGACCGCGGTGGAACTGCGCAACCGGCTGCGCGCCGCCACCGGCCACCCCCTCCCGGCCACCCTGCTCTTCGACCACCCCACGCCGACCGCGATCGCCGGACACCTCGCCGCCGAACTCGTCCCCGAAGGCGGGCCCGGCCCGGTCCCCGGCCTCGCCGAACTGGACGGCCTGGAAGGCGCCCTCGACGGCGCCCTCGACGACCCGGCGGACCGCGAACGGCTCGCCGACCGGCTCCGGGAACTCCTGCGCCGCGTCGACCCGGCGGCCACCGCGGCCGACGGCGACGGCACGGCGGCCGACTCCATCGAGGACCGGATGGACGGCGCCAGCGACGACGAACTCTTCGACCTCATCGACAACGAACTCGGCCTGTCATGACACCGACCCGACACCCGAACCAGGACGGCGGCTCCCGATGGTGAACGACGACAAGCTGAGGGACTACCTCAAGCGCGTGACGGCGGACCTGCACCACACCCGCCGGCGCCTGACCGAGGCCGAGGAAGCGGGCCGCGAACCGATCGCGGTCGTCGCGATGAGCTGCCGCTACCCCGGCGGCGTACGGTCCCCCGAGGACCTGTGGCGCCTGGTCACCGACGGCACCGACGCCATCACCGGCTTCCCCGGCGACCGGGGCTGGGACCTGGACCACCTGGACGACCCGGACCAGCTGCGCGAGGGCACCAGCCACACCGCCCTGGGCGGCTTCCTCGACGACGTCGGGCACTTCGACCCCGGATTCTTCGGGATCTCCCCGCGCGAAGCGCTCGCGATGGACCCGCAGCAGCGGCTCCTCCTGGAGACCACCTGGGAGGCGTTCGAACGGGCCGGCATCGACCCCGCGACCCTGCGGGGCAGCAGGACCGGCGTCTTCGCCGGCGTGATGTACCAGGACTACGCGGTACGGCTGCGCCAGGTCCCCGACGATGTGGCCGGCTACATCGGCAACGGCAGCTCCGACAGCGTCGCCTCGGGCCGCGTCGCCTACACCTTCGGCCTGGAGGGCCCGGCGGTCAGCATCGACACCGCCTGCTCCTCCTCGCTGGTCGCCATCCACCTCGCCGCCCAGGCCCTGCGGGCCGGCGACTGCACCCTGGCCCTGGCCGGGGGCGCGATGGTCATGTCGACACCCGTCCCGTTCGTGGAGATGAGCCGCCAGGGCGGCCTGGCCCGGGACGGCCGCTGCAAGTCCTTCGCCGCCGCCGCCGACGGCACCGGCTGGGGCGAGGGCGTCGGCATGCTCCTGCTGGAGCGCCTCTCCGACGCCCGGCGAAACGGCCACCCGGTCCTCGCCCTGATCCGCGGCACCGCCGTCAACCAGGACGGCGCCAGCAGCAGGCTCACCGCCCCCAACGGCCCCGCCCAGCAGCGCGTCATCCGCCACGCCCTGGCCAACGCCGGCCTCACCCCCGCCGACGTGGACGTGGTCGAGGCGCACGGCACCGGCACCCCGCTGGGCGACCCGATCGAGGCCCAGGCCCTGCTGGCCACCTACGGGCAGAACCGCGCCGACGGGCAGCCGCTGCTGCTCGGCTCGCTGAAGTCCAACATCGGGCACACCCAGGCGGCGGCCGGCGTCGGCGGCGTCATCAAGACCGTCCTCGCCATGCGGCACGGCACCGTCCCGCCCACCCTGCACGCGCAGGACCCGTCCCCGCGGATCGACTGGACCGCGGGCGCGGTACGCCTGGTCACCGCGAACACCCCCTGGCCCGAGACCGGACGGCCCCGCCGGGCCGCGGTGTCCTCCTTCGGCGTCAGCGGCACCAACGGACACGTCGTCCTGGAACAGGCGGACGAACCCGTCCTGGAACAGGCCGACGAACCCGCCGCCCCCGCCGTCCTCCCCTGGGTGCTCTCCGGACGCACCGCCGAAGCGCTGCGCGCCCAGGCCGCACGGCTCCGCGACCACCTCGACGCCCACCCCGGCCCCGGCCCGGCCGAGGTCGGCCACGCCCTCGCGACGACCCGCGCCGCGCACGAGCACCGGGCGGTCCTGATCGGCGCCCACCCCGACGAGTTCCGGGCCGGCCTCGACGCCCTGGCGGACGGCCGCACCGTCCCCGGCCTGGTCCTCGGCACCGCCGGAACCGGCGGCGAAGTCGCCCTGGTGTTCCCCGGACAGGGCTCCCAATGGGCCGGCATGGCCGTCGAACTCCTCGACTCCGCCCCCGCCTTCGCCGCCCGCGTCGCGGACTGCGAACGCGCCCTGACCCCCTTCGTCGACTGGTCCCTGGAAGCCGTCCTGCGCGGCGCCCCCGGCACCCCGCCGGCCGACCGCGTCGACGTGGTGCAGCCGGCGCTGTGGGCCGTCATGGTCTCCCTGGCCGAACTGTGGCGCTCCCACGGCATCACCCCCGGCGCGGTCGTCGGCCACTCCCAGGGCGAGATCGCCGCCGCCGTGGTGGCGGGAGCGCTGAGCCTGGAGGACGGGGCGAAGGTCGTCGCCCTGCGCAGCCGCGCCATCCGGGCGCTGTCCGGCCGCGGCGGCATGGCCTCGGTGGCCCTGCCCGCCGAACAGGTCGCCGAACACCTCGCCCCCTGGGACGGCCGGCTCTCCGTCGCCGCCGTCAACGGACCCGCCTCCACCGTGGTCTCCGGCGACACCGACGCGCTCGACGCGTTCCTCGACCGGACGGCGGCCCTGGACATCCGCAGCCGGCGCATCCCCGTCGACTACGCCTCGCACAGCGCCCACGTCGAGGACATCCGCACCGAACTGCTCGCCCGGCTCGACGGACTGACCCCCCGTCGGTCCACCGTCCCCTTCTACTCCACTCTCACCGGCGGCCTGCTGGAGGACACCACCGCCCTGGACGCCGACTACTGGTACCGCAACCTCCGCGGGACCGTCCGCTTCGAACAGGCGACCCGCGCCCTGCTCGCCGACGGCTACCAGGTCCTCCTGGAGAGCAGCCCGCACCCCGTCCTCACCGTCGGAGTCCTGGAGACCGCCGAGGACGCCGGCGCCGACGCCACCGCCGTGGGCACCCTGCGCCGCGACGACGGCGGCCCGCGCCGGTTCACCGAGTCCCTGGCCGAACTCCACCTGCGCGGAGTCTCCCCGGACTGGGACACCGTCTTCGCCGACCGCCGCCCCGGACGGGTGGAACTGCCCACCTACGCCTTCCAGCGCGACCCGTACTGGCTGGAGGACGGCGCCGCGCCCGACGCCGACGTCACCTCCGCCGGACTGACCCCCGCGGACCATCCGCTGCTGGGCGCCGTCGTGGTCCTCGCCGACAGCGACGGCCTGCTCCTCACCGGCCGCCTGTCGGCCCGCACCCACCCGTGGCTCGCCGACCACGCCGTCGGCGGCCGGGCACTGCTCCCGGGCACCGCCTTCCTGGAACTCGCGCTCCAGGCCGGAGCCCGCGTCGGCTGCCCCCGGGTCGAGGAATTCACCCTTGAGGCGCCCCTGGTGCTGCCCGAACACGGCGGCACCGTGCTGCGCCTCACCGTGGGCGCCCCCGACTCCCTGGGCCGCCGCCCGCTCAGCCTGCACTCCCGGCCGGACGCACCCGCCGACGGCGACCTCGACGGCGCCCTCGACGAGGAGTGGACCAGGCACGCCGAAGGCGTCCTGGCCCAGGACGGCGCGGAAAGCGCCGAGGCCGACGGGCCGATGCCCTGGCCGCCGCCCGGCGCCGAAACCCTCGCCCTCGACGGACTGTACGACCGCTTCGCGGCCGGCGGATTCGCCTACGGTCCCGCCTTCCAGGGCCTGCGCGCGGCCTGGCGGCGCGGCGACGAGCTGTTCGCGGAGGCCGTCGTGCCCGCCGGGCCCGCACCCGACGCCGCCCGCTTCGGCCTGCACCCGGCCCTGCTGGACGCGGCCCTGCACGCCACCGGCGTGCCCGGCACCCCCGGTGCGGACGCCCACCCCGAGGGAAGGCTGCCGTTCTCCTGGAACGGCGTGACCCTGCACGCCGCCGGCGCCGACGCGATCCGCGTCCGGCTCGCCCCGGCCGGACCCGACACGGTGACGCTCGCCGTCGCCGACGCGACCGGCGCCCCCGTGGCGACCGTGGACGCGCTGGTCCTGCGGCCCGCGGGCACCGCCGGCCCCGGCACCGACCGCACCCCCCACGGCCGCCGCCACCAGGACCTCTACGCGACGGAGTGGGTCACCGCACCCCCGCGCGGCAGCGGCGCACCCGTCCACCGCACCGCGGACCTGGCCACGCTGCTGGCCGCCGTCGACGCCGGAGCCCCGGTGCCCGAGACGGTCCTGCTCGCCTGCGCGGAGCCCGCGGAGCCCGTGGAGCCCGCGGATGCGGCCGGAGCGGCCGCGGCGGTCCGCGCGGCCGTCCACCAGGCCCTGGCCGACGTCCGGACCTGGCTCGCCGACGACCGCTTCGCCGGCTCGCGCCTGGTGTTCGCCACCCGGGGCGCGGTCAGCACCGGGGAGGGGGAGGACGTCCGCAACCCCGCGCACAGCGCGCTCTGGGGCCTGGTCCGCTCGGCCGGGTCCGAACACCCCGGGCGCTTCGCCCTGCTCGACCTCGACGCCGACGACGAGCACGGCACCTCCGCGGGCGTCGCCGCGGCCCTCGCCTCGGGAGAACCGCAGTCCGCGGTCCGCGGCGACGACGTCCGCACACCCCGCCTGGTCCGAGTCCTCAGGAACGACCCGGACCTCCCGGACGACGCGGCAGGGCGCCTCCCGGCCTTCGACCCGGACGGCACGGTCCTCATCACCGGCGGCACCGGCCTGCTCGGCTCCCACGTCGCCCGCCGCCTGGTCACCGGGCACGGCGTCCGGCACCTGCTGCTGCTCTCCCGCAGCGGCCCGGCCGCCGCCGGAGCCGAAGAACTGCGGGCCGAACTCGCCGCGCTGGGAGCCGAGACCGCCGTCGTCGCCTGCGACGCCGCCGACCGGACCGCCCTGGCCGCCGTACTCGCGGACCTGCCGGCCGCGCACCCGCTGACCGCCGTGGTCCACACCGCGGGCACCCTCGACGACGGCGTCGTCACCGCACTCACCCCCGAACGGGTGGACGCCGTGCTGCGCCCCAAGGTCGACGCCGCCCTCCACCTGCACGAACTGACCCGCGACCTCGACCTCACGCACTTCGTGCTCTTCTCCTCGGCCGCGGGCACCTTCGGCGGCCCCGGACAGGCCAACTACGCCGCCGCCAACGCCTTCCTCGACGCCCTGGCCACCCGGCGCCGGGCGGCAGGGCTGGCCGGCCAGTCCCTGGCCTGGACCCTGTGGGAGCAGCCCAGCGCCCTCACCGGACACCTCGACGAGGACGACGTACGACGCCTCGCCCGGTCCGGGATGCCGCCGCTCTCCACCGAGCGAGGACTCGCGCTCCTCGACACCGCCCTCACCGTGGACCGGGCCGCCCTGGTCCCGATGCGCCTCGACGCTGCGGCCCTGCGGTCCGCGGCGGCGGACGGCACCCTGCCGCCGCTGCTGCGCGGCCTGGTGCGCACACCGCCGCGCCGGGCGGCCACGGCCGCGGAGGCGACGGCCGACGACAACGCCCTGCGCCTGCGCCTCGCGACCCTCGACGGCACCGGACGGACCCGGCTGCTCGTCGAACTCGTCCGCACCCACGCGGCAGCGGTCCTCGGCCACGCCTCCCCGGACACCCTCGACCCCGGACGGGCCTTCCGCGAACTGGGATTCGACTCACTGGCCTCGGTGAACCTGCGCAACCGCCTGAACGCCGCCACCGGCCTGCGGCTCCCCGCCAGCCTGGTGTTCGACCACCCGACCCCGGCGGCGCTCGCGGACTTCCTGCGCGCCGGGCTCACGGACCCGGAGACGGCCACCGCCGTCCTGCCCGCCGTACCCGCGGGGCCGGCCGACCGGAACCGGGACGCGGACGACGACCGGATCGCGATCGTCGCCGCGGCCTGCCGCCTCCCCGGCGGCGTCCGCTCACCCGAGGACCTGTGGCGGATGCTGTCCGAGGGCCGCGACGGCGTCTCCGGGTTCCCCACCGACCGCGGCTGGGACGTCGAAGCCCTCTACGACCCCGATCCCGACCGCATCGGCACCTCCATCACCCGCGACGGCGGCTTCCTGTACGACGCCGCCGAGTTCGACGCGGAGTTCTTCGGCATCTCGCCGCGCGAGGCCCTGGCCATGGACCCGCAGCAGCGGCTGCTGCTGGAGACCACCTGGGAACTCTTCGAGCGCGCGGCCATCGACCCGGCCGCCCTGCGCGGCGCCCCCGTCGGCACGTACGTCGGCCTGATGCAGCAGGACTACGCAGCCCGGCTGCTGCCCTACATCCCCGAGGACGTCGAAGGATTCCTCGGCACCGGCAACTCGGGCAGCATCGTCTCCGGACGCCTGGCCTACTTCTTCGGCCTGGAAGGCCCCGCGGTCACCGTCGACACGGCGTGCTCGTCCTCGCTGGTGGCCCTGCACCTCGCGGTACGGGCGCTGAGGTCCGGCGAGTGCTCGCTGGCCCTGGCCGGCGGCGTCAACGTGATGTGCAGCCCCGAACTGTTCGTCGAGTTCAGCCGACAGGGCGGACTCGCCCCGGACGGCCGCTGCAAGTCCTTCGCCGCGGCGGCCGACGGGACCGCCTTCGGCGAGGGCGTCGGCATGCTGCTGGTGGAGCGGCTGTCGGACGCGCGGCGCAACGGGCATCCGGTGCTGGCGGTGGTGCGGGGTTCGGCGGTGAATCAGGACGGTGCGAGCAACGGTCTGACGGCGCCGAACGGTCCGTCGCAGCAGCGGGTGATCCGGGCGGCGCTCGCGGACGCGGGGCTGCCGGCGTCCGCGGTGGACGTGGTGGAGGCACACGGTACGGGGACGCGGCTGGGCGACCCGATCGAGGCGCAGGCCCTGCTGGCGACGTACGGGCAGGACCGTCCGGCGGACCGTCCGGTGTGGATCGGCTCGCTGAAGTCCAACATCGGACACGCCTCGGCTGCCGCCGGTGTGGCGGGGGTCATCAAGTCGGTGCTCGCCCTGCGGCACGGCGTGATGCCCAGGACGCTGCACGTGGACGGGCCCACGCCCGAGGTGGACTGGTCGGCGGGAGCCGGCCGACTGCTGACGGAGGCCCGTACGTGGGACGACACGGGCCGCCCGCGGCGGGCCGGCGTGTCCTCCTTCGGCGTCAGCGGCACCAACGCCCACGTCGTCCTCGAACAGGCCCCGGACGACCCGACGGCTTCCGCGGACACGCTCGTCGACCAGCCCGGGACACCGGAGACCGCACCCGCCGCCGTCCCCCTGCTCCTCTCGGCGCGCACTCCGGAGGCGCTGCGCGCCCAGGCCGCCGCGCTGTCGGCCCGGATCGGCGACGGTTCGGGCGTCCGCGCCGCGGACGTGGCCTTCTCCCTGGCCACGGGCCGCAGCGCGCTGGCACACCGTGCGGTGCTGGTGGGCACGGAGGAGAACCTCGCCGAGCACCTGACCGCGCTGTCGCAGGGTGCTGCGGTGTCCGGCGGCGGGTTGGTTTCCGGTCGTTCGGTGCTGGTGTTCCCGGGTCAGGGTTCGCAGTGGGTGGGGATGGCTGCGGAGCTGTTGGCCGAATCTGAGGTGTTCGCGGGGCGGATGGCGGAGTGCGAGCGGGCTCTGGCGCCTTATGCGGATTGGTCGTTGGGGGAGGCGCTGGGTTCGGAGGCGCTGCTGGCGCGGGTGGACGTGGTGCAGCCGGTGCTGTGGGCGGTGATGGTGTCGCTGGCGGAGGTGTGGCGCTCGTTCGGGGTCGTCCCGGACGCGGTGGTGGGCCACTCTCAGGGCGAGATCGCCGCGGCCGTGGTGGCGGGTGGTCTGAGCATCGACGACGGGGCGCGGGTGGTGGCGTTGCGTTCCCGTGCGGTGGGTGCGCTGGCGGGCCGTGGCGGGATGGCGTCGGTTCCCCTGCCGGTGGAGGCGGTGCGGGAGCGGATCACGGGCCGGTTGTCGGTGGCGGCGGTGAACGGTCCGTCATCGACGGTGGTGTCGGGTGACGCGGACGCGGTGGCGGCACTGGTGGAGGCCTTGGTCGGGGAGGGGGTGCGGGCGCGGTTGATCGAGGTCGACTACGCGTCGCACTCCGCGCACGTGGAGGAGGTCCGTGAGCAGCTGCTCTCCGATCTCGACGGGATCACCCCGGTCTCGGGTTCTGTGCCGTTCTTCTCGACGGTGACGGGCGGCTGGTTGGACACGGAGGTCCTGGACGCCGAGTACTGGTACCGCAACCTGCGGGAGACGGTGGAGTTCGGGCGGGCCACGGCGGCGTTGTTGGGGGAGGGTTTCCGGTTCTTCGTCGAGTCCAGTCCGCATGCGGTGCTGGGTGTGGCGGTGGGGGAGTCGGTGGAGGCCGCGGGTGTGGATGCGGTGGTGCTGGGGACCTTGCGCCGGGGGGAGGGCGGTCCGGCGCAGGTGTTGCGTGCGGTGGGTCGTGCGTGGGAGTGCGGGCTGGGGGTGGACTGGTCGGGTGCGTTCCCGGGGGCGCGGCGGGTCGACCTGCCGACGTACGCCTTCCAGCGCAGCCGCTACTGGCTCGACGTCCCGACCACGAGCTGGGACGTCGCCTCGGCGGGTCTCGCCACGACCGGGCACCCGCTGCTCGGTGCGGTGGCGCAGGTCGCGGACTCCGACGAGCTGCTGCTCAGCGGCCGGATCTCGCTGCGTACCCACCCCTGGCTCGCCGATCACGCGGTGTCGGGCGTCGTCCTCCTCCCCGGCACGGCCTTCCTCGAACTCGCGCTGCGCGCCGGAGCCGAGGCGGACTGCCCGGTGGTCGAGGAACTCACCCTCGGATCGGCCCTCGTGCTCCCGGACGAGGGTGCCGTTCACCTGCAGCTCCGAGTCGCCGCGCCCGACGGCGACGGTCGGCGGAGGCTCAGCGTGTTCGCCCGCACGACCCGGGACGCCGACGCGCCCTGGACGGAGCACGCCACCGGCACCCTGGTGCCCGGGCCCGCCGGGGATCCGGTCGGAGCTTCGGCCGGCCTGCTGAGCTGGCCGCCGTCCGGTGCCGAACCCGTGGACACCGGCGACCTCTACGAGCGCTTCGCCGAGGCCGGCTACCACTACGGCCCCGCCTTCCGCGGCATCCGTGCCGCGTGGCTCCGCGACGGCGAGGTGTTCGCCGAGGTGGTGCTGCCGGAGCCGCAGCACGCCGACGCCGCCGGGTGCGTGCTGCACCCCGCGCTGCTGGACGCGGCCCTCCAGATCGCCGCACTGCTGCCCGACCAGGACGGCGGGGCCCGGTTGCCCTTCAGCTGGAACGGTGTGACCGGCGGGATCACCGGCGCCACCACGCTGCGGGTGCGGCTCGCCGCCGGCGCGCCGGACTCCGTGACCCTGCACGCCCACGACCTGTCGGGACGGCAGGTGCTCGGCGTGGAGGGCCTGCTGCTGCGGCCCCCGGCCGCGGGCGGGCCGCTCTCCGCGAACGCCCACGCCGACCTGCTGTACCGCCTCGACTGGACCCCGGCCGCCGACCCGGCCGACAGTGCCGTGCCCACCTGGGCCGCCCTCGGCGGTGCCGTCCCCGGCGCGGCGACGTTGCCGGACCTCGACGCCCTGGGAGCCGCGCTCGAAGCGGGCGCCGCCCTCCCCGAGGTGATCGTGGCGGCCGTCGCCACCGCCGACCTGCCCGACCCCGCCGACCGGGTCCGCGTCACCGCGCACCGGGGCCTGGCCCTGGTACAGCAGTGGCTGGCCGACGAGCGGTTCGCCGAGGCCAGGCTGGCCCTGCTCACCAAGGACGCGGTCCGTACCGGACCGCTCGACCGTCCCGTCGATCCCGCCCAGGCCGCCCTGTGGGGCCTGGTGCGCAGCGCGCGGGCCGAGCACCCCGGGCGCTTCGTCCTCGTCGACGCGGCCGGGACGGGCGAGCCGGCGGACGCCCTGCCTGCGGCGCTCGCCACCGGGGAACCCGAGCTGGCGTTGCGGACCGGCCCGCCGCTGCTGCCGCGGCTGGTCCGCGGCGGACGGCCGGACGGCACGCTGTCCCTGCCGGACGGCGCGGCCTGGCGGCTCACCGCCGACGGCCGGGGCTCCGTGGAGGACATCGCGGCGGAGCCCGCGCCTGCGGCCCTCGCCCCGCTGGGCAAGGGCGAGGTGCGGATCGCGGTGCGCGCCGCCGGGCTGAACTTCCACGACGTCATCGCCGCGCTCGGCCTGGACCCCGACCCCGAACAGCAGGGCCTGGGCAGCGAGGGCGCCGGAACCGTCATCGAGGTCGGCCCGGGTGTCGACGACCTGGTGCCCGGGGACCGGGTGATGGGGATCTTCGGGGGCGCGTTCGGCCCGACCGCCGTCGCCGACCGCCGCACCGTCGCCCGGATACCGGCGGGCTGGTCCTTCGCCCGCGCCGCATCCGTGCCGGTGGTGTTCCTCACCGCCTACTACGGTCTGTTCGATCTCGGCGGACTGCGGCGCGGCGAATCGGTGCTGGTCCACGCCGCGGCCGGCGGTGTCGGCATGGCGGCGGTACAGCTCGCCCGGCACGCCGGTGCGCGGGTGTTCGCGACCGCCTCCCCCGCCAAGTGGGACGTCCTGAAGGCCGGCGGACTGGACACCGAGCACATCGCCTCGACCCGTACCACCGACTTCGCCGAGAAGTTCCTGACGGCCACCGGCGGGCGGGGCGTCGACGTCGTACTCGACAGCCTGGCGCGGGAGTTCGTCGATGCCGGTCTGCGGCTGCTGCCGAACGGCGGCCGGTTCGTGGAGATGGGCAAGACCGACGTCCGCGACCCCGGGACGGTCGCCCGGCAGCACCCCGGGGTGCGCTACCGGGCGTTCGACCTGATGGAGGCCGGTCCGGAGCGGATCGGCGAGATGCTCGCCGACGTCCTGGACCTGTTCGAGCAGGGGGTGCTGCGTCCCCTGCCCGTCACCGGCTGGGACGTCCGGCAGGCACCGGCCGCCCTGCGCTCGCTCAGCCAGGCCCGGGGCGTCGGCAAGAACGTCCTGCTGCTGCCCGCTGCGCCGGACCCCGAAGGGACCGTCCTGGTCACCGGGGCCACCGGCACCCTGGGACGGCTCCTTGCCCGGCACCTGGTCGTCGCGCACGGAACCCGGCACCTGCTGCTGGCGGGCCGCCGGGGCGGATCCGCCGACGGGATGCCGGAGCTGGTGCGGGAACTGACCGGGCTCGGGGCCTCGGTGACCGTCGCCGCCTGCGACGTCGCCGACCGCGCCGCGCTCACCGCCCTGCTCGGGTCGGTGCCTGCCGCGCACCCGCTGACCGCCGTCGTCCACGCGGCCGGTGTCCTGGACGACGCCACGATCGCCGGGCTGACGCCGGACCGGCTCGACCGCGTCCTGCGGCCCAAGGCGGACGCGGCGCTGGCCCTGCACGAACTCACCCGGGACCTCGACCTCGCGGCGCTGGTCCTGTTCTCCTCGGGCGCCGCCCAGTTCGGCGCGGCCGGGCAGGCGAACTACGCCGCCGCCAACGCGGTCCTCGACGCCCTCGCCGCCGAACGCCGGGCCGAGGGGTTGCCCGGCCTGTCCATCGGCTGGGGCCTGTGGGAGGAGCGCAGCGGGATGACCGCCGCGGTCACCGCGGGTCGGGGCGCCGGGGCGGGCGCGCTGACCTCGGCGGAGGGCCTCGCCCTGTTCGACGCGGCGCTGGACTCCCCGTACGCCTACCGGCTCGCGGCCAGGATCGCCCCGTCCGTGCTGCGGGCGGACGACCGGCTGCCCGCCGTGCTCCGCGGGCTGGCCCGCCCCGCCCGTACGGCCGCCGCCTCCGCCGCGGCACCGGCCCGTTCGATGGCGCAGCAGCTTGCCGAGCTGCCCGAGGCCGAGCTGCACCGGACCCTGCTCGACCTGGTGCGCGGCAACGCGGCGGCGGTGCTCGGCCACAGTTCGCCGAACCTGATCCGCCCGGCCCGCCCGTTCAAGGAGGTCGGCTTCGACTCCCTCACCGGGGTCGAACTGCGCAACCGGCTGGTGTCCTCGACCGGGCTGCGGCTGCCGGCCGCGCTGGTCTTCGACCACCCCACCCCGGAGGCACTGGCACGCCACCTCGCCGAGCGGGTCACCGCCGCCCGCCCGACCGGCGACGCGGCGGTCCGGGCCGGGCTCGACACCCTGGAGACCCTGCTCGACGCCCTGCCGCCGGACGGCGTCAGCGACGAACTCGCCGCCCGGATAAGGGAAGTGCTGTCCCGCCCGCTGCCCGGCGGGACACCGGCCGCCGCCGCCCGCCCCACGGGCGATGTGGACGACCTGGCCCCCGAGCTGATCGAGGCGGCCAGCGACGACGAGATGTTCGACTACATCGACCGGCAGCTGGGATCCGCATGACCAGGGCACCGTTCCGCGCACCCTGCGCACCCTGCGCGTCCCGCGCAGTCCGAGACGAGACCCGAGCGGCCCGAGACGAAAGCAGCGGTGTCCAGTGAGCGACCAGAGGATGCGCGACTACCTCAACCGGGTGACCATCGACCTTCGGGACACCCGGCAGCGGCTCCGGGAGGCCGAGGCCCGCACGAGCGAGCCGATCGCGATCGTGGCGATGAGCTGCCGCTTCCCCGGCGGTGTCCGCACCCCCGAGGACCTGTGGGAACTGCTCGCCGAAGGCCGCGACACCGTCGCGCCCGTCCCCGGCGACCGGGGCTGGGAGACCGCCTGGCCGTCCGGCGGCACCGTCCCCGGGCGGGGGGCGTTCCTGGACGGCGCGGCGGACTTCGACCCGGAGTTCTTCGGCATCTCGCCCCGCGAGGCGGTCGCGATGGACCCGCAGCAGCGGCTGCTGCTTATGGCGTCCTGGGAGGCCGTCGAGCAGGCCGGCATCGACCCGTTCTCCCTGCGGGGCAGCCGCACCGGGGTGTACGCCGCGGCCATCGACCAGGGGTACGCGACGCTGGGCTCCGGTGCCGCCGAAGCCGTCCAGGGGTTCCTGATGACGGGGAACTCGATGAGCGTGATGTCCGGGCGGGTTTCCTACGCGCTCGGCCTCGAAGGCCCCGCCGTCACCGTGGACACCGCCTGTTCGGCTTCGCTGGTGGCGCTGCACCTCGCGGCGCGCGCCCTGCGGGCCGGGGAGTGCTCGCTCGCCCTCGCCGGCGGGGTCAGCGTGATGGCGCTGCCGGCGGTGTTCGTCGAGTTCAGCCGGCAGGGCGCGATGTCCGCCGACGGCCGCTGCAAGCCGTTCGCGGCGGCCGCGGACGGCACCGGCTGGGGCGAGGGCGTGGGGATGCTGCTGCTGGAGCGGCTGTCGGACGCGCGCCGCAACGGCCACCCGGTGCTGGCCGTGCTGCGCGGTTCGGCGATCAACCAGGACGGTGCCAGCAACGGCCTGACCGCCCCCAACGGCCCCTCCCAGCAGCGGGTGATCCGGGCGGCGCTCGCGGACGCGGGGCTGACGGCGTCCGAGGTGGACGCGGTGGAGGCGCACGGCACCGGCACCACCCTCGGCGACCCGATCGAGGCCGACGCGCTGCTGGCCACCTACGGCCAGGACCGGCCCGCCGGGCGTCCGCTGTGGCTGGGGTCGCTGAAGTCCAACATCGGGCACACCCAGGCCGCCGCCGGGGTCGCCGGGGTCATCAAGACGGTGCTCGCGCTGCGGCACGGCGTCCTGCCCCGCACCCTGCACGTGGACGCGCCCACCCCGCACGCCGACTGGTCCTCGGGCGCCGTCGAACTCCTCACCGAGGCCCGCGAGTGGCCCGCCGTCGACCGGCCGCGCCGGGCCGGGGTGTCCTCGTTCGGCATGAGCGGCACCAATGCGCACGTCGTCCTCGAACAGGCACCGGAGCCGGAACCGGCCGACGGACCGGAAGCGGCGACCGACGGCCCGGACACCGCAGCCGGGGCGGGTGCGCCCGGGGCCGTGCTGCCCTGGGTGCTGTCCGGCCGCACCGCGTCGGCGCTCGGGGACCAGGCGGCCCGGCTGCGCGCCCGGCTGGCCACGGACGCGCCCGCACGGGCGGCCGACATCGGGTTCTCGCTGGCGACCACCCGGTCCGCCTTCGAACACCGGGCCGTGGTGATCGGCGACGGGTGCCCCGCACTGCTGGACGGCCTCGCCGCCCTGTCCGGGCCGGGCACGGACCTCTCCACCGCCCCGGCCCCGGCTCCCGCCCCGGCCACGCCCGCCGACGTCGTCGCGGGCACCGGCCGGGCCGTCCAGGGCCCGACGGCCCTGGTGTTCCCCGGCCAGGGCTCCCAGTGGGCCGGCATGGCACAGGACCTGCTCGCCACCAGCCCCGCCTTCCGGGACCGCCTCGCCGCCTGCGACGCCGCCCTCTCCGCCCATGTCGACTGGCGGCTCCCCGCCGTCCTGGAGGGCGCGCCCGGGGCACCCTCCCTGGAACGGGTGGACGTGGTGCAGCCGGTGCTGTGGGCGGTGATGGTGTCACTGGCCGCGCACTGGGAGTCCTGGGGCGTCCGGCCCGACGCCGTGGTCGGGCACAGCCAGGGCGAGATCGCCGCCGCCGTGGTGGCGGGAGCGCTGAGCCTGGAGGACGGGGCGAAGGTCGTCGCCCTGCGCAGCCGGGCCATCCGGGCGCTGGCCGGACTCGGCGGCATGGTCGCGGTGTCCCTGCCCGAGGACCGGGTCCGCGCCGAGATCGCCCCCTGGGCCGAGAAGCTGTCGGTGGCCGCCGTCAACGGGCCCGCCGCCGTGGTGGTCTCGGGCGAGACCCGGGCCCTGGCCGAACTGCTCGCCCACTGCGCCGCACAGGGCGTACGGGCCCGGTCCGTACCCGTGGACTACGCCTCGCACTCGGCCCAGGTCGAAGGGATCAGGTCCGAGGTGCTGGCCGCGCTGGCCGGCGTACGCCCGCTCCCGGCCCGGATCCCGCTGTTCTCCACCGTCACCGGCGACCGGCTCGACACCACGGTCATGGACGCCGACTACTGGTACCGCAACCTCCGCGGGACCGTCCGCTTCGATGCCGCCGTCCGCTCCCTGATCGAACAGGGCCACGAGGTCTTCGTCGAGGTGTCGCCGCACCCGGTGCTGACCATGGCCCTCCAGGACACCGCCGAGGCCACCGGCGCCGAGGAGCCGCCCGTGGTCGTCGGCACCCTGCGCCGCGACGACGGCGGACTGCGCCGGGCCCTGCGCTCGGCCGCCGAACTGTGGGTGGCCGGCGCGGCCGTCGACTGGTCCGCGGTGTACGCCGGCACCGGCGCCCGCCCGACCGCCCTGCCCGGATACCCCTTCCAGCTGCGGCACTACTGGCTGGAGCCGGAGGCGGCGCCCGGCACCGGACCGGCCGCCGCCGACCCGCACGACACGGCCTTCTGGCACATGGTCGACCACGACGCCCCGGCCGAGATCGCCGCCCACCTCGCCGTCGACGAGGACGCCCTCGCCCCCGTCCTGCCCGCCCTGCGAGGCTGGCGCAAACAGCGGCGCGACGAGAGCGTCATCGACTCCTGGCGCTACCGCATCGGCTGGCAGCCCCTGCCCGACCCGCCGGCCGCCACCCCCGCCGCCGGCACCTGGCTCGTCGTCCTGCCCGCCGGACACGACGACGCACGGGTACGCGGCCCGCTCCTCGCCCTCACCGAAGCGGGCGCCACCGTCGTCACGGCCGAACTCACCGCCGACGCCGTCCGCCGCACGGACCTCGCGGACACGCTCGCCACCGCCCTCGGCGACCGCGTCCCGACGGGCGTGCTGTCGCTGCTGGCCGCCGAGGACCGGCCCCACCCCGACCACCCGGCCCTGCCCACCGGGACGGCACTCACCGTCGCCCTGGTGCAGGCCCTGGGCGACCTCGCCCTCACCGCACCCCTGTGGTGCGCCACCGCCGGGGCCGTGTCCACGGGCCCGGACGACCCGGTCACCGACCCCCGCCAGGCACTGGTCTGGGGCACCGGACTGGTGGCCGCGCTGGAACTGTCCGCCCGCTGGGGCGGACTCATCGACCTGCCGCCGGACCTCGACGCCCGCGCCAGGACCCGCCTCGCCGCCGTCCTGACGGCCCCCGGCACCGGCCCGGACGGCCCCGGCCGCGAGGACCAGCTCGCCCTGCGCCCCACCGGCCTGCTGGCCCGCCGCCTCCGGCGCGCCCCCCGGGACGACAGCCGTACGAAGCACTGGAAGCCCCGCGGCACCGTCCTGCTGACCGGCGGCACCGGAGCCGTCGGCCCGCACCTCGCCCGCTGGCTGGCCCGCAGCGGCGCCACCCACCTCGTCCTGCCCGGCCGCCGCGGCCCCCAGGCACCCGGCGCGGCCGAACTCGCCGCGGAACTGGCCGCCCTCGGCGTACGACTGACCCTGCCCGTCTGCGACCTGGCGGACCGTCAGGCCGTGGCGGAACTGCTCACCGGCCTGGACACGGCGGGCGACCCGGTCACCGCGGTCGTCCACGCGGCCGCGTTCGTCGCGCTCGCCCCCCTGGACGGCACACCGATGTCCGCGTTCGAACAGATCGTCGCCGCCAAGGCCGCCGGCGCCGAACACCTCGACGCCCTGCTGGACCGCGAACTCGACGCCTTCGTCCTGTTCTCCTCGATCGCCGGAGTCTGGGGCAGCGGCGACCACGGCGCCTACGCCGCGGCCAACGCCTACCTCGACGCCCTGGCCCAGCACCGCCGGGCCCGCGGCCTCACCGCCACCACCGTCGACTGGGGCATCTGGCAGGCCGAGAACCCCTTCCAGGACCGCATCGCCGGAGCGGACGCCGACCTGTTCAACCTGGAGCAGCACGGCCTGCCCCGGATCGCCCCCGACCTCGCGGTCCACGCCCTGCAACAGGCACTCGACGACGACGAGACCGTACTCGCCGTCGCCGACGTCGACTGGGAGCAGTTCGCCGCCGTCTTCACCTCCACCCGCCGCAGCCCGCTGCTCACCGGCATCCCCGAAGCGCGCCGCGCCCTGGAAGCCGCGACCGGCGACACGGAGGCACCCGCCGCCGCGCTGCTGCGCCAACGGCTCGCCGCCCTCGCCGAATCCGAACAGCACCGCCTGCTGCTCGACCTGGTCCGCACCCACGCGGCAGCCGTCCTCGGCCATCCCTCGGTGGACGCGATCCGGCCCGGCAGGGCCTTCCAGGACATGGGCTTCGCCTCCCTCACCGCGGTCGAACTCCGCAACCGGCTCAACACCGCCACCGGACTGCGGCTGCCGTCCACGCTGATCTTCGACCACCCGTCGTCCACCGCGCTCGCCCGGGAGATCCGCGCCGAACTGCTCGGCCGGCAGGCCACCGACCCGGACCCGGCCGCCCCGGACGCCGCCGCGCACCCGCCCGCGCCCGACGACGAGCCGATCGCGATCGTGTCCATGGCCTGCCGCTTCCCCGGCGGCATCGGCACCCCCGAAGACCTGTGGCGCCTGCTCGCCGACGGCGGCGATGCCGTCTCGGACTTCCCCACCGACCGCGGCTGGGACATCGAAGCCCTCTACGACCCCGACCCCGACCGCCCCGGCACCTCGACCACCCGGCGGGGCGGCTTCCTGCACGACGCCGCCGAGTTCGACGCGGAGTTCTTCGGCATCTCGCCGCGCGAAGCCCTGGCCATGGACCCCCAGCAGCGGCTGCTCCTGGAAACCACCTGGGAGGCGATCGAACGCGCCGCCATCGACCCGGCCGCCCTGCGCGGCAGCCGCACCGGAGTGTTCACCGGCGTCAACTACGCCGACTACGCGGCCGTCGTCGCCCAGTCGGAGGAAGGAGAGGGCCACCTGCTCACCGGCAGCGCACCCAGCGTCGTATCCGGCCGGGTCGCCTACACCCTGGGCCTCGAAGGCCCCGCCGTGACCATCGACACGGCCTGCTCCTCCTCACTCGTCGCCATGCACTACGCCGGCCGGGCCCTGCGCGGCGGCGACTGCTCCCTCGCCCTGGTCGGCGGCGTCGCCCTGATGGCGACCCCCGGCGCCCTGATCAGCTTCTCCCGGCAACGGGGACTCGCCGAGGACGGCCGCTGCAAGGCCTTCTCGGACGACGCGGACGGCATGGGCATGGGCGAAGGCGTCGGCGTCCTGCTGCTGGAGCGGCTGTCGGACGCCCGCCGCAACGGACACCCGGTACTGGCGGTGGTACGCGGCTCCGCCGTCAACCAGGACGGCGCCAGCAACGGACTCTCCGCCCCCAACGGTCCGTCGCAGCAGCGGGTGATCCGGGCGGCGCTGGCGGACGCGGGCCTGTCGGCCTCCGAGGTGGACGTGGTGGAGGCGCACGGCACCGGCACCACCCTCGGCGACCCGATCGAGGCGCAGGCCCTGCTGGCCACCTACGGCCAGGACCGGCCCGCCGAACGGCCCCTGCTGGTCGGCTCCCTCAAGTCCAACCTCGGCCACGCCCAGGCGGCATCGGGTGTGGCGGGGGTCATCAAGACGGTGCTGTCCATGCAGCACGGGCAGGTGCCCCGCACCCTGCACGTCAGCAGGCCCTCCGGCCACGTCGACTGGACGCGCGGAGCGCTGGCCCTCGCGACCGAGCAGCAGCCCTGGCCGTCCCACGGCCGCCCCTTCCGGGCCGGAGTGTCCTCCTTCGGCCTGAGCGGCACCAACGTCCACACCATCCTCGAACACACCCCCCTGGAGGACGACGGCCCGCCGGCCGAGCGCACTCCCCTGCCGGCGGTGCCCTGGCTGCTGTCGGCGAAGAGCCCGCAGGCACTGCGCCTCCAGGCCGACCGGCTGCGCCGCCACCTGGATGGCAACCCCGGGGTCGACCCGCGCGACACCGGATCCGCCCTGCACGCGCGCACCGCCTTCGAGTACCGGAAGGCACTGGTCGGGGACCGGGACCAACTCCACACCCTGCTGGGCCGGATGGCCGACGACGATTCGGGAGCGTGGGACGGCGGTCGCCCGGTCGACGGTCGTTCGGTGCTGGTGTTCCCGGGTCAGGGTTCGCAGTGGGTGGGGATGGCCGCGGAGCTGCTGGCCGGATCGGCTGTGTTCGCGGAACGGATGGCGGAGTGCGAGCGGGCTCTGGCGCCTTATGCGGACTGGTCGTTGGGGGAGGCGCTGGGTTCGGAGGCGCTGTTGGCGCGGGTCGATGTGGTGCAGCCGGTGCTGTGGGCGGTGATGGTGTCGCTGGCGGAGGTGTGGCGCGCGTTCGGCGTCGTTCCGGACGCGGTGGTGGGCCACTCGCAGGGCGAGATCGCCGCGGCGGTGGTGGCGGGTGGCCTGAGCATCGACGACGGAGCGCGGGTGGTCGCGCTGCGTTCCCGTGCGGTGGGTGCGCTGGCGGGCCGTGGCGGGATGGCGTCGGTTCCCCTGCCGGTGGAGGCGGTGCGGGAGCGGATCGCGGGCCGGTTGTCGGTGGCGGCGGTGAACGGTCCGTCGTCGACGGTGGTGTCGGGTGACGCGGACGCGGTGGCCGCGCTGGTGGAAGAGCTCGTGGGGGAGGGGGTGCGGGCGCGTCTGATCGAGGTCGACTACGCGTCGCACTCCGCGCACGTCGAGGAGGTCCGCGAGCAGCTGCTCTCCGATCTCGACGGGATCGCCCCTCTCGCGGGTTCTGTGCCGTTCTTCTCGACGGTGACGGGCGGCTGGCTGGACACGGAGGTCCTGGACGCCGAGTACTGGTACCGCAACCTGCGGGAGACCGTCGAGTTCGAGCAGGCCACCGAGATGCTGCTGGGGGAGGGCTTCCGGTTCTTCGTCGAGTCCAGTCCGCATGCGGTGCTGGGTGTGGCGGTGGGGGAGTCGGCGGAGGCCGCGGGTGTGGAGGCCGTGGTGCTGGGGACCTTGCGTCGCGGGGAGGGCGGTCCGGCGCAGGTGTTGCGTGCGGTGGGTCGTGCGTGGGAGTGCGGGCTGGGCGTGGACTTCTCGGGTGCGTTCCCGGGCGCGCGGCGGGTCGAGCTGCCGACGTACGCCTTCCAGCGCAGCCGCTACTGGCCCGAGCCGGCGCCCACCGCGGCGGCCGATGTGGGCGCGGCCGGGCTCGATCCGGCCGACCACCCCGTCCTCGGAGCGGCCGTCGAACTGGCCGACACGGGTGAACTGCTGCTCACGGGCCGGATCTCGCTGCGTACCCACCCCTGGCTCGCCGACCATGCGGTGGCCGGTACGGTCCTGCTGCCCGGCGCGGCCTTCGCGGAACTCGCGGTACGCGCCGCGGACGAGGCCGGCTGCCACACGGTGGAGGAACTGACGCTCCAGTCACCGCTGTTGATACCCGCCGACACCGCCGTCCGCCTGCAGGTCCGGGTCGGCGCCACGGACGCGCACGGCAGCCGCTCACTGGACCTGTTCTCCTGCCGCGAGGACGCGGCGACCCCGCACTGGACCGCGCACGCGACCGGCAGGCTCACCGCCGACGCCACGACCCGCGAGCCGTCGTCCTCGGCCGTACCGGACGACGCCGGCTCCTGGCCCCCGCCCGGCGCCGTCCCGATCCCCGTCGACGACCTGTACGAGCGGTTCCGTGCCTCCGGTTACGGCTACGGACCCGCCTTCCGCGGGCTCACCGCTGCCTGGCGCCGGGGTGACGAGATCTTCACCGAGGTACGTCTGCCCGAGGACCAGCACCGGTCCGCCTCCGCCTTCGGCGTGCACCCCGCCCTCCTGGACGCCGCCCTCCAGGGGCTGTTCCTGCGGGCTCGGCCGGACACCGAATCGGGCGCGGACCGGCCGTCCGCCGGACTGCCGTTCTCCTGGAGCGGAGTCGGGCTGCACGCCTCCGGAGCCACGGCGCTCAGGGTACGGCTCGGCTTCCGGCCGGACGGATCGGTGTCGATCGACGCGACCGACCCGAACGGCCTCCCGGTCGCGTCGGTCGAGGCGCTCGCCGTCCGCCCGATCGACCTCGACACCCTCCGCCCGGGCGGCGGCCCGGAATCCCTCTACCGGGTGCGATGGTCGGCGGTGCCCGCCACCGCACCCGCCGACCCCCTCGGACACTGGGCTGTCCTCGGCGGCCGGGAACTCTTCCCGGACAGCCATCCGGACCTGGCCGCGCTCGGTGCCGCGCTGGACGGGGGAGCGCCGTCGCCCGCCGCCGTGCTGGCCTGGTGCGACCACACCCCGGACCTTTCGTCCCCGCCCGACGCCGCATCCGTGCACACCGCACTGGAAGACGCCCTGCGGCTCGTCCAGGACTGGCTGGCCGACCCGCGGTGGGACGACGGCACCCGGCTCGTGCTCGTCACCCGGGGCGCGGTCTCCACGACAGCCGGCGAGGAGGTCACCGACCTCACCGGCGCCGCGGTCCGCGGCCTCGTCCGCTCCGCCCAGTCCGAGCACCCGGACCGCTTCCTGCTGATCGACACCGACGACCCGGCCGCCGTGGCCGGCCTGCTGCCCCGGGCACTGGCCGGAACGGAACCCCAACTGGCGATACGCGGCGGAGAGCTCCTCGCCGCCCGCCTCACCAGGGCCACCGTCGCCACGGACCCGAATCCGGGCCCGGACGCGCTCTCGGGCTCGGACCCGGACACACCGTCCGGTATCGCCGCGGCCGGGGGAACCGTCCTCGTCACCGGGGCCGGCGGCGCGCTCGGCGGCCTGGTGGCACAGCACCTCGTGACCGCGCACGGCGTACGGAACCTGCTGCTCGTCGGCAGGCGCGGCACGGACGCCCCGGGCCTGGCCGACCTCGCCGCCGAACTGCGCGGCCTCGGCGCCCGGGTGGACGTGGAGGCCTGTGACGTCGCCGACCGGGACGCGCTCGCCGCGCTGCTCGCCGGCATCCCCGCCGACCGCCCGCTGAGCGCGGTCGTCCACGCGGCCGGCGTCCTGGACGACGGGACGATCGAGTCGCTGACCCCCGGGCGGATGCGCCACGTCCTGCGGCCCAAGGTCGACGCGGCCCTCAACCTGCACAACCTCACCCGTGACCTGCCGCTGTCGGCCTTCGTCCTGTTCTCCTCCGCGTCCGCCACGGTCGGCAACGCCGGGCAGGGCAACTACGCGGCCGCCAACGCCTTCCTCGACGCGCTCGCCCAGCACCGCCGTGCCCTGAAACTGCCCGCCCAGTCGCTCGCCTGGGGCCTGTGGGCGCGCCGCAGCACCATGACCGGCACGCTCACCGCCGCCGACCTGCGGCGGATGTCCCGGGGAGGCACCGCGGCCATCGGCAGCGAAGAGGGCCTGGCCCTGTTCGACGCGGCACTCACCCTGGACGAACCGCTGCTCGTCCCGGTCAAGATCGACCTCGGCCGGCTCCGGACGGCAGCCCGGACCGGACCCGTCCCGGCCCTGCTCGCCGCCCTGGTCCCCGGTACCGCACGCCGCCCCGCCTCCGGGGCGGACGCCGCCGAAGCGGACTCGCTGCGCCGCCGGCTGGCCGGCCTCACCCCGGAGGAACGCGTCGCCACCCTGCTCGACCTGGTACGGAGCCGGGTCGCCGACATCCTCGGCCACGGCGGACCCGAGGCCGTCGACCCGGACCAGGCGTTCAAGGACCTCGGCTTCGACTCGCTCACCTCCGTCGAACTCCGCAACCGGCTCGGCGCCGCCACCGGCCGCCGGCTGCCCGCCACCCTGGTCTTCGACCACCCCACCCCGGCCGCCGTCGCCGCCCACCTCACCGGGCGCCTGGTACCCGACGGGCCGGGCGACCCCGCCGGCACCGGGAAGGCCGCCGGGGCGCACCTCGCCGACCGGCCGGAGACACCGGACACGCCGGCTCCCGCCGCCGACATCAACGCCATGGCCGTCGACGAACTCGTCCGGATGGCCCTGGGCGGCGAACGTGACTGACCGACAGCCGCAGAAGGAGACGCCCAACCCCATGCCCACCGACACGGACCAGGTGGTCGCCGCCCTGCGCGCCTCGCTGGTGGACAACCAGCGCCTGCGGCAGGAGAACCGACGGCTCCGCGACGACTCCGCCGAGCCCATCGCCATCGTGGCGATGAGCTGCCGCTACCCCGGCGGCGTACGCACCCCGGAAGACCTGTGGGAGCTGCTGGTCAAGGAACGCGACGCGGTCTCGCCGTTCCCCACCGACCGCGGCTGGGACGTCGAGGGCGGCTTCGACGCCGACCCCGACGCCCCCGGCACCTTCTACGTCAGGGAAGGCGGCTTCCTCCACGACGCGACCGGCTTCGACCCCGGCTTCTTCGGCATCTCGCCGCGCGAGGCCCTGGCCATGGACCCGCAGCAGCGGCTGCTGCTGGAAGCGTCCTGGGAAGCGGTGGAACGCGCGGGCATCGACCCGGCGACCCTGCGCGGCAGCCGCACCGGCGTCTACACCGGAGTGATCTACAGCGAATACGGGTCCCGGCTCGGCCGGGTGCCCGACGAAGTGGAAGGCTTCCTCGGCACCGGCACCATCCCCAGCGTCGCCTCCGGCCGGATCGCCTACACCCTGGGCCTGGAAGGCCCGGCGGTCACCCTGGACACCGCCTGCTCGTCCTCCCTGGTCGCCGTCCACCTCGCCTGCCAGGGGCTGCGCTCCGGCGACACCACCCTCGCCCTGGCCGGTGGGGTGACCGTGATGTCCACCCCCGGCCTGTACGTCGGATTCAGCCGCCAGCGCGGCCTGGCACCCGACGGACGCAGCAAGTCCTTCTCGTCCGCGGCGGACGGAGCCGGGTTCGGGGAGGGCCTGGGCCTGCTCCTGCTGGAACGGCTCTCGGACGCCCGGCGCGCGGGGCACCCCGTCCTGGCCGTCATCCGCGGCTCGGCCGTCAACCAGGACGGCGCCAGCAACGGGCTGACCGCCCCGAACGGGCCCGCGCAGCAGCGCGTCATCAACGGGGCGCTCGCCCGTGCCGGACTCGACCCGTCCGAGGTCGACATGGTGGAGGCGCACGGCACCGGCACCGTCCTCGGCGACCCCATCGAGGCGCAGGCGCTCATGGCCACGTACGGGCAGGACCGGCCCGCCGGGCGGCCGTTGCGGCTGGGCTCGCTGAAGTCCAACCTGTCCCACACCCAGGCCGCCGCGGGCGTCGGCGGGGTGATCAAGTCGGTGCTCGCGATGCGGCACGGCGTGATGCCGCGCACCCTGCACGTCGACCGTCCCTCGCCCCAGATCGACTGGACCGAGGGAGCCGTCTCCCTGCTCACCGAGGCCGCCCCCTGGCCGGAGACGGGACGTCCGCGCCGGGCCGGGGTGTCCTCCTTCGGCGCCAGCGGCACCAACGCCCACGTCATCCTCGAACAGGCCCCGGCCGACCCGGCAGCCTCCGACGGGCCCGCCACGCCGGAACCGGTGCCCGCCGCCGTCCCCTGGATCCTGTCGGCGCGTACTCCGGATGCGCTGCGCGCCCAGGCGACGGCGCTGTACGAGCGGGTGGTGGCGGAACCGGGCCTGAGCGTGACGGACGTCGGCCACTCGCTGGCGGCGGGGCGTTCGCGGTTCGCGGAGCGCGCGGTGGTGGTGGGGGCGGACCAGGGCGAACTGCTGGCCGGTGTCGCCGCCCTGTCGCGGGGCGTGCGTGCGGCGGGCGTGACCGTCGGCAGCGGGCTGCCCCCGGGCCGTTCGGTGCTGGTGTTCCCGGGTCAGGGTTCGCAGTGGGTGGGGATGGCCGCGGAGCTGCTGGCCGAATCGGCTGTGTTCGCGGAACGGATGGCCGAGTGCGAGCGGGCTCTGGCGCCGTACGTCGACTGGTCGTTGGCGGAGGCGCTGGGTTCGGAGGCGCTGCTGGCGCGGGTGGACGTGGTGCAGCCGGTGCTCTGGTCGGTGATGGTGTCACTGGCGGAGGTGTGGCGCGCGTTCGGCGTCGTTCCGGACGCGGTGGTGGGCCACTCCCAGGGCGAGATCGCCGCCGCGGTGGTGGCGGGTGGTCTGAGTCTGGAGGACGGGGCGCGGGTGGTCGCGCTGCGTTCCCGTGCCGTGGGTGCGTTGGCGGGGCGTGGCGGGATGGCGTCGGTTCCCCTGCCGGTGGACGTGGCACGGGAGCGCATCGCCCCGTGGGCGGGCCGGCTCTCGGTGGCGGCGGTGAACGGCCCGTCGTCGGTGGCGGTGTCGGGCGACGCCGACGCGGTCACGGCCCTGGTGGAGGAACTCCTGGAGGAAGGGGTGTGGGCGACTCGCATCGAAACCGACTTCGCGTCGCACTCCTCGCACGTGGAGGAGATCCGCGAGCGCCTGCTCTCCGACCTGGACGGGATCACCCCCCTCGCGGGTGCGGTGCCGTACTACTCCAGCGCGACCGGCGGCCTGCTGGACACGAAGTCCCTGGGCGCCGAGTACTGGTACCGCAACATCCGGCAGACCGTCGAGTTCGAGCGGGCGACCCGCTCGCTCCTCGCGGCCGGGCACCGCGTCTTCATCGAGTCCGGCCCCCAGCCCGCCCTGATGTACGCGATCGAGGACACGGCCGCCGACGCGGGCGCCCCGGAGACGCTGGTGCTCGACACCCTGCGGCGCGGGGCCGGAGGGCTCCGCCGACTCCAGCTCGCGCTCGCCGAGGCACACGTCCGGGGCCTGCGCGTCGACTGGGAGCGACTCTTCGCGGGAACCGGTGCCCAGCGGGTGGACCTGCCCACCTACGCCTTCCAACGACGCCGCTACTGGCTGGACGCCCTGCCGGCCGACCGGGACCAGGCGGCCACCGGCCAGTCCGCCGCGGACCACCCGCTGCTCGGCGCCGCGGTCGAACTGCCCGACGACGCGGGCACCCTCTTCACCGGCCGGCTCTCCTCGGCCACCCACCCCTGGCTCGCCGACCACGCCGTGGCCGGAGCCGTGATCCTGCCCGGAGCGGCCCTCGTGGAGCTGGCCGCGCACGTGGGCCGCCGCCTCGGCTGCGCCCTCGTGGAGGAGCTGACCCTCGCCGCCCCGCTGCTGCTGCCCGACGATCAGGCCGTGCAACTGTGCGTACGGGTGGGCGCCGAAGACGGCACGGGACGGCGCCCGGTGGAGTTCCACTCCCGGCCCGAGGCCGCCCCCGGCTCCGCCGACCGGCCCTGGACCCGGCACGCGACCGGCGCGGTCGGACCCCGGGACCCCTCGGCCGACCGGGACGACACGACCGAACCGGCCGGCACCTGGCCCCCGCCCGACGCGGTCCCCCTCGACGTGGACGAACTGTACGGGCTGCTCGAAACCCGGGGCGTCGCCTACGGCCCGGCGTTCCGGGGCCTGCGCGCCGCATGGCGCACCGCGGACGCGATCCACGCCGAAGTGGCCCTGCCCGACGGCCTCCCCGCCGGCGGAGCGGGCGGCTTCGGCGTGCACCCGGCCCTCCTGGACGCGGCCCTCCAGACGACCGGTCTGCGCGAAGGCGCCGCGACCGCGGAGCCCGCCGACGGCGTCCCCCTGCCGTTCTCCTGGCAGCGCGTCGCGATCGAAACCTCCGACGCGCCGGTCCTGCGCGTCCGGCTGCGCCCCGACGGCCCGGACGCCGTCACCGCGCGGATCACCGATCCCTCGGGGCGCACGGTGGCGACGGTCGGCTCGCTCACCCTGCGCACGGCGTCCACCGCCGCACTGCGGGCGTCCTCCGGCTCCGTCTTCCACGTCGGCTGGACGCCGGTCACGGCCGGGCCCGGCCCGCGCCCGGTCACCCGCTGGGGCCTCCTCGGCCCGCGGGACGAGCGGCTGCTGCCGGCCGCCTTCCCCACCGAACCCCCGTCCGCGACGCCCGACGCGATGCTGCTGACCTGCCCCCCGTCCGCCGACACCGTGACCGCGGACGCCCCCGCCCGGGACGCGGACCCCGTGGCGGTGCACGCGGTCGCGTCCGGGGTCCTGGACCGCGTCCAGGCCCACCTGGCCGACGACACCACGGCCCGGACACCCCTGGTGGTGCTCACCCGGGGTGCGACCGGCCCGTTCGGCGCGCAGCCGCAGCCGCAGCCGCAGCCGCAGCCGCAGTCGCAGCCGGCGGACCTCGGCGCGGCGGCCGTGTGGGGCATGCTCAGGGCCGCTCAGCTCGAACACCCCGACCGGTTCGTGCTGCTGGACGTCGAAGGGCCGGAGCCGGACGGTCTCGGCGACGCGCTCGCCGACCTGCTCGCCACGGGCGAACCACAGGCGGCCCTGCGCGGCGGCGTCCTGTACACGCCCCGACTGGTATGGCCGCCGGCCGCCACCGCCACCGCCACCGCGGCCACCGTGACGGGCACCCGGCCGGTCGGCGCGTTCGGGCCGGCCGAGGGGACGGTCCTGCTGAGCGGCGGCGGCGCTCTCGCGGCCGTCCTGGCGCGCCATCTGGTCGCCGCGCACGGGGTGCGCCACCTCCTCGTGCTGAGCCGCCGCGGCGCCGACGCCCCCGGCATGCCGGAGCTGACGGCGGAGCTGGCCGAGACAGGAGCCGAACTGACCGCCCTCGGCTGTGATGTGACGGACCGTCAGGCTCTGGCCGCCGCCCTGGCAGGCATCCCCGAACGCCATCCGCTGTGCGCCGTGGTCCACACCGCCGGAGTGCTCGACGACGGCCTGCTGGACGGGCTGACGGGGGAGCGGATGACCGCCGTCCTGCGGCCCAAGCTCGACGCCGCCCACCACCTCGACCGGCTGACGCGCGGAGCGGACCTCGCCGCGTTCGTCGTCTTCTCCTCCGCCGCGGGCGTGCTGGGCAGCCCCGGCCAGGCGTCCTACTCGGCCGCCAACGCCGCGCTCGACGCCCTCGCCGCGGAACGCCGACGGCTCGGGCTCCCCGGCCTGTCCCTCGCCTGGGGGCCCTGGGAGCGGGTGAGCGGAATGACGGCGGAGCTCGGCGGCGCCGAACGGCAGCGCATCGACCGGCGCGGCGCCCGCGGACTCTCCGACCAGGAGGCCATGGCCCTGCTGGACACCGTGTGCGCCCCGGACGCCGCCCCGCCGGGAGACGGGAGCCCCGTCGTCCTGGCCCACCTCGACCTCACCGTGCGCGGCGACGGCCCGGTGCACCCGATGCTGCGCTCCCTGGTCCGGCGCGGCCCGACCGCGACGACCGGGGCGAAGGGGACGCCGACCGCCCCCGCAGCGCTGCGGCACCGGCTCGACGCCGCCGCCGACGAACAGGGACGCGAGCTGGTCCTGCGCGAACTCGTCCTCGCCGAGGCCGCCGAAGTCCTCGGCCACACCGACTCCGGGGCGCTGTCCGCGACGGTGCCCTTCCTCTCCGTCGGATTCGACTCCTTGACCGCGGTCGAACTCCGCAACCGGCTGGCCGCCGCCACCGGACTGCGGCTACGGCCCTCCGCCGTCTTCGACAGCGGCACCCCTGCCGCGCTCGCGGCGCGCCTCGCGGCCGAGGCCCGGGCGGAGGACACCCCCCGGCCCGGAACGGCACCCGCAGCCGGAACCGGAGCAGCCGCGCCCGGCGCCGACACCGCCGACACCGCCGACACCGACCCGGTCAGCGTGCTGTTCCGCCAGGCCTGCGCACTCGGCCGGATCGACGAGGGCATCGCCCTGCTCAAGAACGCCTCCGCCCTGCGCCCGGCCTTCCACAGCGGCAGTGACCTCGCGGCCGCCGGCACCGGCCCGCGGCTGCTGCGCCTGAACGAGCGCGCCGACGCCCCCGTACTCGTCTGCTTCGGCTCCATCGTCGCGCTCGGCGGCGCCCACCAGTACGCCCGCTTCGCCGCCCGCTTCCGGGACCGTTACGCCGTCGCCGCCCTCGACGCCCCCGGATTCGTCCCCGAGGAGGAACTGCCCGCCGACATGTCGGCCCTGCTGGACTTCCAGGCGACGACACTGCTCCGGGAACTGCCCGGACGGACGCTCGTGCTGGCCGGCTCCTCCTCCGGCGGCACGCTCGCCCACGGCGTGGCCGCCGCGCTGGAACAGCGCGGCGAGGGCCCGGCGGCCGTGGTGCTCCTGGACACCTACCTCTCCGACAACCAGGGCATCACCCAGTTCAACGACGTCCTGCTGGGCGGCATGTTCGCCCGCGAGGACCGGGCGGCCCCGATGGACGGGGCCCGGCTGACCGCGATGGGCGGCTACTTCCGTCTGCTCGACGACTGGAAGCCCCCGGCGGTCCGCGCCCCGCTGCTGCTGGTCCGCGCCTCCACCCCGCTCGGCCGCCCGTCCGCCGAAGCCGGCGACTGGCGCTCGACCTGGGCCGGCGCCGACACCGTCGTCGACGTCCCCGGAGACCACTTCTCGATCATGGAACAGCATGTCGCGACCACCGGCGACGCCGTCGCCGACTGGCTCGACAGCACCCTCCGCACCCCCGGTGCCCGGTGAAAACGAAGGAGAACCCGTTGACCACAGCCCCGTACGACGATTCCCCCCCGCGACAGGCCCTCACCGTGCTGGGAGCCGGGGTGATGGGCGTCGGAATCACCGTCCTCGCCCTCGGACACGGCCTGCCGGTCCACCTGGTCGACATCGACCGGGAACGGCTCGACCGGGCCGCGGACCTGATCGACGGCGAACTCCGGCTGGCCGAACTGATGGGCGCCCTGCCCGACGGGACGCCCCTCGGCGCCCTGGCCACCGGCACCTCGCTCAAGGCCGCCGCCGGAGCCACCGCCGTCGTCGAGGCGGTCACCGAGAACGCCGCGATCAAGGCCGCCGTCCTGTCCGAGGTCTCCGGACTGGTCCGGCCCGGAACCCTGCTGATCACCAACACCTCCTCCATCCCCGTCGACGAACTGGCCGGGGCCCTGGAACGGCCGGAGGAACTGGTCGGCACCCACTTCATGAACCCGCCCTACCTGATCGGAACCACCGAAGTGGTCCGCGGCGCCAGGACCGGGGACGCCGCGATGGCCGCCGTGGCGGCCCTGCTCACGGCGCTGCGGCGGCGGGCGGTGGTCGTCCGGGACGCACCCGGCTTCGTGACCAGCCGCATCCTGCACCCGATGATCAACGACGCGGCCCGGGTCGTGGGCGAGGGCACGGCGAGCGCCGAGGACGTCGACGCCCTGATGCAGGGCTGCCTGGGACACCCCACCGGCCCGCTGCGCACCGCGGACCTGATCGGCATCGACAACCTCGTCGACTCCCTCACCGTGCTCCACGAACGGACCGGCGACGACGGCTGCCGCCCCACGGAACTGCTGCTCCGGCTGGTCCGCGAGGGCCGGCTGGGCCGCAAGTCCGGGCGCGGCTTCTACGACTACACCTGATCACCCCGACCGATCACCCCGAAGAGGAGACGGCCATGACCGCAGCGAACACGCCCAACACCCACGACCTGGAGAAGGAACTGCTCGGATTCCTGGAAGGACGCACCGGAACCGCCTGGGACGCCGACACCGACCTGTTCGGCGCCGGCGGCCTGTCGTCCCTCTTCGCCATGCAGGTGGTGGTGCACCTGGAGAAGACCTACGCCATCGCCGTCCGCGGCGCGGACCTGCGGCTGGACAACTTCCGCACCGTACGGCGGATGGCGGAGCTGGTGGACCGGCTCCGGGTGCCCGCCGCTGGGAGCCAGCATGGGTGAGGACCTGAGCAGCGCGATGACCTCCGTCACCCTGCGGGTCGGCGACCTGGCGGGGGAGTGGGACCGGACCGGCCTCATCCCGCCGGACCTGCTCCGCGAACTGGGCGCCGAGGGCCGACTGTGCGCCGAAGTCCCGGAGCAGTACGGCGGCTGGGGGCTCAGCAGCATGCACAGCGGCGCGTACACCGCCCACGTGGGAGGCCTGTGCAGCTCGCTGCGCAGCGTGATGACCTCCCAGGGCATGGCGGCCTGGACCATCCAGCGCCTGGGCACCGCCGAGCAGTCGGCCGCCCACCTCCCCCGGCTGACCGGCGGCGCACTGGCGGCGGTCGGCTTCAGCGAGCCCGGCGCCGGCAGCGACCTCGCGGCGATGACGACGACCGTCCGCCGCGACGGTGACGCGGTCGTCGTCGACGGACACAAGAAGTGGGTGACCGCCGCCCACTACGCCGACCTGCTGGTCATCGTCGGCCGCTACGAGGACGGCGCGGCGGCCGTCGTGGTGCCCGCCGACACGCCCGGCGTCCGGATCGAGCGGATCGCCGACCCGCTCGGCTGCCGCGCCGCCGGACACGCCGACGTCCACCTCGACGGGGTGCGGCTGCCGGCCGACAGCGTCCTGGGCGGTCACGCACTGCCGCCCGCCCTGCTGGTGACGACCGCGCTGGCCTACGGGCGGATGTCCGTCGCCTGGGGGTGCGTGGGCATCCTGCGGGCCTGTCTGGCGGCGGCCACCGCGCACGCCGCCGGACGGGAGCAGTTCGGCAGGCCGCTCGCGGAGCACCAGCTCGTCGCCGGACACCTCGCCGACCTCTACACGGCCGAGCAGGTGGCCACGCGGGTCTGCGAGCACGCCAGCCGCTGCTGGGACGAAGGGGCGCCGGACCAGGTGGTGGCGACCGTACTGGCCAAGCACGTCAGCGCGACCCAGGCCGCCCGGGGCGCGGCGACGGCCGTCCAGGTACTGGCCTCGGCCGGCTCCCGGGACGGGCACGTGGTGGCCCGGGCGTACCGGGACGCCAAGCTGATGGAGATCATCGAGGGCAGCAACGAGCTGTGCCGGCTGATGCTGGCACAGCACGCGCTCTCCGCTCCGGGGGCACCGTGATGCGGGCCCGCAGCCGACGAGACGAGGAAGGACGACATGGCTGAGACCGTCAAGTGCCTGGTCTGGGACCTGGACGACACCCTCTGGCAGGGCACCCTGCTGGAGGACGGCGAGGTGCACCTGCCGGACGAGGTGCGCAAGGTGGTGATCGAGCTCGACTCCCGCGGCATCCTCCAGTCCGTCGCCAGCCGCAACGACCACGAGCACGCCTGGGCCCGGTTGGAGGCGTTCGGCCTGGCCGAGTACTTCGTCCTGCCGGAGATCGGGTGGGGCGCCAAGTCCGAGTCGGTGCGCCGGATCGCCGATCGGCTGAACTTCGCGCTCACGGCCATCGCCTTCGTCGACGACCGGCCCGCCGAACGCGCCGAAGTGGCCTTCCACCTGCCCGACGTGCGGTGCTACCCGGCCGAGCAGGTCCTCGCTCTCCCCGAACTCGCCGAGTTCACCCCCGCGACCAGCACCGTCGACTCCCGGCGGCGGCGCCAGATGTACCAGGCGGGCTTCCTCCGCGAGGCCGAGCGGGCGGCCGCGCCCGGCCCCGACGAGGAGTTCCTGCGCTCCCTGGACCTGCGGATGCGCATCGGCCGGGCCACCGGCGAGGAGCTGTCCCGGGTCGAGGAACTCACCCTGCGCACCAGCCAGATGAACGCGACCGGGGTCCACTACCCGGACGCGGTGCTGCGCGGCCTGATCACCGACCCCCGGCACGAGGTCCTGGTGGTCACCCTCACCGACCGGTTCGGCCCGCACGGCGCGGTCGGCGTCCTGCTGCTGGAGCGGCACCCGGGCCTGTGGCACCTCAAGCTGCTCGCCACCTCCTGCCGGGTCGTCGCCTACGGCGCCGGTGCGACCCTGCTGAACTGGCTGGCCGACGCCGCCGCCCGGTCCGGAGTCCACCTGGTCGCGGACTTCCGGGCGACCGAGCGCAACCGGATGATGGAGATCGCCTACCGGTTCGCGGGCTTCGAGGGCCTGGACGAAGCCCCGTGCCCGTGCGCCGCCGTCCTCGCGCCGGCTCCGGAGGACACCGGACTCCAGCGCCTGCACCTGGTTCCCGGCCCGCGCGTGGTGTCCACCGTCATGAGCGTGGACGCACCCGACCTGAAGGTGCCGGAAGGGGGCCCGGGAACGTCGTGACCGCCGCGGGGCCCGGCGCTCCCGGGCCGGAGCCCGGTGCGCCGGGCCCCGGCCCGCGGCCTCAGCGCTTGCGGACGAGTGTGATCCCGTCGGCCATCACCAGCAGCGACAGCTCCACCCGGGGGTCCTCGAGCAGCAGCCGGTTCAGAGCCCGGACCCCGGCGGTCTCCGGGTCCACGGCGGCCGGATCGGCGACCCGGCCGAAGAAGAGGGTGTTGTCGACCACGATCAGACCGCCGGCGCGCAGCAGCGCCAGCGAACTCTCGTAGTAGCGGACGTAGTTGCTCTTGTCCGCGTCGATGAACACCAGGTCGAAGCTCTCCGGCCCGCGCTCCGCCAGCAGCGCGTCCAGGGTCGCGGTGGCATCGCCGATCCGCAGGTCGATCCGCGAGTCGACCCCGTCCCGCTTCCAGAAGTCGGCGCCGATGGCCGGCCACCGGTCGTCGATGTCGCAGGACACCAGCACCCCGTCGGCCGGGAGCGCGCGGGCCATGCACAGGGTGCTGTAGCCGGTGAAGGTGCCGATCTCCAGCACCGCCCGCGCCCCCGTCAACCCGACCAGCAGGGCGAGCAGTTGGCCCTCCTCCGCCATCACCTGCATGGCGGTCCCGCCCGGCAGGTCCGCGGTGGCCTCCCGCAGCTCCCTGAGCAGATCGTCGTCACGGAGGGAGACCTCCCGGACGTAGGCGAGCAGGTCGTGGGTGGCTTCTGTCTGGTGGGCCATGGCGCGGAGGTCCTCTCGGAGGAGATCGGGTTGAAGGAGATCGGGTCGAAAAGCATCGGGGGGAAGGGGGACCGGGCCGCCGAGTGCCCGTCGCCGGGCCGCCGGGACGGTCACCCGGCGCGCATGTACGGGTGACCGTGCTGCCGTACGGCGACCGCCTGCGCCCGCTCGCGGGCGTACGCCCGCAGCAGCGCGTCCAGCCGGTAGCGGCCCCCCGCCGGCGCACCCAGCAGATTCGCCTCGACCAGGGCGTCCAGGGCCTCCTCGGCCTGCGCCTCGGAGCAGCCGAACATCACCGCGACCCTACTGCTGGAGACCGAAGACGCTCCGGCAGTCCCCAGCGCGGTGAACACCTCGGCCGGGTCGACCGCGGCCGGAGCCGTCCGCCGGAGCCCGGCGTGCTCGGCGTCGAGGCAGGGCCGGACACCGAGGTTGCCCGCGCACAGTTCGTCCAGCAGCTGCGGGGCCTCCGTGAGCCGCTGGGCGAAGCGGCCGATGCTCCAGTGCGGGCGCTCCAGCAGCCGGGTCCCCGCGATCCGGATCGCCAGCGGCAGGCCCGCGCAGACCGTCAGCACCGAACGGGCCGACCGCGGTTCGGCTCCCACCCTGGCCGGGCCGACGATGCTGCCCAGCAGCTCCAGCGACCCGGCCTCGTCCAGCGGGCCGAGCAGAATGGGGCACGCCCCCTCCAGATCGGCCAGCCGCCGTCGGCTGGTCACCAGCAGCCTGCTGCCCCCGCTACCCGGTATCAGTGGCCGCACCTGGGCGGTGCTGGAGGCGTTGTCGAGTACCACCAGCAGACGGCGGCCCGCGGTGAGCGAGCGGTAGAGGCTCTCCCGTTCCGACTCCTCCTCGGGTATCTCGTCCCGGGGCACACCGAGGTCCGCCAGGAACCGCGGCAGCACCGCCCGGGCGGTCAGCGGCCGCGCGGCTCCGCCGAGATCCGCGTAGAGCTGGCCGTGCACCGAGGAACCGCGTACGGCGTGCGCCGCTTGCAGGGCCAGCGCGCTCTTGCCGACACCGCCCCGGCCGGTCACCACCGCCGTCGCCACCATGCCCGCGGGCATCGTGCCGGTCGTGAGGAAGTGCTGCAGCCGCGCCAGCGCGCCGGAGCGGGCCGACAGCGGCAGCGGCACCGAGGGCAGCTGCGCCGGGCTCGGCCAGCAGGACCATTCCCGGGCAGCGGCCGGCGCCGGCGCGACGGCCGCCTCCGGGGCCTTCTCGGGCTGCTCCAGCGGGTCGGGCGCGCGGGGCCGGTCGTGGGCCGAGAGGATGTGCCGGTGGACCTCGCGCAGATCGGTGCTCGGCTCGGCGCCGAGCTGCTCGACGAGCAGCGCCCGGGTGCGCTGGTAGAGGTCCAGGGCCTCCGACTGCCGTCCCGAGCGGCCCAGCGCCAGCATCAGCTTGCCCACCAGGGCCTCCCGTAAGGGGTGCTTCCGCACCAGCCGTACCAGCTCCGGCACGACCTCGGCGTGCCGCAGCAGCGCCAGCTCCGCGTCGAACCGCAGCTCCAGGGTCTGCAGGCGAAGCTCCTGGAGGTAGCGGCCCTCCACGTCGCGCAGCGTCTGCGACGGGATGTCCGCCAGCGGCTCCTCGCGCCACAGGGCGAGCGCCTCGGCCAGCTCGGCGGAGGAACCTTCCAGGTCTCCGCGCTCGGCCAACTCCGCGGCGCGCCGGCGGTGGGCCGTGAACTGCCCGAGATCGCTCTCGTGCTCGCCGAGTTCGAGGAGGTAGCCGGGCGCCCGGGTGAGGATCCGGGCGGAGGCGTGCTCGCCCAGCGACTGCCGCAGGCGCATCACATAGGTGCGGATGGTCGCGGCGGCACTCGGCGGCGGGGCGCCGTCCCAGACGTACTCGGCGATCCGGTCGACCGAGATCACCCGGTTGGCGTTGAGGAGGAGCGCTGCCAGGACCACGCGCTGCCTCGGCGCCGACACGTGCACCTCACGCGCGTTCAGCCGGACGGAAAGCGGACCCAGCAACAGGAAGTTCAACGGAGTCCTCTTCATCGCACGACCGGTGGGCAAGACTGCCTCCAGCGTCTTGGGTGGCTGTGTACGGGTCAACGCGGTCCTGTCGTATCTAGATGTATTCCTAGAGTGCGGCTCTTGCGCTCATGTCGGGTTTACGCTGCGCGGCACCATCACGGCGGTCGGGACCAGGCCCGCCCACCACGGCCCACCGGCCGGTGAAACCGATCGCTGCCGCACCGCCGTCGACCGGGGGTGATGCGGCGCTGCCGGCGCGGCCTGGAACATCCCCTCCGGCAGCGGACCCTCCGGTTCCGCGTCGATGCCGCGGAGGTCACCGACGGCGTGCAGCCTTGCCATGAGGTGCCCTCGCCTCCTCGGTCGGATCCGCGGTGCGCGGTCCGGCCGGACCGTTGCTGCCGAGTCGGAGCCAGGTAAATCCCACAGGATTGCTCCGCACCGCAACGTTCTCACCATTCACCAGGAGAGATGGCCGGAATTGAACCCGGACAGGAGCGGCCGGGCGCGATCAGGCGCGTACTTGCTGACATTCCGAGGGGTATGGCAGGGTGTCATATGCGGTGTCCGTGACTCGCTCGCCGGTCGCCGTCGATCGGGACTCCCCGTATTAGCGCGCACCAGGCAGCCTGCCGGTGCGGATGCTGTCCCACTCGATCACCACACCCCGCCCGTCGGCACTGCGCGGATTTCGAAGGGAATGAAAGGCCGCTATGACCTCCCTCTCTTTGGACAGCGACCTGTGGTGCCGTCGCTTCCATCCCTCGCCCATGGCCACGCGCCGACTGGTCTGCTTTCCGCACGCCGGCGGCTCGGCGAGTTTCTACCTCCCGGTATCCGCCGCACTGTGCGGCCCGGTCGACCTCCTGGCCGTGCAGTACCCCGGCAGGCAGGACCGCCGGAAGGAAGCCGGGGGCCGGGACCTGCACCGCATGGCCGACGAAGTGTCCGAAGCGCTGCGCCGCTGGGACGACCTCCCCCTGACTCTCTTCGGGCACAGCATGGGCGCGCTCGTCGCTTTCGAGGTGGCCCGGCGGATCGAGCGCGCGGGCGGCCGGATCGACCACCTCTTCGTCTCCGGCCGCAAGGGGCCGTCCGCGGACCGGCCCGAGCACACCCACCCACTCGACGACGAGGGCATCGTGGCCGAGGCCAAAGCCATGGGCGGCACCGACGCACGGCTCCTGGAGGACGAGGAACTGCTGCAGATGGTGCTGCCCGCGCTGCGCGGCGACTACCAGGCCCTGCGGGCCTACCGGGTCGACCGTGACGCCGCGGTCACCTGCCCGGTCACCTCCGTGGTGGGGGACCAGGACCCCTGGACGCCGGTCCCCGAGGCCGGGCGCTGGCGCGACCGCACGACGGGTGCCTTCGACCTCAAGGTCTTCCCCGGCGGGCACTTCTACCTCAGCAGCCGGGCGAACGAGGTGACCGGCATGCTCCGCGACCACCTCGCCGGCACGCTGCGCACCTGAGAGCACGGACGACAGGGAAGGGGGGACCGAGAAGTGACACTGTCAGCGACCTCTGAGGAGATCAAGCCCGCGCAGCGGCCGGCGCGGTCCGAGTCCGCCGCCCGTCCGGCGGACGGGGGCCCTGCCCGCGGCGCGGGCGTCCGGCGGCTGACCGACGTGGACGTCCGCATCCTGGAAGGCGTCGCGGTCGGCATCTCGACCGCCCGGCTGGCGGCATCGCTCTATCTGAGCCCGCAGGGCATCGAGTACCGCATCGGGCTGATGATGCGCCATTTCCAGGCCGCGAACCGGCCCGCTCTGGTCTCCCGGGCGCACTCCCTCGGAGTGTTGAGCGTCGGGACATGGCCACCTCGCGTTCTCCCGGAATTCCTTGAGTCCTAGAAGAGGGCGGGGCGCACTGTTCCCTGATCTCCCCCCGTGAGTTTCCTGTCGGAGGCGGGTCGAAAAAGTTCATTCCGAAGGCGGGGAATGCACTCCGCCGGTATGCTGGCAGATATTTTCCCAGATCCGGATACCGTATGGATATCGTGCCGCAAGACGGGTTCCCGATCCGGTCGAACGCCGGATTCTGCGGCATTGTGCTGTCGGTCCCACGTCTGCTGCACGACGCCTGGGCCGCACCGCCGTCCCCTCCTTTCACATTGTTCACAGGAGTGGTCACGAGTTCGGGGTACCTGTTCGGCGGCGGCGTCGGGACCGAGCCGCGCGGCCCGGAGCTCCACCGGGCCTACGAGGTCGTGCGGGGCCGGCACGAGCAGGGCTCCGGGGCACCGGGCTGACGGTCGGAGAGCTCCCGGAGGAAGGCCTCCCGACCGTCCGGGAGGAGCGCCGGAGCCCGGCACCCGGAGGCCCCGACGGAGCGGCTGCCGGCGAGGAACTCCCCGAAACGGCTCTGCCCGGATCGCCCGCACACCGCCCCTCGGATGCCTGACGGCCCATCAAGAGCTGTCGGCGCGGCACGCCTTGGCCTCTCCTCAGTCGATGCAGAACTCATTGCCCTCGATGTCCTGCATCGGGATGCACGCGTCGTTGCCGTCGTACAGCGTCCGCACGTGTACCGCGCCGAGCGGGACCAGCCGTGCGCATTCGGCCTCGAGCGCGGCCAGCCGCTCCTCACCCACCAGCCCGGTACCGACCCGCACATCGAGATGCAGCCGGTTCTTGGCGGCCTTGCCCTCGGGAACGCGCTGGAAGTACAACCGCGGCCCCACGCCCGACGGATCGACGCAGGCGAACCACGCGTCCCGCCGCTCGGCCGGCTGCGCGCTCCTGTAGTCCTCCCACGTGGCGAACCCCTCCGGTGGCGGCGGCACGACATACCCGAGCACCTCGCACCAGAAACGGGCGAGGCGCTCGGGTTCCGCACAGTCGAAGGTGACCTGGAACTGCTTGATCGATGACATCGGCCCACCCTATGGCCTGTCTTCAAACCCCCGCCTGCGGGGCGACGCCGGGGCACGCACCTCGCCGCGTTGTCGTCGGTCGCCAATGGCCCCCAGCCTGGCGGCCGGGAGGTGCCCCCACCGCAGTGGCTCCGCCCCCAGCCTTCGGCCGGGAGGTGCCCCCACCTCCGCCTTGCGATGCACGCACCCCAACGCCGCCCCGCCCGCCCTCCGGGCGGACGAGGGGAGTTTGAAGACAGGCCATAGTGGCGCGCACCGCCCACCGGGCCCCCTGGCGGCCGTTGATCGTTCCGCTTCTCGTCGGGGACGCCGGGCCCTGCGGTGGGATCAGGTCGTGCGCTTCAGGTAGGCCTCGATCTCGTCGGCGGCGCGGGTGGCACCGCCCGCTTCCCGGGTGAGCCGTTGCGCCTCGGCGCCCCGCTCCCGCACGGCCGCGTCGGCGGCCACCTCGGTGATCGCGGCCCGCAGCAGGCTCACGTCGGCCTCCGCCGGCAGCAGTTCCCGGCCGAGGCCCAGCTCGGCCACCCGCGCGGTGTTGGCCGCGACGTCCGGCCAGGACGGCAGGGCGAGCATCGGGCAGCCGGCGTCCAGGGACTCCAGCACGCCGCCCATGCCGCCGTGGGTGATCACCAGCCGGGCGTGCCGGAGCACCGCCAGGTGCGAGACCCAGCGGTGGACCTCGACGTTGTCCGGCAGCGGACCGAGGTCGGCCGGGTCCATCCCTTCGCCGACCGAGACGACGGCGTGCCAGGGCAGCTCGGCGAAGGCGTCCACGCACAGCCGGAAGAACTCCGGATGCTTGTTGTGCACGGTCCCCATCGAGACCAGCGCCACCGGCAGGCCGCTCGCCGGGGGCTGCCACTCCCCCAGGAAGGAGCGGTCCGCGAGGCACGGTCCGACGAAGGCGAAGCGCTCGTCGAAGCTCTCGCCGTGCGGCTGGAAGAACCGCGGCACGTGGACGAGGTTGAGGGCCTCGGTGCGCATCATGAACTCGTGCGCCGGCTCGTCGATGCCGTGCGAGGCCAGCAACTCGGCCATCCGCCCGCCGAATTCGACCAGCACCTCCTCGGTGAGCGGGACCGCGCCGTCCGCCTCCATCATCTGCTGCACGAAGGAGTAGGTGTCGTTGGAGGCGAAGAACGGCGTCGACTGGACGGCCGGGAGCCCCCAGGTGTGGGCCAGTACCCGACCGGCCTGGAAGGCCACGGCGTCGTAGACCACCGCATCGGGCCTGTCGTCGCCGAACCACTCCTGGACCGCGCGCAGGATGGCGATGTTCTCGTCCAGGAAGATCAGCGGGGTGCGCCCGTTCTCGGGACCGCCCACGCTGTCCAGCGGCTGGGTGGAGTCGTAGCGCAGGTGTTCGGCGCCGACCTCGGCCAGGGCCTGGGCGAAGTCGTCGACGGCCGCGTAGGTGACCCGGTGCCCGCGGCGTACCAGTTCACCGACGACCGCCAGGGTGGGGAAGACATGGCCGTGGGCCGGGATGTTGACCATCAGGATGTGGCTCACTGCTACTCCTTCGGTATCGGGAGGAGGAACGAGGGAAGAGGGAAGCAAGAAGCGCGATGTGGGAGGGGGAAGGGGCGCGGCAGGCCGCGCGGCTCAGCTGGGGTCCTGGTCCGGGCCGGCCTCGGGCTGCGGCTCGGACTGCAGCTCGGCGGCCCACTGGGCGCCCGCGATCTCCTCGGCGCTCAGCTGCCGGCGCGGGATCCAGGCGGGGACGGTGCCCTCCTCGTTGCGGCCTTTGTCGAGGATCGCCAGGTTGTGGTAGAAGTGCGCGCCGGCCAGCGTCCGGTCGGTCCCGCTCGGGCGGTGCGCGGTCGGCGGCTCGTGCTCCTCGTGGTTGAGGCCGTCGAGCAGCTGCTTGAGGAAGCCCATGCTGGTGGTCGGGTCGTCGAGCCGCTCCGAACTGCCGCCGTAGCCCGGCCAGTAGGAGGTCTGCAGGTCCTCGATCACATAGAGCCCGCCCGGGACCACGTGCGGGAAGAGCGCGCCGAAGGCGGCGATGACGTCCGGGCAGTAGTGGCTGCCGTCGTCGATGACGATGTCGATCGGCCCGATCCGCTCGGCCAGCGCGGTGAGGAAGGCCGGGTCCGCCTGGTCGCCCTGGACGGTGTGGATCCGCTGCTCGCGCAGCGCCGTCTTGTCGTAGACGTCGACCCCGTAGACGAGGCCCCGCCGGAAGAAGCGCTTCCACATCCGCAGCGAGCCACCGCCCGCCGCCGGGTCGGCGTAGCCGCCGATCCCCAGCTCCAGGATGGTGAGCGGCCGGTCCCGCAGCGGGGCGAAGTGCCGGGCGTAGTGCTCGGTGTAGTAGTGCAGCCCCCACTTGTCCGAACCGTGGCGCAGCGACAACTCGGCCAGGTCGAGCGGCTGTTCCGCCAAGCCGCGGAGCAGCTGCTGGACGACCGGGAAGCCCGCCAGCGCGGGCATCAGCCGAGCCGGGTCCTCGATGCCGTGCCAAGTGATCCGGGGCGTGCGGTGGCCTGCGGTGTGCCGGGCGCCGAAGACGGCGCGGGCCAGGTCGAGCAGGTCCAGCTCGACGGTGGCGCTGGGCTCGTCGGCCGGCCCGGTGCGGTGCTCGGCCTTGGGGCCGGTCAGCAGGTGGTGCCGGAGCACCTGGCCGTCGAAGGCGAGCTCGAACTGCACCACCGCCGCCGCGGCGGCGAGTTGCTCGCTCAGGTCGGCCCGGCTGAGCAGTTCGTCCACCAGGTCGGCGGCCGTCTGCTCGGCGCCCGCCGACCTGATCACCGCCGCAAGCTGCTCCTCGGGCCCGTCCGCCGCCAGGATCAGGGCGCGGATCCGGCGCAGGTCGGTCTCGTGCGGGTCCGAGTCGTGGTCCGACGGGCTGTTCACGTGCCGGCCGTTCTCGTGCTGTCCGGTGAGGGCGGTCATGCGTGAGCCTTTCCACGAGGAAGTCGAGAGGAAGGGGAACGGATCGGGGCTTCTTCCAGGCCGGGGTGACGCCGTCGGTCATCGCCGGCGGCGGGATCTCCACCCGACCGGGGAAGAGGGCGTTGTCCGCCACGATCGGACCGCCGGGCACCGAGTTCACGGCGGGACGCCGCTGCCACTCTCAGCTACTGGATCGACACGTCGTGAATCTAGGTGCGCATCCCTCCGGCCACAAGCACGACCTGGGGCCACGGGGTGCCGAGTGCGGGAAACGAGCCAGAATCGGGGCACCGCTGTTCCGCATGTTTGGACCCGTCACCCCGGTGTCGTTCGTGGCAGCGGCGGAGTCGGTGATCGTCGGGCGACCGGGCCCCGGCCCCGGATCCACCGGCCCCGCGGCCGGCCCCGGGCGGCACCGTCCCGCCGGCCGGGTCGGCCCGCCAGGGCACGAGGGGCGGTTCCACCCCCATGACCAGTGACCGAGCCGCCCGGGTCCGGCCCGGCCCCGAGGCCGGAGCGCCGCAGGTTCGGCCCCCGAGTCCGCACTGTGGATCGTGGCCGAGTACGACGCCGCCGGGAACGAGAAGGGCGCGATCCCGCGGATGCCGGTGATCTCGATGCAGTCGTCGTCCCGGCCGGGCTGTGTGCCGGGCCGGGAGCCGGTGGAGCGGTCGGCCGCCCCGGACCCGATCCCCCCGGCTGCAGGCCCTACTGCGGGGTGGGGGCGGTCAGCGGGGCGAAGGTCTGTCGGAGGTCGACGACCGTGGTCGGGCCCTTCACCCAGGCGAGCGGGGCATGGTGCACCCGGACCCCGGCCGGTTCCCGGAGCAGCGCTTCGCCGGCCGTGTTCTGCGGCCACTCCACCGAGCCGGTGGCGGTCCGTGCGGGGACGAGCCAGTAGTCGCCCCGGGTGTACGCGCCGCCCGGTCGGAAGTACACCTGGACGCCGTCCTCCAGGTCGAGCCAGGCGCCCTCCTTGAACTGCAGGGCGCCGCCGGCCAGCGGCAGGGCGTCCCGGCCGCGGGGGGCCCGGTGGTCCCAGCGGCGCAGGAAGGGGTGGCGCTCGGCCAGCCGCCCGACCTCCGGTACCGGTTCGGCGGACAGCCGCACCCGGCGCCCGGGCAGGTCGGTCTCCTCCACCTGGAGCAGGTTCGCTGCCTCGCTGCGGCTGACGTACGCGCTGTCCGCGACCTCGACCCAGTCTCCGACCGAGAGGCTGAGCTTGTCGTCGTCGCCCAGCGTGGTGAGGTCGACCCAGACGCCCTCGATCGAGGCGATCGGCAGGACGACCGAGCCGTTCTCCCGGGACCACTTGAACGTGGCGCAGCCCTCCGCCGAGCCGCCGTGGTGGACCTCCACCCGGTACAGCTGGTTCTCCGGGCCCCGGTAGCCGGCCTCGGGGTGGGCCAGGCACGGGTCCTCGCTCGCCCGCTCCGGCCGCCTGGCGCGCGCGGCCAGCAGTCCGCCCGGCCGCTCGTGTGCCTCGGCCCACGCGTCGAAGGCCTCCCGCACCCGGGACGCCCCGCCGTCCGGAACGCTCAACTCCGAGGCGGGCAGGGCGAGTACCTGCCAGACGAGCTTGGCCCGGGCCGCCGTGTCGGGCATCGCCGCCCCGAGCGCGACCTCGCGGATCTCCGGGTCCTCGACGGCGGTGACGCTGCGCTCCCAGACCTTCAGGTAGACCAGGAACGGGAACTCGCCGGGCAGCCGGTCGCCGTCGCGCTCCTGGTCCCGGTAGGCGTCCGGCTGGTCCCAGTACGTCCAGCCGGCGGGCGCCTCCCGGGCGTCGCCGCCGTTGCCCTGGCCGCCGTCGTCGGGCACGGCGATGCCGGGCTCGGGCCGGTCGGCCTCGCACAGGATGCCGTCCACGTAGTAGCGGCCGCCGCCGATGGTGAGGTCGTCCACGTCGTGGTTGCCCGGCACGTAGCCGATCGCGAATCCGGCCGCCCCGGCCGGTCCGCCGCGGCGGCCGATCAGGTCGGCGGCGAGCGTGCGCAGCTGGTACCGCTCGATCGCTGCCTGTTCGTTGGCGTCGGCGTCGAGCTGGACCCGGCCCTGCTGGGTCAGCACCGCGGAGTAGTGCTTGCCGGGCCGGAAGGTCAGGCGCGAGAAGTCTGCGTGCACGGTTTGCCTTTCGGAGTCATCGGGGCGGGTCAGGAGACGAAGAAGATCCCGGCGTCGGTGCCGGCCGGGGTGTACTCGGCCAGCCGCGCCCGCAGGTTGTCCTCGCGCTGGGGCTGGAACAGGTCGTGGAAGGCGCCGAGTTCGGAGCGGTCCTCGGCACCGCGGGTGATCTCCGGCGCGCACCCGGCGGCCAACTGCCCGTAGCCGGGCGTGCCGTAGCGGAGGCTGGTGAACAGCGGGCGGACCCGCTCGGCCTCCAGCTCGCGCAGCCGGGCGGCCTGCGCCGGGTCCAGTTCGCCGCGCTCGACGAGTTCGGTCACCGCCGAGCGCACCAGGTCGGGCTGGCACTCGTACCGGCGCGGGGTGCGCGAGCACGGCGGGACGTAGCAGAACCGCAGGCAGCCGAGCGAGCGGCGGGCCACCCGCAGCCGCCCGGTGAACACGCAGTCCTCGGCGATCGGCACAGCGTGGGTGTGCACCTCGCCGACCACCGTGGAGCGGTGGGCGTGCAGCAGCGCGTGGGCGTGCTCGCAGTCGGGCCCGGAGAGCGCCGGGCGCTCGGGCCCGGTGGCGTCCAGGATGCTGTCGGCGAGGTGGATCTCCAGCGGGTCGGTGTCCACCTCGTCGCCGACGACCTGGATCGTGCCCAGGATGCTGCTCTCGATCGTCACGCAGGCGGTGGTGTGGTCCAGCACCAGGCTGGGCTCCTGCGGCGAGTGCGGTTCGCAGTGCGGCTCCAGCGACCAGCCCGGCACCAGGGTGCAGTGCCGCAGGGTGACGGAGGCCAGCGGTCCGGTGACGTTGACCCCGCGACCGGTGATCAGCAGTCCGTCCAGGATCAGCCGCCCGCCCGGGCAGATGCCCCGCACGTTGAGCGCGTCCGGCCGGTTGCTGTACCAGTCGAGCAGCCGGATCACCGGCCGGTTGCCCTCGGCGGCGCGCAGTTCGAGGTGGTCGTTCTCCGCCAGGTCGAAGTCCAGCTGCTCCTGGTAGGCGCCGCTGTGGGTGATCTCGATGACGGCGGCGCCGCCCGCGCTGCCGTCCTCCTGGTCGGCACGCCACTGCTGGTAGGCGTCGTTGATCCGCTCGTACGGCTCGCCGGGGCCGACCCGGTAGAGCGCCCGCTGCCGGGCCTCCGGACGGTCGCGCGGGTACTCCCCACCGCCGGTGTCGCCGCCGAACGCGTAGTGGTAGTCGACCCAGACGCCGCGGCGCGGGGCGGAGCGGGCGCCGAAGGCGATCCGGCCGAGCAGCGGGTCGATGGCGACCTGGCCGCGCTTGGGCCGGTACGTCCAGTCGCTCAGGTCGGCCACCGTGATCTCGGCGGGCGGGACCGGCTCCTGGGCGCCGTCGCGCCAGATGGCGAAGCTCCTGCCGGGCCCGTAGTAGTCGGCCGGGCGCTCGGCGAGCTGCCGGCGCCGGATCGGGGCCGGCACGTTGTCGATCGCCGCGAGATGGGTGGTCGACGGCTCCGGCTCGGGTTTGGTGATCAGCTGGGTGTCGTTGCCGAGGACCGAGAAGGTGAAGAGGTTCCTGGCCCGGTCGATGCAGTACGCGGGCGCCCGGGTGACCGGGTACGGCTTCAGCCGCCAGACGTACAGGGCGACACCGGCCGGCGTGTGGCCGCCCTGGCGGCGGGTGGATGCGGCCCGGCGGACGTCGGTGGTGTGCGCCTGTCCGTCGAAGGGCCCGCCGAGCAGGTCCAGTTCGGCGCCGCGCCGCACGTCGACCAGCCGGCCCCGGCCCAGCCTCTGACGGTCGGCCGCCTCCTCGTCGGGGCGCAGCAGCCGTACCGGCTGGGTGCCGCCGAGCAGCCGGGAGAGCTCGACCGCCCGGGCCGGCCAGTCGGCGACCGAGGCGGACAGCTCCTCCAGCAGGGCGAGCGTGCCCTTGCGCCGGCGGTAGGCGACGGTGTTCGCGACGTCGTTCCGCGGCGCCAGCCGGGCGGCGAGCCGGTCCCGGGCCGCGGCCCGCTCCGGGGAGGCCCCGCCGTGCAGGCCGGTGGCGAGCACCTCCTCGTAGCCGGGCAGGATCCGGTAGCCGACCAGGTCGCCGAGGTAGGCGACGGCCCAGTCGGCGGCGGTCTCCACGAACCAGTCCTGGTAGCCCTGTTCGATGCCGCTGCGCACGACGTCGACCTGCTCGGCGACGACGGCCAGCAGGGCGCGCAGCGGCTCGCCCGCGTCGGCGTCCCTCAGCCGGTGCCACTGCGGCAGCAGTTCCAGCAGTCCGTCCGGGTCGCGATTCATCGGACGCACCTCTCGACGATTCGCTCTCCCTCGGCCTCCGGCCGGGGGGACCCCCGTCGCTCACTCATGCGCGGATCTCCTTGAGGATCAACGTGTCGGGAAGATTCGGTGACAGCAGGGCGAGTTGGGCCGGACGGATGCCGCGGAACACCGTCACCGCGCGGCCGGCCGGCAGCGGGCGGGTGTCGGTGACGGACGGGTTGAGGCGCAGCAGCTCCGCGACGGAGACGCCGTTGCGGGCGGCGATGTCGGTGAGGGTCTCCCCGTCGGGGTCCCGCACCCGGTAGCGCTGCTCGTCGAAGCGGGCGAGCCGGGCCGGGACGATCGGCTGGGGCTGGGCGAGCTGCTCGGACAGGTGTTCCAGGCCCTCCGGGGTGAGGCTGCCGGGCACACCGGTGAAGGCGTCGACGTCGACCCGGTCCACGCCGGGGACGGTCTGGGCGACGGCGAGCACCTCGGACAGGTGGGCGCTCTGGCCGAGTTGGCGCCCGGCGTAGCCGAGGCGGTCGAGCAGGGCGCGGCGCAGCACCGGTTCGACCAGGTCCCAGGAGTGGTCCGGGTCGACCTTGACGCTCAGGGCGAGGACCAGCAGGACGAGTTCGCGCAGCGCGACCTCGACCGGAAGCCTCGGGTCCCCGTAGGTGGTGAGCGAGGAGTGCAGGGTGCGGATCAGGTCGGAGTCGGGGGTGAGCGGGATGTCGTCCACCCCGGCGACCGTGACGTGGACGAGCTCCCGCCGGCCGTCCGAGAGCCGGGTGGCGCCGGCGCGCCCGATGCCGGCCCGGGAGCGGGTGAAGTCCTCGTAGTCGGGCACCGAGACCAGCCGGTCGAGTGCCGTGACGGCGAGCGGGATGTTGCGCCTGGCCAGATCCGGGCCGTCCGGGCCGGCGCCGCCGGTGGCGGGCAGCGGGTTGACGACGGCGGAGACGCCGAGCGGACGGGTGGTGAGCTGGGTGATCCGGCCGACGCCGACGTTTCCCGGCTCGCCGATGCCGATCCGGTAGCGGGCGCGGACGTTCTCCTGGCCGGTGGGCAGGCGCGAACCGTGCACGCCGTCGCCGAAGGTGACGGTGGTGCGGCCGTCGGCGGCGGTCGAGGTGACGTAGACCCGTTCGTCGGCGCCGCGCCCGGCGAGGCTGTCGACCTCGTGCCAGCGCACCCCGTCGACCCGGATCTCCAGGGTGCTGCGCGCGCCCCCGGGGGTGTCGGCGGCCAGCCAGGTGAGCGGTGACTGCCAGAGCGTGAAGCGCTGGCCGGGGACCCCGGCGTCGCCGCTGCCGACGGCCTCGTCGCGGGTGGCCCCCTGGGTGGCGCGGACCACGTTGCCGAGGACCTGGACGGTGTCGCGCCGGTAGCGGTAGGCGAGCGGGGCACTGAGCGTGATCGCGGTGCGGACGGTGTCCCCGGGCAGGCGCGGGTCGACGCTCTGCCCGACACCGGCGATCATGGCGAGTTCGGTGCCCCGGACCCCGGTGGTGTTCGGGATGTCGGTCCGCTCGCCGCCGACCGCGATCCACCGGCCGGGGGTCAGCCCGTCGTAGAGCCGGGCGAGTTCGATCCGGTCGCCGTGGACGTCCTCGGTGACGGGCTCGTCGGCGAGCCGCAGCGACTCGCCGCGGGCGTAGACGGTGGTGTCCCGGATGTCCGAGAGCTGGGTGTCCTTCTCGTCCAACCACGGTTGTTGGAGGGACAGTTCGGTCACCTTGCCGGTGATGCCGAAGTCGGCGCGGGAGATCACGCGCACGTCGGTCACCCGGGTGATGACCTCGGCGAGGTCGCGGCTGCCCGGGATGCCGCCGTCGATCCCCTTGCGCGGGCGCTGGATGACCACCCAACTGCCGGGCGCGATCTGGTCGTAGACGGCGTCGAGGGTGAGGACGGTGCCGGAGACCGGCTGCAGCTTGGTGGTGAACACCACCTCGACCGCGGGCGGCGACTCGTCGGTGGCGGTGTAGCGGTGGACCCGGACGTTCAGCTCGCCGGACTCGCCGGTCTTCTCCTGGCCCGGTTCGAGCTGGTAGTCGAGCGCGGAGCCGGGCCCGCCGTCCACCTTCACGTGGACGCGCCCGTCGGCCTGCGGGCGGGACACGAAGACGGTGCGCTCGGGCAGTTCGGCCAGGAACTCGGCGCTGACCCCGGCCTCCTGGTCGGGAGCGGGCACCGCGGCGCGCACGGCGGCGGCGTGCGGGTTCGGTGCCGGTGCGGGCGGCTCGATGGTGACCACCTTGACCTGTCCGGGGCCGAGGGTGAAGGTGTGGTCCCACGGCAGCGAGAAGCCGTCGTGCGTCAGGCTGCCGGCCTCGACGTACGTGAAGTCGGCGGTCCTCGGGACGGTGCCGGCGGTGTCGAAGCCGATCCGGACGCCGATCAGCGTGCTGCCGGCGAGCGGCCAGTCCACGTAGCGGTCGATCCGGCCGTCGTTGCCGTAGACGGGCTTGAGCGGCGCGGTGGCGCCGAACGGGGTGGCGACCACCCGCATCGCCTGGATCTCGTGCACGGCGAGCGGCGCCGTCAGGTCGACCCGCCGCCAGGCGGGGTAGAGGCCGTCGCGCAGCCGGGGGTCGAGCGCGGACAGCAGTTGCACGCCGAGGTCCGATCCGGGCGCGAACAGGCGCTGCGGGTCGCGGGTGAGGTCCCGGGCGCTCAGCGGGGTCCGGACGGGGGCGGTGCGCAGCGCCGCCAGCACCGAGCCGAGTCCGCGGACGGCCGGGTCGGCGGTGCCGGCGCCGGGAGGGTTCGGTCCGGGCTTGTCGGGGACCTGCGGCGGCTCCAGCTGGTGGGCGCGGTCGCGCAGGCCGGACAGTTCCTCGCCGAGGCGTCCGAACCAGTCGGCCACCGGCTGCCGGGAGTGCGCCAGTTCGGCGGCCTCCGCCGCCCGGGCGATCACCGGGGTGAGCCGCTCGGCGAAGTCGGCCGGGGTGCTCAGCGGGCCGGACGGCCGGTCGAGGTCGGCGCGCAGCGGGGTCAGCACCTGGTCGTCGAAGTCCCGGATGATCCGGCTGTGCCCGGGCCTGGGGTTCGGGGCGTCCTCGGAGACGGTGATCCAGTCCGCCAGTTCGGCGCGCAGGTCCTTGAGGGTGCGCAGGTCCCGGGGCAGCCCGATCACCGTGACGTCGTTCTCGCGGTCGAGCCGTACCTCGGGCACCAGCCGCATCACCCGGTGGACCGGGTCGGCGGCCTTGTCGGCGCTGAAGACGAACAGCAGCCGGTCGCCGGGCCTGATGTTGTTGGCGGTCCCGGCAGCGAACAGCTCGGCCCGCCCGCCGGGGTTCAGCTGTCCGGGTGTCAGCTGGTACGGGCGGCGGCGCAGCACGGCCAGCTCGTTCCAGGCCGAGCGGGCGGCGAGGTCCTCCGCGGTCTCGAAGGACTGCGGGTCCTCGCCGGGGCCGGGGACGCTCTGGCTGCGGGCGCCGCGCGGGACGACCACGGTCGGGTCCTCGGCGGCCCGCGGGTCGTGGTCGAGGGTGTAGGCGAGGTAGGTGTCGGCGGCCACGCCGGGCCGGGGCCGGTGCCCGACGAGGCGGCCGAGCAGGGTGAGCGACTCCCCCTCGACGGCGGTGCGCAGGTAGCCCTCGTTGGCGATCCGCTCCGAGTAGAAGGTGAGCACGTCGGCGAGCACGGCCCAGGAGTCCAGCAGCGCGATCGCCGGGTCGTCCGGGGTGCGGACGGTCAGGTCGCGCAGCGCCGGGTAGGCGGGGCCGGACAGGCGGGCGAGCAGGCTGTCGAAGAACTCCCCGTAGCGGCCGACCCGGTAGCCGATGGCGTCCAGCCCGGGCGGGTTGAACAGCGGCGCCGGGGTCGCGGTGGCGGTGCCCGAGCAGCCGCAGGTGCACTGGCCGTTCATCGGCCGCCTCCGATCACGATCGAGAGCCGGCCGTTCTCCGGCCGGTCGGGGTCGTTGTCGCAGCCGGCGATCTCCAGCGCGCCGAGCCGCAGCAGCCCGTCGGCCAGCTCTCCGTCGTCCCGCCCGAACTGCCGCCGCAGCCGGGTGACCTGGGCGCTGACCACGCCCGGCACGGCGGCGGCGACGGCCACCAGCCGGGAGACCCGGACCGGCTCGCCGAAGCCCAGCGCGTCCGGGTGGAAGAAGCCGAGCCGGCCGTCCGGCAGGGCGCGGCTGCCCAGTACCCGGCGCAACTCGGCCAGCACGTGGCCGCGTTGGTAGCCGGGGGCGGCGCAGACCCGCAGTTCGAGGTCGAGCGGCACCACCAGGGCGGGGCGGACGACCAGGTCGTGGCCGATCCGGCGGTACGCCTCCAGACCGTCGCCGACCGCCGCCAGCAGGGCGGTGTCCGCGGTGGCCCGCCCGTACGGTTCGACGGCGACGTGGACCTCCTGGACGCTGCCCGTCCAGCGGAGTTCGGCGGCGGCCCGCCGGACGCCCGGCAGGGCTGCGGCCAGCTCCGCGTAGTCGGCGGCGGTGACAGCGCGCAGCCGGGTGCGGCTCAGCGCGAGCGGGGCCGACTGCCGTACCTGGTCGAGCGGTTCGGGATCGGTGCCGCCGCTCGCGGGCATCGGGTTGCGGACCCGGAGTTGCGCGTCCTGCGGCGGCGTGACGGTGCTGCGCCCCCTTGGGTGGGGCGGCTGGTCCCGGCAGACCACCAGGTGGTTGATGGCCTCCGCGCCGACGTTGCCGGCCGTGCCGTTGCCGATCCGGTAGGCGACCCGCAACTCCGCGCCGGGCCGGGGCGGCCGACCGTGCCGCCCGTCGCCGAAGCGCAGCGCGAGGCGGCCGTCGTCCTCCGGCTCGCCGACGAAGTGCCGGTCGCGCCGGCCGTCGGAGAGCAGGTCCCGGCGGGGCGTCCATTCCTGGCCCTCGGCGGTGGCCCGGACGGCCGGCAGTGCGGCACGGGGGTCCTGGGCGGTGATCCCGGACGCCGGGCCGGCCAGAGCGGGGGAGTCGGGGTCGAGCCCGGAGGCGTACCGGCCGCCCCAGCTCTGGGCCACCTCCCAGACGCCGGGCCGCCGGAGCACCCCGCCGGCGCGGGTCCGGGCGGTGAGCACGTCGAGGCGGCGAAGCTTGGCGGCGAGCAGGCGGGTGCGGCGGGCGAGCAGTTCGCGCAGTCCGGCGGCGGGCCGGTCCGCGAGGTGCAGCTCGTGCACCACCTGGGCCCCGAACAGCAGGGCCAGTTCGGCGAGGTCGGCGCGGGAGAGGGGGTGGCCGCAGTCCGCCCGGTGCCACAGTTCTTCCAGCCGCTGCCGGACCCGTTCGGGGATGCCGGCGAGCAGGACGGCCTGCCGGGCACAGACGTGTGCCCGGTCCGGGTAGGCGGCTGCCTGGGTGACCGGCGCGTAGCGCAGCACCGGGCGGAAGGGCTGCGGCAGGACGGGGTAGCGGGTCTGGTCGAGCAGCGTCTCCAGCGTCGCCGCCTGGGCGTCGGCGGTGGGTGGCTCGACCACGGCGCCCTGGCCGTCCTCGCCCTCCGCGCTCGCGCCCGGCGCGAGCTGGATGCTCAGCCCGGCCCGCCGGACCGCCGCCTCGCCGAGCAGCGCGTACAGCTCGCGGACCTGTCGCGGGCCGAGCTGGCGGCCGGTCCTGGTCCGGTCGAGCAGGTCGTGGATCGCCTCCGCCGCGGGGCTGCCCCCGGTGCGGTCCGCGCAGCCGGACCCGCCCGGCCCGCAGGGCGCCACCCGGACCGGATCCGGCGGCACCGCGAAGGTCTCCGGGGCTCCGCCGCAGAAGGTGAGCGAGCGGCCGTGGTCGACCAGGACGACGTTGCCGCGGGCGACGCTCACGTCGGGGATCGGGCCGCAGTCGCTCCCGCCGTGCGAGGACAGGCAGACCGGGAAGGTGAGCGCGTCCTCCGGTGCCCACTCGACCTCGACCACGGGCTGCTCGTACAGCTCGTCGACCAGGTGGGTGACCGAGGTGAGCCGGACGGCCTGGCGGTGCGCGGGGTCGGCGTCGGCGGCGGCGCCGGTGCGTGGGCCGAGCACCTCCTCGACGACCAGCAGGTCGCCGGGGCGCAGCGCCAGGTGCCGGGTGCGGTCCTCGGGCCGGTCGGCCTCGTGCCAGTCGTCGCGCAGCGTGGCGGAGGTCGAGCCCTTCGGCAGGACGCAGTCCTGGTCGCCCCAGGTCCAGAACCGGATGGTGTTGTGCGCGGGGTGCAGCACCAGGTCCGTTCCGCCGAGCGGCTCGAACACCTCGACCGCCGCGGTCCGGGTGAGCGCGTCCAGCTGCTCGTCGGGGATCACCGTGGACAGTTCCGGGCGTTCCTGCGGGCCGAGCCGGCTGACGTCGACGGCGGCGAAGCGGAAGGTGCCGGGGTGGAGGGCGATCGGGCGGTCGGTCGCCAGGGTGACGAACGCCCGGGCGTTGCAGCCGTCGTGCACGGCGTAGTCGATCAGCCGGACGTGCCGGCGCACCGACACCCGGCGGCGGGCCGTGTCGAGGTACGCCTCGGTGGCCACCGCGTCCTGCTGGTAGGAGAGTTGGTCGGCGGTGTAGGCGAGCAGCTCGACCAGGGTGATGCCGAGGTCGGGCAGGTGCCGCTCGGTCCGGCCGGGGGTGGTCAGGCTCATCCGGTCCAGCACGAGCCGCCGCAGGCTCTCGTAGTCGCGGGCGGTGTAGTCGATGACCGGGGCCGGCCGGACGGCGGGCGGGCAGTCCTCCTCGGTGCGGCAGTCATAGGGGGAGGGGCAGTCGGCACCGAAGGAGAACCCGGTGCTCGCGTACCTCGGGTCGAAGCCCGGGTACGGGCGGGTGCCCGGCCGGCCGTAGGCGTCCGCCTGGACCACGGTCAGCCGGTAGCGGGAGGTGTCGCCGGTGCGGTCGAGGGTGACGTGCATCCGGTCGTCCAGCTCCGGGTCGTCCGCGCGTTCGAGGTCGACCGCGAGGGCGCGCAGGCCGGTGATCCGCCGGCCGCCGTCGACGCGGATGTTCTCCGGGCCCAGCTCCTGCGGCGCCCGGCCGAGGAAGGTCACGCTCAGCGTGCGGCCGTCGTCCTCCAGCTCGGTGCCGTCCAGGCCCAGCAGGTGCGCCGCGCGCACGTCGGCGCGCCGCAGTTCCGCCCCGCACTGTGCCGTCGGACGTTCGGACCACCCGGTCATGCCGCCACCCCGCCCTCGAAGACGTCCTGCCGCTGGGTACCGGTCCGGCGCACAACGTACGCCAGCTCGACCCGCACCACGTTGTCCTCGCTCTCCACGTCGAGTGCGGCGACCTCGATGACGTCGCCGAGCCACCGTTGCAGCGCCGCCTGGACGGACAGTTGCAGGGTGGCCGCCAGCTCCGGGCTGTTCGGTGCGAAGACCAGGTCGAGCAGCCCGCAGCCGAAGTCCGGGTGCATGACCCGCTCACCCGGGCTGGTGAACAGCAACTGCTCGATCAGGTCGCGCACATGGTCGCCGTACGCCGCCTCGGCGGTGCGCCCGCGGCTGTCGATCCGGAACGGGAACGCGATGTCCGTCCGGGCCGGGCCGGGCGGCGGAGCCGTCGGCCGGGCGCCGGGCCCGGGGTACTGTGCGGTGTTCATACCCCCACCGCCCGCTGCTGGACGACGGTCACGACCGGCGGCCCCTGCGGGACCTGCTCGGTGCTCTGGCACAGCCCGACGGCGGACTGCGGCAGCGCGGGGGAGCCGTTCACCCGGATCCGGGCGGACGGCACCACCCAGCGGATCGTGACGCAGGGCTGGGGCTTGCCGGCCACGTTGAACGGGCAGCCGGTCACGGTGTACAGGTCGGCCGTGGCGGTGACGGCCTGACCGGCGACCAGCACCCGGGCCTGGCTGGGCAGGGCCGTCGCCTGGGCGCCGTGCGGGCAGGTCACCGTCGCATTGACGTGCAGCAGATTTCCGGGCACGAGTCTCTCCCCGTCAGGTCACGCTCAGGGCGTCCTGGTTGATGGAAACGGTGGCGCCGACGAGCGAGATCGAGGCGCCCTGGCCGTTGCTGATCCGGATGCCCGAGTCGTTGATCACGATCGAGGCCCCGCTCGGTGTGCGGAGGGTGATCCCCGTGGTCGGGTCGTCGGACAGTACGATCACCCGCCGCCCGGTGGTCTCCAGCACCTGGTTCGGCACGCCCGGCGGGCCGGTCGTCGCCTCCACCGGCACCTCGGAGGCGGAGCCGTACCAGCAGCCCGTCCAGATCGGATAGCTCTGGTCGCCCTGCTCGAACTCCATCCACACGCCCGCCCCCACCGGCGGGACGGCGTAGTGCCCCATGCCCGGACCGGCCACCGGGAAGCAGGGCATCGCCCAGGTCGACGCGACCTCGCCCAGTACGTCGGGCACCTGGGCCTGGATGCGGCCGATCCCGAGCGGGTCGGCGTTGTTCACCACCGTCCCCCGGAACTTGCCGAGGTAGCGGGTCGGTTCGGCCATGCGGGCAACTCCTGCTGCAGCGTCAGGGGATGACGGTCGGCTGGAGGGCGATCAGGCCCTCGCGGGTCAGTGTGAAGTTCTGGGTGTACGAGCCGCGCTTGAGGTTGTGGGTGACGCTCTTGACGAAGTACAGGCCGTCGTAGGTGAGTCCGGCGCCGCGGACTCCGACCAGCTCGCGCGGCCGCAGTACGTGGCCGTACCGGACGACGTCGAGCTGGCCGGAGCCCGAGACGGCGTCCGCCGACTGCATCGCCCTGGCGATGGTCTCGGCGACGGCCTGGGAGCTGTCCTTCTTGGCGGTGTCCGCGATGACCTTCTTCTTCAGTGCCGGCGCGGGCCTGAGCGCGAGCGGCGGACGCAGGATGCTGACCTCCGGCACCGGCAGGACGGCGGACACTTTGGTCGCCGGGAGCTGGATGCGGGCCTCCGGCTCCTCACGGGCGGTCCCGTCGAATGCGAAGGTGAGCTGGTCGACGTTCGACAGCGCGTCCATGTTCACGTTCAGCGCGTGCTGCGGCACACCGAGCCGGATCTCCGGCCCCCAGTAGCCGCGGCTCATCCCGGGGGCCGGCCCGGGGTCGAGGTAGAACACGTAGCCGTTGGCCTTCGCCAGCTCGTTGACGTACCCGAGGTCGGTGCCCTTCTGGAAGTCGATCCGCCGGGTCGGCATCGGCGTCTGCGGCACCAGCTCGGGGATGACCAGCGGCACGATGCCGTACTGCCCGTACTTGGCGATGATCGCGGCCACCCGGGCCGCCGGGGACATCGCGGGGAACGGCACGCCGGCCTGCTCCTCCAGGTCCATCAGCACCGTCAGGTCCTCGCCGGTGACGGTGAGCGTGGACTGGCCGGGTTGGTTGCTGATGCCGACCTCCTGGCGGATGATCACACCGTCCATCAGTACGGTCGGGGTGCCCGTGACGGTCACCATCAGGACGACCCTGATCTTCGGGTCGAAGAAGCCGCCCGGCAGCAGCGCGGTGTTGATCAGACCGTGCTTCGACAGGTCGAAGGCCAGCTGGAAACCGCTGCGCTGCCCGGAGGCCACCGTGACCTGCACCGACAGCAGCGCGTCGGTCACCGGCTGCGGCACCGGCACCGGGAGCTGCGGGCCCATCAGCAGGCTCAGGTGGATCGACCCGATCGGCCCGCCCCCCGTGACGGCCGAGGCGTCAGCCATTCCCCACCCCCGGCCCGGGCACCGCGCCGGGCAGCGCGATGGTGATCCGCCGGCCCGGCGTCGCGGTCAGCTCCCGCGGATCGAGGACCGGATTGGCGTCGGCGATCCGCCACCACTGGTCGGCGCTGCCGGGGTAGCGGTAGGCCAGCAGGTCGGGGCGGTCGCCGGCGCTGACGGTGTGCTCGGCGAGTGGGGTCAGGCCGTCCGCGCCGGGCAGCAACCGCCGTTTGAGGTACGGGACCTGCCGTCCGTCCGGCTCGGTGTGCAGGGCGACCGGGACGCCGTGGTACCGGCTGGTCAGCGGGTACGGCGAGGGCGCGGGCAGCGCGTTCAGCGGGTTGTCGGCGGTCATCAGAACCCCCCTCCGAGGCCGAGCGCGCTCAGCCGGCCACCGGCCGCCGTGCCGACCAGCCGCTCCTTCTGCGCCAGGTGCGCGAGGTACAGCTCCGCCCCGCGGTGTCCGGTCGGCAGATCACTGACGGTCAGGACGCGCAGGCCGATTGCGACGGCGGCCCTGATCGGATTCAGCTCGATGTCGAACGCCTCCTCGGTGATGGTGAGTTCGGTCAGCCGCACCGGCAGGATCCGCTTCCCACCCCAGGTGAAGAGGGTCAGCGGGGCCTCGATCGGGGTGATTTCGAGGGTGCCCAGCGCGGCGAGGGCCTGATTGCTCCGCAACTGCGTACTGGTCGGCTGCACCAGCAGTTCCAAGGTGGCCAACTGCGGATGGATCCCGTTCGGCGCCGGCACCTCCAACTGGTCGGTGGCGTCCAGTTCTGCCGTGAACTTCCAGGTTTCGACGGCGGGCCCCTTGAGCCGCAGAGCCTCCGTCCGGTCCCCGGTCCCGTCGGCTCCTGCCACCTGCGGGGCGAGCGACCGCTCCAGGCTGTCGGGGTTGAACTGCAGCACGACGATCCGCTGCGGCGTCCCGCGCTGCGCATCGACGATGACCAGCCCGGCCCTGATGGGCTTCGGGGCGTCCATGTACGTCACGTCGCTCCCATCTCCTCGAGCACGGACCGGGCGATGTCGGCCACCTCTTCGTCCTGCTCCTCGTCCAGCAGTTCCTCCAGCAACGGTGCGTAGGCGGGCCACGGCTCGTACGTGATCGCCCACACCGCGTTCTTCCGGACCTCCGGCCGATCGCTGCGCAGAGCCCGGCGGACGCTCCGGAAGAATTCCTCGTCGAATTCCATCGGTGCACCCAGCCCCAGGCGCAGCACCTCCGCCGCGTAGGTGTCCGGATCCGCCTCGGGGTCTGCACTCCGGACGAGTTCGGGGAGCCGCCAGGTGTTCAGCGTGGACTCCGCGAGTTCCACCGTGCTCCGGATGACCTTCTCGTCCGAACCGGTGATCATCACATAGAAGAAACCGGAGAGGAGATCCTCGCAGTAGGTGAGGACGATGGCCGGGCCGACGTACCAGGAGATCTGGCGGGGCGTCCATTTCTCGGGGTCCGCGGGAATGTCGATGCGCCGCGGCCAGCCGATCAGCGCGGCCAGTTCCTCCACGGCGGATTCGTCGGCGTCGTCCCGCAGGACCAGCCGTCGGCTTCGGTCGAAAATCTCAGTCATCGGTTGATCACCTCGGGGAGCTACTTCAGTCCGTACAAGTGGAAAAGCTTTTCGCGGATCCGGCCCTTGAGTTGTTCGAGAGTGGTGATCTCGCTTCCCTTCTCGGTCTTGATGTCAAGGGACTTGATCCACATCTGGATCACCAGGATTTCACGGTTGGCCAGCCCCTGGACATTCTTTCCGTTGAAGGCCTTCTCGCTCGTGTCCGCACCCGATTCACGCTCCTTCGCGCGCTGCCGGTCGAGCGTCCTGGCCTGCTCCATGGCACCTCCCCCCTCCATCGGGAGGTACTTCAGCGCCTCGGCGACGGGCATCGCCTCGCCTCGGTGGACCCGCAGGCCGGGGAGGCTGGTCTTCGGGTCGGCGGTCGGGGCGACCCCGGAGACCCGGCTGCCCTCGGCGGCCATCTGCAGCAGCATCCCCGAGTGGATGATCGACCGCTCGTTCCGGTGGACCTCCTTGCCCATGATCAGGCTGCCGAGGAACGCGGCGTCGCGCCCCACCTGGCCGTCGACCCGGCCGCCGGCGGCCATCGTCCGGACCCCCTCGACCACCTCGCGGTTGTGGCCGGGGTCGTTGAGGATCCGTTCGGCGATGCCCTCCTTGAACGTGCCGGCACGGTTCTTGCGGCCCCGGTAGCGCAGATGCTCCTCGGCCTGGCCGTTCTCGTGCTGCCGCTTGATCACGGCCCGCTGGAGGCGCTGGGCGCTCTCGACCGCCCGGAGGCTCTCCTGCTCCTCCTTGTCGGCACCGGCCGCGATCCGCTTCTGCTGGGCGTTCCGCATCTTGTTGGTCTCGCGCAGCACGGTGTGCGTGACGGCGGCCGGGGTCCGGTCGGGCCCGTCCTCGAACTCGAACACGTCGTGTGCGCTCTCGTTCGTGTACTCGAAGCCCGCCATGCTCGGGCCCTGATGGTTCATGAACCGGGCCATCGAGGCGAAGCCGACTCCCTGCGGGACTCCGAACCGCCGTTGGTCCGCCGCGGAATCGTCGTCCTTCCGGTAGATCTGATTCGTACCGTTGGCGGTCCGGGGGTGGTTCAGGATCTCGGCGGACAGCTCGTCGAGCATCGCCAGCAGGTCCCGCTCGTCCAGGGTGAGCGCGTCGGTGAGCTTCACCTGAGGATTGAGGGTGGCCGTGATGGCGAAGGTCCTGTCGCCCTCGATGCCCAGGCTCGACAGCCGGTACCACACGCGCATCGCGGCGAGCAGTGCCCGCAGCACCGGGCCCCTGACGCCTCGATGGAGCAGGCGCTGGATCCGTGGCCGGATGCGGGCGGCGATCAGGTCAAGGCGGTTCTGCTTCGCCTGGGGTGAGTTCTCGTGGGCGCGGCGCTGGGCGCGTTGCTGCCCGCGCTTCTGCTGCCAGGCGCGGAGGCGGTCGCGCTGCTTGCGGTAGGCGTCGCGGATCCTGTGCGCGCCGTTGGTGAGGGCGCGGCCGAGCTTGGTGTTGAGGACCTTGCGGCCGAGGGCGCGGGCGGCCGTCCGCACCCGGTTGAGGGCGGCCTTGACGGTCTGGCGGGAGGCGTTGAGGGCGCGGCCGACGGGGGAGGCGGGGCGGCGGCGGGTGCTGGGCTTCGGGTGGGTGACCTCGCGGCGGGGGCGTCCGGTGGCGGTCGACGGGTGGCGCTCCGCGTGCCGGACGGTCTGCTGGGCGGGGCCCGTCCGCGCGGGGCGGGTGCGGCCGGGGGAGGGTCGCCGGCGCAGCGACCGGGTGGCCCGGCGCAGGCTCGCCCGGGCCTTGTCGACGGCCCGTCCGGCCGCCTTGCGGGCGCCCTTGCCGGCCCTGGCCAGGCCCTTGAGGATCTTCTGCGCGATCCCCTTGAGCTTGGTGCCGACCGCCTTGCCGGCCCCCTTGAGCTTGCTGAGCAGGAAGTTGGAGATGAAGTCCAGCAGCGCGACCACGCCCGCCGCGACCGCGTCGGCGAACAGGCAGGCCGCCGACCCGGACTTGACCGCCTTGAGGAAGGTGACGAACTTCCCGATCGCTGCGACGATCTTGCTGATGGTGTTCCATGCCGCCACCAGCCCCTGGACGATCGCCATGATCGCGCCCGCCGCCGGCACGATCAGCGACACCAGCTTCTCGACGACGATCGAGATGATCATCCCGGGCAGCGCCGCCACGATCGCCTGCCAGGCCATCCGCCCGATCTGGGCCATCGAGATGCAGCCCTTGACCAGGACGTTGACGATGGTGGAGGTCAGGCCGACGACCGACTCCACCTTCTCGTTGAACCACGTCCGCACCGCGCTCTTGATCGCACCCCACAGGTAGTGCTGGATGCCGTCGATCGCGGCGCTGCCGAGTTTCTTCAGCCAGCCGCCCGGGTCGGAGGCGATGTCGCCGATCAGGACCGCGAACTCGCCGAAGACCGCGATGGCCTTCTGCACGAAGTCGATGGCGTCCATGACGGTCCTGCGGACCGCCTCGATCGCGGCCTTCAGCCGCGCCTCCAGGGCGTCCAGCAGCGCGTTCAGCCCGGCCGCCAGCAGGTCGAGCAGTTTGTTGACGGCGTTCTTGAGCCTGTCCGCCCACTCGTTGACCTTGGCGACGGCCTTGTCGCGCCACTCCTCGATCTTCTTGCGGAACCTGTCCCGCAGTTCGGGGAAGGCCGCCAGCAGGACGTCGCAGATCTTGATCAGCGCGTCCGCGAGCTTGTTGATCAGGTCGACGGCGAATTTCCGCGCCTGGTCGATCGCCCAGTTCGCGAACTTCCGGAAGCCGTCGATGATGTCGTTGATCAGGCCGCGGAAGAAGTCGAAGACCTTGGTGACCGCCTCGACCAGCGCGTCGAAGGCCGCCTTGACCTTGGACTTGACCCAGCCCCACCAGCCCTCGGACTCCTCCTTCTTGCGGTCCTTCTCCTTCTGCGCCTTCTCCTCGGCCTCCTTCCGCTTGTCCTGGATCTTCCGGTTGTCCTGCTGCTGACGGTCCTGGACGCCCTGGTCGGCCTCGGCGCGCTTCCTGCCGATCTGTCCGAGCTTGTCCTGGTGCTCCGCGGCGGAGTCCTGGTCGGCGGTGGAGACCTTCTGGTCCTGCTCGGTGCGCCACTGCTCGCGCTCGGCCCGGACCCTCTCCGCGGCCCCGCCCCGCTCGCCGGCCTGGGCCTCGGCGTTGTCGGCCACCGCCTGGTCGATCTCGGTCTGGTTCTGCCGCCGCGCCTCGGCCTCGCCCTGCTTCTGCTCGGCCCGGGCGGAGCCCAGTCGTCCCTGTCCCTGGCCGACCGCGGCCTGGATCTGCGGGCCGCGTTCCTGCTGGGCGACGATGCCGATGCCCGGCTTGGTGCCGGCCGCGCCGCGCGCACCGGCGCCCCCGCGCCTGCCGCGGCCACCCGGAACAGCGGCGGTGAGGGTCTCCTTCGGCACGTCCGGGTAGATCCGGTCCTCGCCCATCGGCTTGCCGGCGTCCTCCCGGCCGACGCCGAGGATCCTGGTCGAGCTCTCCTTGAGCTTCGTGGCCTGCCGATCGGTGCGCGCCGGGTCGCTCTCCCCGGTCAGTTCGACCTCGGGCGCCGGGCCGACGGTGGTGTTCAGCGCCGGGTCGGTCGAGGGCACGCCGTCGACTGCGACCTGGGCCTGCTGGACCTCCTGCGGCGACACCTGGTTGCCCGGGTCGTCGGCGACGTGCGGCGGGGCGACCCGGTCCCCGGGGTTGCGGCCCTCGACCTTCTTCTCCTCGGCCTTCTGCTGCTCGCCGTCCGCCCCCTGCGGGCCGACCCGCTCCAGCCGCTCCGTCACCGCCTCGGCCGGCGGCGCGGCCTCGGGCGTGCCGGACTGGGTCCGCGGGGCTCCGGACGGGCGCTGGACGGTCGGCGGGGCGGCCTGCAACCGGGCGTGCTGCTCGCCGACCGTACGGTCCACCGAACCGTCCACGCCGTCCAGGGAGGTGGCCATCTGATCGGGCGGCAGGCTCGCGGCGGTGGCGAGCGCGCTCTGCGGGTCCTGGCCGGAGAGGTCGGGCGGGGCCGGCTTCTCCTCCTGTTGCTCCTGCTTGGCCGGGCCGCCCCCGCCGCCCCCGCCGCCCCCGGCGGCACAGGCACCGCCGGCACCGCCGGCACCGTCCGGCTCCGCCTCGGTGGTGGGCTGCTGCGGGCCCGCGCAGGCGCCGCCGCCGGACTCCAGGGAGGCGTCCGGGGCGGGCCGGTCGGCGAGTCCGGCGGGTGCATCGGCCTGCTCGGCCGCCGGACCGGCCGCGGCGGCGTCCGGCGTGGCGGCGGGGGCGGCATCGAGCTCCGCCCCGGGCGCGCCGTCCGGGACGTCGGCGGGCCCGCCCGGGCCCTCGCCGCCGACCGGCCCCGACCCGCCAGGGGCGCCGGTGCGCTCCGGTACGCCCGGTTCGGCCGCCGGGTCGTCGGCCTCCCGGGTCTGTTCGACGGGGGCTTCCGGCTCCTGCCGCAGCTCCGGATCGGGCTCCGGGGCAGTGGGTTCGGTGGCTTCGGCGGCCCGGGCCGGACCCTGGGTCGGATCGGGGCCGACCTCCTGCTCGACCGGCCGTTCCGGCTGGAGGTCGCGGCTGCCGCGGTCCTCGGTCTCCGCGGCGGGGGCCGGGGAGGTGGCGGCCTCAGGCCGGCCCGGATCGGGTGGCGCGGCCGGTTCCTCGTCGGTCTCCGGCCGGCCCTCCCGCTCCTCCTGGACCTGCTCGGCCTTGGTCGCGGGCGGCTCGGGGAACGCCGGTGCCTCGGCGTTCGCGGGGGGCGCGCCGTCCGCCGACAGCGGGATCCGGTCGACGGTCGGGACGGCCGACACGTCGAGGTCCGAGGCGGGCAGGAAGTCTTCGGGCCCCAGAGCCTGCTCGGCGGCGGACGGCTGCGGCGACCGCTCCTGGTCCGTGCCGGGAGCGTCCCGGACCTCGGAGTCCGCGCCGGGCTCCATGCCCAACGGCCCTTCCGCGTCCAGGGTTTCGTCCTGCGGTTGGTCGCCCTCCAGCAGCCCGTGCCGGGCGAGCGGGCTGTCCGGGGCCTGCGCGATCGCGTCCAGGCGCTCGGGCTTGACCGGCGCGGACTGCGGCGCCGGGGCGGCGGCGGGCTGCGGTGGCCTGGTACCGGCCGAGGGCTGGACGGCGGCGTCCGGCGGCCCGGCCTCGGGCGAGGCCGGTACGACGGCGGCCACGGGCTGGGCGGCGGCCTCCTCGGCCGGCGCGGGGGACGGCTCCGGGCCCGCCTCGGGGGCCGCCTCGACGGTCGACGGCTGCGCCTGCCCAGGAGGCCGGGCCTGATCGGCCTGCGGCTGCGCGGCCTCGCCCTGCACGGGCGGTGCCTGCTGCTCGTCCTGCCGTTCGTCCTGCTGCTGTCCCCGCTCCTCCGGGCGTTCCGCGGCACCGTGACCCTTGCGGCGCCTGCGCCGCCCCCGCGGGGCGTCCGACTGCCGCGCCTCCTCGTCGAGTTGCCGCTGCCGGTCCTGCTCGCCGCGGTCCTTCCGGTCGATCCGCTCGTGGTCGTCGGTGGTTCGGTCAGCGGCATCGGTGACCGGTTCGGGCGTCTGCGGGCTGTCGAGGTCGGCCGGACGGTGCTCGGCGGCCTCGACCAGCTCCAGCACCCGGGTGTAGTCCGAGGAGGGCAGCCGGACTTCCAGGCGCTCCAGCACGGAGGCCTGCAACTCGGGGGCGAAGCGTGCGAGTTGCCAGCGGACCCGGCCGGCGGAGTCGGTCGGGTCGCCGCGCAGTGAGCGCAGGATGCCGGCCGCCAGCCGGTCGACCAGGGTGGCCGGGTCGAGCCGCTCGGCGCGGAACCGGTCGGCATCGACGGTCGCGTAGCGCAGCCACCCCGGCGTGGCACCCGGCGTCGCCGCCGTCGGCCGGTCGTCGCGCGCGCCGTGCTCCGCCTCCCGTTCGATCGCGTCCTGCGGCAGGCTGACCGCGCCCAGGTCGCGGCCGGCCCGCAGCGCGCCGAGCGGGTTCGGGGCCTGGACGGTGTGCAGCAGCTCGTGGGTGAGCAGCCGCCGGCCGTCCTCCGCGCCGGGCCGGTACTTGCCCTCGCCGAAGAAGAGGTCCGGGCCGACGGCGACGGCGTCCGCGCCGATCAGCTCGGTCAGCGCGGCGGAGTCCCGGTCGGTGTGCACCCGGACCCGGCTGAGGTCGTGCCCGAGCCGCGCCTCCAGCTCCCGCCGCACGCCCGGGTCGAGCGGCTGGCCGGCGCCGGAGACGATCTCCTTCGGCTCGGGCGTACGGGCCTTCGGCACCCGGGTCCTGCGCCGGGCCGCGCCCTGCTCGGTGTCCGGTGCGGAGGCCTTGGCCGCTACGGCGGGTCGAGTCATGTCCGCCCCCGTCCCGGCGGCCGGCCACCGCCGGACAGCCCGGCGTGCACGGCGTGGGCGAGCGCCTCGCCGAGCCGCTGCGGCGAGGTGCCGGCCGGGAGCGGCGGCAGGCCGGAGAGCAGGTCCAGCGTGCGGTCGCCGCCGACCGCGAGCGGCACGCCGCGGGCCTCGACCAGGCGGGTCAGTTCGCTCCGGAACGCCGCCGTCAGCCGGTCGTGGTCGATGTGTGCGAAGCCGTCGAGGACCAGTTCGCCGATCTCGACCTCGATCCGTCCGGCGCCCCCGTGCCCGGCCCCGCTCCGCCCGTCGCCGTCCCTCCCCGTCGCAGCCCCCTCGGTCAGATCCATCCGCCGACCTCCGAGGGCGTCAGCGAGCGCTCCAGCTTCAGGTACTCGGTGCGCGCGGCGGCCAGCAGGTGCCGCATCTGCACCGGGCAGTCCTCGTCGGCGGCCAGGAAGGCGGCCGACAGCGCGATGTTGCGGATGGAGCCGCCGGCCACGGTGAGCTGCGCGAGCCGCTCCGGGTCGAGGCCCTGGCTGGGGGTCTCCTTGGGGATGACCCGGCGCCAGATCTCGGCGCGCTCCGGCACCCCGGGGAACGGGAAGTCGACCACGAACCTGATCCGCCGCATGAACGCCGGATCCAGCGCCTTCTTCATGTTGGTGGTGAGCACGGCCAGGCCCCGGTAGGCCTCCATCCGCATCAGCAGGTAGCTGACCTCCAGGTTGGCGTAGCGGTCGTGGCTGTCCTTGATCTCGCTGCGCTTGCCGAACAGCGCGTCGGCCTCGTCGAACAGCAGCAGTGCGCCGCCGCGTTCGGCCGCGTCGAAGACCCGTCGGAGGTTCTTCTCGGTCTCGCCGATGTACTTGCTGACGACCTGGGAGAGGTCGATGACGAACAGGTCCACGTCGAGCTGCCCGGCGACGACCTCGGCCGCCAGCGTCTTCCCGGTGCCCGACCCGCCGGCGAAGAGCGCGGTGACGCCGAGGCCGCGACGCAGCACCGACTCGAAGCCCCACTCCTGGTAGACCGTGCCGCGCCGGCGGACGTGGGCGACGATCTCGCGCAGGATCGCGCGCTGGCGCTCCTCCAGTACCAGGTCCTCCCAGCCGGCCCGCGGCTCGACCCGCCGGCCCAGCTCCTCCAGGGACATCCGGGCCTCCGTCAGGCCGGCGTGCCAGGCCAGCGGGCTGATGTCCCGGCCGTCCTCGGCAGCCCGCCGGGCCGTCGCCGCGGCGGAGCGGATCACATGGCCGGGCAGTGAGAACTGCGCGGCCAGCGAGCGGAGTTCGCTCTCGTTGATCCCCGGCGCACCGTCCAGTTCCGCCGTCCAGATCGCCAGCTGCTCCTCGGGGCCGAGCGGGGGCACGGTCAGCCGGGCCCGGTCCGAGGCCCCCGCCGGCGGAGGCTCGTCGCCGGAGACGACCAGCGGCACTGCCAGGCTCGCGAGGAAGGCCTCCGTGCCGTTCGGGGACCGCGGGTGCTCCCGGCCCGGCCCGCCGCCCTCCACCAGCAGCGCGGCCGGGATCAGGATCGCCTCCCGCTGCCACAGCCGGGCGAGCTGATCGCGCTCGGCGGGCTCGGTGGGCAGGTCCTCGCGGTGCGCGGCGTAGAGGCCGAGCCCGGCGCGGTGGGCCGCCGCCGCCGCGATCTCCCAGCGGGTACGGCGGTCGGCGCCGGTCAGTTCGGTGTGCGGCGGGCCGGTCAGCCCGGCCGCGGTCCACCCCAGGGCCAGCCCGGCCGCGCACCGCTCGTGGGGCTCGGGCAGCTCGCCGGGCGGCCCGACCCGGGTGAGCAGGCCGTGCAGCCGCACGTCCAGGTACGGCACGCCGACCAGGAAGTGCAGCACCCGCTCGTCGATCCGCAGCCGGGAGGCGGTGAGCGCGGTCTCGTCGTCCAGCTCGACCAGCCGGAAACGGCGCAGCGGGCCGACCGGGGTGAGGGCGCTCCAGTGCGGTTGGTCCAGGGCGGCGAGGGCGAGCGAGAAGGTCGGGTAGGCACGCCCGGGGTCGCCGCCGGCCGCGGCGCACCGGGCGGCGGCGGTGGGGTCGATCACGGGAGCGGCGGCCAGCACGAGGACGTCGCGCTCGAACGGGGTGAGCCCGAAGGAGGCGCTGAGCGCGTCCAGGGCGGTGGCGGGCTGTCGCCGCCCGCCCCTGCGGCCGGTGGGTTTGTCGGACGAGGTGGGGTCACCCGCGTCGCGGCCGGCCGCGTGCGCGTCGACGCGGTCGAGCACGGCGGCGACCGCGGCCGACAGCGCCTGCCGGTGCGGCTCGTCCGCCGGGCCGTCGCGGCCCTGCCCTCGACGCGTGCTCATCTCGGTCCCCCGTCCTGCGGTCAGTGCGTCAGGTCCACGACGGGACCGCTGAACGTCCCGTCGCTCGACACCGTCAACTCGCTGGGCACGCCGTCCACCTGGACCCGGGCCAGGTACGCGGTCGGGCTCACGCCGACGACCGGCACCCGGACCTCGTACGGGTCGGTGCGCGGCCGCGGCGGCGCGGGCGCGCGGAACTGGTGGCTCGCCCCGCGCCGCCCGGCGGGCGGGTGCGACTCGTCCAGCAGCAGCACGACCTGCTGGTCGTCCCGGAGCGGCAGGTCCAGCCGGACATCCAGCCGGGCCGAGACCCCGGACGGTCCGTCGCCGCGGTCCGCCGTGCCGATCGGCCCGACGATCCGCGGCTGCCGGGCGAAGGTCTGCGCATTGGACTCCAGCGCGAGGTGGTCGGCGGCGGGCCGGCCGTCCAGCGCCAGTCCGTGCAGCACCTGCACCTGGTACACGCCGGGCGGCAGGTCCTCCGGGACAGCGACCACCAGGCGGTCGTCCCGGACGCCGCCCGGATCGACCGGCACCCGCCGCTCGCCCAGCCGGGCCACGATCAGGTCCGCGCGCAGGCCGGTGCCCTCCAGCACCAGCTCCCGGTCCTTGGTCACCGGCCCTTCCTCGGGAGCACCGGGGGACCCGGCGGGCCGGGAGAGCACCCGCTCCACGACCGGCCCGCGGGACGGCACGGCCCGCACCGTACGGCGCAGCACCGGCTTGCCGGCCACCGGATCGACCCTGCCCTCCACGAGGACGGCGGCGGCCTGGTAGGTCACGGACAGCGCGTACGGCGTCTGGAGCAGCGTGCTCCACAGCTTGGACAGCTCCTCGACGTCCATCGTCGTGGGCGTGAAGCGCACCCGCTGCGGCGAGGCGGCCAGGTCCGTCCCCACCAGGTACGGCTGGGCGGCGGCCTCCTCGATCAACTGCCGGGACAGTACCGGCTGTTCGGTCAGTGCCCGGACCACGCAGCCGAGCAGCCGTTGGCCGACCAGCTGGGACTCCTCGCCGTAACAGCTGATCAGGTAGTGCAGGTCCAGGGCGGCGGCCGGCCGGGCCAGCACCGTGCCGTCCGTCGCGCGGGTGGGTGCGTCGCGATTGCGCAGCGAGGCGTTGGCCGTGACCTGGTAGAGGAAGACGGTGATGGTCGGGTCGGTGGGCGGCTCGGTCGGCGGCTTGCGGGCGCCGACCTCGACCGCGAACGGGATGTCGGGCGGGAGCGCTCGGGTGATGAGCAGCCGCAGCGCCTCGCTCACGGTGGCGATCGCGAGGTGGTTGCTCATGCGCCCGCCTCGCTGCGCTCGGCAGGGGCATTCGCCCGTACGCACCTTCTGATGGCTCGCTCGCTCCGCTCGCTCACGGGTTCGCCCCCTCGGTCGTGTGCCCCACCCGCGCGCTCATGAGGTCTCCCGGTCGAGGTACTTGTCCAGGTCGAGGGCCGGGCCCGGGCGGGCGGCCGCCGGCTTGGCCGGTCCGGCCGGGGTGCGCTGGGCGGCCCTGACCTCGACCCGCCCGATCTGGACCCGTACCACCCGCTCGACCGGGCGCTGCCGGCGTCGGGTCCCGGTCCCGTGCGCCTGGCCCGGATCAGCTGCCCCGGCGGCCCGCCGTACGGACGCCGGCGCGGCGGCCGACCGGACCGGTGCGGGCGGTGCCGCGGTCGGCCGGTCGGGGTCGGCCGCCCGGTGCCGTGCGGTGACAGGTGTCGGTACGGCTGCCGGGCGGGCGGTCTCCCTCCGCACCGCCGGCCCGACGGCCGGTGCGGCACCGGCGGTGACCTGCGGCGCGATCAGCAGCGGCGTCCGCGGCAGCGGAAGGACGGGTGAGACAGCCGGCCGGTCCTCACCGACCACTGCCCGCAGCGCCCTCTCGGCCGGCGCCGCGGGCAGTGCCGCCGGCAGCCGGGGGAGCGGCACGGGAACGGGTCGCCCGTCCGAGCGGCCCGGCCCGAACGGCTCCGCGTCGATGACCGGCGGCGCCGGAGCGAGTGCGTCGAGCCGTTCGAACGGCCCCGGCAGGCGCGGGCGCACCCGTACCCCGGCCCGGTCGCCGCCCGGGCCGCGCTTCGCCACCAGGCGGTCGAAGTGGTCAGGCATCTGCACACAGCTCCAGGTAGTAGCGGCGCCGCAGCGGGCCGAGCGCCAGGATCTCCGCCTCGCTCCAGCCGTAGGCGGTGGCCAGGAGGTGGACGTGGAGCAGGGTCGCCCGGGCCCAGTCGTCCAGCTCCTCCCAGAGGTAGGAGGCGATGTCCAGCTCGGCGAGGGCCTGCTCGCCGCACTCGGGGCAGCCGAGGTGCAGCCGGACGTCCGCGCAGGGGTCGGCCGCGGCGGCGGCCTCGGCCACGCGCCGCTGGACCGGTCCGGGGAGCTGCCGGGCGGCGACCGGCTCCCCGCCGTGCTCGGCGTCCAGCACGCACCGCTCCAGCACCACGGCCCTGGCCTGGTCCGCGGGGGCCTGTTCGGCGGCGGCCAGATCGCCGGGGGTGGGCAGCCGGAAGCCGACCTGCCAGCCGTCCAGCTCCACCCGCAGCGGGCCGTCCGCCGGCCGCGCGGCACCGACCACCTGTCCGGAGTCGAAGGTGAACTCCATCTCCTCTGCGCAACTCGGGCATCCGACCCGCATGTTGAGCCGTTTGCCGAACAACTCGGCTCGCAGGCCGAAGAGTTCGGCGTCCCGCTGGCCGAGCGGAACGGCCAGCAGCTCCTCCGTCCCGGCGCCCGGACGGGCGACGGCGTGCAGCAGCAGGGCCCGCCCGGTGCGGCCGGCCGTCAGCCCGGCCTCCCAGGCGGCCAACAGGGCTGCCTCGCCGGCGAGTTCCATCGGCCGGCCGCTCAGGCCGGCTGCTGGAACGAGGGCTCTTCCGGCTCGGGCGTCTCCTCGTCCCGCTCCCAGCCCTCCACCTCCAGCTTGAGGCTCTGGATCGCCACCGCGTTGGCGTTGGCGTCCAGTTCGCCGAGCACCTGGTACTCACTCGGCCAGGCGCGGTACAGCTTGTGGGCGACCGCCACCTGACCGGCCTCGTTGAGCACCTGGATCACCAGGTCCTTGCGGAAGTCCCGCAACGAGACCTCTGCCCCGCGGCCCGCGCCGACCATCCAGACCTTGTTGGCCCAGCGGTCGAACTCCGGGTCGTGGGTGACCCCGCGCTCCAGGGTGACCGCCTCGAAGTCGGTGCGCCCCGGCGACTTGCGCGGCGCGCTCGGATCGCCCCCGCTGCGGTGCTTCACCACCTCGGTGGTGCGTTTGAGCGGGCTGATCTTGCTGACTCCGGCGACGACCCTACCGTCCCAGACGACCAGGAACTTGAAATTCTTGTACGGATCGAACCGGTGCGGATTGACGGTGAACTCGACCATGGAGATCCTAAACCTCGAACTGTCCGGCGAGCTGCTCGATCTTGACGATCACGAATTCCGCGGGCTTGAGTGGCGCGAATCCGACCACGACGTTCACCACACCACGATTGATGTCGTCCTGCGTGGTGGTGTCCCTGTCGCACTTGACGAAATAGGCCGAGCGCGCCGACGTGCCCTGGAACGCGCCCTGCTGGAACAGCGAGTGCAGGAACGCGCCCACGTTCAGCCGGATCTGCGCCCACAGCCGCTCGTCGTTTGGCTCGAACACGACCCATTTGGTACCGCGGTAGAGGCTCTCCTCCAGCATCAGCGCCAGGCGCCGCACCGGGACGTACTTCCACTGCGAGCTGAGCGCGTCGGCGCCCGCCATGGTCCGCGCGCCCCACACCACCGGGCCCACCACCGGGAACGTCCGCAGGCAGTTCACCGCGAGCGGGTTCAGCAGGCCGTTCTCCCGGTCCGTCAGCGGGACGGTCAGCGCGCGCACCCCGGGCAGTCCGGCCTCGGTGCCCGCGGGCGCCTTCCACACGCCCCGCTGGCCGTCGGTGCGCGCCATCACGCCGGCGATGGTGCCCGACGGCGGGAAGCTGCGCAGCCGGCCGGTGAGCGGGTCGACCAGCTCCAGGTGCGGGAAGTACAGCGCGGCGTGGTCGCTGCGCACCGAGTCGAAGGCGGACAGGCCCGCCCGGGCGTCGTCCAGCGTCGTCCACGCCTGCGGCGAGTCGACGATCAGGAACATCCGCTGCTCCGCGCAGAGCGCCTGGGCGGCGGAGACGACCGTGACGGCGTCGTCCACGCCGGCGTAGCCGGCCAGTTCCGGCAGCACCAGCAGGTTGACGTCCGGCACGTCGCGCAGGGCCTGGATGCCGGTCTTGCCGGCCTCGCTGCCGATCAGGTCGGTCATGCCGGGGGCTGCGCCGTCCTGGCCGCCGGCGAGGGCGAGGACCGGCGGATTGACCGAGCCCTCCAGGCCGAGGTTGTTGGCGGCCTCACCGAGGAAGCGCACCACGTCGGCCGGGTCCGTGGAGCCGGCGACGACCTGGAGCTGCCGACCGAACACGCTCACCCGGGTGCCCGCGAAGGCCCGCCTGCCCGGGGCGTCGGGCAGGGCCCGCAGCTTGCGCTCCAGCAGCAGGGCGAGTTCGGGGACGGTGGTCGGCGCGGTGCCGTCCGCGGCCGGGTCGTAGATCGTGACGGTCCGCGAGACGTCGGCGATCTTCACCTGGATCTCGTGGGTGAGGTCCGGCAGCGTGGCGGCGAAGGGCTTGGAGACGGTGCCCACCGGATCCGGTCGGCTCTCCGCCAGGACCTTCACCCGGACGACGCCCGAGCCGCTGTTCACCACCGTCTCGGCGAACCGGGGGCTGGCGGCCCGGACCGACAGGTCCGCGAAGGACTCCCGGACGGCGCCGGAGGTGTCGAAGACCTGGAGGTTGAAGGTCTCGGCCGGGGTCGGCGTCCGGTAGTCCACGGCGACCCGCAGTCCCCCGCCCCAGAGCCCCGGCTCGACGGCCGTGACCTCCAGGGCCGGGGTGGCGGTGGAGGACTGCGTCGAGTTGAGCGTGACGCCCGCGGCGGCGCCGGTGCCGGCCGCCGCGACCCGGACCACGACCCCGACCGAGCCCCCGTTGAGGAAGAACTGCTGGACGGCGTAGCTGACCGGGCTCTGACTCGCGAGTCCGCCGAAACGGCGTTCGAAGTCCGCGAAACTGGTGATGGTGACCGGCTGGTTGAGCGGGCCGCGCCGGGTGGCCCCGACGAAGGCGGTCACCGAGGTGCTCACCGCGGTGATGGTACGGACGCCGCTGGGAAGCTCTTCGATGTAGACGCCCGGGTAGGTCGGTGTCGTCGGCAATTCCCCCTCCGTTCACTTCGTGCATCAAGAAACCGCTCAATGGGATCAGGATGCATTGGTGGCAGGCTCAGTCTCGGATTCAGGTGACAATTCGTCAAGGCCTGAACACGAAAGGCTAATTGTATTACTGGACCTATTTTTTGGGTTGCGGAATACGCTGTTCCGCAACCCTTGTGCTGGTGCCCGTCAGCCGCCCTCGGGCAGGTTCCGGTAGTCGGGTCGGGCCGGCGCGGAGTCCGGCGGCGTCGCTGCGGGTGCCGGTGCCGGTGCCGGTGTCGGAGCCGGTGCGGGTGTGGGCGTAGGTGCGGGTGCGGGTGCGGGTGCTGGTGCGGCGGGCGCAGGCGCAGGTGCGGCCGGGGCCGGTGTGGGCGCGGGTGTGGGCGCGGGGACCGGAGGCTGGTAGGACGGCGGCCGGGCCGCCCCCAGGAACCAGCCCCAGTTCGCGCCGAACCGGTGCTCCAGGAACCGGAACGCGGCGTAGTAGACCGTGCCGAAGCCGGTGACCAGGGCGGAGGTGACGGAGGCGTTGTCCAGGTGGATGCCGAGCCGCGCGGCCTGCACCACGAGGAACGCGACGATGTAGGGCACGCACGTGCGCCACAGGGACAGGGCGAGTTGGTACATCTGTCCTCCTCGGCCGGTGTCAGCCGGCGACGGTGAAGCCGTGCGCCTGGCCGAGCCGGGTCAGCGAGTTGGTGCCGGGTATGCCGTCCGCCTGCTGCCCGCTGTACCCGTACCGGCGCTGCAGCTCGGCGTAGGCGTCGACGGTCCTCGTGCCGAACGAGCCGTCGGCCCACTGCCGGTCGAGCAGCCCATCGGCGACGAGCGCAAGCTCCACCGTGTACACGTCGTCCGGGTACGTGGTGGCGCCCTGGGCCGCGTCCGGGTCCTGGCGGGCCGCCGCGACGACCCTCGACTTCGACACCTCGGCCAGCGGGACGGCCCCGCCGAGCAGTCGGCGCAGCGAGGCCTCGCCGGGCACGCCGTCCGCGTCCCCGTCGGAGTAGCCCAGACTGCGCTGGAAGTCGGCGTAGTTGAGGGTGTCGGCGTCGGTCCAGTCCGGGCCGGGGCCCTGGCCGTAGTGCGAGCCGAAGTTCGCCGCCACCAGCGCCTCGCCGACGAGGGTGACCTGCGGACCGTGCGCGCCGTAGCCGTACGGCAGGCCGCCGACGCTGTTCCGGTACCTGGCCGGGGTCGGGTCCGGTTGCGGCGCGGGCTGCTGGGGCGGGGCGTTCGTCGTCCCGGACGGGCGCGGCGCACCCGACGTCACCCAGGCGTACAGAGCCGGGCCGGGGCAGTCGGTCGAGTAGCCGTCCTGGTGCCCCTTGATCTCCGGGCCCGCCGGGCCCTGCTGCTCGCAGTACTCGATCGCGTCCCGCAGCCCGTTGAGCTGTTCCGGGGTGGGCACGGTCGAGCCGGAGGAGCCGACCAGCCCGCACACCGCGTAGTGCGCCTCGTTGAGCGGGACGTCGCCGTTGGCGCTGTTGCGCCGGTTCAGGCCGCGGCCCTCGAACACGTGGCCGTGCTCGCAGACCACGAAGCTGTAGCCGATGTCCGACCAGCCGTCGTCGTCCATGTGCGAGGCCTGGAGGCGCCGTACGTAGGCCGGGCAGGTGTCATGGCTGCCGAAGGTGTACGCCGTGCCGAGATAGTGCACCTTCACTCCGGCGCGCGGACCGGCGTACGGGATCGAACCGTTGGGCTCGCGCCAGGGCCGCGCGCCCCACTGGTCCCGGGGCACCAGCTGGAGCCCCGGCCAGTCGGGCGACTGCGGTCCTGGGGTCGGCGTGGGTGGCTCGGGGTCCGGGGCCCGGCCCGCGCCGGCCCACGCCCGCAACTCGTCCAGCGAGCCGTTGAACACGTCCGCGTCGAGCGGGTCGTCGCTGTACTGGTGGAAGCGCCACGACGCCTGGATGCGCGGCGAACCCGCGGACACGTAGTCCGCTATCCACAGGAAGTCACCGGCGTCGTCGTCCGTCCGGAACCAGTAGTCCCGGTTGGTGTAGAGCCCGACCAGGCGGTCCGGGTAACGCTGCTTGACCGCCGCCAGCCACCGGTTCTTCGCCTCGGTCGCGTCGCCGTCGCCGACCGACTGTCCGTACGGCTCGAAGTCCAGCACCAGCAGCTCGCCCGCGGGCACCTGCCCCACGATCCGGCAGAAGTGCTCCACCTCACCGTCGACCGGGTTCTCCGCGTGCAGGAAGTGGTAGTGCCCGACCACCAGTCCGCGCCCCCGGGCGTCCGCGAGCTTGTCGGTGTACCCCGACTGGCCGGTGTGGCCGCCCTCGGTGGCCTTGATGAAGACGAACTCCGCGTCCCCCGGGATGCCCGACTGGAAGTCGGAGACGTCGTAACCCTTCGCGTATGCCATCAGGATGCTCCCCCTTTGCGCCGATGGCAGCCACGGCCGACCGGCCCCTTACCTCAGGGCGCACGACACCGGCCAGGGCGTCATGTTCACTCCACATGAGAACTGACTGAGCGTCAACTCTCTTTATTTGAATGTGTTCTGTGGGTTCTGCGGGCCTTCTGCGGTGGTCTCGTCCGGCAGGTCCGTGCCGCTGGCACATTCGCCGGACGACGCGCCGTGGCGAGGGTGTTCGGGGGTCCTGTCCGGTGGTCGGGGGGCATGGTCGGGCCCGCCGGGGCGGCGCCCCGGCCGAGGACGGCCGAGTGGATGTGGGCTCCAGCGCCCGGGCGCGGCCGGGGCGCGGCGGGCGGCCTGCCGCAGGTCGAGGACGCGGCAGGGCAGGCCGAGGTCCGTCACCTGCGGGATGAACTCCGCCTGGGAGAGCGTTCACCGCCGGCCCGGGCGGCGCGTGTGCTCATGATCCGGGACGGGATGCGCTCCCGGCCGGGCTGTGCCGGGCCGGGAGCCGGTGGAGCGGGCGGCGGGCGGCGGGCGGTGCGGGAACCGGGAACCGCGCCGGCGCGTCAGGAGTCGGCGCAGGCCTTCCCGATGTCGCCGGCGGCGTCGGTGATCGGCTTGAAGTCGGGCTGTTTGCCCTTGGAGACCTGGTCGATCGCGTTGTTGACGGCCTTGGCCAGCCGGTCGGCCGCGGGGTCGATCTTGTCCCCGCCGTCCTGGCGGATCTTCTTGGCGTCGTCGGCGACCTTCCGCAAGGCCTCTACCGTGTGGTTGCGGCGGTTCTCGTCGGTGATCTGCCCCACGTTGATCGCCGAATCGGCGAGGTCCTGGACGTCGCCGGTGAGGCTGATCGCCCGCTTTCCGCAGTCCAGGGCCTTGTCGGCGTCGCACGCGGTGAACAGTGGGACCGCGAGGAGCAGCGCGAGCGTGGTGGCGGCCAATCGGTACGGCTTCCTTGTCATGTCTCTATCCCTCCCGCCGTATCAACGCCGCTCCGTCGTGCGGAGGTTCCGGAAGACCGGGTGAACCCTTGGGAAAGTCTTTGCCCCGTCGCGGAACATGAGGTTCCGTCATGTGAGGGAAGACGTACGGGCGTTCACCCCGCGGGCGCCGTGCGCGGGGTGAACGCCTCTCCCGGCCCTACCGCTTGGCGAGCCCGGACAGCTCGCGCACCAGACGGGCGATGGTCGGGGCGGCCACGGCGTGGGCGTCGGCCGCCCGCAGCACGGCGCCGCCGATGGCGTCCAGCTCGGTCGCCCGGCCGGCCTCCACGTCGCGCTGCATCGAGGACTTCATCGCCGCGGGGAGGCGGTCGAAGGAGGTGAGCAGCGCCTGCGCGTCCGCCGGCGCGCCGACCGCCCGGGTGACGGCGGTGATCTCGTCCAGCACCGCGAGGAGTTCGGCCCGGTGCTCGGTGCGCACGGCGCCGATCCCGCTCGCGTGGCGGGTGGTGAGCAGGGCGAACGGGGCGAGGAAGGAGAGCTTGCCCCACAGCATCGCCGTCTCGTCCTCGCGCAGCGTGACGTCCAGCCCGGTGTGGCGCAGCCGTTCGGCGAACCCGGCCACGGGGGAGTCCGGTTCGGCGGTCGCGCCGAGCTCGACGGCGGCGAACGGACTGGTGTGCTCGATCCTCCCGGGTGCCGTCCGGGTGGCCTCGACCCGGATCGTGCCGGCCACCACGCGCCCGGCCGGGTAGCGTTCGCGCAGCAGCGCCATGTGGTCCAGGCCGTTCAGCAGCGGCACCACGATCCCGGTGCCGAGCACCTCAGGGGGCATCCGGTCGAGGGCGCCGGCCAGCGCCGTCTCCTTGACCGTCACGAAGGCCGCGTCGACCGGCTCGCGCAGCTCGGTCGCGGCCTCGACCCGGGCGGTGAACTCGCCGAACCGGCCGCTGCGGACGTGCAGTCCGTCCCGCCGGACGGCGGCCGCCGTCTCCTCGCCGGCCAGGCAGACGACCCGGTGGCCGTCGCGGGCGAGCAGCCCGCCGATCAGTCCGCCGACGCCGCCCGGCCCGAGGACGGCGACGGTCAGAGGGGTGGTGGTCATGGTGACTCCCGTGGGTGGGGGTGGGTGGGTGAGGGAGGGGGAGGCGGAGGGGCGGGCCCGGCTACGACGCCTCCCAGAAGAACCGGCCCTCCAGGCCGTCCGGGCTGAGGAAGCCGAAGCCGTTGCCGTAGCCGAAGTTGAGGAAGTACGGATCGCCCTCGTCCGGGGCGTCCGCGAGGGCGAAGAGGTACTGCCAGGGCGCCGGGACCCTGGCCCGGCCGTTCGCGTAGGACGGGTCTCCGCCGAGGTGGTCGTGCACGTGGTCGCCGTCCGGGAAGGGCACCTCGGGGCCTTCGTCGCGCAGGTACCGCTGGAAGGCGGCCCGCTGGTCCATCGCCCGGTCGACGTCGTCCGACAGCGGCACCACGTCCAGGTGGTACTCGACCGGGGTCCGCTCGCCGTCGGCTTCGCAGCGCCAGAGCGTGCGGCCCCGGGTGTCGGACGGGCCGATCACGGCGAACGGCGGGATGCGCCCGTCCGGCTGGACGAGCAGCAGGCCGTCGCCCCGCTCCGGGTCGAGGCCGCCCATGATCTCGTCCTCTTCCTCCAGGAAGAGGTACGCCAGCCGCCCGGGCTCGCCCGGGACGGGGAACTGCCCGATGAACACCAGCGGTTCGCCCGTGGTGGGGGCGAGCGGCCAGGCGGGCTCGGCCAGCCAGTACGGCTCGCCGCCGAGCTTGGGGACCGGTGCGGTGATCGGTCGCTCGGCCGGGCGCGGGGACAGCCGGCGGCGGGGCAGGTAGGCGGCGTCGTGCGGACCGGTGGCGGTGCCGGTCGGGAGGGGGATCATGCGGCGGCCTCGGTGGGTGCGTCGTGCGCGGTCGGTGCGTCGTGCCCGGAGGGGGCGGAGTGGGGGAGGGAGCCGGAGGAGAACGGCTCCTTTCGGTGCGGCTCGCGGCCCGGGGCGGGTAGCCGGAGGCCGCGGCCGGGCAGCAGGTCGATGGTCACCGGATCATGATTCCCCGTCGGGCGGATTCGACGGGAGGCGGGGTGGGGACGGGTGGAGGAGGGGAGGGTGAGCCGGACCGTGGCGGGGCCCGCCGGGGCATCCGTCCCCACCCCGCGGGACGGCTCGAAGGACCGCCCGCGGGCGGCGGTCGCGGTCGAACCGTTCGGGCCGCCGACCGCGCCGCAGCACGGGGACGGCCACCGGGCGGGAGCGCTCCGGAGCCGGCCCCGGCGATGCCGCGACCGGCCCGAGGGGGCGTAGCACCACCTGCGGGGTTCGGATTTCCGAACCCCGGATTCGGGTGCCAGCACAATCGATCTCCCGGCCCCGGACGCCCACGATGGAGGGCATGAACGGGATGACGACAGCCGCCACCACGGCGGCGAACGACGGGACGACGGGCGCGGCCCTGAGCGCGGTCGGGCTGCACCGGGAGTACGGGCGCGGCGCGGCGGCCGTGCGGGCGCTGCGCGGGGTGTCGGTGGGCTTCGCGCCGGGGACGTTCACGGCGGTGATGGGGCCGTCGGGATCCGGCAAGACCACCCTGCTGCACTGCCTGGCCGGGATGGACCGTCCGACCAGGGGCACCGTGCGGTGGGGCGACACCGAGGTGTCCGGGCTGCCCGAACGGCGGCTGGCGGAGCTGCGCCGCACCCGGGTGGGGTTCGTGTTCCAGGCCTTCAATCTGATGCCCGCGATGACGGTCGCGCAGAACGTCGAGCTGCCCGGGCGGCTGGCCGGGCGGCCGCCGGAGCGGGGCGGGGTGCGGGAGGCGCTGGTCCGGGTCGGGCTGGCCGGGCGCGAGCGGCACCGGCCCGGGCAGCTGTCGGGCGGTCAGCAGCAGCGGGTGGCGATAGCCCGGGCCCTGGTCTCCCGGCCGGAGGTGCTGTTCGCCGACGAGCCGACCGGCGCACTGGACCGCGCCACCGGGCAGGAGGTCCTCGGCCTGCTGCGCGCGGGCGTCGACGTCGACGGACAGACCTGTGTGATGGTCACCCACGACCCGGTCGCCGCCGGGTACGCGGACCGGGTGCTGCTGCTCGCCGACGGCCTGCTGGTGGACGAGCTGATCAGGCCGACGGCCGCGCAGGTCGGCGAGCGGCTGAGCCGGTTGGGCGGGTGAGCGCCGTGAGCAGTCCCGTGCTGAGCCTCTCGGCGGGGCAGATCCGCCGCCGTCCGGCCTCCTTCGCCGGGCTGGGAACGGCGCTGTTCCTGGCGGTGGCGGCGGTGACGCTGTTCGGGTCGCTGGTCGCCGCGCAGGTCACGGCACCGGCCGCGGTGTCGCGGGCGGCGGTGTCCGGGCCGGGCCTGGTGCTGATCGCCGGCGCGTTCGGCGAGATCGCCGTCCTGGTCGCGCTGTTCGTCGTGGTCAACGCGCTCGGCTTCACGCTGCGCCAGCAGCACCGGGAGCTGGCGCTGCTGCGCACCGTCGCGGCGACGCCCCGTCAGGTCCGCCGGGTGGTGCGCGCGCAGGTGGTGGCGACGGCCCTGCTGGTGGCCGTGCCGGGCGGCCTGGCGGGTTTCCTCGCGGCCCGGGCCTTCCTCGCCGCGCTCCAGACGCGCGGCATGGCGGCACCCGGGCTCCGCATACCCGGGGCGCCGGTGCCGGCGCTGGTCGGGTTCGGGGTGGCCCTGCTGGTCGGCCTGGCGGCCACCGCGGTCGCGGCCCGCCGGATCACCCGGCCCGCCCCGGCCGTCGCGCTGACCGAGGGCGCGGGCGGGCCGCGGCGGACGGGCGCGCTGCGGGTGCTCGCCGGGGTGGCGGTGCTCGCCGGCGGCGGGTTGCTGCTGCGACTGGCCGCGAGCCGGCCGGCCGGAGAGCTGGACAAGGCGGGGCAGGCCGCGCTGCTCGGCTCGCTGGTGCTGCTGGTCGCGGTCGGACTGCTGGGGCCGGTGGCGGCGAGGGGCCTGGCGGTCGTGCTCGGCGCCCCGGCGCGGGCGCTCGTGCCCAGGGCGGGCTGGCTGGCGGACGCCAACCTCCGCGGCTACGCGGCCCGGCTCTCCTCTGCCGTGGTGCCGGTCGCGCTGCTGGTCGGGCTCTGTGGCACCATGCTGACCCTGACCAGCACCGCGGAGCAGGTGGCCCGGGCGACGGGTGCCGCGACCAGCGTCACCAAGGAGAGCGACATCTGGCTGCGCGAGATGGAGCTCGGACTGCTGGTCTGCTTCGCGGCGGTCTCCACGGTCAACACCCTGGTGGCGCTGACCGCCGAGCGGCGCCGGGAGTTCGCGCTGCTGCGCCTGGTCGGGGCGACGCGGCGGCAGCTGTTGCGGATGCTCTCGGTGGAGGCGGTCCTGACCACGGCGATCGGGGTGCTGCTGGGCGCGGCGGTGGCGGCCGCGGCCTCGGGGGCGTTCAGCCTGGCGGTGACGGGCTCGGTGGTCCCAGTGGTGCCGGGCGCGGCCTGCGCCCGGGTGGTGCTGGGAGCAGCGGTGCTCACGGTGCCGGGGATCGTGGGCACGGGGCTGTGGGCGGTCGGCGGCTCGGCGGTGGCATCGACGGGTGGGGAACGGCGGTGAGACGAGGAAGGTCGAGGCGGGCGTCGACGGTGGGCGGGCCGCCGGGTCGGTGCCGTGGTGGTCCGAGGGGCCGCCCGGACGGAGGGGCAGGTGGGTGCGATGGCTCCGGAGGTGCCTGGTGGATGCTGGAGGCCGGTCGGAGGGTGAACGGTGAGGTGGACGGTGGCTGAGCGGCGGCGGTACCGGTCGGTGAGCGGCGGCGAACTGGCCTTCGCGGTGCTCGGGTTGCCGCTCGGGGTGCTCGGCGGGGTGTACGCCGTCGCGGTCCTCTACGCCGGGGTGCTGCTCTCGCTCACCGTGCTGGGCCTGCCGTTCGTGGTCGCCGCGCTGCTCGGGGCGAGGCGGCTCGGCGGGCTGCACCGGTGGCTGGTCGGGCGGCTGCTCCGGGAGGAGGTGCCCGCGCCGCCGCCGTTGCCGCGCCCGTCCGGGGTGTTCGCCCGGGGCCGGGCGGTGCTGACCGACCCGGTGGCCTGGCGGACGCTGCTCTACCTCCTGGTGCGGCTGCCGCTGGGCGTGCTCGGGTTCCTCGCCGTGGTCGTGCTGCCGCTCGGCAGCGTCTGGCTGGTGGGCTTCCCGCTCTGGGTGCGGATGATGGAGCCGGGCCCGCGGTCGATCGGACTGCTGGACCTGGGAGCGGTCCCGGTCGGCCTCGCGGTGCTGGCCGTCGTCCCCGCCGCGGTGCGCGCCCTCGGCGGAGCGGACCGCGCGCTCGCCCGCGCCCTGCTCGGGCCGGTGCGCTCGCAGCAGCGGGTGCGTCAGCTGGAGAACGCCCGGGCCATCCTGCTGGCCGAGAACACCGACCGGCTGCGGGGCCTGGAACGCGACCTGCACGACGGCACCCAGGCACAGCTGGTCGCGCTCGCCATCACCCTGTCACTCGCCGACGACGTCCTGGCGGAGGGCGCTCCCTCCGCGGGCGGACCGGCCGGGGGTGTTCCCGTCGCGGGTGTTCCCACCGGGGGTGTTTCCTCCGTGGACGGACCGGCCGGCTCGGGCGGGCCCGACCTCGGGCGGCTGCGCGCCCTGGTCGACCGGGCCCGTGGGCAGACCGACGACACCATCGCCGGTCTGCGCCGGCTGACCCGGGGCATCCACCCGGTGGCACTGGACGGCGGGTTGGCCCAGGCCCTGCCGGGGCTGACCGCCACCTCTCCGGTGCCGGTCGACGTCCGGCTGGACCTGCGGGAGCGTCCGGAGGAGGTGATCGAGCGGGCCGTCTACTTCTGCGCGGCCGAGCTGTTGACCAACATGGCCAAGCACAGCGGCGCGCGGTCGGCGGAGCTGACCGTGACCGCGGCCGACGGGAGGGTCCGGCTGACCGTCAGCGACGACGGGCGCGGCGGCGCCGCGATCGGCGCGGGCACCGGCCTGGCCGGCCTGGCCGAACGGCTCGCGGCGGTGGACGGGACGCTGCGGGTGGACAGCCCGCCCGGCGGGCCGACGGTGGTCGGTGCCGAGCTGCCCGGCCGGCTCTGACGGGGGCACGGTCCTTGCCTTCAGGGCCATCGCCTTCGGGGCCGTCGCCCTCCGGGGCCGCCGGTCTCGGGGCCGCCGGCCTCGGGGTGTCGCCGTTCCGGGTCCGTCGGCTCAGGAGGCGCCGCTCTCCGCGAGGTAGGCGAGCACGGCCTTGACCCGCCGGTTGTCGGCGTCGGTCGCGGGCAGGTCGAACTTGCCGAACACGGCGGCCACGTGCTTCTCCACCGCCCGCTCCGAGACCGTCAGCAGCGTGGCGATCGAGCGGTTGGAGTGCCCCTGCGCCATCAGCTCCAGCACCTCCCGCTCGCGCGGGGTGAGCGCGTCCACCCGGCTGCGCCGCCCGCCGTGCATCAGGCCGTTGACGATCTCCGGGTCGAGGGCCGTGCCGCCCGCGGCGACCCGGTGCAGGGCGTCCACGAACTCGGAGGTCCGGGCCACCCGCTCCTTGAGTAGATAGCCGATGCCCGCTGCGCCGGCCGCCAGCAGCCGGGCCGCCCAGACGGTCTCGACGTGCTGGGAGAAGACCAGGATGCCGACCTCGGGCAGGGCGGCCCGGATCTCCACCGCGGCCCGGATGCCCTCGTCGGTGTGGGTGGGCGGCATCCGGATGTCCACCACGGCCACGTCGGGCCGGTGCTCGGTGACGGCGGCCACCAGCTCGGGCGCCGTACCGGCGGTGGCGACCACCGCGCACCCACGGGCGGTGAGGAGTTCGACCATGCCGTCCCGGAGGATCACCGAATCCTCGGCGAGGACGACGCGGAGCTGATTGTCGATCATGCCGTCATTATCCGGCTCGCCGTTCCCGGGAAATCCTTCAGTCCAGACTGGACAGTCCAGACTGATGAAATTACCGTGGAGCCATGACCGAGAAGCGAACCGGCCCCCAAGCCGCCGCGGCCCGTACAGCCCCCGCCGAGGCCGTGGCGCCCGACACCGCGGCACTGGCCGCCCGCGAGCTGCGCACCGTCTTCAGCCGGCTGCGCCGCACCCTGCGGGAGGCGAGCGGGACCAGCGACCTGACCCCCTCCCAGACCGCCGTGCTCAGTCGGCTGATCAACGACGGTCCGGCCTCCGCGAGCGCGCTGGCCGCCGCCGAGCGGGTCCGTCCCCAGTCGATGGCCGCCACTCTCGCCGTGCTCGAACAGCACGGACTGGTCGGTCGCCGCCCCGACCCCGAGGACGGCCGCCGCCAAGTGGTCAGCCTCACCGAGGCGGGCCTGGCCCACGTCGCGGACAGCCGCCAGGCCCGTCAGGAGTGGCTGACCCGGGCCATGGCGGAGCACTACACCGAGGCCGAGCGCGCCACCGTCCTGGAGGCACTGGCCCTGATGGACCGGCTGAACCGGTGATGGCCGGTCCGTCCGCCCTGCTGGCCCGGCTCCGGTCCCGCCGCCGGCTGCCCGCTCCGGAGGGCGGGTTCAACCGCCGACTGATCGCACCGATGGTGCTCGGATCGGTGCTCAACCCGATCAACTCGTCGATGATCGCGGTGGCCCTGGTGCCCGTGGGCGCCGCCTTCGGCGCGCCGCCCGCCGAGACGGCCTGGCTGGTCACCGCGCTCTACCTGGCCACCGCCGTCGGCCAGCCGGTGATCGGGAGGCTCGTGGACACCCACGGGCCGCGCCGGCTCTACCTCGCCGGGACGGCCCTGGTCGGCCTCGCCGGACTGCTCGGCGCGTTCGCCCCGACGCTCGGACTGCTGATCGCCGCCCGGGTGCTGCTCGGCCTGGGCACCTCCGCGGCCTACCCGGCCGCGATGCACCTGACCCGTACCGAGGCCGAGCGGACCGGGCAGTCCAGCCCCACCGGGGTGCTGACGCTGCTGGCCGTCGCCAACCAGACCGTCGCGGTGGTCGGCCCCACCCTGGGCGGTCTGCTGATCGGCGCGGGCGGCTGGCGGACGGTCTTCGCCGTCAACGTCCCGCTGTCACTGGCCTGTCTGGCGCTCGGCGCGGCCCGGCTGCCCGTCACCGACCGCCGCTCCGGCCGTCCGGACCGAGGTGACGGGTCCGACGGCAGAGACGCGTCCGGCCGCGGCGACCACCGCGGCCGCGGCGACCACCGCGGCCGCGGGGACCACCTCGACCGTCCGGACCGCCTCGACCGTCCGGAGCGCCTCGACCACGCCGGGATCGCGCTGTTCGCGGTCCTGCTGCTCGCCCTGATGCTGTTCCTGATGCGGCCCGACCCGGCGCGCTGGTACCTGCCGGTGCTCGCCGTCCTGGCGGCCGCCGCCTTCGCCGTCCGCGAGCGGCGGGCCCGCACCCCCTTCATCGACCTGCGGTCGCTCGCCGGCAACCGCCCGCTGATCGCCACCTACCTGCGCCAGGTCCTCGGCTACACCTCCGTCTACGCCTTCCTCTACGGCTACACCCAGTGGCTGGAGGAGGGGCGCGGCCTGTCGGCGGCCTCCGCCGGACTGGTGCTGCTGCCGCTGTCGCTGACCGCGCTCACGGCCGCCGGGGTCACCGGCCGCAGTCCGGGTGTGCGCGGCAAGCTGCTGGTCGGCTCCGCCTGCCAGATCGGGGCCTGTGCCGCCCTGCTGTCGGTGCACGCGAGCAGTCCGGGTGCTCTGCTGATCGTGGTCGGTGTGCTGGCGGGCGTCTCGCAGGGGCTGATCGGGCTCGGCACCCAGACCGCCCTCTACCACCAGGCGGACCCGGCCGCCATCGCCTCGGCGGCCGGGCTGCTGCGCACCTTCATGTACCTCAGCGCGATGGCGGCCTCGGCCGCGAACGCCGCCTTCTTCCCGCACGGTGCCACCACGGGCGGGCTGCACCGCCTCGCGCTGTTCATGCTCTGCGGCGCGGCCCTGCTCTTCCTCCTCACCGTGCCCGACCGTTCGCTCGGCCGGCCGGGACGTCCTGTGCGGACCCGGGGATGACCGATGATCAGCTCTCCTCCACCGGGGTTCCGCGCCAGGCCTGGAGGCCCGGGGCGAGCTCGACCACCTCGGCCGGATAGGCCTCCCGGACGAGCTTGAGCAGCGCGCGCTGCTCGTCCAGCCAGTCCGGTGCGGGGGAGAGGACGACCCGGAGCGTGACGCCCGATTCCTCCGCGTCCGAGACGGTCACCCAGAGCCCGCCCGGCCGCGCGGGCTCGATCCGCAGTTCCGGGCCGTGCTCCTCGTCCAGCCAGCGGACCGCGGCGCCGCGCCCGAGCCGCTCCAAAGCCGTTTCCCACTGGGTCAGATGGCGGTCGGTCACCAGCGTGACGAACTGCCCGCGCACCGAGTCGGCGGTGACGGTGATCTCGCAGTCCAGCCAGTCGTGTCCGAGCAGGGAGCCCGGTGCGTGCCGTCCGAGCACCCGTACCCGGACGTTCCGGCCGCCGGTCCGCCCGTCGCGGCCGGGGGCGTCGTCGGTTCCGGGGCGGTCGGTCAGTCTTATCAACTCGTTCTGCTGCGAAGCGACTTCGCTCACGGCGTGCTCCTGTTGGCAGCGGATCAGGGGCTGACATCCTTGCGCAGGTGTTCGCCCCGGTGCCAGCCCGGAATCGGGATGTTCCGGTCGTCGCCGGCGGGCGGGAAACGCCCTGTGCCGGGGGCGCCGCCCCGGCAAGCGTCGTCGGCACGCGGACGGCCTCCCGGACGCGGACGGCCCGCCGGACCGGGAAGGTCGGGCGGGCCGTCCGCGTGGCGTGGCGGTGGGTGCGTCCGGTGGTGCGGCGGGTGCGGGCCGCTGCTCGGGCGGTACCGGCTGCCCGGTCGGTGCGGCGGCGGCCGTCGGGTCAGCGGTGGTCCGGGTGGCCGGTGAGCACGGTGGTGAAGATCGGTTCGCCGTGCTGGTGGCCGGTCACGGTGGTGGTGAGGCTGTCCGGTTCCTCGCCGGGGGTGTGCCGGGCGGTGATCGTGGTGGGCGCGTCGTGCTCGGCGTACCGGTGGAAGGTGGTGGCCGCGGCGGCCGGGGTGACGGTGACCGGGCTGCTCAGGGCGTTGGCCGCCTGCCGGGCCGCCTCCAGCAGCACCATGCCGGGGATGTGGTCGTTGGCGTGGTCGAAGAGGATCGGGTGCCGGAAGTCGGGAGTGAGGTGCCAGCTGTCGGGGGCGTCGGCCGGGGTCAGGACGACGTCGCTCGGGCGGACTCGGCCGACCCGGGCCGGCGGGAGCGGCTCGGCGGTCACGGTCGGCGCCGCGGGGTGCTCGGCGCCCTGGCGCCCCCGGCGCAGCCGCTGGTAGGTGGAGTCCGGGACGGTGGTGAACCGGGCATACCCGGTGGCGGCGAGCTGGGCGCCCCGTCGGACGACGGTTTCCAGCGTGAAGTCGACCGTGGTGCCGGAGCGGCGCGGCTGGGCGAGGAGCTGGATCTCCAGGGTGAGGTCGGTCGGTGCCGCTCCGATCGGCAACTGCCGCGGCTGAGTGGTGTAGTCGAGGTTCCACATCATGAACTTGTGGTCGAGCGGTACGCCGAACCGGGTGTGGGCGAGGTAGAGGCCGGCCTGGCGGATCGTTTCAGCTGCTTGCATCGGGTCGTGCCGGGTGCCGTCCGGCGTGCAGAAGAAGGTGTGCGCCCGCGGCCACTGCGCGGTGACGGCGAAGGCCGTGTCGGTCAGCTGTTCGCTGCCGGTGATGAAGACCTCGGCGTGGCAGGCCCGGTGCACGTACTCCTTGGCGACGGTGCTGGTCAGGCGAGGCGCCGGGGCCGCTGCTGCGGCCGGGCCGGGGATCGTCCGGGGGTCCGGGCCGGTGGCGAGGGCGGAGGCGGGCGTGCGGAAGGCGAGCAGAGTCATGGGGAGCGCTCCGAAAGGCCGTGATGGGCGGGGTGGGCTGCTCAGGGCTCGTAAGATACGTACCTACCGGTTTGGTTTTCAAGGAGCCAGAACAAAGGTTCGTCGGCGGCCGAGCGTGTTCGGTCGGGCACGGTGGGTGTGTGCCGGTCGCCGCCCCGGGACCAGGTTCACCGGGCGGGCCTGCTTGACCTGTGGGAATGTCGATGGCCAAAGTTGTCAGGTCCATTGCCACGACTGGATCGTTCGTCGTCCCCCCGGGCACAAGTGGGAGCTGTCGCTCCGGATATGGGGGCTGGCGGCGAGATGTCGGCCACCTGTTCGTCCCATACCGTCCACGCGGTTTTAGTCCGCTTGAGGACGGCCCTAGGTGACCTGGGATGCAAGGACCCCTGTCGACCGTGGCGGGTAAGATACGGGGTGTTTGGTTTTGTTTGCCGAGCGTTTCGGGTGGGGTGGTTGCGGTGGTGCGACAGGAGCGGGCGGTCCGGACGCGTCGGCTGATCCTGGAGGCGGCGGCGTCGGTCTTCGACGAGTACGGGTACGAGGGGGCGACGATCGGCGAGGTCGTGGCCCGCGCCGGGGTGACCCGCGGCGCGGTGTACTTCCACTTCGCCTCCAAGCGGGAGCTCGCCCAGGGGGTCGTGGAGGAGCAGTTCGGCCGGGACGAGATCCCCGAACGGCAGTGCAAACTCCAGGAGTTCGTGGACCTCGGGATGGTGGTCGCCCACCTCATGCCGCGCGACCCGGTCCTGAGCGCGGGCGCGCGGCTCTCCCTCGGCCAGGACATGTTCGGAGACTTCAGCGGCGGTGCGGCGCCCGGCTGGATCCAGCGGGCCGAGAGCGTGCTGGAAACGGCGGGCCGACGCGGTGAGCTGCTGCCCCAGGTGGTGCCCGCCGAGACGGCGTGGCTGGTCACCGGGGCCTGGACGGGGGTGCAGATCCAGTCGCAGAAGATGTCCGGCCGGGCGGATCTGGAGCGCCGGATCTCCGCGCTGTACCAGCATGTGATGCCCAGTATCGCGGTGCCCGGGGTGCTGGCCACGCTCGACCTCGCGGTGGACCGGGGCGCCCGGGTGGTCGCGGAGCTCGCGGCGGCCCGGGCGGCGGAGTCCGGCCCGACTGGGCCGGACGGGGCGGGTGCGGCCGGCGTCGGACCGGCCTGAGTCGGGCGCTCGGGGTGGCCCGGGTGGCCCGGGTGGTCCGTGCGGGCCTCGTTCGAAGCGGTTCGAGGTCGGACGGGCGGTCCGGCGTCCGGTTCCGGTGGGGATTGCTCCGCCCAAAAACAAACAGCGCGTTCGGTTTTGTATTGACAAACCGTCTGTCCTGTTTTTGGATGGGCGTCGGGTGCTCGACCGACCTTCCAGCGGACCTGCGTGGACGGTGAGCAGCGGAGCACCCGCCCGGCCGGCGGCCGTCGGGGCCGCCGATCCGTCTGGATATGGGGTGGTCGTCGTGGAGATCCGGGTGCTGGGGTCCTTGGGGGTCCGACTGTGCGGGGCGTCGGTGGTGCCGTCGGCGCCGAAGCCGCGGCAGGTGCTCGCCCTGCTGGCGTTACGGGCCGACCAGGTCGTGCCGGCGGGAGTCCTCGCCGAGGAGCTGTGGTCCGGCCGCCCGCCACGCAGTGCCCGCACCACCGTGCAGACCTATGTGCTCCAACTGCGCGACCTCATCGACCGGGCGCTCGCCCAGGGCGACGGCGGCCCGGGGGCCTCCTGCGCGAAGGACGTCCTGGTCACCTCGGCCGGCGGCTACATGCTGAACAGTGGCGGCGGACTGGTCGACCTCCAGGAGTTCGACCGCCTCGCCGGGCACGGCTACCGCGCCATGGACGGGGGCGACTTCCCGCTCGCCGCCCGCCAGTTGGCCGATGCGCTCGCGCTGTGGCGCGGCCCGGCCTTCGCCGACGTTCCGGTCGGCGGCCAACTCGCCGTCGAGACCAGACGGTTGGAGGAGATCAGGCTCTGCGCGCTGGACCAGCGGATCGAGGCCGACCTGCGACTCGGCCGGCACCGGGTGCTGCTCGCCGAACTCACCGTCCTGATCGACCGCTACCGCACCCACGAGAGCCTGCACGGCCAGTACATGATCGCGCTGCACCGCTCCGGCCGGCGGGGCGAGGCGCTTGAGGCCTACCAGCGCCTGCGGAACACCCTGGTACGGGAGTTGGGCATGGAGCCGTCCGCGGCGCTGCGGCGGCTCCAGCGTTCCATCCTGCTCGCCGGCCCCGAGCGCGCGGACCAGGAGCAGCCGGGCGCGCTCGCGGACGGCGCCGGCGCCCGCACCGCCCGGCTCACCCGGGTCGGCTGAGCCGGGCCGGTCGGGCCGGGCCGGTCGGGCCGGGGCGCGGCGCCGGCGTCCGGCGGGGACGGGCAGGGGCGGACTGCGACGGACTGCGACAGGCCCGGTGGCTATTCGGCGAGCACGCCGGTGTTCTGGCAGGCGTGCAGCAGCCACCGACCGTCGTCCTGCCTGGTCATGACGTACAGCGGCGCGCCCTCCGAGTCCCCCTCCGGCGACCGGTAGACCTGGCGGACCTTGACGGCGGCCACGTCGGGGCGAAGGAACTGGATGTGCACCGGCTCGTACGTGACGTCGCCGTCCCAGGTCGCGGCGGGCAGCACGGCACGGGTGAACTCGGCGATCGCGTCCAGGCCGAGGAGGACCTTGCCGTGCGCGGTGGTCCAGATCGCCTCGGGGTGGAACAGTGCGAGGAACGCGTCCGGGTCCTTGGCGCGCTGGGCGCGTTCGACGGCGGCCACGACCCGTTCGACGGCCTGGATGTCCGCCTCGGGGGCGGCCTGCGCGTTGGCTGCTGCTTCGGTGTTCATGTGGATCACTCTGGTACCTCAAGTGGCCTTGAGGTCAAGCCGGTCGGGGCGCTCCGGTGCGCAGCCCCAGATAGTCGTCGAGGCGGGCGGAGGCGGTGAGCATCGCCAGGCCCCGGGTGGTGAGGCGCTGCTGCCAGCCGTCCAGGGCGGCGGCGAGCTCGCCGGTGCCGCCCGCGGTGCGGATCTGCCGCAGCACGGTGGCGATGTGGTCCAGCAGGTAGCCGCCCCGGCGGAGCAGGTGGGCGAGTTCGGCGTCCCGGACGTCGGCGGGGAGGTAGCGGCGGTGGCCGGTGGCGCGGTCCCGGGCCGGGGTGAGGATGCCGGCGGCCTCCCAGGCCCGCAGGGTCGCGGGGGTGAGGCCGAGCCGGTGCGCGACCTCGCCGACGGAGCGGGGGCCGGGTGGTGCGGGGAGCCCGGTTCCGGCGGCGGCGCCGCCGGTCAGGTGGCCGACGGCCTCGCGGACGGCGGCGAGGGTCTCCCGGTCGCGCAGCAACTGGGCGTGTCCCCGGTCGAGTTCGGTGAGGGCTTCGCCGATCCGGTCGGCGTGGACGGCGGTCATGACCGAGCCCGCGGTCGCGTACCCGTACGCCGGGACGAGGGCGAGGTAGGCGCGAAGGGCGGCGGCGTGCAGCTCGGTGTAGATCCGGTATCCGGTGGGCGTGCGTTCGGCGGGCGGGAGGCAGCCGTCGCGCTCGTAGTTGCGGATCGCCTGGGTCGAGATGCCGTGCTCGCGCGCGAGGTCGGAGGGTCGCATGGTCGTCCGGTCGTCTCCCGTTCCGGGCTGGTGGGGTGAGGTGGGACCGGGTGGGGCGGGGTGCTCGAAGTCGGTCGATGGTTGGGCGATGTTTGAGGCTTTCAGCGGAGGCTGGGCGGCGGAAGCGGGAAAAGTCTCAACCGATCCTTCAAGGATACGCTTGAGGTCCATGAACCAGGACGTGTATGACTTCATCACCCCCGCGTGCGAGCTTCTGGGGCTGGGCGAGCCGACGCACCAGGAGCCGGCGTTCGGGCTGGTCCGCAACGAGCTGTTCGCCAGGCTGGTCGGCCGGGGCTTCCGGTCGATCGCCCTGGAGACCGACCGGGTGGCCGCCCTCGCCGTGGACGCCTACGTCCGGGAGGGTGTCGGCACTCTCGAATCGGCGATGCGGAAGGGCTTCACGCACGGCTTCGGGGAACTCGCCCCCAACCGCCGACTCGTCGCCTGGATGCGGGAGTTCAACCGGCAGCGGCCGTCCGGGGAGCGGCTGGCCTTCCACGGCTTCGACATCCCGACCGAGAACACCAGCGCCCCCAGCCCACGCCGCTACCTCGAACACGCCCGCGACTACCTGGGGCTCGACCTCGACGTCGCCGGTGTGGCGGGCGAGGACGAGCGCTGGAGCCGTACGGAGGCGGTGACGGACCCGGCCCAGTCGCCGGGCGATACCGCCGACGCCGCCCGGCTGCGCTGCCTCGCCGACGACCTTCTCCTCCAACTCCAGATGCGGGCGCCGGAATTGATCGGAGCGACCTCGCCGGCCGAATGGTACGGGGCCCGCGCCCGACTGGCCGCCGGGATCGGACTGCTGCGCTACCACGCCCAGTCGGCGGTCCGGGGCCGCACCCCGAGCGCCCGGATCAGCGCCCTGCTCGGCGTGCGGGACGCGCTGATGGCGCAGAACCTCCTCGACATCCGCGAGATCGAGGCCCGGCGCGGACCGACCCTGCTCTTCGCCCACAACCGGCACGTGCAGCGGAACCCGAGCGCCTGGGCGCTGGGCGAGCTGGACTGCCGGTGGACCGGCGCGGGCCACACCGTCGGCACGCTGCTGGGCGAGCGCTACGCCTTCGTCGCCGGGAGCCTGGGGCGCAGCGAGGCGCTCGGACTGGCCGAGCCGGCGCGGGGGACGTACGAGGCCCACCTGCGGGGACGCGGTGCGGCCTGGGAGTTGACGGACACCGCGCTGCCGGCCGACGCCCGCACCCGCACCGACACCGTCCCGCGGCAGGGCTACTTCCCGCTCGACCGGGAGGTGCTCGACGGCGCGGCCGCGCTGCTGCACATCGCCGACGGCGCGGCGGTGACGGCCGGAGCCTGAGCGGCCGCCGGCCCGGGGTAGGCCTGCCGCAGGTGGGCCACCAGGGCGGCGGTCGGCGGTGAGGAGGGGTGCCCGGCCGGCCAGGCGAGCGCGATCCGGACCCGGGGAACGGGGTCGGTCAGCGGACGCACCCGCAGGCCGGGCAGCGGGCCCGGGTCCGGCAGCACGGCCACGCCCAGGCCGTGCGCGGCGAGCTCGGCCAACTGCGGTGGCGCGGCCGCCTCGACGCCGACCGTCGCCGCGACGCCGGCCTCGGCCAGGGCGCGCTCCAGCGCCGTGCGCAGGCCGGTGCCGCGCGGGGTGCTCACCAGGGCGTGTCCGGCGAGCGCCGCGACCGGCAGCGCGTCCCGGCCGGGGGCGGTAACACCGGCCCCGCTTCCCGAGCCCCCGGCGGTGCCCGAGCCCGGGGCCGTGTCCGTGCCCGCGCCCGCGCCCGCGCCCGGGACAGTGTTCGCGCCCGAGCCGTGGACGGAGCCCGCGCCCGAGGCGGGCGCGAGCGGATGGTCCACCGGGCAGGCCGCGACCAGCGGGACCTCCAGCACCGTGTGCAGCGCCAGCCCGCTCAGCGACGACCCGCCGTCGTCGCCCTCCCGCCCGCTCCCCGGGGTGGGCAGGCCGACGACGGCGAGGTCCAGCCGGCCGTCGCGCAGCGCGGAGAGCATCCGCGCGGTGGTGTCCTCGGTGAGCGAGAAGTCGATGCCGGGGTGTTCCTTGCGGAACGCCGCGAGCGTGGTGGCGAGCCCGGGGATGGTGCCCAGTCCGGACGGCGGGGTCAGGGCCGCCCCGGCGACCATGCCCAGACGCACGTGTCCGCGCCGCAGCCCGCCGAACTCCTGGGCCGCGCGGCGGGCCGCGGCCGCAGAGGCGAGCGCGGCCCGGGCGTGCGGCAGCACCGCCTCGCCGACCGGGGTCAGCCGTACGGTGCGGCCCGAACGGTCGAGCAGTCGGTGGCCCAGTTCCCGTTCCAGCTGCCGGATCTGGGAGCTCACCCCGGGCTGGGTGAGGTGCAGCAGCCGCGCGGCCCGGGTGAAGCTGCCGTGCTGGGCGACGGTGACGAAGTACTGGAGCTGCCGCAGTTCCATAACTCCCGATCATAGGTGCCAGAACTTCCCGGTCTTGGACGGGTGTACGGTTCCGCCCGCAGGCTGGGCGCATGGAAACCGTGCCGCAGAACAAGGACACCGGGGTGCCGCAGAGCCGGGACACCGGGCAGATCCACTGGATCCGCGAGCAGATCGCGGCCGAGCGCCGCGAGCTCGCCCGGGTGTTCGCCGACCTCGCCCCGGAGCAGTGGAACTCGCCCTCGTTGTGCGGTGGGTGGCGGATCCGCGAGGTGGCCGCGCACATGAGCACCGGATTCCGGCACTCGACGGCACGCACGCTCCTCGAACTCGCCCGCTCCGGCGGCAACGTCCACCGGATGGCCGACCGGATCGCCCGCCGCGACGCGGCCGCCATGACCGAGCGCGAACTCGCCGCCGCGATGGCCGAGCACGCGGACCACCCCTGGCGCCCGCCGGTCGGCGGCCCGATCGCGGCCCTCGCCCACGACGTCGTCCACGGCCTCGACATCACGGTGGCGCTCGGCCTGCCCGCCCGGCTGCCGGTGGCGCGCACGAAGGCCCTGCTGGCCGGTGTCTCACCCCGTGCGCTGCGGTTCTTCGGGGCCCGGCTGGACGGCGTCCGGCTGGTGGCGACGGACACCGCCTGGGCGTACGGCGACGGGTCGCTCACCGTGACGGGGCGGGCGGAGCACCTGCTGCTGCTCGCGTACGGGCGCCGGGTGCCGGAGGGCCTGCTGGCGGGGCCCGGCGCGGGACGCTTCACGGCCGACGCCGCATAGCGGCGGATTGGCGTACAGGCGAACGGGCGAACGGCACGCTACCGGCGGTCGGTGCTCAGCCACTCGGTGAGGGTGGCGTGCAACAGCTCGACCTGGGCGCGGTCCAGGATCACCGTCGCCCGGGAGCCCGTGCCGCCAGTGCCGTCCGTGCCGCCAGTGCCGCCAGTGCCGCCAGTGCCGTCCGGGGCCGGCCCGCCGAGACCCAGCCGGAGGTACTCCACCGGGAGAGGCCAACCGCCCTCAGGTTCGGGAGCGTCGCCGAACCGGACGTCCGGGTGGCAGTGGTTGGGGATCACGCCGAGTTCCAGCCAGCCCCCGCGGCGGTCGTCCTCGGCGGGGCTGACGTGCGAGCCCTGGTAGACCCTCGGGGCGGGCGCGTTGCCGTCACCGTCGTCGGCGAAGTACAGCCAGGAAGCGAAGATGGACATCCGGTTCTCCTCGGGTCTCGGACCGTGTGGGGCAGGAGCCTAGCGAGCGCCCGGGCGGCCGTCGTGCGCGTTTCGGGGGCCCGTGACTACGATCGGAAGAAGTCCTTCCGGATGGTGGTGAGACGGAAGCCAGGTCGCCGATGGCCCAGAGGTCCGTGCAGTGGCCCCCGTACGTGCGGGTCGCGCCGTGGTTGCTGACCGCCGGCGGGCTGGTGTGGAACGCGCTGGACCCGACCGACTACTGGGGCGATCCGCTGCTGGCGGCGGCCGCCGTGCTGGCGGGTGCGCTGCTGGCGCTGCGGGACACCGTCGCGGTGGGGGCCGCCAACGTTCTCGGCATCCTGCTGCTGTCCACCCAGGACGGGTCGATCGGGACCGGGGCCGGCTTCCTGGAGCTGGCGAACACGGCGTTCGCGGCGCTGCTCGGGATCGGGGTGAACCGGGTGGTGGACCGGCACGGGCGGCGGCTGGCGCGGGTGCGGTCGGTGGCCGAGGCGGCGCAGCGGGCGGTGCTGCCGGAGCCCCCCGCGGAGGTGGGGCGGCTTTCGGTCGCGGCCTGCTACCGGGCCGCCCAGGACGAGGCGCTGATCGGGGGCGACGCGTACGCGCTGCAGGTCACCCCGTTCGGCGTGCGGGGGCTGATCGCCGACGTGCGGGGCAAGGGGCTGCACGCGGTCGGGGCGGTCTCGGTGCTGCTGGGCGCCTTCCGCGAGGACTCCCACCGGCTGCCGGACCTGGCCGCGCTCGCGGACGCGCTGGAGGACTCGCTGCTGCGGGAGAGCGAGCGGATGAGCGAGGAACTGCGGATGGAGGGGTTCATCACCGCGCTGCTGGTGGAGTTCCCGCCGGGGGAGGAGAGCGTGCGCACGCTCGACTGCGGGCACCCCGGCCCGTACCTGCTGAACCCGTACGCGCGGGGCGGGGGCGAGCCCCCGGTGCGCCGGCTGGACGCGGCGGATCCGGGGCTGCCGCTGGGGATGGGCGGACTGGGTGCGGCGCGCCCGGCGCCGGAGAGTCGGCCGTTCCCGGCCGGGTGGACGCTGCTGCTGGTGACCGACGGGGTCACCGAGGCCCGGGACGGGGCGGGGGAGTTCTACGACCCGGTGCTCGGGCTGGCCCCGCTGGGGCCGTTCGCCGGGCCCGGCGAGGTGCTGGACGCGCTGGTGGCGGACGTCGAGCGGTGGACCGGTGGGCCCAGGGACGACGACATGGCGGTGCTGGCGATCACCCGCCGGGCGGAGGCGGAGGCGGAGTCGGGCGGCTGACGGCCGGCCGACGGTCGGCGGCGAGGCCGGCGGAGCAGTCGGTGGAACGGGCGGCGAACGGGTCGGCGGAACGGGTGATGGACCGGGTCGGGCGCGGGTGCTCCGTGACCGTCCGGTCACCTTGTCTACGGCTCGCTACGGTCACGCCGGTATCACGATGAGATGACGGTCGGACTGCACTCCATGGAATCCGGCCAAGTTGAGCGTCTCCGTCCGGTGGCTGGAAAGACAGCGTCCGAATACCGGACAAGGAAATGGACGGACGGGCCCGGAAGTGGTCGGAGTGCCTGTCGGCCGGTGCCGCCTAGGCCGACGGACGCCGCGGGCGGCGTGACGGCAGGAGAAGCGGCCATAAGGAGCGCGCAAAGGCGGGCCGGGGGAGTGGCGGGATTCGGCCGACGTGCGTTCCGTCCGGAAACGGACCTGGTGCTTGCCCAGTGTCGAAGGGGTGACCGAGAGTCGCACCGATGAACGAGAAGCCCAGCCCCCGCCAGGCCCGTCTGCTCGGCCACCGCGACTTCCGGCTCCTGCTGACCGGAGCCGCGGCGGCCCAGACGGGCAGTCAGGTCACCCTGGTCGCCCTTCCCTTGGTGGCCGTGATGGTGCTCGACGCCACGCCGTTCGAGGTCGGTCTGCTGACCGCCGCCGAGACCGCCGCCTTCCTGCTCGTCGGCCTCCCCGCGGGCGCCTGGCTGGACCGGATGCGCAAGCTTCCGGTGCTGATCCGGGCCGACGTGGTGCGCTGCCTGGCCGTCGGGTCGATCCCGCCGGCCGCCGCCTTCGGGGTGCTGACCATGCCGCAGCTCTACCTGGTGGCGCTGGTCACCGGGGTGGCGACGGTCTTCTTCGACGTCGCCCACCAGTCCTTCCTGCCCGCCGTCCTGCCGCGCGAGCAGCTGGTCGGCGGCAACGGCGCCCTGGAGACGGTCCGTTCCTCGGCGCAGATTGCCGGGCCGGGCCTCGGCGGCGGGCTGGTCCAGCTGCTCGGGGCGCCGCTCGCCATCGTGGCCGACGCCTGCGGCTACCTCGCCTCCGCCCTGCTGCTCGTCCGGATCAAGGTCGACGAGCCGCGGCCGGAGCCCGAGCCGGGGCGCTCGCTGCGCGCCGAGGTCGGGGAGGGTGTGCGGTTCGTGCTCGGCCACCCGCTGCTGCGGGCGATCGCGACCGCCACCGCCACGTCCAACCTGTTCTCCGCCGTGCTGACCGCCGTGCAGACGGTGTTCTGGGTGCGGGTGCTCGACCTGTCGCCGGGAGCCATCGGCGTGCTGCTGTCGGTCTCCGCCGTCGGCGGACTGGCCGGCGCGCTGTGCGCCGGGCAGCTCGCCCGGTGGATCGGACAGGCCCGGCTGATCTGGCTGTCCACGGTGGTGACGGCGCCGTTCGCGCTGCTGTGGCCGCTGTCCGGAGGCGGTGCGGGCGTGGTGCTGTTCGGCCTGGCCTCCGGGGTGGTGCTGTTCGGCGCGGTGGCCTACAACGTCGCCCAGGTGAGCTTCCGGCAGAGCATCTGCCCGCCGGAGCTGCTCGGCCGGATGAACGCCACCATGCGGTTCCTGGTGTGGGGCACCCTGCCGATCGGCGCCCTGATCGGCGGCCTGGTCGCCGAGGCGTCCGGGCCGCGCACCGCGCTCTGGCTCTGCGCCGCCGGCTTCCTGCTGGTGCCGCTGCCGCTGCTGCTCTCCCCGCTGCGGCGGATGCGCGAGCTGCCGGGCCCCGACCGTACGGCCGGGCAGGACGCGGACGCGGAGGCGGACGCCACCGACCAGGAGAGCGCGGTGAGCCCCGGCACGTCCTGACCGGCCGCCCACCCGCGCCTTCCGCACCCGAACCCCTCCTGCCGACCGAACCCGACCCCCGACCGACCCCCGACCGACCCCCGACCGATCCCCGACCCGAGCCGCGACCGGAAACCGGAGACCGTTCCCGTGCACGCCAGCATCACCGCCGCCTACCTCGCCCGGTACCGCTCCGCCGCCGCCGAATCCCCGGTGGAGCTGCTCCCGCTGACCGGCGCCCAGCGGCGCTTCCTGATCACCCGCCGACTCGCTCCGCAGAGCCGCACGGACGTTGTCCCGCTGTTCTTCGCCTACCCGCGCGGCACCCTCGACCTGGGCCGACTGGCCCGCGCCGCGGCCGCCGTGGCCGCCCACCACCCGGCGCTGTGCGGCGGATTCGCGACCGTGCGCGGCACACCCGTGCTGCGCACCGGCGGCCCCTCGGCCGAGGCCGCCCGGATCGCCGTCGCCCCCGGCGGCACCGCCCGTGCGGCGCTGCGCGAGGCCCTGTCGAACTGGCCCGCCGACGGACCCGCGCTGCGCCTGCTGGTGGCCGCGGACCCGGACGGGGACGAGGAACTGCTCGCCCTCGCGCTGGACCACGCCGCCTGCGACGAGCAGTCGCTCGGCCTGCTCACCGCCGAACTCGGCGCCGCGTACGAGCAGGACGAACCGCCGGCGGACGGGCCCGACCCCCGGGCGCTGGCCGACTACCGGCAGGCCGTCGAACTGCAGCTCGCCGCCGAGGACGCCGCCGGCGGCCCCGCCGCCCAGGCCCACTGGGGCCGCCGACTGGGCGGCCTGACCGGGGCGGGCGGTGGCGCGGCGACGTCCACCGGCATGCTCACCGAGCGGCTGCCCATCGCCGGGGGCGCCGCCCGTGGCGCCGTCTTCCCGGCCCTGCTGGACGCGGTCGGCTCGGCCCTGCACCGGCTGCACGGGGCGGACGGGGTGGCCGGGGCGGCCCGGCCGGAGACCGGGGGAGGGCCGCTCGCGCTCGGCTACCCGTGGGGCGGACGGCCGGCGGGCGCACCCGCCGCGCTCGGCTGCTTCCTCAACACCCTGGTGCACCCGGCGACTTCGGGCCCGGTCGCGGACCTGGACGCCCTCGCGGACGCCTGGTGGGACGACCTCGACCAGGCCGGCACCCCCTTCGACGAGGTGGTCCGCGCCGCCCGCACCGCCGGGGCCCCGTGGTCGGGCGCCCTGGACGGCCTGCTCACCATGGAGGACCTGCACCGCCGCCCACCGCTGGTGCTCGGCGGCACCCCAGGCCGGGAGACCCACCTGGACGGGCGCCCGCTCGCCGCACCGCTGGCCGTCTCCGCCTCGCACGGCGACGACCTGCTGATCCGGCTGGCCTGGGACCGCGACCGCTTCCCCGAGGCCGACGCCCGGGCCGCCTTCGGCGAACTGCTCGCCGTGCTGCGGCACCACCTGCACGCCCGGCCGGTCCCGGTCCCGGTCCCGCAGGCCTGAGGCGCCCGGCCGGCCGCGTCGCCCACCCGACCGCGTCGCCCACCCGCCCGCACGAGCCCGACCGCAGGCGTCCGACCGCACGCCCCACCCCGCGGGCCTCGAACTCCCACGACGGATCCGCCACGAACCCACCACGCCCGTCCGCGCGCGTCCGACACGCCGCCGGACGGGACCCCGGGCCCAGGGCCGCACCTCACCCCGGTGCGCCCCCGGGCCGCCGGCCGGCACGGGAACACCCCACGTCCGCGTCCGGCCACCGCAGTGCCGACAAGCCCACCACACAAGGGAATCGACCATGTTCGCACTCTCTCCCTCGCAGGAGATCGTCTGGCTGCACGAGCAGATGCTGCCGGGCAGCCGCGCCTACAACTTCACCGCCGTCCTCGACCTGTGGGGCACCCTCGACCGGGACGCGCTGCACACCGGCCTGGCCGCCGTGCTGGCCCACCACCCCGGTCTGCGGCTGGAGTTGGTGCCCAGGCCGGAGGGGCTGCCCGGCCAGCGGGTCGCCGAGGTCTGCGAACCGGAGCTGCGCCACAGCGACTTCGCCGCCGAGCAGGACCCGGAGGCCACCTTCCGCCGGCTGCTCGCCGCCGAGGCCGAGGAGCCGCTGGACACCGAGCGGGCGCCGGTGCTGCGCTGGCACCTGGTCCGGCTCGGCGACGACCACCACCGGCTGATCCACGTCGAGCACCACCTCGTCCACGACGGCCACTCCTTCGCGATCCTGCTGCGCGACCTGTTCACCGTCTACCGCGCCACCGTCCTCGGCGAGCCCTACGAGCTGCCCACCGCCCCCTCCTACGAGGACCACGCCCGCGCCGCCGCCGACCTCCCCCGGGACCGCGGACTCGACTTCTGGACCAAGGAGCTGACCGACGCGCCGCGCGAGGTCACCCTCCCCGGGCTGGCTCGGCCGGGTGCCGAACGGCGCCACCGCGGCGGCCAGCTGCGCCAGTCGATCGGCGCCGACCTGGCCGAGCGGCTGCGCGAGCGCAGCAAGGCCGACGGCCACACCCCGTTCAGCACCCTGCTCACCCTGTTCGCCGAGCTGCTGCGCCGGCACAGCGGCCACCGCGAGGTGGTGATCGGCACCGCCGTCGGCAACCGCCCGGAGGGCTTCGAGGGCACCGTCGGCATGTTCGTCAACACCGTCCCGCTGCGCCTGCGGCTCGACCCGGCGGCCCTCGGCACCGACGCCGTGGACGAGGTGACCGACGTCCTGCTGCGCGCCCTGCCGTACCAGGACCTGCCGGTCCAGGAGCTGACCCGCCGGCTCGGGCTGCACACCACCGGCGCCGACAACCCGCTGTTCAACGTGATGTTCAGCGCGCACGACGCGGCGCTGCCCGATGTCCAGGCGCCCGGGCTGGAGGTCTCGCTGTACGAGGGCTTCAACACCGGCACCACCCGCTTCGACCTCGACCTGGTGCTGCTGCCCGACGACCGCCGGGTGGTCGGAGAGAAGCACGGCGCCGCCGGGATGACCCTGGTCTGGGACTACGACGCCGACCTGTTCCGCGAGTCCGAGGCGGTGCTGCTGTCCGAGCGGCTGCTGGAGCTGCTGCGCTGCTACCTGGACCGCCCGCAGGCGCCGATCGCCGGGCTGGCCCCCGCGCCCGAGGCCGGACCGGCCGCCCCGGTCACCCCGGCCGCACTCGACCCGGCCGCCGCCCACGACCCGACCTCGCTCGCCCTGCTGGCCGGCACCGAGCGGATCAGCTACGGCGAACTCGACCGCAGGGTCAGCGAGTTGGTCGAGCGGCTGCGCGCCGCCGGAGTCACCCCCGGCCAGCCGGTGGCCACCGTGCTGCCGCGCGGCGCCGACAGCGTGGTCGCCCTGCTCGCCTGCCTGCGGTACGGCGCCGTGTACGCGCCGCTGTCCACCGAGGACCCGGCCGCCCGGCTCGGGCTGCTGCTGGAGCGGCTCTGCCCGGCGCTCGTCCTCGCCACCCGGCAGAGCGCGCTGGCACTGCCCGCCGAGGGCGTCACCCCGGCGCTGCTGGACGGCCCCGCCTTCCCGAAGGCCGAGCCCGCCGCCGCGCTGGACGGCGCCGCCTACGTGATCCACACCTCCGGCTCCACCGGCGTGCCCAAGCCCGTCCTGGTCGGCCGCGAGGCCCTCGCCGGGTACGTCGCCGCGATCGCCGACCGCTACCGGCTCACCTCCGCCGACCGGGTGCTGCTGTTCGCCCGGCCGTCCTTCGACGTGGCCCTGGAGGAGGTGCTGCCCGCCCTCACGGCCGGCGCCGCCCTCGTCGTGCCGCAGCGCGAGGTGCCCACCGGGCCCGAGCTGGTGGCCGTGCTGGCCGCCCGCGGCGTCACCGTCGCCAACCTGCCCACCAGCTACCTGCTCGCCGTCCGCGAGGACCTGCGCGAGGCGCTGCGCGACGGCCGCTGGGCGCCCCGCCTGCTGGTGCTCGGCGGCGAGCGGCTGCCCGCCCGGGCGCTGGCCGGCCTGACCGGGGCCACCACCGTGCTGAACGCCTACGGCGTCACCGAGGCCACCGTCACCTCCACCGTGTACGAGGTCACCGACGCCGACGTCGCCGAGGACGGCGAGATCCCGCTCGGCGCCGAACTCGACGGTGCGCGCATTCACGTCCTGGACGACACGCTGCGCCCGCTCGCCCCCGGCTGCGTCGGCGAACTCGCCGTCGGCGGAACCCTGCTGGCCGAGGGCTACCTGGGACTGCCGGAGCCCACCGCGGCCCGCTTCACGACCGTCCCCGTGCTCGACGACGCCCGCGTCTACCGCACCGGCGACCGCGGCTACCGCGACCTGGACGGGCGGCTGCGCTTCCTCGGCCGCGCCGACAACCAGGTGAAGCTGCGCGGCCACCGGATCGAACTGGAGGAGATCGAGGCCGCGGCCTCCGCCGAACTCGGCGGCCGCTCCTGCGCGGTGCTGCTGCACACCGACCCGCAGACCGGCCCCCGCCTGGTCGGCTTCCTGGAGGGCGCCGACCGCCCCGACCAGGCCGCCCTGCACGAGGCGCTCGCCCGCCGGCTGCCCGGCGGACTCGTCCCGGCGAGCTGGACGGCCGTCGCCGCGATGCCGACCCTGCCCGGCGGCAAGCCCGACCGCGCCGCCCTCGCCCGCCTGGCGGACGAGGCCCCGGAGGCGGAGGAGGTCGAGCCGAGCGAGTTCACCGACCCCGGCCAGCAGCTGATCGCCGCCGCCTGGCGCGAGGTGCTCGGCCACGACCGCTTCGCCGCGGACTCGCACTTCTTCGAGGTCGGCGGCCACTCGCTGCTCGCCGCCCAGCTCGCCGCGTACCTGGAGCCGCACCTCGGCAGCCGGCCGCCGCTGCGAACCCTGTTCCGACACGCCGTCCTGGCCGACCAGGCCAAGGCCCTCACCACCGGTGGTGCCAAGTGACTTCGCCCTCCGCCGTCCTGGAAGCCGGCCACCGCGAGCTCGTCGAGGCCTTCGAGAGCTTCGTGCGCCGCGAACTCGTGCCGCTGGCCGCCGAGCTGCCCGAGACCGCCGACCAGGTCCCGGCCGACCTGCGGACCTACGTCCGCAAGCGCTCCGCCGCCCTCGGCTTCTACGCGGGCGACTACCCCGAGGAGCTCGGCGGCGCCGACATGCCGTTCACCGCCGTCGTCCTGCTGCACCACGCCGCCGGGCGCAGCGGCTGCGTGCTCGCCCCGTACGCGCTGGCCGGCTCCGACGGGCCCAGCCCGCTGCTGCGGCACGGCACCCCCGAGCAGGTCGAGCGCCACCTGGTCCCGCTGGTGCGCGGCGAGCAGACCCGCTGCCTCGCCCTCACCGAGCCGCACGCCGGTTCCGACGCGTTCCACCTCACCACCACCGCCGTGCGCACCGGCGAGGGCTGGGTGCTGAACGGCCGCAAGACCTTCGTCAGCAACGCCGAGCACGCCGGGATCGCGCTGGTCGTCGCCGCCACCGACCTCGGCGACGGGGCCGGCCCCACGGCCGGCGCCACCGCCTTCGTGCTGCCGATGGACCAGCCCGGGCTGCGGATCGGCCAGCGCTACGAGGGCATGTCCGGCGAGCCGCTGTTCGAGCTGCTGCTGGACGGGGTCACCGCCGGCCCAGAGGCCGTGATCGGCGGCGAGGAGGGCGTCGGCGCGGCCACCGCCCTCGCCATCGACAGCCTCTCGCGCGGCCGCCTGGTGGTCGCCGCGATGTGCAACGGCATCGCCGAGCACGCGCTGCGGATCGGCGTCGAGTACGCCAAGGACCGGCGGGCCTTCGGCCGGGTGATCGGCGAGTACCAGCACATCCAGGAGCACCTGGTCGCCACCCGGGCCGAGGTCGAGGCCTCCAAGCTGCTCACCCTCGCCTGCGCCCGGCTGGTCGACGAGGGCACCGAGTCCCCCGAGAACGCGGCGCTCGCCAAGCTCACCGCCTCCGAGACCGCCGTGCGCGCGGTGGACCGCTCGCTCCAGGTGCACGGGGCCACCGGCTGGGTGCGCGGGCACCCGCTGGAGTTCCTGTACCGCTACGTCCGGATGACCACGATCATCGAGGGGACCTCGGAGGTCCAGAAGGTGATCATCGCCCGTTCCATGGGCCTGAACTGACGAAGCGTCACCTTCGTACGCGACTTCCTGGAGACGATGATGGAACACCTTGACACGAAGGCCCCGAGCACGGACGCCCCGAGCGTCGACACCGTGAACACCGGGGCTCCGAACACCGGGACGCCGAACACCGACGCCCCGAGCATCGGTTACGGCCGTCCGCACCAGGACGGCGCGGTGCTCGACCTCTTCACCACCTGGGCGCACCGCACCCCCGACGCCCCCGCCCTGATCGACGGCGAGCAGGTCTACAGCTACGCCGAACTCGACCGCCTCGCCGACACCGTGGCCGAGGCCCTGCGCGGCAAGGTCGGCCCGGGCGACCTGCTCGGCGTCTGCCTCGCCCACTCGGTCTCGCTGGTCGCCGTCACCCTGGCCGCCGCCAAGCTCGGCGCCGTCCACCTGCCGCTCGGCCCGCGCCCCGGCGAGCACCGGCTGCGCGCCGTCGCCGAGCAACTGCGCCCGACCTGCCTGGTCGGCGAGCCGGACCTGCTGCCGCCCGGCGGCGAGCGGTTGCCGCTGGACCTGCCCACCGAAGGCGTGGTGGCCGCCCTGAACCCGGGCGAGCAGGTGCGCGTCCCGGCCGGCACCCACTACGCGGTGCTCACCTCCGGCTCCACCGGCACCCCGAAGGCCGTCGCCGTCACCGAGCCCGCGCTCGGCGCGCTGCTGCAGTGGTACCGCGGACTGACCGGCCTCGGCCCCGGGGAGCGGCACAGCCTGCTGATCGGCGTCGCCTTCGACCCGCACATGCAGGAGCTGTGGGCCGGTCTCACCTCCGGTGCGGCCCTGGTGGTCGCCCCCGAGGCGGTCCGCTGGGACACCGGTGCGCTCACCGACTGGTGGCGCGAGGCCGGCGTCACCGTGTCCATCCTGCCCACCCCGCTGGCCGAGCCCCTCCTCGGCCGGCCCTGGCCCGCCGAGTCGCCGCTGCGCCACCTGGTGATCGGCGGCGACCGGCTGCGCCGCGCACCCGGGCCCGACGTCACCGCGACCGTCCACAACGCGTACGGCCCCGCCGAGGCCACCGTCACCACCACCGTGCACACCATGGCCCCCGGCGGCGACCACGGTGCCGGCGCTCCGCCGATCGGCCTGCCGATCGACGGCGCCGTCCTCCTGGTCACCGACGAGGACGGCCGCCCGGTGCCGCGCGGCACGGCCGGCGAGCTGCGGATCGGCGGCCGCGGCCTGGCCGCCGGGTACCTCGACCCCGAGCTGACCGCCCGCCGCTTCGTCGGCGCGCCCGCCGGGGTGGTCGGCACCGACCGGGTCTACCGCACCGGCGACCGGGTGGTCATGCGCCCGGACGGCGTGCTGGAGTTCCACGGCCGCCTCGACGACCAGGTCAAGGTCAGCGGCGTGCGGATCGAACCCGCCGAGGTCGAGGCCGCCTTCGAACGCGATCCGAAGGTGCGCCGGGCGGTGGTCGCCGCCCAGCAGGCGCCGACCGGCGTCCGGCTGCTCGCCTTCGTCCAGGCCGAGGACGGCGCCGACCCCGCGGCGCTGCTCGACGCCGTCCGCCCGTGGCTGCCCGAGCAGGCCGTGCCCTCCGCCGTCCGGCTGGTGGAGCGCTTCCCGCTGGACGCCAACGGCAAGGTGGACCGCCCGGCCCTGCTGGCCGACGCGCCGGCCCCGGACGAGGAGTCCCCGGCGGACGAGGCCGGCACCCCGGTCGAACGCGCCGTGCTGAAGCTCTGCCGCGGGCTGATCGGCCGTGCCGACCTCGGGCCCGAGGACAACTTCCTCGCGTCGGGCGGCAATTCGCTCGCCGCGGCAAGACTGCTGGAGGCCCTGGAGGACGAGTACGGCGTACGGCTGCGCGCCCCCCTGGTGCTGCGCCAGCCCGACCTGCGGGCCGTCGCCCGGCTGGTCGAGGAGCGGGTGGCCGATCTGGCCGCGACCGCCTGACCCCGCCCGAACCTCCTCAGCGGGGCGCCCCGGCCCACCCGGCCGGGGCGCCCGGAAGGGAACCACCCATGACCACCATGCACCGCGCGCACCCCGCGACCTCCGCGCACCCCGCGACCTCCGCGGCTCCGCTCGACCGGACCGCCGAAGCCGTCCCCGCCCTGCCCACCCCGCTGCCCGCCCTGGTCGCCCGGCAGGCCGAGCAGCGGCCCGACGCGCTCGCCGTGACCGACGGCTCCACCGTCCTGACCTACCGCGAACTCGTCGACGCCGCAGGCCGGTTGGCCGCCGTCCTGGCCGACCGGGGGATCGGCCCCGGCAGCGCCGTCGCCCTGCTGTGCGCTCGCTCGACCCGATTCGTCGTCGCCCAGCTCGCCGTCTGGCGGGCCGGCGCACTGGTCGTCCCGCTCGACCCGGCCTACCCGCGCCCGCGGATCGCCGAAATGATCGCCGACGCGGACGTCCGGCTCGTCCTCGGCGACAAGGGACTGCTTGCCGACGCCGGGCTCCCCGAGGACCGCACCCTGGCGCTGACCGAGCGCGGCACCGAGATCGCCGACGGCACGGCGCCCGACGCCGCCGACCCGGCCGCGCCCGCCCTGCTCTACTACACCTCCGGCTCCACCGGCCGCCCCAAGGGCGTCCTCGTCCCGCACAGCGCCGTCGCCGACCTGGCCACCGCCGAGGGCCCGATCGGCCTCGGCCCCCGCGACCGGGTGCTCTTCCACTCCACCGTCTCCTTCGACGCCACCACCTTCGAACTGTGGGCGCCGCTCGCCCGGGGCGCCGCCGTGGCCGTCTCCCCGAGCGAGCGGCCCAGCGCCGAGGACCTGGTCCGCGACGTCGAGAGCTTCGGCGTCACCACCGCCTTCCTCACCACCGCGCTCTTCCACCACCTGGCCGCCCGGAGGTCCCGGGTCTTCGGCGTGCTGCGCACCCTGGTCGTCGGCGGCGAGGCACTCTCCTCCGAGTACGCGGGCGCCGTGCTGCAGGCCTTCCCGTGGCTCGAACTGATCAACGCGTACGGGCCGACCGAGGCCACCACCTTCACCACCCTGCACCGGATCACCCGGGCCGACTGCGCCGGATCCGTCCCGATCGGCCGGGCCTTCGGCGGCGCCCGGGCGTACGTCCTGGACGAGCGGCTCGCACCAGTGGCGGAGGGCGGCGTCGGCGAACTGTGGATCGCCGGCGACCGGCTGGCCCTCGGCTACCTCGACCGGCCGGAGCTGACCGCCGAGCGCTTCCGCGAACTGCCCGGCATCGGACGCGCCTACCGCAGCGGCGACCGCGTCGCCGAACGGCCGGACGGCTCCCTGGAGTACCACGGGCGCACCGACGACCAGGTCAAGGTGCGCGGCTTCCGGATCGAACCCGGCGAGGTCGAGCACGCGCTGCTCCAACTGCCCGAGGTCGCCGAGGCGGCGGTCGTGGTCCGCCGCGCCGGGCAGGTCGACGCCGCGCTCACCGCCTGCCTGGTCCTCGCCGAGGGCTCCCGCCCCGCCGTCGAGGCACTGCGGGCCGCTCTGGCCGAGCGGCTGCCCGCCCACCTGGTGCCCACCGCCTGGACGGTGCTCGCCGCGCTGCCGCTGACCGGCAGCGGAAAGGTGGACCGGCGGGCGCTGGCCGCCGACGAACCGGACGGGGCACAGCCGTCCGCCACCGCCGAACTCGGCCCGATCGAACAGGTCGTCGCCGAGGCGTGGAGCCGCGCCCTGGAACGCCCGATCACCGACCCGTCCGCCGACTTCCTCGCCGAGGGCGGGCACTCGCTGCTCGCCATGTGGGTGGTGGACGACCTGCGCGAGGACCTCGGGGTCGAGCTGTCGCTCGCCGATTTCCTCGAGCACCCGACCGTCGCCGCCCAGGCCGATCTGCTGGAGCGCGCCCTGCGGGCCGCCGACGACACCCCCGGAGCCGACCGATGACCACCGTCGACCAGAGCGACCTGCTGCGCCGCGCCCGCAACCGCCGCGCCGCCGCCCCCGTCACCTCCGCGCCGCAGACCGGCCCCGCCGAACCGACCGGCCCCGCCCCGCTCTCGCACGCCCAGCAGCGGATGTGGCTGATGGACCACCTCGGCCAGGGCGGCGCCCTCTACAACGTGCCGGTCGCCACCCGGCTGCGCGGCCCGCTCGACCGGGCGGCCCTCGCCACCGCGATCACCGGCCTGACCGAGCGGCACGCCGTCCTGCGCACCCGCTACCCGCGCCGGGGCGACGAGCCGTACCAGCAGATCGACCCGGTCGTCCCGGTGCCGCTGCCGGTCCTGGACGCCACCGGCCCGGAGCAGCTCGCCGCCGAGGCCGCCCGGCCGTTCGACCTCGCCACCGGCCCGGTGCTGCGGTCCCTGCTCCTGCGGCACGGCCCCGACGACCACACGCTGCTGCTGACTATCCATCACATCGCGGTGGACGGCGGCACGTTGCGCTTCCTCACCTCGGACCTCACCGAGCTGTACCGCGCCGCGCGCGACGGCGAGCCGAACCGGCTCCCGCCGCCGGCCCCCTCGTACGCCGACTACGCCCGCCAGGAACGCGCCCGCGAGGCCGAGCTGACGGCCACCGCCGGCGTCCTCGCGGCCAGGCTGTCCGGCGCCCGGCCGCTGCCCCTGCTGCGGCCCGTCCCGCCCGGCGCCCGGGAGCGCCGCGCCGCGCTGCACGCCGCCCCGCTGGAACCCGCCGTGGTGGAACAGCTGCGCGTCCTCGGCGCGCGGCACGGCGCCACGCTGTACACCGTCGTGCTGGCCGCCGCGTTCGCCGCGCTGGGCATCGCCTCCGGGCAGGACGACCTCGTCCTCGGCTGCGCCAGCGGCCACCGGGCGCGGCCCGAGTTCCGCCGGACCGTCGGGCTCGCGGTCAACACCCTCGCCGTGCGGGCGAATCCGTCCCGGGACCTGTCGTTCACCGAGCTGCTCGCTCCGGTCCGCACCGCCCTGCTCGACGCCCAGCAGCACCACGAGGTGCCCCTCGACCTGGTGGTCGAGCGGCTCGGCGCGGCCGCGCGCGGCGCGGACGGCACCCCACTGCTCTCGGTCAGCTGCGACCTCGTCCAGACCGTCGACCCGCTGGTGCTGCCGGGCCTCGACACCGAGAACGTGGAACTCGACCTGGGACTGGCAAAGTTCGGCCTCACCCTGCTGCTGGAGGACGGCCCGGAGCCGCGCTGCCTGCTGCAGCACGACCGGGACGCGCTGGACCCGGACACCGCCGCCCGGCTGCTCGGCGCCTTCGCCGAACTGCTCACCGCCGTGGCCGCCGACCCGGAGCGGCGGCTGTCCGAACTGCCCGGAGAGCGGTTGACGGCCGCCGAACACCCGGTCGTGGAAGCCCTGTCGGCAGACCCGGCGGTGGTCGAGGCGGCCGTGGTCGAGAACCCGGACGGCCCGCCGCTCGCCTACGCGGTGGTCCGCGGGCCGGTCGCGCCGAGCGGCAGCGCCCTGCGGGCCGCCCTGCGCGGGCGCCTGCCGGCCGCCGAACTGCCGCTCGCGGTCACCCTCGTGGACCGGCTGCCCCGCCGCGCCGACGGCACCCCCGACCGCGACCGGCTGCCCGGCGCCACTGCGCTGCCCGGCGCGACCGCGGCGGCGGAGGGCCCGTCGGAGGCAGGCCCGCTGGACGTCGTACGGCAGGCCTTCGGCGAACTCCTCGGCACGACCCCGCCCGCCGACGGCGACTTCTTCGCCCTCGGCGGCCACTCCCTGGTCGCCGTCCAGCTCGCCGAACGCCTGCGCACCCGCACCGGGCTGCCGCTCACCGGCCTCGACATCCTGGAGCAGCGCACCCTGCGCGCCCTCGCCGCCCTGCTCGCCACCCGCACGGACGAGCGCCGCGCGGCCCTCGCCCAGGCCGGTGCCCGATCGCGGACCACCGGCGCCCGCACCGGCACCGTCCTGCTCACCGGCGCCACCGGCGGGGTCGGCGCGGCCGTGCTCCAGGAGCTGATGGCCCAGGGCCGGCCGGTCCGGGTCCTGGTCCGGCCGGAGTCCGCGCACCTGCCCGCGCTGAACGGCGCCGAGGTGGCGGAAGGCGACCTCGGCGACCTCGACAGCCTGCGCCGGGCCGTCGACGGCGTCGACGCCGTCATCCACTCCGCCTGCACCTTCACCGACCACGCCACCGACCTCGCCGCCATGCGCGCCCTGGTCGACGGCTGGCGGGGCGGCCCGTTCGTCTTCGTCAGCAGCATCGACGCGTACGGCCGCCCGGCCGGCACCGAGGTCCCCGAGGGCGGCCCCAGCAGCGCACCCGTCACCCCGTACGGGCAGGCCAAGCTGGACTGCGAGCGGATCCTCTTCGAGGCCGCCGCGACCGGCCGGGGCCAGGCCGTGGCCGTCCGCTCCCCGATCGTCTGGGGCCCGCACCACCGCCTGCGCGACCAGCTCCGCTGGGGCGCCACCGGCCCCCTCTACCAGGCCGCGCTGGCCGGCCGGCCGATCGGCCTGCCGGACGCCGAGGAGTGGCACGGAGCCTCCTGGGTGCACTCCGCCGCCCTGGCCCGCGCCCTCGGCGCCTGCCTCACCCCGGACCACCCCGCTGCCGGCCGGGTCGTCAACGCGGTGAGCGGACACGTCTCCTGGGCCGACTTCACCGCCGATTTGGTCCGCCTGCTCGGCTCCGACAGCCCGATCGCCGCCACCCCCGACGCCGACGGGGAACTCCGCCGCCCCTGGCACTACCGGGCGGACACCCTGGCCGGCCCGCTCGCCCCCGAGCCCGGCGAGGACTGGCGCAGCGTCCTGGCGGCCATGGTCCGCTGACCCCCCCGGTCGCGGGGGGGGGGGGGGGGCGGCGGCCGGGCCCGCCCCCCCGCGACACCGCGCGCCACACGCACGCCCCGCCCCACG
>NZ_JBHVSD010000013.1:262233-268498 GCF_042885395.1 Kitasatospora sp. NPDC058063
GGGGACGTCTGCCGCCGCTCCCTGGCGGCAATGGCCCGATGCCCCCCGCGCTCGGGGGCGCGGCAGCCCTCCCCCCCCCGCGACCGTGCCGCTTCAGCAGCCACTCGACCCTCCCGCGGGACCTACGGTCAGGGCACCCCGGGCCACCGCACCGCCGCCCGCGCGTCGAGGCCGACGGCCATGACGGCGTCGACGGTAACCGGCGCACCATGCCCGGCCAGCCCCTCCGGCCGGCCCCTCCGCCCGCTACCGGAGCTGCCGCAGACGGGAGTTGGCGATGTTGCGGGTGCGCCGGGTGCGGCCGTTCCCGGCGAGCAGGCCCAGCGTGGCCCGGTCGGACGACTCCTCGGCGAGGCGTCCCTGGAGCCAGTTCTCCGCCGCGAGCAGCTGCTCCTCCTCCCACGGTTCGTCCAGGGCCGTCGCCCGCAGCAGCGCCCAGTTCCGCAGGCGCCGGGCGGTGAACGCGTCGGTGGCCACGACGCCCGCCAGCTCACGCCGCCAGGCCGGGAAGCCCGGGTCCGTCAGCAGTTCCGCCGCGCGCCGGTCCACGTACTCGCAGACCGCGCAGCTCGCCATCGGGCGATCGGGGTCGGTGAGCACCCGGGCCGCGAGGGCGGCCGCGTCCTCCGGAGCCACGTCCGCGAAGGCCCGGCGGTAGCGTGCGAACCGCACGTGCTCGTCCGGCTCGAAGCCGTCCGCACCGGCCGCTGCTGTCTCGCTCACCGGGGTTCCCTCTTCCGTCCTGTCGTGGCCGTTTGCCCGCCCGATGATCGCACGGCCGGTGGAGGGCGGGTCCGGCGCCGCCGTCGGCGGCCTCCTTGACCTGAAGTCGGCTTGAGCTTCTAGCCTTCACCCGATCGATCGTCGGGCGACAGGAGAGACCGCATGATTCTCGTGACCGGAGCCACCGGCAACATCGGACGTTCCCTGCTGGAGGAGCTGCGGGCCTTCGGGGCCGGCCCCCTGCGGGGCCTCACCCGGGACGGTGCCCGGGCCCGGTTCCCCGAGGGCGTGGAGGTGCGTGAGGGCGACCTCGCCGACCCGGCCTCCCTGGCGCCCGCCCTCGACGGGGTGCGCTCGCTGTTCCTGGTGTCGCGGATCGGCTCCGATGCCGGGATCCTCGACGCCGCCCGCCGCGCCGGCGTCGAGCACGTGGTGCTGGTGTCGTCCGTCACCGTCGAGACGCATCCGCACCTGGGCCCCGCCCGGGAGAACGCCGACGTCGAGCGGCTGGTCAGGGGCAGCGGCATGGCGTGGACGGTCCTGCGGCCGACCCAGTTCGCCTCCAACGCCCTGTGGTGGGCGTCGGCGATCCGTGAGCGGGGGACGGTCCGCGTGCCGTACGCGGACACCGGCCTGCCCACGATCCACCCGGCGGACGTCGCGGCGGTGGCGCGGGTGGCGCTGACCGGGCCTGGCCACCGGGGACGGGTGTACGCGCTGACCGGGCCGGAGCGGGTGACGGCCCGGCAGCAGGTGGCGGCCATCGCGGCGGCCCTCGGGCGGGCCGTGCCCCTCGCGGTGATCGGCCGGGCGGAGGCCCGGCGGGAGCTGGCCGAGGTCCTGGGAGCCGAGGCGGCGGACGCGGTGCTCGACCTGACGGGCGGGGACGTCAACGACGGCCTGATGGAGGTGCGCGACACCGTCGAGCGGGTCACCGGATCCCCCGCCAGGCCGTTCCACCACTGGGTCGCCGAGAACGTCGCCGCCTTCCGCTGACGATCCCCCCGCCCGTACCGGGCACGCCCCGCCCGGCCCGCAGCCCCGGCGCTCAGCCGATGGTCACCACCCGGGCCCACTCCGGCGGGGTGTCCGGCCGGTAGTCCGGCCGGTTCTCGTTGTACCGGACCGGCCTCGGGAAGAGGCCGACCACGGTGCGGCAGGGCGGGGCGGCGGAGGGCCACGGGGTCTGGCCGTCGGTCAGGACCACCACCACGTCCGGGCGGGGGTGGCCGCGCAGGGCGGTGCGGAAGCCGGTGCGCAGGTCGGTGCCGCCGCCACCGATCAGCGGGATGCCCTCGGCCCGGCAGAGCCGGTGGACGGCCTCGGCAGCCGCGTCGCAGGGGACCACGGTGACCTGGTCGGGGCGGCCGCCGACAGCCCGGCCGATCGCCGCGACCTCCAGCAGTGCGCTGCCCAGCTCCTCGTCCGAGACCGACCCGGAGGTGTCGATGATCACCGAGACCCGCGGTGGGCGCCGCCGAAGGCTCGGCAGCAGAACGCCCGGCACCCCGGCCGAGCGGCGGGCGGGGCGGCCGTAGCTGTAGTCCTCGCCCGCGCCGGGGCCCGAGACCGCCGAGCGCACGGCCGCGCCCAGCAACTGCCGCCACGGCTGCGGCGGGTGGAACGCCTCCTCGGCCCAGCGCTTCCAGCCGGCCGGGGCGGTGCCGGGGCGGGCCCGGATGCCCTCGGCGACCCGGAAGCGGACGGCGTCGCGCTCCTGGGCGGTGAGCCCGTGGGCGCCGTCGGGGCCGAGCTCCCACGGGCGGTCCAGGCCGTCGGCGCCGCTGCCGCACTCCAGCCAGGCGGCCTGCAGGCTGCGCGGGTGGAAGCGGTACCGGCGCAGGTACTCCTCCATGAGCAGTCCGTCCGGCAGCAGGAGCATCACCGGCCGGACGGCGCCGGCCGGGCGGGCCAGTCCGTCCCCGTACACGTCGTCGTTGATCTCGCAGTCGGCGGCGATGTTCATCCGCAGCCGGGCGGCCGGGCCCTCCAGGCCGAGCTCCCGGGCGATCCGGTCGCCGCGTCCGTGGTGGTCGCGCAGCAGGTGCGAGACCTCGTGCACCCAGACGCCGGCCAGCTGTTCCACGGGCGTGCGGGCGACGAAGGCCGGCGAGGCGTAGCAGCGCCAGTACCGGTCCACGGCCATGGTCGGCACCTGCCGGGACTCCACCAGGTGGAGCGCGAACAGTGCCGTCGCCAGGTACGGCCGGACCCGGGCGGCGTGCAGCCGGGCGGCGTACAGCTTCTCGACGTCCAGCGGCGCGGACGGCGCGGACGGCATGATCGCCGTGCCGGCCGTGCCTGCCGCCGCGCCCGTCGCCGTGCCGCTCATGGCCGCACCGCCCCGGGCTTCCGGGCACCGACGAGGTCGGCCCGGCGGGAGACGGCCAGCGCCGGGGCGAGCCGTTCGATCGCCGCCGGCACGTCCCAGTCCTCCCGGCGCAGCGAGGCCAGCGTGGTGGCCGGGACGACGAGCAGGTCCGGCGCGCCGGTCTCCAGCGCCCGGACCAGCAGGGCCCAGGCCGCGTCCCAGCGCGTCCGGTCGGGCCGGTTGCGGACCGCCGCGACCACCCCGTCCAGCACCGCCTGGCGCAGGTCCCCGCGATCGGGCAGCATCGCGGCGCCCGGGTCGGCGAGCAGGTCCTCCGGGTCCGGCAGGTCCATCCGGTCCATGTGCGCCATCAGCTCCAGCCCCGGACCGTCGCCGACCGCGCCGCGCACCAGCAGCGACAGCACCTCCCGGGAGGAACCGGCCGCGGTCGCGAAGGCGACCAGCCGCAGCGTCATGTCCCAGCTGCGCGGGGACGGCCAGGCGCCGCCGCGCCGGGTGTCGGTGGCGGGCAGCCGGTGCACCAGCTCGGGACGGGCGGTCAGCAGCCCGCACACCGAGCGCCGGGCCAGTGCGACGGCCGCCGACAGTGCCTGCGGGTCGAGCCGGGGCAGAGTGGCCACGGGCCAGACGCCGCCGAGGCCGCGCACCACCACCTCGTGGTCGTGCACCCACTGGAGGTGGACGAAGCGGTTGGCCAGCGGCGGGCTGAGCTCCCAGCCGTCGGCCGCCGAGGAGCGCGGGTTCGCGGCGGCCACGATCCGTACCCCGGGCGGGAGTTGCAGCGTGCCGATGCGCCGTTCCAGGACCAGCCGGAGCAGGGCGGCCTGGACGGCGGGCGGCGCGGTGGACAGCTCGTCCAGGAACAGGAGTCCGTGCCCGGCCCGCACCAGGCGCACCGCCCAGTCCGGCGGGGCCATCGGGACGCCCTGCTCTGCCGGGTCGTCGCCGACGATGGGCAGCCCGGAGAAGTCGGAGGGCTCGTGGACGCTGGCGATGACCGTGGTCAGCGGCAGCTCCAGGGCCTCGGCGAGCTGGTTGAGGGCGGCGGTCTTGCCGATGCCGGGCTCGCCCCAGAGCAGGACGGGAAGGTCGGCGGCGACGGCCAGGGTGAGCGCTTCCAGTTGGGTGTCGGCGCGCGGCTCGGTGGTGGTGTCGGACAGCAGGTCGAGCAGTCGGCGGGCGGTGCCGAGGCGGGTGGAGTCCGGTCCGGCGGTGTCGGGGCGGTCGGAGCCGGTGTCGAGGCCGGCGGCGTCGGGGCCGGCAGCGTCGAGGAGGGCAGCGTCGAGGAGGGCGGTTCCGGGCATGGGTGATCACCTCAAGGTGTGGAGAGGGCTTCGGTGGTGAACGGCGGGGTGCCGGCGTCAGCGCAGGGAGGCGGGGCGCGGGTGGGCGCGGAACGAGCCGCGGCGCGGGCGGGGGCGGGAGCCCGGACCGTGCGGGAGCGAGCCGTACCGCACGCGCGGCGACGGGTGGTCGACGATTTCGGGCCCGGTCAGCCCGGACCGATAGAGGCCGTACGCGATCCGCCGCTCCGCGGCCGCCGCCAGTTCGTCCCGCAGCGGTCCCTCGCGCAGCACCGCCTCCGGGCCGAGCAGGGCCTCGACCACGGCCAGTGCCCCGGCGAAGTCGCCGTGGTCCAACCGTTCGCGCACACCGTCCAGTTGGCCGGGGCTCCGGTGTGCCAGGTCGACAGCCCGCAGGCAGGGCAGCGGGGTGCCGGACAGGGCGGCGAGCAGCTCCTCGCGGCGCAGCTCGGCCGGGTCGTGGTCGAGCGGGGCGAGCACCCCGTCGACCGGCCCGATCCGGTGGCGCGCCCCTCGGCAGTCCACCGTCCGCTCGGCCGGGGGCGGGGCGCCGGTCCGCGCGGACGGGCCGGGCGGGTGCCCGGGCGCCAGCGCGGCCGCGACCAGCGGATGCAGCCGGTCGGCCTCGATCGCACCGCTGCGGAGCAGGTCGAGGTCGGGCGGCACCCAGGTCGCGGCATCGGGCAGCAGCGGCAGCCCCGAGAGGTCCCCGGAGGCCTCCGCCGTCGACCCGTCCGGCCGGAGCAGCAACCGCCGCCGGTGCCCGAGCCGCACCACGACGGGCCCGGCGGGGAGGCCGTCGGCGCGCAGCAGCAGCTCGGCCTCGGCGGCCCAGCGGTCGACGGCGCAGCGCAGTGCCGGATCGCCGATGTCCCTGCCTGGCAGTCCTGTTGGCGGATCCGCCGCGCCGGAGCGGACGGCCAGCTCCGCGCTGCGCCCGGCGTCCCAGAGGTGCCGGTGCAGGTCGTAGCGGAACCGGCGGCCGGGACGCGGCCGCGGGTGCGGCGACCGGGCGTCGTGCCCGGAGCCGTCCCAGAGCTCCAGGCCGACCCGCTGCCCGTACTCCGCCCAACCGGGCGGTGTGCGGACCACCAGGAAGACCGGCGGCTCGCCCGGGTACCGGGCCAGCGGCACGGTGAGCCCGGGCCGCAGCAGCCCGTCGGGGGCGGATCTCGGCAGGTGCCAGCGCAGCAACTCCGGAGCCAGGCAACGGAGATCCGCCCGGACCAGGTCTGCGATCTCCCGGCCGTGGACGCGGGTGACGTCCCGCAGGCGGAAGTCGACCTCGACATTGGCGGCGGCGCAGGCCCCGGCCCAGTCGCCGGACAGGCGGCGGGAGGTGGCGGTTTCGATCATGGAGGGCGGCACGGCGTACTCGCGTACGCGCCGCCAGAAGGAGAGGCGGGAGTCGTTCCCGTGCGCGGGGTGAGTGGGCATCAGCACTCACTCTTCGCGGACGGGACCCCCATTCTGTGAACAGCGTGAGTGGTCATCGCCGGGAGCATAGCGCCCCGCTCCGCCGCCCGCCACATCGTTTCGCCGCCCGGCCGTTCCGCGGCTCGGCCGGGTGCTCAAGGGCCGCTGGAGGCCAGGTCGAGACGGGTGGTCCGGGGCGGCCCGGGTGTGTTCTGGTGGAGGGCGGAGGGCGCGCGCGGAGGCGTAGACGCTGGCGCATGGAGCTGAGTGCGGAGGCTATGGTTCGCCGGCCCGGAGTGGCCTTGACTGGTGGACACGAGGACGGACGCGCAGGGTTGACGGAACCCGGCCGGTCCGACGATCCGAACAGGTTCCTACTCCGAGTGAGGGTGATTGTGATGGCTGGTGCGGTGGATCTCGCGGTCGAGTCCGGTGTGGTGCTGGTGGTCGGTGGGACGGGGAAGACGGGTCGTCGGGTGGCGGACCGGTT
>NZ_JBHVSD010000014.1:0-17098 GCF_042885395.1 Kitasatospora sp. NPDC058063
GCGGAGAGTATGGGTTTCACGACCTGCCATGCGGTGTCGGGTGAGGACCTGGCGGGGTCGTCGTTGCCGGTGGGTCGGCCGGTGGGCAACAAGCGGGTGTTCGTGTTGGACGCGTGGTTGCGTCCGGTGCCGGCGGGGGTGGTCGGTGAGGTGTATGCGGCGGGGGCCGGTCTGGCGCACGGGTATGTGGGTCGGGCGGCGCTGACGGCGGAGCGGTTCGTGGCGAGTCCGCTGGGTGCGGCGGGCGAGCGGATGTACCGGACGGGTGACCTGGGGCGTTGGCGTGCCGACGGGGTGTTGGAGTATGTGGGGCGGGCGGACGACCAGGTGAAGATCCGGGGGTTCCGGGTCGAGCCGGGGGAGATCGCGGCGGTGCTGCAGGCGCACGAGGCGGTGGCCCAGGCGGCAGTGGTGGCGCGGGAGGACCGTGCGGGGGACAGGCGTCTGGTCGGCTATGTGGTGCCGGTCGCGGGTGGACAGATCGACGTTGATGAGCTGAGGGGCTTCGCCACGGGGCGTCTGCCGCGGCACATGGTCCCGTCGGCGCTGGTGGTGCTGGAGGCCCTGCCGATCACCCCGAACGGCAAGCTGGACCAGCGCGCCCTGCCCGCACCCGCAGCCGTCACCGCCGACCAAGGCGGACGAGCCCCGCGCTCGGTGCAGGAGGAACTGCTCTGCGGCCTGTTTGCCGAGCTCCTCGGTGTGCCGTCGGTGGGGATCGATGACGACTTCTTCGCCCTGGGCGGCCACTCGCTTCTGGCGGCCCGGTTGATCAGCCGGATCCGCAGTACCTTCGATGCCGAGCTCGGGATCCGTGACCTGTTCGACGCCTCCACGGTCGTGGGCGTCGCGGAGAAGCTGAAGGACGGCCGCCCGGCACGTCCGGCGCTGGTCGCGGGTGTGCGGCCGGAGGTGCTGCCGCTGTCGTTCGCCCAGCAGCGGTTGTGGTTCCTCGACCAGCTCGAAGGCGCCTCCGCCACCTACAACAGCCCCTTCGCGTTCCGCCTGCACGGCACGGTGGACGTCGAGGCCCTGCGCGGCGCGATCGGCGACGTCGTCGCCCGGCACGAGGCCCTGCGCACGGTCTACCCGACGGTCGACGGTCAGCCCCGCCAGCTGGTGCTGCCCGCCGACGACGCCCACGTCCCGTTCACGGTCGAGCCGTGCACGGAGGAGGAGCTGGCGGAGCGGATCTCCGCCGAGGCGTTCGCCACCTTCGACCTCGCCGCCGAACTTCCGCTGCGGGTGGTGCTGTTCAACCTCGGCGAGGACGAATCGGTCCTGGTGCTGACTTTGCACCACATCGCGAGTGACGGTTGGTCCTCCGGTCCGCTCTGGTCGGGTATCGCCTCGGCCTACCGGGCCCGGCTGGCCGGGCTCACCCCGGAGTGGGAGCCGCTGGCCGTTCAGTACGCCGACTACGCACTGTGGCAGCACAACCAGCTCGGCGACGCCATGGATCAGCAGCTCGCCTACTGGGCGGAGGCGTTGAAGGGCTCACCGCAGGAGCTGGCTCTGCCCTTCGACCGGCCCCGCCCTGCCGCCGCTTCGCATGACGGCGAGCTGTTGGAGTTCGGGCTGGATGCCGAACTGCATGCCGAGCTGGAGGGGTTGGCGCGCCGCCACGGGGTCACTCTGTTCATGGTGCTGCATGCGGCGTTGGCGGCGTTGTTGTCGCGGCTGGGTGCGGGGACGGATGTTCCGATCGGCACGGTCGTCGCCGGGCGTTCGGACCAGGCGCTGGACGACGTGGTCGGGTTCTTCGTGAACACGTTGGTGCTGCGGACGGATGTGTCGGGTGAGCCGACCTTCGGTGAGCTGTTGGGCCGGGTTCGTGACACCGATCTGGCGGCGTTCACGAACCAGGATGTGCCGTTCGAGCGGTTGGTGGAGGAGCTGAACCCGGTGCGTTCGCTGGGCCGGCACCCGCTGTTCCAGGTGATGCTGGTTCTGCAGAACAACGACGAGGGCACCCTTCGGCTTCCTGATGTCGTCGTGACGCCCGAATCGTTCGGGACTCCGCCCGTCAAGTTCGATCTCAATCTGACCTGTGTCGAGAACCGGGACGGTTCCAACGCGCCCGCCGGTATCACGGGTGTTCTGCAGTTCGCGACCGATCTGTTCGATCGGGGGACCGCGGACCAACTGGCGGAGCGGTTGGTGCGGTTGCTGGGTGTTGTGGTCGGGGATCCGGAGGTTCCGGTGTCCGGCTGGGAGGTGTTCGATTCTCCCGAGCAGGAGCGGTACTTCCTGACCCGGGCGGAGCGGGCGCGGGCCGGTGCGGCGGAGGAGGCCGAGGAGGCTCAGGGCGCGGTGATGGGGCATCGTGGTCCCCGGACGGCGCAGGAGGAGATCCTGTGCGCGTTCTTCGCCGAGGTGCTCGATGTGCCGTCGGTGGGCATCGACGACAACTTCTTCGCTCTGGGCGGTCATTCGCTTCTCGCGACGCGGCTGATCAGCCGGATCCGTACGACCCTGAACGCCGAGCTGGGCATCCGCGACCTGTTCCGCAACCCGACCGTCGTGGGCGTCGTGGAGAAGCTGAAGGACGGTGGCCCGGCGCGTCCGGCGCTGGTGGCAGGCACGCGGCCGGAGGTGCTGCCGTTGTCGTTCGCGCAGCAGCGGTTGTGGTTCCTGGACCAGCTCGAAGGCGCCTCCGCCACCTACAACAGCCCCTTCGCGTTCCGTCTGCACGGTGCGGTGGACGTGGAGGCTCTGCGTGCGGCGATCGGTGACGTCGTCGGCCGGCACGAGGCCCTGCGTACGGTCTACCCGACGGTCGGCGGTGAGCCCCGGCAGTTGATTCTGCCGGTCGAGGACGCCCGGGTTCCGTTCACGGTCGAGCCGTGCACGGAGGAGGAGCTGGCGGAGCGGATCAACGCGGAGGCCTTCGGTCTCTTCAGTCTCTCGACCGAACTGCCGCTGCGGGTGGCGCTGTTCACGCTCGGCGGGGACGAGTCCGTGCTCGTCCTGACCTTGCACCACATCGCGAGTGACGGTTGGTCCTCCGGTCCGCTCTGGTCGGGTGTCGCCTCGGCCTACCGGGCCCGGCTGGCCGGGCTCACCCCGGAGTGGGAGCCGCTGGCCGTTCAGTACGCCGACTACACCCTCTGGCAGCACAACCAGCTCGGCGAGATTCTCGACGAGCAGCTGACGTACTGGCGCGATCTGCTGGGTGAACTGCCGCAGGAGATGGCCTTGCCGTTCGACCGGCCCCGCCCTGCCGCCGCTTCGCATGACGGCGAGCTGCTGGAGTTCCAGTTCGACGCCCAACTGCATGCCGAGCTGGAGGCGTTGGCTCGCCGCCATGGGGTCACTCTGTTCATGGTGCTGCATGCGGCGTTGGCGGCGTTGTTGTCGCGGCTGGGTGCGGGGACGGATGTTCCGATCGGCACGGTCGTCGCCGGGCGTTCGGACCAGGCGCTGGACGACGTGGTCGGGTTCTTCGTGAACACGTTGGTGCTGCGGACGGATGTGTCGGGTGAGCCGACCTTCGGTGAGCTGCTGGGCCGGGTCCGTGACACCGACCTGGCGGCGTTCACGAACCAGGACCTGCCGTTCGAGCGGCTGGTGGAGGAGCTGAACCCGGTGCGTTCGCTGGGCCGGCACCCGCTGTTCCAGGTGATGCTGGTTCTGCAGAACAACGACGAGGGGTCGCTGGAGCTGCCGGGTCTCGTCGCGCAGCCCGAGTCCTTCGGGACCCCGCCCGCGAAGTTCGATCTCAACCTGACCTGCGTCGAGAACCGGGACGGTTCCAACGCGCCCGCCGGTATCACGGCTGTTCTGCAGTTCGCGACCGATCTTTTCGATCGGGGGACCGCAGACCAACTGGCGGAGCGGTTGGTGCGGTTGCTGGGTGTGGTGGCCGGGAATTCGGAGGTTCCGGTGTCCGGCTGGGAAGTCTTCGATTCTCCTGAGCAGGAGCGGTACTTCCTGACCCGGGCGGAGCGGGCGCGGGCCGGTGCGGCGGAGGAGGCCGAGGAGGCTCAGGGCGCGGTGATGGGGCATCGTGGTCCCCGGACGGCGCAGGAGGAGATCCTGTGCGCGTTCTTCGCCGAGGTGCTCGATGTGCCGTCGGTGGGCATCGACGACAACTTCTTCGCTCTGGGCGGTCATTCGCTTCTCGCGACGCGGCTGATCAGCCGGATCCGTACGACCCTGAACGCCGAGCTGGGCATCCGCGACCTGTTCCGCAACCCGACCGTCGTGGGCGTCGTGGAGAAGCTGAAGGACGGTGGCCCGGCGCGTCCGGCGCTGGTGGCAGGCCCGCGGCCGGAGGTGCTGCCGTTGTCGTTCGCGCAGCAGCGGTTGTGGTTCCTGGACCAGCTCGAAGGCGCCTCCGCCACCTACAACAGCCCCTTCGCGTTCCGTCTGCACGGTGCGGTGGACGTGGAGGCTCTGCGTGCGGCGATCGGCGACGTCGTCGGCTGGCACGAGGCCCTGCGTACGGTCTACCCGACGGTCGGTGGTCAGCCCCGGCAGCTGATTCTGCCGGTCCGCGATGTCGAGGTGCCGTTCCGCGTGGAGCCGTGCACGGAGGAGGGGGTGGCGGAGCGGATCTCGGCTGAGGCGTTCGCCACCTTCGATCTGGCCTCCGAACTGCCGCTGCGGGTGGCGCTGTTCACGCTCGGTGGGGACGAGTCCGTGCTCGTCCTGACCTTGCACCACATCGCGAGTGACGGTTGGTCCTCCGGTCCGCTCTGGTCGGGTATTGCCTCGGCCTACCGGGCCCGGCTGGCCGGTTCCGCGCCGGTCTGGGAGCCGCTGGCGGTCCAGTACGCGGACTACGCACTGTGGCAGCACAACCAGCTCGGCGAGACCATGGATCAGCAGCTCGCCTACTGGGCGGAGGCGTTGAAGGGCTCGCCGCAGGAGGTTGCTCTGCCCTTCGACCGGCCCCGGCCCGCCAGTGCCTCGCACGAGGGCGAGCTGCTGGAGTTCCACCTCGACGCCCAACTGCACGTCGAACTCGACGCGTTGGCGCGCCGCCACGGGGTCACTCTGTTCATGGTGCTGCATGCCGCGCTGGCGGCTCTGCTGTCGCGGCTGGGCGCCGGCACGGACATCCCGATTGGCACGGTCGTCGCCGGGCGTTCGGACCAGGCCCTGGACGACGTGATCGGGTTCTTCGTGAACACGCTGGTGCTGCGGACCGACGTGTCGGAGGCCCCCACCTTCGGTGAGCTGCTGGGCCGGGTCCGTGACACCGACCTGGCGGCGTTCACCAACCAGGACCTGCCGTTCGAGCGGCTCGTCGAGGAGCTGAACCCGGTGCGTTCGCTGGGCCGGCACCCGCTGTTCCAGGTGCTCCTGGTCCTGCAGAACAACGACGAGGGCACCCTGCGGCTGCCGGGCCTCACCGCGCAGCCCGAGTCCTTCGGGACCCCGCCCGCGAAGTTCGACCTCAACCTGACCTGCGTCGAGAACCGGGACGGTTCCAATTCGCCCGCCGGCATCCTCGCCGTCCTGCACTACGCCACCGACCTCTTCGACCACACCACCATGACCCTGCTGGCGGAGCGGCTGGTGCGGTTGCTCGCTGTTGTGGTCGAGGATCCGGAGGTTCCGGTGTCCGGCTGGGAGGTGTTCGACTCTCCCGAGCAGGAGCGGTACTTCCTGACCCGGGCGGAGCGGGCGCGGGCCGGTGCGGCGGAGGAGGCCGAGGAGGGGCAAGGTGCGGTGCGGGGGCATCGTGGTCCCCGGACGGCGCAGGAGGAGATTCTGTGCGCGTTCTTCGCCGAGGTGCTCGATGTGCCGTCGGTGGGGATCGACGACAACTTCTTTGCTCTGGGTGGTCATTCGCTTCTCGCGACGCGGCTGATCAGCCGGATCCGTACGACCCTGAACGCCGAGCTGGGCATCCGCGACCTGTTCCGCAACCCGACCGTGGTCGGGGTCGTGGAGAAGCTGAAGGACGGCGGCCCGGCCCGTCCGGCGCTGGTGGCGGGCACGCGGCCGGAGGTGCTGTCGCTGTCGTTCGCGCAGCAGCGGTTGTGGTTCCTGGACCAGCTCGAAGGCGCCTCCGCGACCTACAACAGCCCCTTCGCGTTCCGCCTGCACGGTGCGGTGGACGCCGCGGCTCTGCGCGGCGCGATCGGCGACGTCGTCGCCCGGCACGAGGCCCTGCGTACGGTCTACCCGACGGTCGGTGGTCAGCCCCGGCAGCTGATTCTGCCCGCCGACGCCGCCCAGGTCCCGTTCCGGGTCCAGTCGTGCACGGCGGAGGAGGTGGCGGAACGGATCTCGGCCGAGGCGTTCGCCACCTTCGACCTGGCCTCCGAACTGCCTCTGCGGGTCGCGCTGTTCACGCTCGGCGGGGACGAGTCCGTGCTCGTCCTGACCTTGCATCACATCGCGAGTGATGGTTGGTCCTCCGGTCCGCTCTGGTCGGGTATCGCCTCGGCCTACCGGGCCCGGCTGGCCGGGCTCACCCCGGAGTGGGAGCCGCTCACGGTTCAGTACGCCGACTACACCCTCTGGCAGCACAACCAGCTCGCCGAGACCATGGACCAGCAGCTCGCCTACTGGGCAGAGGCGTTGAAGGGCTCGCCGCAGGAGGTCGCTCTGCCCTTCGACCGGCCCCGGCCCGCCAGTGCCTCGCACGAGGGTGAGCTGCTGCAGTTCCACGTCGACACCGAACTGCACGCCGCACTCGACGCGTTGGCGCGCCGCCACGGGGTCACTCTGTTCATGGTGCTGCACGCGGCGCTGGCCGCCCTGCTGTCGCGGCTGGGCGCCGGCACGGACATTCCGATCGGCACGGTCGTCGCCGGGCGTTCGGACCAGGCCCTGGACGAGCTGGTCGGGTTCTTCGTGAACACGCTGGTGCTGCGGACCGACGTGTCGCAGGCCCCCACCTTCGGTGAGCTGCTGGGCCGGGTCCGTGACACCGACCTGGCGGCGTTCACCAACCAGGACCTGCCGTTCGAGCGGCTCGTCGAGGAGCTGAACCCCGTCCGTTCCAGTTCCACGCATCCGCTGTTCCAGGTGCTCCTGGTCCTGCAGAACAACGACGAGGGCACCCTGCGGCTGCCGGGCCTCACCGCGCAGCCCGAGTCCTTCGGGACCCCGCCCGTCAAGTTCGACCTCAACCTGACCTGCGTCGAGAACCGGGACGGTTCCAATTCGCCCGCCGGCATCCTCGCCGTCCTGCACTACGCCACCGACCTCTTCGACCACACCACCATGACCCTGCTGGCGGACCGTCTGCTCCGGCTGCTGGCGGCCGTGGTCGCGGACCCGGACCGGTCGATCGAGGCGGTCGACGTCCTGAGCCCGGCCGAGCGCCGGCGGATCCTCGTGGAGTGGAACGACACCGAGCGCGTCCCGGCGGACACCCGACCGGTCCCGGAGATCTTCGAGGGGAGCGTCCGGCGGATGCCGGACGCGAACGCGCTCGTCTTCCAGGGCGAGGCCCTGACGTTCCGTGAGCTGAACGCGCGGGCGAACCGCCTGGCGCGGCTGCTGATCGACCGCGGGGTGGGGCCGGAACAGACCGTGGCCGTCCTGCTGCCGCGGGGCACCGACCTGATCGTCTCGCTGCTGGCGATCCTGAAGGCTGGCGCCTGCTACGTCCCCGTCGACCCGGAATACCCCGTCGAGCGGGTCACGTACATGCTGGACAACTGCGGGCCCGCCCTCGTGATCACCGGCCGGGAGACCGCCGGGCGGTTCGCGGGCCTCGCCGGGCGCGTGCCGCATCTGCTGGACCTGACGGAGCCCGCGGTCGGCGCCGAACTGGCCGGCCGGTCCGACACCGACGTGTCGGACGCCGATCGGCTCTCGCCGTTGCGCCCGGAGCACTCCGCGTACGCCATCTTCACCTCCGGGTCGACGGGGCAGCCGAAGGGCGTGCTCATCGAGCACCACTCGCTGGCCAACCTCGTCCACAGCCACCGGGAGGACGTCTACCGGGCCGACATCGCCTCCGCCGGCCGCCCCCTGCGCGCCGCCATGATCGGGGCGACGACCTTCGACGCCAGCTGGCTGCTGCTCTTCTGGCTGCTGGACGGCCACGAGCTGCACCTGGTGGACGACGAGACGCGCCGGACGCCGGAACTCCTGGTCGACTACATCGAGGCCGAGGGGATCGACTACATCGAGACGACCCCGACCTACTGCCGCCAGCTGATCGAGCTGGGCATGCTCTCCGCGGAGCGCTCCTCCCGCCCCCGGATCGTCGACGTCGGCGGCGAGGCGGTCGACGAGGCGCTCTGGGCGGACCTGCGGCGGGCCGGGGTCGCCGGCAACAACCAGTACGGTCCCACCGAGTGCACCGTGTACAGCACGAACGCCGTGATCGGCGCGTACGAGCGGCCGGTCATCGGCCGGCCGATCCGCAACACCCGGCTGTTCGTCCTGGACGACCGGCTGCGGGTGGTCCCGCCGGGTGTCCCCGGCGAGCTGTACATCGCGGGGGAGCTCCTGGCCCGAGGCTACGTGGGCCGGCGGGCCCTGACCGCCGAGCGCTTCGTGGCGAATCCGTTCGGGGCGCCGGGCGAGAGGATGTACCGCACCGGCGACCTCGTGCGGTGGCGGGCCGACGGCGCCCTGGAGTACGTGGGCCGGGCGGACGACCAGGTGAAGATCCGCGGCTTCCGGATCGAGCCGGGGGAGATCGCCGCGGTGCTGATGGCGCACGACGCGGTGGCGCAGGCCGCCGTGGTGGCGCGGGAGGACCGGCCGGGGGACCAGCGTCTGGTGGGCTATGTGGTGCCGGTCGCCGACCGGGAGGCCGACCCGGAGGAGCTGCGGCGCTTCGCCGCGGGGCGGCTGCCGCGCCACATGCTGCCGTCGGCGGTCGTGGTGCTGGAGGCGCTGCCGATGACGTCGCACGGCAAGCTCGACCAGCGGGCGCTGCCGGCGCCGGTCGCCGGTGCGGGCGGCGGCGGGCGGGCTCCGCGGTCGGCGCAGGAGGAGATCCTGTGCGCGGTGTTCGCCGAGGTCCTCGGGGTGCCGTCGGTGGGGATCGACGACGACTTCTTCCTCCTGGGCGGTCACTCGCTCCTCGCGGCCCGGCTGATCAGCCGGATCCGCACCGCCCTCGGCGCCGAGATCGGCATCCGGGACGTCTTCGACGCCCCCACCGCCGCCGCCCTCGCCGGACGGCTGGACGACGCGGGGCAGGGCGACGGCGCCCTCGCCACCCTGCTGCCGCTGCGCAGGAGCAGCGGGCCGGCGGCCCGGCCGCTCTTCTGCGTGCACCCCGCGGCCGGCATCAGCTGGGTCTACTCGGGACTGCTCCGCCACCTCGACGGCGACCGTGCCCTGTACGGTCTCCAGGCCCGCGGCCTGCTGGCCCCCGAGGCCGTTCCGGAGAGTCTCGACGCCATGGTCGACGACTACCTGGCACTGATCCGCTCCGTGCAGCCGCAGGGCCCGTACGCGCTGCTGGGGTGGTCGTTCGGCGGGGTCGTGGCCCATGAACTCGCCGTCCGGCTCCAGGAGGAGGGCGAGGAGATCGAGGTCCTCACCCTGATGGACGGCTTCCCGGCCGGTGGCACCGGGACGTCGGCCGGGTCGGCCGAGGCGCTGAGCGGCGAGGAGGCCGTGCGGGCGCTCCTGGAGTCGCTCGGCTACGACCCGGATTCCGCGGCGGCGGCGGACGGTCCGCTCGCGCTGCTCGACGACGCCACGCTGGAGGCCATGGCCAGGGTCTTCCTCGGGAACGTCGCGGTGCTGGACTCGTTCAAGTCCCGTACGTTCAGGGGCGATGTGCTCTTCTTCGAGGCGACCAGGGAGGAGCCGCTCCCCCCGGTGCGGCCCGAGGACTGGCAGCCCCACGTCACGGGCCGGATCGAGGTGCACCGGGTGACCGGGCGGCATGGTGAAATGACGCGGCCGGATCAGCTCGCCCAGATCGGCCCGGTCCTCGCCGCCCGGCTCGCCGGCGAGCGCGACGGGTCGTAGCTGCTGGATCGGCGGCCCGTGTGCCGGTCGGCACACGGGCCGCGCGACGGCCCTCCCGCTCGTCCCGGCACTGCCCGGCAGCGGGAGGGGGCCCGGCCGGCGGGCGATTTCGGACGGTTCGGCTTCCCTTTCTCGAGAAATTGGAGCGATCGATGGGCAATGACACACGTGGTGGCCTGCTCCGCCGCCACCGGGACTTCCGGCTCCTCTGGTTGGGCGAGACGGCGGGGCGCTTCGGTCAGTCGGTCACGGTTCTCGCCGTCCCGTTGATCGCCGTTTCGACCCTGCACGCCGACACCTTCGAGGTGAGTCTGCTGAGCGCGGCGCCCTGGGTGCCGTGGCTGCTCATCGGGCTGCCGGTGGGGGTCTGGGTGGACCGGCTGAGGCGCAGGCAGGTGATGTTCTGGGCCAACATCGTCTGCTTCGCGCTCTTCGCCAGCGTTCCCGTGGCGGCCTGGGCGGGGGTGCTGAAGGTCGGTCAACTCCTGCTCGTCGCCCTGCTGGCGGGCGCCGCCACGGTGTTCTTCCAGACCGCGTACACCGCCTACCTGCCGGACCTGGTGAAGCCGGAGGACCAGGCCGAGGGCAACGCCAAGCTCCAGGGCAGCGCCTCCGCGGCGCAGATCGTCGGGCTCGGCTGCGGCGGCCTGCTCATCCAACTCGCGGGCGCGGCCAACGGGATGCTGGTCAACACGACGACCTTCCTGCTCGCGACGCTCTGCCTGGTCGGCATCCGGCACCGGGAGGCCACCCCCGAGCGGGTCGAACGACCGCGCGGCGCCATGGCCAAGGAGATCCGGGAAGGACTGGGGCTGCTCTTCGGCGACCCCTTCCTGCGGAGCCTGGCGCTCTTCGGAGCGGCGTCCAACCTCGCCCTGTCCGGGTACCAGTCGCTCACCGTGGTCTTCCTGGTCCGTGAGATCGGCCTGTCCTCCGGGACGATCGGCAGCCTGGCGATGGTCAGCGGTGTCGGCGGCGTGCTGGGAGCCTTCGTCGTGCGCCGGGTCAGCGCCAGGCTGGGCACCGGCCGCTCCCTGCTGATGTTCGAGCTGGTGCTGCCGGCGCTGGCGCTGCTCATCCCGCTGGCCGGCCCCGGCTGGGGGCTGACGATGGTCGTCCTCGCCTACGCCGGGGTGTCGATCGGCGTGGTGGCGGGCAATGTGCTCAAGTCCGGGTTCGTCCAGAGCTACTGCCCGAGCGGCGTGCTCGGCCGGCTCGTCGCGAGCTCCGCGTTCCTCAACTACGGCACGATGCCGCTGGGCGCCGTGCTCGGCGGCGCGCTCGGCACCTGGCTCGGTCTGCGCCCGGCCCTGTGGATCCTGACCGCGGGCGTACCGGCGGCGGCCCTCTTCCTCTACTGCTCCCCGATCCGCGGCCACCGGGACCTGCCGACCGGGCAAATGTCCGTGCGCCGGCCGGGGACGGACTCCGAGGCGGACCCCGAGACGGACCCGGAGGCGGACGTGGAGCCGGTCGAGGCGGTCCGCTGAGACGCCGGGCGTCGCCGCGGGCCCGGGGCACCTGAACGGGGGAGTTCCCCGCGCGGCGGGCGGGCGCGGGTTGTGAGCATGGGTACGGCCGGCCCGGGCGGCCGCGGCGCAGGACCCGCGGGCCCGGCCGGGGGACTCCCCGAGGAAGGAAGCACCCGCCCATGGAGGCATCCGCACAGATCGGCGTGACGGGGCTGGCGGTGATGGGCCGCAACCTGGCGCGGAACTTCGCCCGCAACGGCTACACGGTCGCGGTGCACAACCGCACGCCGGGACGGACCACGGCGCTGGTCGAGGAGTTCGGCCACGAGGGCGCGTTCGTCCCGGCGGGATCGCCGCAGGAGCTGGTGGCCGCGCTGGAACGGCCCCGCCGGCTCCTGATCATGGTGAAGGCCGGGCAGGCCACCGACGAGGTCATCGAGGAGTTCGCCCCGCTGCTGGAAGCGGGCGACATGATCATCGACGGTGGCAACGCGCACTTCGCCGACACCCGCCGCCGGGAGCGGGCGCTGCGCGAACGCGGCATCCACTTCGTCGGCAGCGGCGTCTCCGGCGGGGAGGAGGGCGCGCTGCACGGCCCCTCGGTCATGCCCGGCGGCTCCGCCGAGTCCTACGCCGTCCTCGGCCCGATGCTGGAGCGGATCAGCGCCCACGTGGACGGCGATCCGTGCTGCACCCACATCGGCACCGACGGGGCCGGCCACTTCGTGAAGATGGTGCACAACGGCATCGAGTACGCCGACATGCAGCTCATCGCCGAGGCCTACCACCTCCTGCGGGAGGTCGGCGGGTACACCCCCGCCGAGATCGCCGAGACCTTCCGGAACTGGAACAAGGGGCGGCTCGACTCCTACCTGATCGAGATCACCGCCGAGGTGCTCGCCCACACCGACGCCGCCACCGGCAGGCCCTTCGTCGACATCGTCCAGGACGCCGCGGAGCAGAAGGGCACCGGACGCTGGACGGTGCAGACCGCCCTGGACCTCGGGTCCCCGGTCACCGCCATCGCCCAGGCCACCTTCGCCCGGGTCGCCTCCGCCCGGGCCGAACTGCGGGCGGCCTACCGGCCGCTGCCCGGGGGGACCCGGCAGGAACTGCGCCCGCACGAGGCCGAGCGCTTCACCCGCGACGTCGAACAGGCCCTCTACGCGTCGAAGGTCATCGCCTACGACCAGGGCTGGACCATGATCCGCGACGCCGCGGCCGAGTACGGCTGGGACATCGACCTGGGGGCGGTGGCGAGGATCTGGCGCGGCGGCTGCATCATCCGCGCCGCGTTCCTCGACCGGATCCGCGCCGCCCACGCCGCCAACCCCGACCTGGTCAGCCTGCTCGCCGAGGAGCAGTTCGCGGCCGAGGTCTCCGACGCCCAGGCGGCCTGGCGCACGGTGGTGGCCGGCGCGGCCCAGCACGGCATCCCCGTGCCGGCGTTCTCCGCCGCGCTCGCCTTCTACGACACCCTGCGCAGCGAGCACCTGCCCGCCGCGCTGATCCAGGGGCAGCGCGACTTCTTCGGCGCCCACACCTACCGCCGCACCGACCGTCCGGGCAGCTTCCACACGCGCTGGGCCGAGCCCGGCCGCCCCGAGGTGCGGACGGACGGCGGGACGGCGTAGCGCGTCACCGGCCGGCCCGGCCGCCGCGGCCGGGCCGGCTCAGGCCTTCTTCCGCTCCGCCGCCCGCTCGATCTCGGCGAGCATGTCGCGCGGGAACCAGAGGCTGCTCGCGCCCGCCAGGGCGACGGCCGCCGCCCCGACCAGCACCGGCACGATGCCGACCCGGGAGGCCAGCCACCCGCCGACGAAGGCGCCGACGGGCAGGGTGGCGGTCAGCACGGCCTGGAGGAAGGCGTTCACGCGGCCCAGCAGGTGGGCGGGGGTGACGAGTTGGCGCCCCGTGGTCATGGCGATCGACCAGACGGTGGCCAGCAGTCCGAACAGCAGCTGGTACAGCACCAGGACCGGGAAGGGCAGCCCCAGGGAGGCCGCCGGGATGAGGAAGAGCGCGGCCCCCGCGCCCACGGCGCACAGCCGGATGGCCCGGGCCATGCCCAGCGAACGGGTGACGGAGGTCGCGGCCAGCACACCGGAGCCCATCCCGACGGCGTACGCGGCGTAGACGGCGCCGAGCTGCCACGGGGGCAGCTGCAGTTCCCGGTCGGCGTACAGGACGAACAGGCCGCCGCCGGCCCCGCCGCCCAGGTTGAGTCCGGCCGCGGCCAGGGCCTGGCGGCGCAGCAGGGTCTCGCGCCGGATGACCGCCAGGCCTTCCCGCAGGGCTTCGAGGCGGGAGCGCGCGCCGCTGCCCGCGTTCGCCGGCCGGTTCAGGGAGGTCGGCAGCGCGAGGAACAGGGCCCCGCCGACGAGGTAGGCGGCGCACTCGACCAGCAGCGCCGGGGCCGGGTCGATCACGCTGATCAGGAGGCCGCCGAGCGCGGGCCCGCCGATCAGGCCGATGGTCCGGGCGCCGGTGAGCGAGGAGTTGGCCGGCAGCAGGCGTTCCGCGGGCACCACGCGGGGCAGACAGGACTGCAGCGCGACGCTCTGGGCGGAGTTCAGCGCCCCGGAGGCGGCGGCCGCGGCGAACAGGTGCGGCCAGGTCAGGCCGTCCAGCGCGGCCGCGAGCGGCACGCTGCCGATGGCGGGGACCTGCAGCCAGGACAGCGAGACCAGCATCCGCCGCAGCCGGGCCCGGTCGACGGCGACGCCGATGAGGGGGCTGAGCAGGACGCCGGGCAGGTAGGTCATCGCCATCAGCGCCGAGGCGCCCAGCGGGCCGGCGTGCAGGTGGGCGATGGCCAGCAGCGGCAGCGCCAGCGCGGTGACCTGGCGTCCCACCGAGCTGGTCATCTGCTCCGTGACCAGCAGCAGCAGCGGACGGTGCCGGCGCAGCGGCACGGATTCCGGGGCCGGGGGCGGGGTCGCGGGCGGTCCGGACTCCGCGGGTACGGACGACTCCTCGGCCGTGGAAGATCCCATGTATCAGACTCCTGTGTCGGGCACGGTCCAGTGGCGGATGCGTGGAGGCAGTGTCACCGCCCAGCCCCGCGTGACGAGCACGAGGCCTTCGGACGCCAGGACGGACACGGCCTCACGGCCCGTACTGCTGAGGTCGTCCAGGGCGGTGGGGGTCAGGCAGGCCCGGAAGGTGGCCACCAGGTCGGGGTGGTCCAGCGCGAAGCGGGCCGAGGCGTCCGGGTCCCGGCGGTCCCGGACCTGGAGGAAGCCCGGTCCCTGCCGGTAGTAGAACCGCCCGTACGCGTAGGCGGAGCGCCACTCCGCCAGGGCGGGTTCGGTCTCCGCGGTCCCGGAGAGGGCAGCGGTCCCGGGATCCTGCGGGGCGGGCGGCGGCAGGTGGTGCAGGTGGTGGAGGGCGAAGTCGGCGGCGGAGGGGTCCCGCAGCGCCGGGTCGTCCGGGGCCAGGGACCACCGCACCGGGAGCACGTGGCTCTGGCACTCGCGCAGCAGCCGGACGGCCTCGGCGGCGGGCCGTCCGCCCGCGCCGAGGGGGACCGGCGCGGCGAGGACGACCAGCCGGCCGTCCAGCCGGTGGGGGACGGTGTCCGGCAGGTCCGGCAGGTCCGGCGCCGCGAGGGAGGGCTTGGCGATCGGCATCACGCCACCTCCTCGGGGGTGGGGAGGGCGGCCGGGAAGGCGGTGCCCAGGTCGGGGGCGCGGACCGGCACCGCCCGGGTGGGCAGTGCGAGCAGGGTGTCGCCGTCCTTGAACACCAGTCCGTGCGCGAGGAGTTCGCTTCCCCAGGCGGTGAGCGTGTCCAGCGGGACCTCGTACCCGGCCTCGGCCAGGCGGCGGTGCAGGGCGGGGAGCGTGCGGCCGTGCTCCAGCTCGCGGAACCCGGCGGCCCGCCAGTGCGTCAGCCGGTGGGTGCGCCGCGGCCAGCCCTCGCGTTCGTCGTGGACGAGCAGGTCCCCCTCTTCGCCGCCGTCGCCGGGGGCGCCGCCGTCCGCGGCCGGTTCGAGCAGGAGCCGGGAGGACGGGTAGGCCTCCGTCCAGCGGTCGATCTCCTCCGCCAGCCGTCGTTCCAGCTCGCCCTGGATGCCGGTGGCCGGGGCGTCGAACAGGTAGACCAGGTCCTCCAGTTCCTCCCGCGGCAGCTGGTAGACGTGCTGGTAGATGTCGGCGGGGCGGCGCTCGGTGAAGCCCAGCGCGGGGTTGGTGAAGTGCGGGCTGAACCGCTCCAGCGCGATGCGGGTGGCACCGCCCGGGGGCTGGAGGTGGCGCAGGGCGGGCATCTGGTCGATGATCTCCGTGTAGTCCTCGTCGCGTTCGCCCGGGAACCCGTAGAGGTAGTTCCAGACGCAGGTGAGCGCGTGGTTCTCGCACTCCCGCATGGTACGGACGTTGCGGGCGCCGGTGACCCCCTTGTCCATCAGGCCGAGCACCCGGCTGTTCAGGCTCTCGATGCCGGGCTGGACGTGGGTGACCCGGGCGCGGCCCAGCAGGGCGATCTGCTCCTGGCTGAGGTTCGACTTCACCTCGTAGTGGATGCGCAGGTCCCACCCGCTGTCGGCGGCCCGTGGCAGGAAGTCACGGAAGTAGTCCATGCTGATGATGTTGTCGACCGTGATGACATCGAGCAACTTGTGCCGCTGGACGAGCCGTTCGATCTCGGACCAGAGCTGCTCGCCGTTCTTCGAACGGAACTCCATCAGGCTGCCGTTGAGCCCGCAGAAGGTGCAGTGGTGCTTCTCGCCCCACCAGCAGCCGCGGGCGCCCTCCACCACGAGCTTGGGCTCGACGAACTCGGCCACCGGGGAGGAGTCGAAGGATTCCTGCCAGGCGTCGAAGTCGGGGCTGGGCAGCAGTCCGATCGGGACGGTGCCGCGGGCCTCCCGGTTGGCGCGCGAGGTGCCGCCGTCCCACCAGCAGACCCCGGGGACGTCCGTGGGGGCCGTGCCGCGCTCGATGTGGGCGAGCAGCGCCGGGAAGGTCTTCTCGGCCTCTCCGCGCACGACGTGGTCCAGGAAGGGGTGGTTGCGGTGCAGGGCGTGGCCCATGACGCTGTCGCAGTTGCTGCCGCCCAGCACGGTGACGACCTCGGGCCGCAGGCGCTTGATCTCCCGGGCGAGGGCGAGCGAGGGCACGTTCTGCAGGAAGGTGGTGGTCATGCCGACCACGTCGGGGTCGGTGGCGAGCACCTCCCGGGCGGCCTCGGCGATGAACCGCGCGGCGTGCGGGCGCATCCGCAGCAGGCTGTCGATCGACGATCCGGTGCGGGCCGCGTAGGCGGTGAGCTGCTCGGTGCCCCACTGGTCGTCGTCGTAGAGGCTGCCGGAGAAGACCCAGTCGCCGAAGCCGTCGAACACCTGGTCGTCGGCGACGGTCATGTACTCCGTCGGGGTCAGTTCGCCGTCGCTGTGCTCCAGCAGGAACTCGGCCCAGCGCAGCCACCCGTGGTACTCGGCGACCTCGTCGGACGGCCGTTCCCGGGCGACGAGTGCGTGCAGGAGACCGACCTGGAGCGACGGCATCTCCAGGGCCTGCCACGGCATGGAGACGAGCGCGATACGCATTCCCTGGCCTTTCGGACTCTCGGACGGTGCAGAGGACTGTGGAGAGGCGGGGGCCCCCCCCCCGGGGGGGCCCCGCGGGGGACACCAAGCGGATTGGGTTTAGTGGGGGCCGGTGGTGGATCGGGGAAGTTTTGGGGCGCAGGGAGGGAGCGGGGGGGGCACCCAA
>NZ_JBHVSD010000014.1:17108-237180 GCF_042885395.1 Kitasatospora sp. NPDC058063
GGCCCCCGGCAACCCCCCGGCCCCGCCAGGGCTGGTACCCGCCCGCCATCCGCTTCCCCGGGCATTCCGGGGTGGCGGGGGGGGCCGCGGTGGGGGGGGGGGGGCCCCCCCCCCGGGGGGGCGCCCGCCTCGGTACAACCAGTGCTCGTTACTTGCTCGCGCGACGTGTGCTCACGCTGTACTTGTTGGCCGCCTTGGTCTCAGCGCGGACGGCAACCTTCTTGATCTCCATCACACCTCCATGTGTTCTCGCGTGGATTTTCGGCGCCGGGACAGTTCTTGCCGGTCGTCCCGGACGTTCAGGAGCACCCGCATGCGGGTGGCGTGTCGCGCCCGGAGCCAGGCGGCGACCCGTGGTGCCGGTGTACCGGGCAGCAGCCGGTGCACCAGCGAGGCCAGCTTGTCCACGTCGTTGTGCTTCTCCACCACCTGTTCGGCGGCGAGCAGCAACTCGGCGGGCATGCGGCGCAGTCGATCCGCGCCGGGGCCGTGGGTGAGGTAGGCCATGCCGAGCGCGACGTGGCGGGACTCGTCGCGGCGCACCAGCCGGTACACCTCGCCCAGGCCCTCCTCGCGCAGGCCCTCGTCGAACCAGCGGAACTCGTCGGCGGCGAAGCCCTCGGCCAGGGTGTGGGCCAGGAAGCGGGCGGTGTAGTCGTCCAGGGACCACAGGTCGCGCGACAGCTCCTCGACGGCGTCGCCCGGATCCTTGACGGACCCGGCGACGGCGTGCGCGTAGCGGTGGAAGACCGCCGAGTGCTTGGCCTCGTCGGCCACCGCGGTGGCCAGCACCAGCTTCATGTCGCCCTCGGGGCAGGCGTGCAGCAGGCCGGCCGCCACGTCCATGCCGACCTGTTCGGCGTAGGTGCTGCCGCTCGCGAGCAGCCAGGAGAGCTCGGAGGGCTGGGCGGTCCCGGTCCGGTCCCGCAGGGCCCGGTGGACTACCCCGGCCGGCTCCCAGTCGTGCGAGCGGGCGTCCCGGATGAAGCGGTCGTGCAGGCCGGGGACGCCGCGGGTGCGGTAGCGGGCCACGCCCGACGGACGCGATCGGTCCGGAGCGCCCTCGGTCCCAGCCATCCCTCACCCCGTTGCCGTCGTGCCGACCGATGTCATGTGCAGGGAAGCAAAACACGGCGGGCCCCGTTGTTCGAGCGCTTTCGTCGCTCCGGCCCCGCAAATGCGCCAAGATCCCGGTCGGCGGCGGGACTTGAGCGCTCCGCCGGGTGGTCCGAGGCTGACCAGCGGCGATCGGGACCGGCCGGCCCGCCGGCGTGACCCGTCCGGGAGGGTTCGGCCCGGAACGGAGGATGGCCGAAACCTGATGGATCATCAAATCTTCACGCACGCCGTGTCGACGGGCCACCTATCGTGTGTACGCCATGCATCGAACACGGGGGGTGCCGCCATGCCGGAGGACGACGTTCTGCCACGGGCGACACCGCCCGGGCACTGGCTGAGCCCCGGCGACGCCGGGTACGACGAGGCGCGCGCGGTGTGGAACGGGATGCACGACCGCCGCCCCGCCCGCATCGCCCGCTGCCGCACCGCGGCGGACGTGAGCGAGGCGCTGCGCCACGCGGCGGCCCACGGCCTCGACGTCACCGTCCGCGGCGGCGGCCACAACGTCGGCGGCAGCGCCGTCGCCGACGGCGCGCTGATGATCGACCTGTCGCCGATGCGCGCCGTCACCGTCGACCCGGGGGCCCGCACCGCCGAGGCCCAGGGCGGCTGCCTGCTCAGCGACCTCGACCGGGCCACCGCACCGTACGAACTGGCCTGCCCCGCCGGCGTCATCTCCCACACCGGCCTGGGCGGACTGGCCCTCGGCGGCGGATACGGCTGGCTCGCCCGCCGCTGGGGCCTGACCTGCGACCACATCCTCGCCGCCGAGGTGGTCCTAGCCGACGGCTCGGTGGTCGAGGCCACCGAGGAGAGCCACCCCGAACTGCTGTGGGCGCTGCGCGGCGGCGGCGGGAACTTCGGCGTGGTCACCCGCTTCACGCTGCGGCTGCGCCCGGTCGGACCGGCGCTCTTCAGCATGGGTGTCCACGCGCTGGACGACGTCCCCGAGGCCCTGGCCGCCTACCGGGCGTACACCGCGCGGCAGCCGGCCGGCCTGCACGTCGTCGGCGGGCTGAAGCGCGCGGGCGAGCAGGAGTGGATACCGGAGCACCTGCGGGGGCGGCACGCGCTGCTGCTCCTGGCGGTGTGGACCGGGGACCCGGAGGAGGGCCGGGCGCAGACCGAGGCGCTCTACCGGGAGGTCGCGCCCGCGGCCCGCGTCAGCATCCCCATGACCTACCCGCAGTTGCAGGCGCTCGGCGACAGCAGCGAGCCCAAGGGCGACCGGTACTTCGTCAAGTCCCGTTACCTCCAGGATCTTTCGCCCGAGGCCGTGGCCCGGCTGGTCGAGGCGACCAGGGCCAACCCGTCCGCGCTCTGCTCGATCGACTTCGAGTTCCTGCGCGGGGCCATCGCGGACGTCCCCGAGGAGGACTCCGCCTTCCCCGGCCGCGCCGCCCCCTACCAGGTGACGGCGGAGGCGCACTGGACCGACCCGGCGCGGGACGCGGAGCACATCGCCTGGTCGCGGGCGACGGTGGAGGGCCTGGAGGCCTTCGGCACCGGCGGGGCGTACGCCAACTACGTCCAGGGCGAGGGTGACCGGAAGGCGCGGGAGATCTACGGCCCGGAGCGCTACGCCCGGCTCGCGGCCGTGAAGAAGGCCTACGACCCGGCGAACGTCCTGCGCGGCAACCTGAACATCCGGCCCGAGTAGGGCGTGGCCGCGCCGGGCTCAGAGCGGCGCGGACCCGCGCGGCCCGGCGACCAGCCAGTGCGCGGGCAGCTCGATCCGGGCGCCGTCGGGGGTGGACTCGGTGGTGGCCAGCGGCAGTTCACCGGTGGCGAGGACGTCGAGTCCGGCCGCGCGGAACAGTTCGGGGAAGACCGCGTCGGCGACCTCGGCGGGGGCGAGTCCGTGGGTGAACACGGGGCGCAGCTTCGGGGGCGGGCCGGACGGGTCGCGGACCAGCGCCTCCAGCACGCCCTTGGCCGCCTCGGCGAGCTCGAACACGAAGGCCCGGCCGCGGGCCCCGAGCAGGATGCGAATGGCTTCGGCCACGCGTTGGCGGTCGGCCGGCTCGCTCTGGTGGATCACCCCGCGCACGTACACGTTGGCGTCGCCGAGGCGCCGGTGGAGGGCCCGGACGGCCTCGGCGTCGGTGGCGTCCAACCGGGTGAACTCGGCCCGCCCGGCCGGGTCGCCGCGCCGGGCGCGGTCCACCGCGGCGGCGGACAGGTCGACCCCGAGGGCGAGCGGGAAGCGCTCGGCGAGGAAGCGGGTCTGGGTGCCGTTGCCGCAGCCCAGGTCGACGACGGGCAGCGCGGGGTCGGCCAGGTGGGGGCGGAACAGCGTGAGGTGGCGTTCGGCGCCGAGGGCCGGTTCGGCGTCCCAGATCACCGCGCCCGGTTCCTCGGGCGCATCGCGCCAGAAGCCCTCCCAGGCGTCCAGGTAGCGGTTCGTCACGCTCATGGCGGGGACCTCCGGGTGTCACGCAGGGTGTCTGGCTCGTGTCTATCGGCACCCGGCCCGCGCGGCAAGCGGGTACGGGCGGCACCCGGCGGGCGTGCGCGGGCGGCGCGCGACGGGCGCGTACGGGGGCGCGCGGGGGTCAGCCCCCGACGCGGCGCGCCTGGTGCAGCAGGTAGACGCCGGAGGCGGCGGCGAGCACGGCCATGCAGGCGGCGAAGACCAGGCCCGCGTGGGCCAGACCGAGCGGTCCGGTGAGCAGGCCCACCCCGATCACCGGGACCGAGATGCCGAAGTAGGCGACCACGAACAGCGCCGACAGGGCGCCGCCGCGGTGCTCGGCCGGAGCGGCCGCGGCCACCTCGCCCACCGCCCCGCGCAGGCCCATGCCCTGCCCGGCGCCGCCCACCAGGGCGCTGAGCACCAGCGGGAGCACGGTCTCCCGGGCGAGCGAGGCGGCCAGCAGGGCCATCCCGGCGATCAGCACCAGGCAGCCCAGCGGGATCGCCCGGGCGGTGCCGAGCCGGGGCACCAGGAGCTGGCCGAGGGTGGAGGCGAAGAAGGCCGTGAAGACCACCAGGCCGATCACCGCGCGGTTGTGGACCCCCAGGTCGACGGCGAGGAAGGCGGGGCTGACCGAGGTGAACAGGCCCAGCAGGGAGAAGCCGGCGAAGGCGGCGACCGCGGCCGGCACGAACACCCGCCGGACCTCCGGCGGCAGGGAGGGCCGGTCGGGCCGGGCCGTGCGCAGCGGGCGGGCCCCGGCGACCGTCTCGGGCAGCAGCCAGGTGAGCGCGAACGAGACGGCGAGCAGCCCCAGGTGCACGACGAACGGCAGGACCAGGGGGTTGGGCGCGTACTGCGAGAGCACGCCCGACAGCAGTGGCCCGCAGCCGAGCCCGCCCATGTTGGCGGCGGTCGCGACGAAGCCCGCGCGGGCCCGGTGCCCGGGCGGGGCGAGTTCCAGCACGTACGCCGTCCCGGTGCCGGTGAACAGGCCGGCCGAGAACCCGGACAGCAGGCGGCCCAGGCAGAGCAGGGCGACGCTGTCCGCGGTGAGGAAGACCACGGCGCTGGCCGCCGAGCAGACCAGCCCGCAGAGCAGTACGGGCCGGCGGCCGACGGAGTCCGAGACGTTGCCGATCAGCAGCAGGACGCCGATGACACCGAAGGCGTACACCGCGAACACGACCGTCACCGTCAGCTCGGAGAAGCCGAGCTTCTCCTGGTACAGCCCGTACAGCGGAGTGGGCAGGGTGGTGCCCGCCATGCAGACGGCGAAAGCGGCGGCGGCGACGAGGTGCCCCACCCGGGCGATGCCGGGCCGGGCGGTCCGACGATCGGTCATTCGCCCACCATAGGCGCGCACCCCGGGCCGGGGCCGTGCCGTGCGGGGGAGCGCTGCGCCGAATGGCGGTCCGCGCCGGGCCGCCGCCGGGCGCGGACCGCCGCTCGGACGGTCGTTCGGACGGCTGTCGGGCGGTGTCAGCGGTCCGGGTGCCAGGTGGCTTCGAGGGCGGTGGTGCCGTCCGGCCGGGGCGCGGGGCGCCACCGGGCGCGCAGGCCGCCCGGGCGGGTGGCCGGTCGGCCGGACGGGCGGGGCGTACCGATCGCGCCGAGCACGGTGTTGTCGAGCGGGCTGGCGGCCAGCCGGTCCAGCACCCGTGCGACGGCGGTGCGCAGGCCGTGGCCGTGGCGGGGCACGTCGGGGACGACGGAATGGAACCCAGCGAGGACGGACATGCGGCTCACCTCCGGGAGGACCTGCGGGTCGTGCAGGTGCGGTCCGTCCAGCTTCCGCCGGTTCGCGGCCGCCGCGGGCCGGATTGACGGGCTGCTGACACCCCGCTGACGAACTGCTGACGCGGAGGTGTCCGCCGCGGGTCCGCCGCGGGGTCCGCCGGGGCGTCAGACCCGGTAGGCGGCGACGTAGCGGGCCGGGTCGCGGCGCAGGTCCCCGTGCCAGCGCTCGCGGCACTGCTCGGCGAAGGTCCGTCCGGTGGCGAGGATCTCCTCCAGCGGGTCCAGGTACCCGAGCACGTGCGGCGGTTCGAGGCCGGCCGCGATCCGGGCGGCGAGGCCGGCCCGGGCCAGCCGCAGCAGCTCGGCGGCCAGCGGGCGGACCGGGTCGCCGCCGAGGCGGGTGGCCAGGCCGAGGGCGGGCAGCTCGGCGAGCGCCGCCCGGTGGTCGTGCAGGGTGTAGCGGCCGAGCAGCTCCCAGGCGGCGGAGAGGGAGGCGGGGTGGTAGCTGAGTCCGGCCCAGAGCGCGGGGACGGCCGGGACGAACGGGTACGGCGGGCCGTCCGAGGCGCGCAGCTCCAGGGTGTCGCGGACCCTGGTGCTGGTCCAGAGCTGGTTGAGGTGGGCCCTCCAGTGGGCCGGGGTCGGCCGCGAGCCGTCCGGGTAGCCGTGCCGGAGCAGTTCGGCGAAGGTGCGCCCGGGTGGAGCCGGGTGGTAGCGGCCGTCCGGGGTGCGGTAGTGGATCAGCGGGATGTCGAGCGCCCAGTCGACGACGGATTCGGTGGTGACGTCGGGGCGCAGCGCGGGCGGCAGCACTCCGCCCCGGCGGGGGTCCATCCGCAGCCAGGCCCAGCACCGGTGGGACAGCCGACCGCTGGAGGAACTTCCCTCCTGCAGCGGCGAGTTGACGAACAGGGCGGAGACCACCGGGGCGGCGGCGGTCTGCATCCGCAGCTTGCGGGTGAAGTCGGCGGGGGAGAGGTAGTCCAGGGTGACCTGGGTGGACAGCGACAGCGCCATCACGTACCGGGCGCGGCTGCCGGGCTCGCCGAGCCCGGTGAAGTAGTCCCGCATGATGGCGCCCCGGGTCATCGGCACCCACCGCATGTCGGCGAGCCGGTCGAAGGGCAGATAGGCACCGGGCAGCAGGGCGAGGCCGAACCGGTCGACCAGCTCGGCGAGTTGCTCCAGGGCGGCGCGCATGTCGTCCACCGCCTCGGCCACGGACGGGACGGGCGTCGAGGAGTACTCGATCTGGCCGCCGTGCTCCAGGGTGATCTGGCTGCCGTCCGGGAGCCGGACCCCGGTCAGTCGTCCGGCGTCCTCCTGCCGCTCGCCGCCCCACCTGGCCAGCACGGCCTCCAGGACGGCCAGCACGCCGCGCTCGCCGTCGTAGTGGGCGGCCAGTCCGGTGACCGGGTCGACCAGGCCGCACTCGACCTCGATGCCGATCAGTTCGCCGCGGCCGGGCCGGAACGGGGCCAGCAGTTCGGCCCGGCCGAGTGCCGGGCCCGGGTCCGCGGCGGGGTCCGCGGCGGGGTCCGGGTCCGTCGGGTCCGGCTCCGGGGCCGCGAGGTCCGGCGCCGGGGCGGGGTCCGGCGCCGGACGGGCCTCGTCCTCCGTCACACCGCCCCCACCCGGGTGACGACCCGGGGGTGCCCGGCCCGGTCGAGCAGCGCGCCCACCGCGCCGAGGGCGGACTGCGCCGCGCCCTGGCACCAGGCGTGGGCGCCGGACAGGTGCTCGCCGGCGAAGAAGATCCGCGGCTGCTCCGCCGGGTGGGCGGAGCCGAGCACGGACAGGTAGCGGGTGTGCTCGCCGGGCGTCAGGTGGGCGAAGGCGCCGCCGCCCATGCCGGTCTGCACGTCCCAGTTGCAGTGCACGATGTCGTCCACGTCCCCGGTGATGCCCGGGTGGAGCCGTTCCAGGCAGTCCAGTACCAGCGCGTCCCGGTCCGCCGGCTCCAGGGCGGCGAAGCGGCGGGCGTTGGCACCCCACAGGTACGCGCCGAGCAGGGCCGTCGGCTCGGCCGAGCGCAGCGGGTCGCGCACTGCCCAGCGGGGGCCGGAACTGCCGTTGACCCCGTCCTTCTTCGCCCGCACCGCGTTGTCCGACGGGTACCAGCACTGCTGGATCGGCAGGTCCGTGAAGCTGCCGCCGCCGTGGATGCCGTCCTCCAGCTCCCAGCGGCGGCGGGTGAGGTGCAGGACGGTCTTGATGCTGCTCGCGTAGCTGATGCCGCGGATGGCGTGCCGCTGGGCGTGCGGCAGGCCCGGGGTGACGGTGATCCGGTCGAGCGCGGGCGCCGGGACGCAGCACACCACGTAGTCGACGTCCTCGTGCAGCCGGGCGCCGATCCGCCGGCCGTGCAGCCGGACGCCGTCCGTGGTCAGCGCCAGTTCGTCGACCTGGGTGGAGAGCCGCAGCGTGCCGGGGCGCAGCGAGCCGACGAAGGCGTGGATCAGCGCCTCCAGCCCGTCGACCAGCTCGACCTGCCCGCAGTGGAACAGGCCGAAGTAGTCGACCAGCACCTCCAGCAGCGAGGACTGCTCGTAGTGGGCGAGGCCGGTGGCGTGGCCGACCAGGTCCCAGGCGTCCTGCGACAGGTGCTCGTGGACGAACTGCCACAGCGACACCGAGGCCGCCCGCTCCAGCGCCGGGTCGTCCCAGTGGCCCTCCAGGGTGCGGCGCTGCTGCTCCACGGTCAGGGTGCGCCACACCGAGCCGAGCAGATGGTCCAGCACCGGGCCCGGGGGCTGCCGCTCGGCCGGGCGCAGCTCGTACGCGGGGAACAGCGCCGCGACGTCCCGCACCCGGGCCCGCCGGCCGCGCAGGTGGTAGTAGGCGTGCGGGTTGGCGTTGACGAAGGGGCGGGTCGCCAGCCGGAACCGGGAGACGTAGTGCAGCACGCAGTGGTGGTTGCCGGGGATGCGCATGGCGCCGAGGTCCACGTGGGTGCCGTCCCAGAAGCGGTGGGTGCGCACCCGCCCGCCCGGCCGGTTCGCCCGCTCGTACACGGCGACGTCGAACCCGCGGCGCTGCAGCTCGTAGGCGCACACCAGCCCGGAGACGCCCGCCCCGATCACCGCCACCCGGCCCCGGGCGCCGGCCACCGGTTTCTCCAGCGAGCGCGGGAAGGCAAAGCTCGTCTCGAACATCGGCACCGTACCCCTCTGAGGCTGGACCCCCGCCCCAGCCTCGGCCAGGCACCCCGGGCATGCCACTTCGCGGCGCCGATGCGAGTGACGGGTGGGGGCCGGACCCGTCCTGGTGCGCCCGGCCCCGCCCCGGTGGGCCCGGGCGGCGACGCCCGGCCGCCGCGGGCCGGGCGGGGGAGGTGAACCCGGCCGGTGCGGGGGGCCGTAGGACCGAAGTGGGCGCGCGCAGCGGTGCGGCCGCGAAGCAGCGGGTGCGTCCGTGAGGAACCGGGGAGGAACTGGATGCAGTCCCGACGCGACCAGGTGCAGGCACACCTGTTCGTGATGAGCAGGCTGGCCTCGGGCATGCTGCGGGCGGAGCCCGACGCGCCGGACACCCCCACCGGGCGTACCACCCGGGGCACCATGACGGGCCTGGCGGTGGGGGTGCTGATCGGGCTGGGCGTCACGGTGTACGGGGTGATCCGGCCCGGTGGCGGTGACGGCTGGGCCAAGCCCGGCACCCTGGTGGTGGTCGAGGAGACCGGTGCCCGGTACCTGTCCATCGGCGGGCAGTTGCACCCGGTGCTGAACGACACCAGCGCCAGGCTGCTGGCCGGTGAGCAGATGACGGTGCGGCAGGTGAGCCGGGCGTCGATCGCGGACGCGCCGCGCGGCGCCCCGGTCGGGATCGTCGGCGCCCCGGACGGGCTGCCGCCGGCCGCCGACCTGGCGGGCGGCACCTGGCTGGTCTGCGCCACCGCCCAGCCCGGCCCGACCGGCACCCCGGTACCGAAGCTCGCCCTGCTGGTGGACCCGGCGGCCGAGGGGCGGGCGCTGGCGCCCGGCCAGGGTCTGCTGGTCGCCGCCCCGGACGGCTCGACGCATCTGCTCTGGCAGGGCCAGCGGCTGCGCGTCGACACCGCCAACCAGGCGCTCCAGGCGCTCGGCTACGGCGGTGCGACGCCGTTCCCGGTGCCGGCCGGGGTGCTGAACGCGCTGCCGGCCGGGCCCGACCTCGCGGCGCCCGCCGTCGCCCGGCGCGGCGAGGCGGGCCCGGCGCTGGGCGGGAAGCCGACCCGGATCGGCCAGCTCTTCGAGGCCCCCGGCGGCGCGCACTACCTGCTCACCAAGGACGGCCTCGCCCCGCTCACCCCGACCCTGTACGCCCTGCTGCTCGGTGACCCGCGCACCCAGAAGGAGGCGTACGGCAGCGCGGCCCCGGCGCCCGCGCCGATCGGCGCCCTGGACCTCGCCGGGCACACCGCGCCCGGCGGGCCGCCTCCCCCGGGGCTCCCGGAGGCGCCGCCGGCGCTGGTCGCCCCGCTGCACGGCGAGGGCGTCTGCGCCGACCTGCACACCGGCGCCGGCGCCCCGACCACCGCCGTCACCGTGCTGCCCGCCGGCCGGGCCTACGAGGGCCGCCCCCCGGCGGCCCCGGCCGGTCCGGCGAGCGGCACGGCTGGGCCGGCCTGCACCGTCGCCGACCGGATCGCCGTCCGGCCGGGGCGCGGTGCCCTGGTGCGAGCCCTGTCGGGCGCCGGCGCCGGTGGCACCGAGTACCTGGTCACCGAGGCCGGGGTGCGCTACCCGCTGCCCTCGGCGGCGGTCGTCAAGCAGCTCGGCTACGGCGGCGCGACGCCGGTCGCGGTCCCGGCCGCGGTGGTGGCCCTGCTGCCGGCCGGCCCGAGCCTCGACCCGGCGGCCCTGGCGGACGCCGCGGCCTCGGCCGCGCCCACCGTCGCGGCGGTCACCGCAGGGGTTCCCGGAACCGCCGCCGTGCCCGTCGCAGGGGTTGCGCTCGACGCCGCCGTGTCCGCCGCCACGACGGCGACGTGCGGCTGAACCGCCGGTCGCGGCGGTCCCGTTGAGTCGATCAGAGCCGCGCGCGACCGGCGCGCGGAGAGAAAGGAGCACCTGGTGAGCACGCCGGCGAACTTGAACAAACAGGACGAGGCGATCCGCAAGGCGCTGTCCGACATCGAGCAGCAGATCGAGGGCATGATCACCGCCGGCCGCACGGTCGAGCGGATCAAGCAGGAACTGGCCAGCGGATACATCTCCGGGGCCAGCTCGACCTTCCAGCAGAAGGTCGAGGACTGGATGACGCGCTACCACACGGTCATCGGCGCGTTCGAGCGCTTCGCGGAGTCCACCAAGGTCGCCGACCAGGTCCTCAGCCACGCCGAGGAAGAGGCCCGGCTGCACGCGGCCGACGGCATCGTCGACGCGCTGAACGGCGCCTGACGGCGCGCCACGGAGAGGAAGGGAACGAGCACATGTCGATGGACAACTTCGGGAGCATCCAGCTCCACCACGAGACCGTCGCCCAGGCGGCGAGCGAGCTGGGCCAGGCGGGCCAGCTGATGGACGACGCCCTGTGGGAGGTGGAGCGGAAGCTCAACTCCCTGACCGAGAGCGGAAACTTCCAGGGTGCCGCGGCCGACGCCTTCACGGAGTTCAAGCAGGCCGTGACGGCCAACGCCGGACAGATGAACCAGGACATCATCGCCGCCGGCGGGAAGCTCACCAACATGCACCACATCATGAACGAGGCCGACCAGAGCGCGCGCAAGCAGTTCGGCTAGTCGAGAGGGCGGAGGCGCTCCCCATGGGTGAAACCACGATCAAGGTCTCGACCAGCGGCCTCAAGGCGTTCGCCACGAATCTGGAGACCTTCCGGATCGACCTCGGCACGGAGGCGAACACGGTGCAGAACTGTCCGCCGGTGCTGCCGGGCAACACCAGTGTGCTGGAGATCCAGACGCTGAAGACCGGCGTCGACGCCTTCATGGGCAGTGTGAAGGACGCACTGACCACGATCCAGACCGAGGCCAAGCACACCAAGCTGGATCTGGAGATGGCCGGCGTCATGTTCGCGGACGGCGAGGACCACAGCCTGACGGAGGCGGAGACGATGGAGCTCTTCAAGGACGTCCTGGGCGGCGGCACTTCCAAGCCCCCGACCAGCACCGGCTGAGCGCCCCCCGGTCGTCGGGCGGACCATCCGTCCGACGGCCGGACCGACACCCGTTCCGTTCCCGCTCCGCCCCGTGTGCCTCCGGGAGGAAGTCATGGCAGAAACAGCACCGAAGCACTATCCGTGGGAAGACGGCCTGGCGGCGTTCGCGGCCTCGACCCAGAGCTCGATCACGAGCCGGGACGCCGTCATCGGCAAACCGTGGATCACCGGGATCCAGGTCAGCAGCACCCTCAAGTCGACGAACGACGCACTGAAGCCGTACGACAAGGACAAGGGCCAGGCCGGCTTCGACATGTGGGCCGAGTGGGTCTATCCGAAGGCCGAGGGCGACGTCTACGAGAGGAGCACCATCGTCGGCGTCACGGTCGACTGGAACTTCTGGCAGCTCCAGCCGCCCGCCGGCGACACCGATACCCCGCTCGGGCACTTCGGGCACGCCGCGGACAACATCCTCGGCCCGCTGATCTGGGGCGGCGGCTTCAACGACCGTACCAATGCCGCGACGTTCGATCAGGCGGCGACGGTCATCTCGGCCGTCAACACCTGGGTCAAGGAACAGCAGGGGAAAGTCCAGGGCTGGGCCGACAGCGTCGAGGGCGCCGGCAGCGAGTTCCAGGGCAGCGCGGCGGGCCGGTTCAAGGAAGTCCTCATCGGGCTGCGGAACCAGCTCATCCAGGTGCACGTCGAGCTCGGCGACGACGCCGACGCCAAGGCGAAGTGCCTGCGCGAGACCGCGGAGGCGCTGCGCGCCGCGTACAAGGGGCTGTACAGCGGCTACGCCGCCTGGAGGGCGGTCCCGGACAAACGACTCGAGGGGGGGACGAAGTGGATCCTCAAGAACGACGACCTGGACAAGGACGGCAAGGGGGTGTCGTTCTCCTGGCCCTCCGAGTGCGTCCACTCGGCCTTCGGCGCGGCCACGGCCTACGTGACGCCGACGATGACCACGAACGGCGACGGAACGCGCACCTTTAAATTCACGGCGACCGGAGCGGCCCCGTCGCCGGACGACAAGGAAGCCCTGAAGGCGTGGATCGACGAGATCTCCAAGAAGATCTGGACCTCGTGGATCGAGATCGTCCTGGACAAGCAGGCGACCGAGGTGATGGCCACCTTCAAGACGGCGTACGCGCACGCCGCCGCCGTCCTCCAGAAGCTCGAACCCCCGCAGAAGTGGCTGCCGGCCGACAAGCCGCCGACCCAGGAGGGCCCCAAGCCGCCGCCCGGTACCGGCGGCGGCGGTGCGGGTGACGGCGGTGCGGGCGGCGGTGCGGGCGGTGGCGGCACCGGCGGGATCGGCGGGATCGGTGACAACAAGGACAAGAAGGGCGCCGGGGGCGGCTCCGGCACGGGCAAGATCCCGCCTCCACCGCCCACCACGGTGCCCGGGAACCCCGGCGGCATCGGTGGCAACAAGGGCCCCGGTGGCGGCCAGTCCACGCTGCTGGACGGAAAGGGGAAGCCGGTCCTCGGCAAGGACGGCAACCCGATCACCGTGCCGCCCGGCAGCACCGTCAACGGCAAGGGCGAGGTGATCGGCCCGGACGGCAAGCCGGTGCTCGGCAAGGACGGCAAGCCGATCATCGTTCCCCCGGGGACGACGGTCAGCAAGCCGACGACCGTGCCGGGCACCGACAACACGACCGGCGGGGGCGCGTTCAAGGTGCCGGTCGGTTCCAAGCGGAACGACGACGGCACCGTCACCGGCCCGGACGGCAACCTGCTGAAGGACGCCAACGGCAACACGGTCGTGCTCGGCAAGGACGACACGATCGACAAGGACGGCATCGTCCGGGGGGCGGACGGCAGGCCGGTCTCCCAGTTCGAGCAGCTGATGAACGACCAGGCGCACGCCATCATCGCCGGCCGCCCCGGCACCGGCGTCAGCTACCCCGGCGGAGGAGTCTCCACCGGAGGCAACTGGACCGGGCTGCCGTCGTTCGGCGGGATCTCCACCGGGACCGGGACGGGTGGCATCACCACCTCGTTCAAGGGCGGCCCGGACCTGGCGGGCCAGTCGTTCGGCAGCTCGGGCGGCCGCGGCGGCATCGGCGGCATCGGCGCGTCCGGCCCGCCGACCATCGGCATCGGCGGCCGGTCGGCGGTGATGGGCGACGCGGCCAAGGCCGCCGAACTCGCCGCCGAGGCGCAGGCCGGCCGCTCCGCCGCGGGACGGGCCGCGACGGCCGCCGCCGAGGAGTCCCAGCTGATGGGCCGGGGCATCTCGACCACGGGCGGCGCCGGCGGCATGAGCGGCCCGATGATGCCGCCGATGGGTGCCGGTGCCGGCGCCGGGGCCGCCGGCAGCCAGGGCGAGAAGGAGCGCCAGCGCACCACCTGGCTGTCCGAGGACGAGGAGGTCTGGGGCACCGACTCCGGTGCGGTGACGGGGGTCATCGGCCGCTGATCGGGGCGCTCGCGGCCGGAGTCGAACCGGGCGGGCGGGCGCAGCCGTAGAGAGGACCGTACGACCCCATGGACCGGTGCGTCCCGGGCCCGACACCTCCGGGCCCGGGACGCACCCTCGGGAAGAGAGGGAGGTGCGGGCGTGGAGTTCCCGTTCACCGCACAGATCGAGCAGGCGATGGCCGCGCTGGGGGAGCAGCAGGCCAGGATGGCCGCGGCGGCCAAGGAGCTGGAGACGGCGACCGCCTCGGTGACCTCCAAGGACCGGCTGGTCACCGCCGTGGTCGGAGCGCAGGGACAGGTGGTGTCGCTGACCTTCCACACCACCGCCTACCGCTCGATGGCCCCGGGCGAGCTGTCCAAGGCCCTCATCGACGTGCTGAACACCGCGCGGGCCGACATGGGCGACCGGGTGGCCGAGACGATGAGCGGGTTCAGCGGCCTCGGCGAGACCCTGGCGGCCTCGATGACCGGCGGCACCGAGCTGGGCGACCTCTTCGCCCCGCTGCGGCAGATGCGGCCCGGGTTCGCCGACGCGGCGGCGGCCGAGGAGCGGCGCAAGCGCGACCGGCAGGAGGAGTTCCGTGGCTAAGCCGAGGCTGACCGCGCTGTCGGACCTGACCGACAAGTTCTCCAAGTACCCCGAACTGTCCGACCTCTTCCAGGAGTTCGAGGTCAAGACCGGGGAGATCAACCAGTACAACAAGAACTCGGCCGGCAGCGACGAGATCGGCACGACGTACCACGACAACGTCGACGAGCCCACCACCTCGATCACGGCGCTGTTCAAGAAGGTGCGGAAGACGGTCGAGAGCGCCGGGAGGGGCGGGACGAACACCTCCAACATCCTCAACGACGCCGACCAGGACGCCAGGAACGCCTGACGAGGCCCCTCCGGCCCGCCCCGCGTCCGGGCGGGCCCCACCGGTCCGCCGGACCTCCGCCGCCGGGCACCCCCCTCCCCGCTCGTCCACTGCCAGGAGTGCACCACCGTGTCGATCATGCTGCCGCCGGGCCTGGCGAAGTTCTTCAGCATCGTGACCGGCATGAAGTGGCCGGAGGCGAACGAGGACCACCTGCGCATGGCGGGCGACGACTACCTGGCCATCCACGAGAAGGTCCCCGAGCTCCGCGGCTACCTGGTCGAGCTGGTCAAGCTCTGCGGCGAGAGCTTCGAGGGCCAGGCGGCCGACGCCTTCATGGAGCAGATGCGCCAGTTGATCGGCGAGACCGACGGCCCGGACTACGTCTCGGCGGCGGGCGAGATGGCCAAGCAGCTCGGCGACTTCGCCCACAAGGTGGCCAACCAGGTCGAGTACGCCAAGTGGATGATCATCGCCCAGCTCATCCAGCTGGTGGCCCAGATCGCCTGGGCGATCGCCATGTCGCCGATCACCTTCGGCGGCTCGCTCGCGGGGATCTTCGTCGCCTACGAGACCGCGGGCGCGGTGATCAAGCAGGTCTTCATCTGGCTGTTCAAGCAGCTCCTGCTGCACGAGTTCCTCTCCATCACCACCGCCATGCTGATGGACGGGATCATCCAGGGCATCCAGATCGGCCAGGGCCACAAGGACAAGTGGGAGAAGGAATCCTTCATCCAGTCGATCGAGATGGGCGCGATCAACGGCCTGCTCACCGGTCCGCTGGAGCTGTTCACCTTCGGCCTCGGCAAGGCCTTTGGGCGGATCTTCGGGCGCGGCGTCAGCAAGGGACTGCAGGCCGACCTCAAGGCGCTGGCCGGCTCCGAGTTCAAGGGCCTGCTGAAGAACCTCCCGACCGGCACGTTGAAGGAGGCCCTCAACCTCATGCGGAAGGAGGGCAGCCTCACGCTCAAGACCGCCATCGAGCAGGCCGAGAAGAACGTCGCCAAGGACCTCGCGAAGAAGACCGCCAAGGAAGCCGCGAAGAACACCGCCAAGGAGGTCGCGAAGAACACCGAGAAGAAGGTCCAGGACAACGCCCTCAAGGAGCTCGCGGACAAGGTCGGGGAGAAGTTCGGCAAGGAGGCCGGGGAGAAGGGGATCGAGAACGTCGCCGAGCACCTCAGCAAGGTCGAGAAGCTCACCCAGAAGATGGGGGAGACCTTCGAGCGGCAGCTCCTCGAGCTCGGCATCGACAAGGAACTCTCCAACGCCGCGGGCCGGTTGATCGCCTCGCGGCTCGCCACCCAGGGCGCCCGCTACGCCATCGACCTCGGAACCGTCAACAAGCTGGTGTCGACGCTCGTCGCGGCCAGCGGAAGGATGGAGTCGGGCACGCTCAGGGCCGAACTGCAGGGCATCACCAAGCAGATCGGGCACATGCAGAACGAGCTGAAGCAGCTCGGCGGCGGTGCGCTGGACAGCGGGATGAGGGACCTGAAGTTCCTCCAGGCGGAGCAGCAGCACCTGCGGGACACCATCCAGGCCACCCAGGACCTCGCGGGGCGCGCGGTGAGCCTGATGGACGGCCTGCACCCGCAGACCGCCGGGCAGTTCCTGTACCGGTTCGGCGAGGGCGTCGGCAACTACCTCAAGGGCGGCGTCCAGAACATCGTCACCGAGGGCGCGTACAACCTGGCCTTCGGCGAGAACCACAAGTTCACCGTCAGCGTCGAGAGCTTCTACGGCGGCGTCGCCATGGGCGCGCTCGGCCACCTCGGGCACATCGCCGGCGGCCCGCTGCGACTGCGGATGGAGGACATCAACCTCCCCAACTACGCGCGCTTCCCGCTGGCCGTGGTGTCCACCCTGATGGGCCACCCGACCTCCCTGTGGGTCTCCCGCCCGGAGGGGGCGGGGGCGGTGGGCGGCGGCCCCGAGGGAATCGGCGGCAAGCTGCCCGGGACCGGCCCGCTGGACGCCTCGCGGCCGGAGAACCTGAGGACGGACTCCGACGGCTCCGCGGCCCCGGCCGGGGACAAGTCGGCGAAGCCCCCGGCGGGCAGTCCGAGGACGACCGGCGGGGACGGCTCGACGAGGACGTCGTCCGAGGCGCCCAAGTCCTCCTCGAACAACGAGAGGCCGGAGGCGCCGAAGCCGGCCAACACGACGGGGGGCCCGAAGGAGACGCCGGAGCAGGCACCGAGGCACGAAGCGGAGCAGACGGCCGCGGAGCAGAGGACCGCGGAGCAGACCTCGGAGGGGTCCGCCCCGCCCGTGACGCGGCCCAGGACGGAGTCGTCGGTCGAGGCGCCGATTCCGGTGGAGCAGCCGGCCGCTCCGCCCCGGCAGCACGACGACGGCGGGAACCAGGGCACCCGCGAGCGGCAGGACCTCGACCCGAAGCCGAAGGACTCGCACGACCCCAAGGACCCCAAGGACCCCAAGGACCCGAAGGACCCGAAGGACCCCGACGAGCCCAAGGGGTCCGACAGGTCCGAGGGGTCCGAGGGGCCGTCGAAGTCCCGGCCGGAGCCGCAGCCCGACCTGCAGCCGAAGCCCGACGTACAGCCGAAGCCCGAACCGGTCGTCCACGAGCGCCTGGACTACCTCCGCACGGGCGGCGACGGCGACGTCCCGTGGGACCGCGGCAACTTCCTGCCCGAGGGCGAGGGGCGGCAGCCCGGGTGGGTCGCGGGCAAGCCGGGCGCCGACCTGCCGGACGTGCTGTCGCTGCTGCCCGTCCGGAACGACCGCTACACCGTCGCGATCCACACCGACGAGAGCGGCGTGCCCGTGTCGGCCAAGGACCTGGCCGCCGTGATCGTGGGCCTGGACAGCCTCGGACACCTGTCGGGCGGTCGCCGCACGATCGAGTTCGTCTCCTGCAACCTCGACAGCGCGCACCCGAACTACATCAAGCAGGTGATGGCCGAGGTCTGGTCGCACCCCAAGCTCGCCGACCTGAAGGCCGTCGCGGCGAACGGGCCGGTCTGGGTGGCGCCCGGGTTCGACGGTACGACCATGAAGACGGCCTCCGGCACCGGCCACGTGATCGTCGCGGACAAGGTCGGCTTCGACTCGCTGGGCCGCCCGGCGGTCGTCGGCGGCGGCGAATGGCACACGTACGCCAAGTCGCCCGACGGCGACCAGCCGATCGTGACCACGACCGCGTCGACGAAGCCGACGGAGTACCAGCACCAGTCCGAGGGCGACCTGCGCCCCATGGACACCGCCGTGCGCTTCGGCACCGAACCGGACGCCTACCACTACACCGACGCCCCCGAGCACATCCGCGCCGAGGCGGACGGCGAGCGGGCGGAGCAGTGGCGCCGGACCCAGCGCGACCTCCAGGACCAGTACGAGGCCAAGCTCACCGAGGCGGCCGAGGAGCTGCGGGCCGACCCGGACGGCAGCGGCCACCGGCGCGAGGACGAGGCCGAGCGGCTGCTGAACGAGGCCCTCGACGCCCCCGGCCGGTTCCCGGAGGATGCGCCGGCGAACCTGCGCGGAGCGGTCCACGAGCGCGCCCGGGCGATGATGTACGAGGAGCTGGCCGCCCGGCCGGGGGAGCGCGAGCGGATCCTCGGCGACCTCGACGGCCTGGTGCGGGTCGCCTCCGTCCGCGAGGCGGCCGTCCGGGTGGCGGTGCAGCACTTCGACCGGGCGGCGGCCGCCTGGAACGCCCCGCGGATCACCGACGGCGACACCGGCGTCGCCCACACCCCCGACCGCACCCCCGCTCCCGTCGTGGACCTCGTGCGGCAGGACTTCAAGGCGCGGGCGGAGGCGGAGGTCGCCCGGATCTACGCCGACACGGACAGTCTCACCACCGAGGCCAACACCCGGGCGGGGAACGCCCTCCAGCGGCTCACCGAGCACGCGCGCGACGAACTCGCCCTGCACACCGACCGGGCGAACGCCCTGGCCCTCGCCAAGGACCGGGTCGAGCGGGCCGCCCACGACTGGTACGAGCGGCTCTCCCCGGCCGACCGGGAACTGCTCGACGCCGCCGGAGTGACGGAACGCCCCGAGCTGTCGTCGAGCAGCATGCAGGCGGTCCGGGACCGGCTGCGCGACCGCCTCGCCGCCGACTTCGAGAAGGCGGCCGGCCCGCTGGACGCGGCGACCGGCAAGCGCCGGGACCGCGACGAGGCCGTGGAGCTGTTCACCCGGTCCCTGGCCGGGCACGACCGGGCGCTGCCGCACGAGTTCGCCGTCCAGGCGGTCCGCGAGGCGGCGATCCGCCGGGCCGTCGCGGAGACGGAGAAGGCGGCCGAATCCTGGGCCGAGGACGCCGCGCGCAAGGAGTTCGCCGAGAAGTTCGGCGCCGGCGAGTCCGACGTGCTGCGGGCCAGGGACACGGTGCTCCGCGAACTCGCCGAGGAAGCGGACCGGGCCGCCGCCGAACGCGTCGGCGAGCCGGCCGCGCTCCGCGGCGCCCTCGACCGGCTCACCGACCCCGCCGCCCTGCACGACCGGCTCACCCGCCAGGCCGCCCGCCTCGCCGTCCGCCGGCAGGCCACCGCGGAGGCCCAGGCCGTCGCCCGCGAGCACGGCCTGTCCACGCACGCCGCCGAGCGCCTGGCGGAGGGCCACGGCGACCGGATCGCCCGCGCCTTCGACGAGTCCTTCCGCTCCCACGAGGACCTCGCCGGCCGCCAGGAGCACTGGGAGGAGAGCCGCCGCGAGCTCACCGGGGAACTGGCCGAGCACGCCGCCTTCGAGAAGGAGGCCGCCCCCGCCCTGCGCGAGGCCGCCAAGGGCTTCGACGGGCTCGCCGCGCGCCACGACCTCAACGAGGCCCTGACCGACCACCTCAAGCGCGAGTACGGCGACGACTTCATCGCCCACTACCGCGAACTGTGGACGCTCGCCCACTTCGACGCGGCCGGCTGGAAGGCCCACCAGCGCGCACACGAGGACGCCTTCGGCCGCCGGACGGAAGCCAGTCCCGAGGAGGGCGGCGACCGCTCCCCGGACGGGGGAGCCGCGGGGGCCCTGATCCGGACCACCGGCGGCGACCACGGCGGCGCCGACGACCGGGGGGCCGACGGCGGCGGTGCCGTCCGGGCCCGGGACACCGCCGACCTGCCCGGTGGGGACGACCCGGCGGTGGTCGTCGCCTCGGCGCTGGGTGCTCCGCTCGCCCTCCACGAGCACCCGTTGGTCACGACCGAGATCCGACCCGGCGTGCACTGGCTGGCCGACCGCGGCTCCGACCCGCGCGCCACCGACGAGGCGCTCGCCCACTTCCCCTCCGACCCGTCCCACTTCACCCTGGTCTTCCACGGCAAGGGACCGGACGGCGCGCCGCATGTCGACGGAAAGCCCGTACCGCCCCGCGAGTTGGCCAGGACCGCGCTCGACCTGTACGACCGGGGCGTGTGGGACGGCCGGCCGCTGCGCCTGGCCGGCTGCGACGTCGGCCGCGGTGGCGCGGACTCGTACGCGGGCCGTTTCGTCGCCGCGCTGCGCGAGCAGCGACCGGCGCTGAAGGTCGAGGTGGACGCCCCGGGCGGCACCCTGTGGCTGGTGCCCGACCGCGTCGCGGGCGACGGTTCGCGCCGGCTGGTCGTCACCCGCGACGTCGGCTTCGACAGCGCCGGACTCCCGCGCGTCGAGCCGGGCGGCCACTGGGTCCGGCTCACCGCCCCGGCCGAGCACACCCCGGCGGAGCACGCCCCGGCCGAGCACGCCCAGGTGGTGGCCACCGAGCTGCCGGCCCACCAGGACGGCGGATCCGCACCGCTGACCGCCACGCCCGAGCACCGGATCGTCGCGCCGGACCCGCAGGCGCACGAGTTCGGCGCGGGCCGCAAGCACCTGTACAACGCGCCGGAGTACGAGACCGTCGCGCAGAACTTCGAACGGTCCGTCGGCCTGCTCGCCTACCGGGACGAACGGGCGCTGCAAGCGGCCCGGGGGAGCGCGTACCGGCTGTACGAGGCGCTGAAGTCGGCGCACGGCGACCCGACCGGCGAGCAGGTCTACCGGGTCTTCCTGAGCAAGGACCTGACCTCGGCCGGGCAGGTCGGCGAGCACCTCACCCGGGACGAGTTCCACGAGCTGCTGGCGACGGGCAACCTCCGCGAGCTGATGACGGCCTTCTTCAACGCCGCCTACGCCCACGACGCCACGCAGCCACCCGGCTCGTACGGTCTCAAGCAGCTGCTGACCGGCCTGGCCGAGCACGGGAATCCGGCCGCCCGACTGCGCGAGCTGGGACTGGACAGTACCCGGGTGCCGCAGCAGCTGGACTACCTCAACAGCTCCACCCGGAAGGTCTCGCACACGCTGACCGGCGGGGCCGGCTACTTCGACAAGGACTACTTCGCCACCGGTGCGGTCGCGCACCGGGCCCCGCTGGCACTGCAGCGGGAGTTCCGGGCCAGCTCCGATGCCCGCACGCCGCGGACCGAGACGAATCCGCTCGAGCTGGACCGCAAGCTCATCGAGCTCCGGATGCCGCTGAGCCCCCGGGAGAAGACGTTCCAGGGCGCCGACTCCTCCCAGGCCCTCCAGTGGGAGCCCGGCAACTTCAAGCACGACGTCAACACGGCCTCCAAGTGGTACGGCGAGGCCCGGAACACCAAGGGGATGCAGCTCAGCACCGGCGTCTCGGCGACGACGGCGAAGATGCTCGGCGCGTTCCGCGCGCTCAAGGTCCCGGACGTCACGGCCGAGGACATGCTGCTCGCGCTGGTCGGCTGGATGCTGCCGCTGGGCGACCACTCGCTCTACGAGATCCTCAAGGGCGCCGAACTCGCCGGGGAGCTCCCGCCGGTACCGTCGCACCTGTTGACCGAGGCCGCCGCGATGTACCGGCACATTCCGGGCCTGCCCGAGGGCACTCTGCGCCGGGAGCTCGGGATGCTCCCGCACGAGTCGGTGTACCACGCCCTGGCGAGCCGCTCCCGCCGCAACGGCGGTTTCGAGGAGGAGGGCCTGGAATCCGTGCGCCGGGTGTGGCAGCGGATGGTCGAGCCGGGGAAGGTGCCGTACCCGTTCGAGCGGGAGTGGCTGGCCGACAACGGGCTGACGCGGGAGCAACTCGGCGCGCGGCTGAGCGTGGCCCACGTCGAGGCGCTCAACATCTACACCGGGAAGGCGTACCCGCTGGTCAACGCGCTGTTGAAGTACGACGGACCGTTGCTTCACACCGCGCTGGCCAAGCAGATCGACGCCCTGCTGGCCGGGAAGGTCGAGGCGGTGCCGTCGATGCTCCTGGAGCACCCGGTGCTCGGCGGGCTCATCGCCACTCCGGGGCCGCAGCACCGGACGCCCGAGCACACCGCGGAACTCTCCCGGATGGCCAGGGAACTGTTGCCCGAGATCGAGAAGGAGCTGCGGATCCACGCCGAGATGATCATCGAGGCGTTGGACCGGCTGCCGGCGGTGACCGGGGTCGTGTACCGGGGAGAGTGGGGGCTGGGCCGCCTGGACGGCCCGGAGAGCGTGTTCACGGCGGCCAGGCCCGGCAACAAGCAGAGCAGCGCGGGGCTGCTCAGCACCAGCCGGCTGGAGGAGACGGCCCAGGAATTCCTGGCGCCCGACGAGAAGCTCGCCCAGTACGGACTGGCCCACCGGGTCCTGGCCCGGATCCGCCTGGCGGGCGACAGCGGTGTCGACATCACGCCCTTCTCCCGCTACCGGGACGGGGAGCGGGAGATTCTGATGAAGCCCGGTGCGGTCCTCACGGTCACGGGCAGCGGCACCGGCAGCGCGGGCACCGGACCGTACGAGCGGATCGACTACATGGAGAACGGATCCGCGCGGCCGTTCGAGTGGCAGAACGACTCGCCGCAGTGGCCCCAGCGGCTCCACGAGAAGCTCAGGTCCCAGCTGGCCGGCCTGGCGAACACGTCCGAGGCGCGGTTCCACCGGGACCTCTGGCAGCTGGCCAAGGCCGCGGGTGCCCACGTCGGGCTGCCGGACGCGCGCCGGGCCCATGCGGACGCTCCGGACGACGTCCTGGTCCGCCGGGCGACCGAGCACCTGTGGGACGCCGCGCGGATCACCGCCACCCTGCACGACGCCGTCGGGCACACCCTCGCCGAGCTCACGGGTGCGTCCCTGGTCGCCACCCTGGCCCGCACCGAACTCGGTCTGTCCCCGGACCACCGGATCACCCAGGACGACCTGCAGCGGTTCACCGGACAGGTGACCGGCAGGACCGGAACGGGCGACCACGACCTGCGCCGGATCCTGGCGGTCGCACAGGACGTGGAGTACACCGACCACGCCTCGGCCGTGGCCGCCCTGCGGACGGCCTGGGAGGCCGTCGGGCGGGCCGACGCGGAGCCGGCGGTCCCGGGCGAAGCGGGCCTGTACCTGCTGGGGGACCGGCCCGCGGAGCACGACGCCCTGGTGCCGCTCCTGACCACGCTGCAGTTCCGGGGCGACTTCCTCACCGTGGTGCTGGACACCGTCGGCGGGCGCCCCGCTCTGCACGGCACCGCCCTCACCCCGGCCGAGGCCGCGCACGCCCTGTTCAAGCTGGTGGAGGACGGCAGCTGGGACGTCCGCCGGCCCCTGCGCCTGCTGGCCACCGACCTGGCGTCGGACGCCCACCGGTCGTACGCCGATCAGATGCTGAACCACCTGTGGCGGATGGACCGGAGGATCCTCGCGCTCGCGGCGGCGGGAAACGTCTGGATCGCCGCCTCGCCGCTCGGCACCACGCACCTCCTCGTCGCCGAAAAGGTCGGCCTGTCCGTCGCCGGGGAGCAGGTGTACGCCGGTCCCGGAAACTGGGTCTGGCTGGAGCACGGGAGCCGGCCGGAGAAGCTCGGGCCGTACTTCGCCGACGAGAAGACCGAGTTCAGGGTGACCAACGGCGAAGGGCTGCCGCTCGTGGGCCCGGCACCCCACACCGTCGGGCTCGGCACCGAGGTCACCTCCTGGGAGACGCACCTCGATCCGGACCCGGCCGACGACCACCTGGTGCACGGGCCGGGGCAGGAGTCCGAGGGAAGGATCATCGAGCTGGACGACCTGCTGGAGGACGGCGGGAACACCGCGCACGGATCGCCGGCGGTGGACGGGAACGCCGCGGCGGGGCAGCAGACGGGACCGGGCGCTCAGGTGCCGCCGACCTTGCCGCCGGTGCCCGGTCCGGTCGTGCACCGACTGCCGGGCGACGACTGGGTCCAGCAGGGCCGGCCGCTCACGGATACCTCGGGAGGGTTCCACGGCTGGGTGCTGGACGGCACGGTGCTGCCGGAGTTCGGGTACGTCGAGAGCTCGTCCAGGACGTTCGAGATCGTGGGCCGCGCCGATGCGGACGGTTTCCCGACGGTCGACGGGCACCAGGTCACCTCCTGGGAGATGGCCCGCCTGATCGCGGATCTCAAGAAGCACGGGTACTGGAGCGGGACGGGGGACATCGAGCTCGCCGTCCCCCGCCTCGGCGCGACGCAGGGCGGCGTGTACCTGGCCACACTCCACGTGTACCTCTCCATGAGGGACGTGCACGTCACCATGCGGGCACCCAAGGAGGACCTCTGGTTCGTGCCGTTCCCCGGTCGGCACATCGGCGATCCCCTGCCTCCCGGGGGCGGCCGGACCTTCGTCGCTTCGACCTCGACCGGCTACGACTCCCACGGCTTCCCGGTGGTCGCCACGGGCGGTACGTGGATGATGGTCAAGTCCGATGCGGGACAGAGCGGCAGCAGCGTGCAGATGGTGCCCGTGGTCATCGAGGTGCCGGCCGGTTACTCGGGGGTTCCCGCCGACCAGGTCGCCACGGAACTCTCCTCGGACCTGCGGCTCACCGGACCGGCCCCCACCCCGCCGCCGCCCGGCACGGTGACGCGGCCGCCGTCGCCGACGGACACGGCGATGCAGCAGCCGCCGTCCCAGCCGTCGCCGACGTTCCCGGCGCCCGCGCCGACCGGGCAGGACGGGCAGGTCGCGCCGGGCCGGCCGCCGGTGGGGCTGGGCGGCGGGGAGATGCCGGTACCGGGGCCGCTGCACGAGTGGGTGCAGGCGCTGGAGCACCTCTCCTCGGAGGACCGGCGTGAACTCGCGGCGGACCAGGCCTTCATGGCGGGTCTGCGGGGCGAGCTGGGGCCGGAGGACTTCGCGCAGGCGGCGGCGCGGCTGCTCGTCGACGTCGACCCCCGGACGCACCAGCCGGTCGCGGCCCGCCGGACGGCCGAGGACCTGGTGGCGCGGATGCTGGCGAACAAGGAGGTCGCGGAGCGGCTGGTGGCGGCGGGCCTGCGGGTCGGAGTGGTGCCGCGTGACGTGCCGATGACGGAGGTCCCGGGCTTCGCGGCGTCCGGGCACAGCACGGGTGACGGGCGTGACTGGTCGGTGGTGCGGGGCTCCAGCGGGCACGGGACCGTGCTGATCACGGAGGAGAACCTGCTCGGTGCGCGGACGCCGGTGGGGCAGCATCCGGCGTACGCCGAGGGGTACTCCACGTCGGCGCACGAACTCGCGCACGCGATACACGAGTTCGGTCTGACCGAGGCGCAGCGGGAGCTGGTCGGGCAGGCCTTCCGGGACCGGAGCGTCTCCGACGCGCTGGCGGAGCTGTTCGGCGAGGAGTCCGTGACGGCCTGGCCGGACGGCGGTCTGCGGGACGGGAACGGCGAGCGGGTCGGGAACTACTCGGCGCGCGACGAGCACGAGTTCTTCGCGCAGCTGGTGACGGCGTACTTCGGGCACAACCACGGCAGTGACCCGTCGACCGGGTCGCCGCGCAACAACGGTGCGCCGTGGGTGCGGGAGAACGTGCCCGAGCTGGTGCCGCTGCTGGAGCGCCTCTTCGGGACGGACCCGCGGGCGGACCACCCGGAGCCGGCCAACCAGGTCGCCCGGACCGAGGCCGAGGAGCAGCTGTTCACCGGGTTCCGGGAGTTCATGGACTCCGCGGTCCGCGAGCGCAGGACCGTCGCCCGGCTGGACGAGGAGGACCTGTTCGGCCGCTTCCGGGAGTTCATGGACTCAGCGACGCGGGAGAGGGCGACGGTCGTCCGGCCGAGCGAGGAGGAGGTGTTCACCGGGTTCCGGGAGTTCATGGAATCCGTGGCGCCGGTGGACGAGACGGTCGTCGAGCAGCACGACCAGGGGCAGCACGCTCCCCTGGAGGTCCTGCAGCCGGGTGACACCGTCACCGACCTGAACGGTGTCGTCCGCACCGTCGTCGGCCCGGAGCTGCCCGCCCGCCCGTCGCGGATCGACGAGCACGGCCTGGCGTCCTCGGACGTGCTGATCGGGCTCGGCAGCACCCGCACCCAGCTCCTCGACCACTTCACCCGCCGGTTCGCCGCGGCGCTGCACGGTGAGGAGCCGGCGGCCAGGACGCTCGCCGAGAGCCTGTTCGGCGCGGAGACCCTGCAGGCGAAGCTCACGGCGCTGTCCCGGGGCGAGGTGTGGGACGTGCCGTTCTCGGCGGGCTCCTGGAGCGGCACCGTCCGGGTCGGGGCCGACCTCGGGAACAGCACCTTCCTCAGGGCCGCCGACAACTTCGAGTTCGAGTACGGTTCGGAGCGGCAGACCTCGGTCGGCGTGACCGGGGACCGGCTGCTCCAGGGGAACGTGGGCGGCCAGGCGAAGTTCAAGTTCGGCAAGCCGGCCGACCTCACCGAGACCGTCGGCTACCGGTACGGCCGGCAGCACGGGACGACCGACGCCCAGGCGAGCCGGACGGTGGCCCGCGGCAAGACCTCGGAGACCGCCGCGCTGTTCGACACCGTCTTCCACCTGTCGGCGCGGTTCCTCGACCTCACCCACCGCGGCACCGACGTGTCCCCGGAAGCCGTCCCGCGACCGATCGGACCGGTGGACGTGCGGGCCCAGGTCGCCGTTCCGCTCCGGGAGACCGGCGCTCCGCTGCCGGTCGACCTCCCGCTCCTCCCGCCGCCCGGGGCGGGCCCGGGCGGGCGGCTGTCCGGCTCGCACATCGTGACGGACGTGTGGGCACTGCGGCACCGGCCGGAGCCGGTCGAGGGGCCCGAGGGCATCCAGCTCCCCGACCTGAACGCACCCGGTGCCGGCGGCAAGGGCATCGCCGCGTTCGTCGCGGGCTTCGAGACCCAGGCGCGGGAGCACTTCGGCAGCGCCTGGCCCGCGTTGAAGGCCAAGCTGCTGGACGAGGTCGACCTGGGCGCGCTGCACCAGGACCTCAAGGCGCTGATGTCGGGCGAGACCCTGACCGTCGAGGTGGACGGCCTCGTCGGCCCCAAGGCCGTCATCACCCTGAAGAACGCCCGGATCCACACGATCGGGCAGACCGCGGAGCTGCCGGCCACCGAGTTCAACATCGCCACCGGAACGTCCCGCTCGCACATCCAGCAGGACACCACGAGCACCGGCTGGCAGTTCCCGCTGCCGCTCAGCGCGACCGGGTCGGCCAAGAACGGCGGCGGAGGCGCCGGCGCCGGTGCCGGGACCGGCCGGGACCGGGTGACGCTGAACGGCGGCGGCGACGAACTGTCGCTGGGCACCAAGGTGAAGACGGCGGCGGTGGTGTTCGAGGGGGAGGCGCGGATCCAGGTCGAGTTCGGCCCCTTCGGCACCCTGCGGCCCGGCCCGGCCCGTTCCGTCGACGCCGGGCTCGGCTTCCGGGTGGTCGTCGACCGGGCGGAGACCTCCCCGCCGGCCCCGGGCCAGGAGAACCCGGCCCCGCACCCGGACCACGCGCCGCTGCCCCCCGGCACCCTGGTCCCGCACCCGCCGACCGGGATCTGGCACGGCTCGGCCGCCTACACCGGCCTGCCCGTGACCACGGTCGTCCGTGACGTGCACAGCGTCGCACCGCTGCACGCCCGGCTGGACGAGATCGGCCTCGCCCAGCTGGGGGCGAAGACGTGGCGCGGGGTCAGGGAGGACGTCCTGCGGGCGTTCTCGCAGGCGGCCGTCGGCGCCCACCTGGTGGGCATGACCCACGAGGTCCCGCTGCGCGGCCCCGCGGTCACGCTCGGCCCGCTGAGCAGGCTCGGCCTCGGCGTCACCGCGCACGTCACCTCGCTGACGTACCGGCGGGAGCAGGCGTCGGCGGACCTCAACCCCGTCCGGGAGAGCACCACCTTCGAGTCGAAGCGGCTGTTGAACTCCGACAGCAGGAACGTCTCGGCCCAGGCCTTCGGCAAGGGGCCGGTGCACACCCGCGAGAACGTGCTGGACGGGAACGGCAAGCCGTTCACGGACACCCTCCAGGGCACCGCCACGGTCCAGCACGAGGTGCGCGACCGGGACGGCTGGCGGGGCGGCGCCTCGGCCAAGAGCTACGCCAACGGCAAGTACCGCAGCGCCCAGGTGCTGTACGACGCGAGGTTCGAGCTCCGGCTGACGCTGAACGGCAGGCCGCACGGCGAACCGGTCGCGCTGGACGCCGCGTTGAGCATGGAGCAGGCGCACACCGAGCCCCGGGAGCGGCCCGACCGGGTCATCGCCAACCCCTTCGACGAAGCGGTGCCCCCGCCCGCCGACCCGCCCGCCCCGCAGCCGGAGCCCGCGGGGCAGGCCCCCGAGCACCTGAGCGTCCCCGACAGGCTCGGCCACTCCGACGTGGTGCTCAGCGTCGGCCGGCGGGGCCCGTCCGTCCTGGAGGAGGCCCACCGCGTCCTCGGGACGGCCGGCCCGGTCTCCGCCCACGCGTCGGCCCGGCTCGCCGCCCACCTGGACACGGCCGGCCTGACCGCCTCGCTGTCCCGGCTCAGCCGGGGCGGCAGCCTCAAGGTGTCGGTGGACACCGGCAACTGGAAGGGGACGGTGGAGGTCACCGTCGCCCCGCTGGCCCTGCGGCACCGGCGGACGGTGGACGGCTTCGAGTTCGAGCTCGGGAGCCAGCAGCGCACCGTCGTCGGCTACAGCTGGGACCGGCTCAGCCGCTGGCGGGGCGGGGTCTCCCTCAAGGGCACCGTCCCGCACGTGAGCGTCACCGGCGAGTACGCCCACACCCGGGACAGCGCGCGCGGCCTCACCATCGAGCGCACCGGCGGCACCGGAAGCCGCGGCAAGAGCGTGGAGACCGCCGAACTGTTCGACGGGGACGCCGTGTTCACGGTCCGGTTCGTGCCGGGAATGCTCCAGCGGTCGCTGGCCGAGGCGACCGCGCAGGCGCCCGTCCTGGTGGCCGCCCCGCACCGCGAGGTGGTCCGGCCCCCGGCCGACGACAACCCGGCGGTCCTGCAGCTCCCGGACAAGCGGCTCGGCTCCTCGGACATCGTCACCCGGGTCCACCTGGAGGCCCAGGACGGAACGGTGCGCACCGGGCCGCGGGCGGTGGCCGACGTGGTCGCCGAGCTGGCGCCGAAGGGCCGGGCCGTGCTCGGCCGGGACTGGGCGGGGATGCGGACCCGGCTCCTCGACGCCCTCGACTTCGACAGGCTGCACCCGCTGCTGAAGCCCATGACCTCGGGCCACGAGATCGTCCTGACGCACGGCCGCAGCACGGTGCGGATCACCGCCTCGGTGGACCGGATGACCAAGTCCGGCGACGCGCCCCAGGTCGAGTTCAACATCGGTGCCAGCTCCCAGACCGCCTTCACCAGCTCCGAGGCCGGCACCAACTCCGGCAGCGGGCACGCCGACTCGCTCGGGCTCACCGTGCTGGGGACCGTGGGCACGGGCGTGTCCGCCGTGATCGGCGGCGGCGTCACCCACACCCGGCGCACGGACGCACTGGAGTACGGCCGGGACGTCCTGGTGACCGGAACGGCCGTCAAGACCAAGCTCGCCGCCGAGGCGCACCGGGCCACGATCCGGCTGTCGGTGGTGATGGAGCGGCGTCCCGCGGTTCCGCTGCCGCTGGACGCCCGGCCGGTGCAGACCGTCCCCGAACCCGCCCGCTCCAGGACGCAGGCGGTCGTCCGCAACCTGGCCGAGGCCGGGAACGCGGTCGTCCCGCAGTGGCGGCTGCGCCGGACGGTCGCGGAGGCCGTCATCCACGCCGACGTGCTGACCGAGACCGCCCGCGCCACCGCGGACGCCACCGGGCCCGGGCAGCGGCGCGGCCCCTCCCTCCCGCGCGATCTGCGGGTGCCGCCGGCGGAGGTCTTCACCGCGGGCCTGCGCCCGGGGGACGTGCTGCGCTGGGTCGGCGACACCGCGGGCCTGCGGAGCCTCCTGCGGACCGAGGGGCCGCGCTTCTTCGGCGGGGGCACCTGGAAGCGGCTGGAGCCCGTCGTCACCGCGGGCCTGAGCCACGCCCAGCTCTCCTCCCTGCTGGCCCCGGCGGTCGGCGCCCACCCGGGAGCCGGCGCCGCGGTCGGCCCGCAGCGGGCGATCGGCACCCCCTCCTCGGGCCGGCGCTGGTTCGTCGACGACGCGGAGGTGACGGTCAAGGCCTCCCTCGTCCAGCTGGAGCACCACGGCGACAGCACCGGGGCCGCGCTGAGCCCGGCGAACGAGTCGGGCGGCGGCAACCGGAGCACGCAGCTGACCGGCCGGCAGTGGAACCTGCGCGGCCAGGTCGGCGCCCAGGCCGACCTCGGGGCCCTGGTCGAGGGCACCGGTTCGCTGCTGCTCGGAGGCGCCTACCGCGGGCGGACGGGCACCGTCACGGACGCCGGCGGCCGGTACGTGGCCAACGCCAAGGCGAACACCCCGATGGCCCGCTACACGGGCTACGTCCAGCTCGAACTGACCCTCCACAGGGGCGGCGACCCCGCCGACCAGGGCTCCGGCGGCAACCGGTCGCTGTCCGGGCTGCTGCCCGTCGAGCTGGAGATCCCGCACGCCGACACCAGGGCGGGCGTCTCGCCCGCGGACCACTGGACGCAGTTCACGCCCGAGCACCCGGACGGCCTGACCGTGCCGCGGCGCCAGGTCGGAATCCAGGTGGCACGCGCCCTGACCCCGCACCACGAGGGGGGCGTCCGCGTCCTGCGGGACCCGCTCGCCGACCAGGCCACGCACGAGAACCTGGAGCGGAGCGTACGGTCGATCGAGGAGGACCCGCGCTACTTCACCATCGCCTACCACGCCGTCACGGAGAACGGAGCGCCGGGCTGGAACGGCTGGCCCCTGCACCCGGACGACCTGGCCCAGTCGCTGGCGGAGCTCCACGCCACCGGCGAGTGGGACGGCCGCCCGCTGCGGTTCGTCGCCTGCGACGCCCAGGAGTACGTCACCCAGGTGCTGCGGTCCCTGCGCGAGCGGCTTCCCGGCGTGGAACTGCAGGCGTACGTCGGGAACGGCAAGGTCTGGGTGGTCCAGGACCAGGGCCGCACCCACCTGGTGGTCGGCTCGCGGGTCGGCTGGGACGCCTCGGGCCGGCCCCGGCTGGAGGCGGGCGGGCAGTGGCTCCACCTGAGGCTGCCCGTGGAGGGCGCCGGGGCGCACACCCCGACCGTCGACAACGGGGCGGGCGTCCACGCCCCGCCGCCGGACCACGCCCCGCCGCCCGCCCACGGGCCGGTCGTGGAGGTCGTCGAGGTCCACGGCCCGCAGCTGCACGACCCGCAGCCGCTCGCCGAGGCCACGGCCCAGCACCCGGTCGTCGACCAGCGGGACCTCCAGCCCCTCGGCGTCCCCAAGCAGGCGCTCCACGCGACCCCGGAACACCGGCGGCGCGCCGAGGAGTTCGAGGCGCGGCTGGGTGCCTACGCCTTCGCGCACCCCCAGGCGCAGGCCGCGGCCCGCAACGCCGTCCAGCGGCTCTACGACGCCCTGCGGGCCGCCCACCCCGAGACCCCGGAGGGGGAGCTCTACCAGGTCTTCCTCAACACCGACCGGAAGCCGGACGAGGGCGCCGCCGGGCAGGTCGGCGAGCAGCTCGGCCTGGCGGAGTTCCGCACCATGATGCGGACCGGCAACACCCGGGAACTGCTGACCGCGTTCTACAACGCGGCCTACGTCAAGGACTCCCCGCTCGGCCTCAAGCAGGTGCTCCAGCGGATGCTGGAGTCCTCCGACCCCACGGCGACGGCCGAGGCGATGGGGCTGGACCTGCGCGAGCTGGCGGCCCAGCAGGACTTCCTCCGGAGCGGGACCCGCTCCGTGCTGGAGATCCTGCCCGGCCTCAACACCATGTTCGCCAAGGACCACTTCGGCACCGGCACCGTCATCAAGCAGGGCGCGGAACCGCTCAAGGCCGGTGCCGAGTACCTGGCCAGCCTGAAGGCCCGCCAGGCCCGTGAGCCGGTGCCGCCGAACGACCTGACGGCGCAGGGCCTCCAGGACCGCGGCATGCCGCTGAGCCCCCGGGAACTGGCGTACCAGCAGGGCGTCGGCGACGGGGAGGCGCTGACGTGGAAGCCCGGCCGGGCGCACTACATGCTCAACGAGAAGTCCGCCTGGTACGGCGAGGCCCACCTCGACAAGGGCATGCCGCTCAGCACCGGCATCTCGGCCACCACGGCGAAGATGCTGAACGCCTTCCGACTGCTCAAGGTCGTGGACAGCGCACCGCAGGACATGCTGCTGGCCCTCACCGGCTGGATGCTGCCGCTGGGCGACCACTCGCTGTACGAGATCCTCAAGGGCGCGCAGCTGCTGGACGAACTGCCCCCGCTCCCGCCGAACGCGCTGGAAGACGTCTCGACGCTGTACCAGCACATCCCGGGCATCCCGCAGCAGCAGGTGCGCGCGCTGCTGGGCGAGGACGGCATGCTGCCCCACGAGGCGGCCTACCACGACCTGCTCCACAAGCCGCGCGCCGACGGCGGCTGGCGGGACGACGTGGTGGAGAACGCGCAGCGCAACCGGGACGGGTTCACGCTGGCCGCGAACGACCCGACCCGGGCCTCGCGGGTCGTGGCCGAGTGGCTGGGCCGCAACCCGCTGAGCGCGCGGGAGGTGCTCGACCGGCTGACCCCCGCGCACTTCGACGCGCTGGCCGTCTACACCGGCCCCGCCTACGCGCTGATCAACGTGGCCCTGAGGTTCGGTCCGCTCACCCGGCAGCGGGCCCTGGAGATCCAGATCACGGGGCTGCTGCGCACACCGGACCCGGCCCGCCTGCCGTCGATCCTCAAGCACGACGAGGTGCTCGCACCACTGCTCACCAAGCTGCCGCGCGACCGCACCGCCGACGACCGGAAGGCCCTGAAGAGCGCCGTGAAGGAGCGGCTCCCGCAGATCGAGCGGGAGCTGATCGCCCACGCGGAACTGATCTCCGAGTCGCTCGCCAAGCTCCCCCCGTACACCGGCGAGCTCTGGCGCGGCGACCGGGTCCTGGGCCTGCCGGGACCGGTCGGCAGGCGGCTGTCGCCCTCCTACGGGGGAGAGACCTTCAGCAACCCCGACTTCGTGAGCACCAGCATGGACCGCCAAACGGCGATGATGTTCATGCAGACCCGCACGGAACTCCCGCTCACCTACCGCGCCCTGCTGCACTTCTCCGTGCGCGGCGGCGGCAGCGCCTTCGACATCCAGCCGTTCTCGGACAAGCAGGGCGAGGCCGAGGTGCTGATCCGGCCCGGCAGCACCTTCGACCTCGGCGGACGGCAACTCCTCCAGTCCCCGCTGCGGGAACCGTACGTGCAGATCGAGGCCACCGAGCGGACCACGCCCTCGCCGTTCCCGAAGGCGAGCGACGCGGACCGGCGGCTGCACGAGGCCCTGGCCGGGCTCGCCAACGTCCCCGAGCTGCGCACCCACGACGACCTGTGGCCACTGGCCGAGTACATCGGAGCGGACCACGGGCGCCCGCTCGCCGGCCGGGTCACCGACCTGGTCGCGGGGGAGGCGGCCCGCCGCGAGGCGAGCATGAACGCCTGGCGCACCGCCAAGCTCGCCCAGGAACTGCAGCAGGGCACCGAGCGGATCACCCTGGCGCACCTCACCAGGCTGCGCCGCACCGCCGACCTCGTCCGCGAGGCCCTGCACCTGCCGGCCGACCAGCAGGTGACCAGGGCGCACCTGGTCGACCACGTCCGGACGCTGAAGGGCGACGGCGGCGGTGAGGTCGACGCGGGCGACCTGCGGACCCTGGTCGACGTGGTCGACAAGCTCAAGCGCCCCGGCCGCGCGGTGGCCGTCACCGAGGTCGAGCAGCGCTGGCGCGACCCCGGGTACGAACCCGCCCCCGAGCTGACCGTGCTGGAGTCCCAGGCGCTGTACTGGGTCGGCGACCGGCACGCCGACTGGCGGACGCTCACCGAGTCGGTCTTCCCGAACCTCCCGCACGCGAACGACTACCTCACCCTGGCCATGCACACCGCCGACGGCGTGCCCGTGATGGGCCATGTCATGGTCGCCCCGGCGGACGTCGCGGGCGGGCTGCTCAAGCTCTACGAGGAGGACGGCTGGGACGGCGAGAAGCCGGTGCGCTTCGTCGCCTGCGACCTCAACGTCCGGCCGGACCGCGAGTACGTGCGCGAGGTCATGGAGCACGTGTGGGCCCGGCTGCCCGAGGCCGTCGCCTATGCGGCCGACGGCCAGGTCTGGTTCGTCCCGCCGGCTCCCGCGGCCGGCGCGGCGGGCGACGGCCGGGGCCACCTGGTGGTCACCTCCGGCGTCGGGATGGACGCGCACGGCCGTCCGGTGATCGTCCGCGGCGGCAACTGGCAGCGCATCGCCCAGGACGGGACCGCGGACCTCGGCGCCTACCTGAACGACGACGGGGCGGCGGCGTACCCGGAGGCCGACCGGGGCGACGTCCACGGCGGGATCGACGGAGCGGTGAAGTTCGGCGTCGACACGCCGCTCGACACCGGCACGCCGCTCGACCCGCAGCTCCACTCCGGCGACGGCACCCCGCCCGCCGTGCTCCCCGGTACCCAGCCACCGCCCACGGCAGCGCTCGTACGGCACACGGTCTTCGACGAGCCGCGGTACCGGCACCACGCGGAGGCCTTCGACCGGGAGCTCGGAGCGTGGACGGCGGGCGACCCCCGGGTGGTCGACCGGGCCCGTGCGGCGCTGCGCCGGATCGCCGAGGCCACCGGGGCGGAGGGCACCGCCCACCTCGTCACCGGCGGGAGCCTGCACGAGGTGATGCGGGAGTTCCACCGGCTGGCCCGCGACGAGCGGTTCCGGCTCGACGATTCCGCGGCCCTGCGGGCCGACCCCGTCCGGCAGGCGGACCTGCGGGAACTGGGCATCAGGACGGCGGACGGTGCGGCCTCCCGGGTCGCGGCCGAGGCCATGCAGGCGTACCGGCTCCTCGGGCAGGGCGACCACGACCTGTTCGCCCGGGCGCTGTACGGCTGGCTGCTGACGGGCGGGGAGCACTCGCTGCACGAGGTGGTGGCGGGCATGCGGCTCGCCGGTGCCTTCCCCGGCCACCGGTACACCGACGGCGCCGAGCTGTACCGGAACGTGCCCGGGGTCCCGCCGGCGGAGCTGCGCCCGCCGGTGGAGGGCTGGGACGGGCCGGTCAGGCCGGCCTTCGAGCACCCGGCACCGGCGGAGCTCACCGCCGGACTGCCGCACGAGCGCACGTACCTGGAGTGGGCCCGCACCTCGAAGGAGGTGAACGACACGGTTGTGGAGGAGACGCGGCGGCGCTGGGAGTCGCTGACCGAGACCAACCCGGACGAGGGACTCGGGGCGCCCCCGTACCTGCAGTGGATGGCCCGCAACGGCGTCGCGAGGGCGACGGACGTGACGGACCTGCTGGGCCCCGCGCACTTCGTGGCGCTGTACACCTACACCGGCCCGGCCTACTCGCTGATCAACGTGCTGCTCAAGAACCCGGGCCCCGGCGCCGTTCCCGCGCTCCGCGGGAAGATCGCGGCGCTGATCGCCAAGCACTACCGGGACCCGGGCACCGCGCTGCCCGGCTCGATCACCGGGATCCCCGAGCTGCACGAGGGCATGCGGGCGAGGACCGAACCGTGGAGTCTCGCCGACTCCCTGACCGCCGAGCAACTGGCGGGCATCCAGCGGGAGATGCAGCTGCACAGCCACCTGCTGGCGGACGCGCTGCGGCTGCTGCCCGCGGCGAGGGGGACGCTGTTCCGCGGCGACGGCACCCTGGAGGACCCGATGCGGCCGACCGGCCGGCCCGCCGGGCCCGAGTACGGCGGCGACGTCATCCTGCACCGGACGTTCGCGAGCTTCAGCACCAACGAGAGCACCTCGTTGGGCTTCATGAAGAAGTACGACGGCCAGGACGAGTACCGGGTCCTGCTGGAGCTGGAGGCGACCGGCCTCAACGGCCGCGACATCGCGCCGTTCTCCTCGCACATGGAGGAGGAAGAGGTCCTCTTCCTGCCCGGGGCCCGGATGCGGGTCACCGAGCGCACGCTGACGCGGACGGAGGACGGCGTCACCTACGTCCGCCTCAGGGCCCGCGAGTCGGTGTCCGAGGAGACGGACAACACGGCCGCCGTGCCGCCGCCCCGGCGCACCGGCGACGGGCCCGCCACCGACCCCGCCGAGGAGACCGGGCCGGCCTCCGGCGGGGTGCGCCTGGCGGACGGACGGACCGTCCCCGACGAGCTGCTGCTCACCCACGCCATCACCGACGCCACCGGCCGGGAGACCGGGCAGGCGCTCTTCGACGAGGCCGACTGGGCGAAGCGGTCGCCGCTGTACCCCGAGCTGAGCGAGGTCACGAGCTTCGTGCCGCGCTCCGCCGACGGCTTCGCGACCGGAGTGCCGCGGCAGGTGCCGTGGGACGGGAAGCACACCTACTTCTTCGCCGCGCACGGCCGTCCGGAGGGATTCGACCTCCCGCTGACCGACGGCACCAAGGCCCACGGGGTCACCGGCACCGAGGTCGGCGCCCTGCTCAAGCGCCGGCTCGCCGACCTCGCGCTGAAGGCGGCCGACGCGCACCGGAACGTGAGCGCCGACGCGGACGGCGACACGAACGGCGGTCCGGGCCGCGGTCCGGCCTCGATCACGCTGCTCAGCTGTGAGTCCGCCGAGCAGGCCCAGGCCGTCGCCCGGCAGACCGGACTGCCGGTCCACGCGCCGACCGGCCGCACCGGCGTCAGCGGCAGGCCGGGCGGCCCCGACGGTCCGTCGACCGCGAGCCTGTACGTCAAACCGGGCCCGGACGGTTCGACCGGGCTGTTCCGGACGTTCCACCCGGACCCGGCCGGCGCCGTCCCGGGCGGTACGCCCCCGTCGCACGCCCCGGAGGCCGGCCGGCTCGAACGGTCGGCGCCGGTGCGAGGCGCGCTGGACAACACGGGCAACGGCGAGGGCTCCTCGCAGTCCGGCCCCGAGGTCCGCCACGAGAACGGTGTGGAGATCCACCGCTACGCCACCGGGGAGGAGGTCCACTTCCTCCCGGACCGGGAGGTCCACTACCTGGCGGACCGCGAGGTCCACCACCTCACCGACGGAACGGAGATCCAGCGCTTCGCGGACCGGGAGATCCACTTCCTCCAGGACCGGGAGGTCCACTACCTGGCGGACCGCGAGGTCCACTACCTCACCGACGGGACGCAGATCCACCGCTACGCGGACGGGACGGAGATCCACCGCTTCCCGGGCGGCGGGGAGACCCGCTACCTCGCCGACGGCCGGGTGGACACCTACGACGGCGAGGGCCGGCTGGTCGAGCGGTACCGCGCGCCGGAGGACCACCACCACGGGCCCGAGCTGCGCCCGCTGGAGGTCGCCCTCGACGAGCGGAACGCCTACCTGGACACCGAGTTCGGCGTGCCCGAGGTCCCGCTGGTGCCGAGGGACGACGTCCCGCACGCCGCCGCGCAGGAGCCCCCGAACCCGGTCGCGACGAGCCGGTACGTCGACCTGGACGCGCTGCGGGAGGCCCAGTCCGTTCCCCTGATGTGGCGGTACGACTCCGGCCACCTGTACCGGTGGGAGCGGAGCCGCTCCGACATGGTCGACTACCCCGAGGTCTTCGAGGGCGGAATGCGGCCGAGGCAGGAGGACCGCTACCCCGACCTCCAGGACTACGTGGGGAGCAACGAGGCGTCGGCCCTGGTGAGCACGACGCGCTCCCGCACGGCCCAGCACGTCGACTGGGGGACCTGGCACCGCTACGTGATCGACGCACCGGGAGGCATCGACGTCCGGGAGACCCTGAACCGTCCGGGCCTCTCGGAGGAGGAACAGGAGGTCGCGTTCCCCGGGGGCATCGACGGCCGGTACATCGTCGGCGTCGAACTGGTGCGCGGCACCGAACTGGACCACGAGAGCGGCCGGTACGCGGAAGCGGTCGAGTTCGTCCCGAACGAGGCCTACCGGCCGGACCACCGGACCCCGGAGCAGGCCGCGGCGATGGGCTTGACGGAGCCCGCCGCGGAAGCGGGCGGGAACCCGGGCGGGCACGTCGGCGACCACACGGCCGACGACATCGAAAGCGTCCTGAACGGCCTGGGCGGGCTGAACATCGTGAACGGCGACGACTCCTCGGTGGGGTCCGACTCCGACAACAGCGCGGCGCCGCCCGGAGGCTGGCACCACCAGCTCCCGGAGCACGACCCGGAGGTCTGGGCCGACCCGTCCGGCTGGGCCCTGGCGGGCATCGACGGCACCCAGGCCGCCGACCTGTTCTGGCGCGACGGGGGCTGGACCATGAGCACGGCCGAGTTCGACGCGATGCCGCGGGCGTTCCGGGAGCGCCTCGCGCAGCTGGAGCTCTTCGGGCCCGACCAGCAGAGGCTCGGCCGCGACGCCTACTACGACGGGCAGGGGCTCGAACCGATGGCGGAGCTCGTCCGCGGGCTGAGCGACGAGGAACGCGGGGCACTGGAGTTCTACACCGCCCCGAGCGAGACCGGGGACGGCGAGGTCGCCCAGCAGTTCTCGTACTACGAGGTCAAGCAGATCCGGTGGCAGCTGTCCATGGCGGGCCGGGACCACACCGCCCTGCCCCCGGGCCCGGTGCGGGAGGTCATCGGCAATCTGGACAGTTCCATCGAGCAGAGCCCGGTGACGGGGGACCTCGTGGGGAGCAGGGGAGCGCCGTACGTCGGACCCGGGCTGCACCCGGGCACCCTGGAGGTCGGGCAGGTCGTCACCGAACCCACGTACGTCTCGGTCTCGGCGGGCAGCCGGCTGCACGGGGCCTTCGGCCAACGGCTCATCCGGCTGTACCTGATGCTGCCCGACCGGACACCGGGGGCGTTCCTCCGGGAGGTCTCGCACAGCCCGGCCGAGAACGAGATCCTGCTCGGCGCCGGACTGCGCTGGCGGCCGGTCCGGATCATCCCCCCGGACCACCCCCTGCCGCAGGGGGCCCTGGACGGCGGGGAGGCGGACGTGCCCCCGGAGAGCCAGTGGATCGTCTACGGCAGGGTGGAGCCGCCGGACGACGATGCCGACGAGGACTTCGAGCCGATGGGGGACGAGACGGCGGAGCACTTCGCCCCGAACCCCGACTACGGCCTGACCGACGACTGACAGCCACCAGACAGCGAGGACCGCGATGACCGCTCCCGGACAGGGCCACGACGAACCGACGGCCGCCACGCCGTCACCCGACACGCCGCCACCCGACACGGCGCCGGTGCCCGAGCGGATCCTGGCCGCCGCCCGGGCCGCGCCGGGGCAGTGGATCGGGCTGGTCGACCCGAACTGGCAGGGCGAGGGGCAGCCCCCGGACTGGGCGGTGATCGGCCGGTGGCGTGCGGGCGAGGACGGCTCCGTCGAGGAGTTCGCGCCGAACGCGGAGTACCGCCCGTCGCCGCTGGCGCGCGAGTGGCCCGCACCGACCGACCCGGTCGACGCCGCCGTCCAGCTGGCCGCGACCGGGTACGGGCCGGGCGACGACGTCTACCGCGCGCTCGCCTCGGCCCGGGTCGCCGTACTGCTGGACGAGTTCGGCACCGTCGGCGGCTTCGGACTCCCGGACGGCGAACCGGCGGTGGTCGTGTTCTCCGCGCGCTCCTGGCTGGAGGCCGCGGGAAGCCCCGGGCACGCGGTGGTCGGCCCCGGCACGCTGCTGGAACGGCTGCCCCCCGGCCTCGGGATCGTCGTCAACCCGGGAGCCCCGGCCGCGATGAGGCTGGAGCCCGGCTCCCTGTGGGCGGCCCTCGACGCCCGGGAGCGGGCCGGCGACCGGGGCGGCCCGCTCCGCCCGTTCGGCTGAGCCGGTCCGCAGCGCCCGTTCGGCTGAGCCGGTCCGCACCGGGGCGGGCAGCGGAAGGGCCCGCCACCGGGAGACGGTGACGGGCCCGCGGATCCCCGCCCGGCTCAGCCGGCCAGGCCGCGCAGGGTGTGGTAGACCCCGCAGGCCTGGAGCGCCAGCGGCAGCAGGGCCAGCGCGGACAGGGTGTGCAGGACGTCCGCGAGGCGGCCCCAGTAGGGCAGCAGACGGCGGCCGGGCACGGTCCAGGCGGCGACGAGGAGGGCGGCCGTCAGCGTCAGCAGGACCCCGAGCAGGAGCAGCCGGTCGGTGGCGGAGGCGCCGGCGGCGGCGCGGGCGAGCAGCACCAGGCCGCCGAGGACACCGGGCAGCAGGACGGCCAGGCGCTGGCGGATGCTGCCGACGGCCCGTCCGTGCAGCAGGAGCAGCAGGCTCAGCGCGCCGGCCTCGGCCGGGCCGGCCCAGCCGTCGGCGAAGGGCAGCACGGCCAGGCAGACGCCGCAGACGGCGCCGATCGCGGTGTGCAGGGCCATCAGGTAGTCGTCGGCGACCAGGGCGCGGGGCAGCACGGCGGCGGCCGGGACCGGCTCGATGTTCTCCTGGAGCTCGTCCGCGTTGCGCGGCAGCATCGGCAGCCGCAGGCCGGACAGCCGGAACGCCAGCGAGGGCACGAAGGCGCCGACCAGCACGGCCACCACCCCGACCACCGCCACCAGCTGGGCGAGCGTCATCCCGGCCAGCACCAGCACCCCCGACAGCACCCCGAGCAGTGCGACCAGCGCCACCCCGAGGAACAGCGGCGCCGCCGCCCCCACCGCCGCCAGGGCCAGCACCGCCGCCCCGGCCCCGGCCGAGGAGGCCGCCAGGATCCGGGCGCCGAGCAGCTCGCCCCCGCCGGACCCGCCCGGCCCGTTCGGCAGCAGCAGCGCGGCGAGCGCCAGGTACGGGACGGCGGCGGCGCCCAGCGCGGCGCCCGCGCCCGCGTCGGCCATCGCCCGGGAGGCGCTGGCCGCGCCGAGCAGCAGCAGGACGGCGACCGCCGCGGCGGCGGCCTCGCGCGGGGCGGCCGGGCCGGACAGGGCGAGCAGCACCCAGCCGGCCGCCAGCGCCGTCAGCGCCAGGGCCAGCGAGAGGACCCGGGTGAGGGCCGGGCGCCAGGTGTCGCCGCGCTCGTTCATGCCGGTGGCGACGCCGTCCACCAGATCGTCGAAGTGCACCTCCGGCAGGGCCTCGTGGCGGGCCCGCAGGTACAGGGCGTCGCCGTCGTGCAGGCCGAGCGCCTCGGCGGTGCGCTCCTCGTCCAGCGGCTCCTCACCGAGCCGCTGGAGCACCCAGCCGCCGTGCTCCAGGCCCTCCTCGGCGAGCCCGGGACCGGCGTGCCCCAGGACGGCGGGCAGCAGGTCGGCCAGGGGCACATCGGCGGGGACGGCCAGCTCGAAGGCCGTCCCCGGCGCATGGAACCTCAATCGGCACAGTCCTGCCACGACACTGCTGCTCACGCCGGTCCTCCGGTTCGCTGGGCGGTGGTCCGCCTCTCCGCCCGGATGAACGGCCTGCCCGGCGTGCTGCGTTCAACCGGTGTGCCGCGGTCGGAACCCGCGCCGCTGAACCTCCGGTGCCGCGCCGTCCGTCACCCAGAGGGAACGGCCGTGGTGAGAAGGAGCCCTGAGTGAGCGTGGAGCTGATCAACCGGACGCCCCGGCGTCCGGGGCCCGAGATGCCGGACGGCGAGATCCAGCTCCAGGAACCGCCGGGCCTGCCCGAGAAGCAGAGCGGCATGGCCAGCGTGATCAGCATGGCGCCGATGGCGCTCGGCTCGCTGTCGATGGTGTTCATGTTCCTGCACCCGGGCGGCGGCGAGGGCAGCGGCGGCATGCTCAGCTACGTCGCGATGGGCATGATGGCGCTGTCCGCCGTCGGGATGCTGGTCACCCAGCTGATCCGCGGCTCCAGCGACCGCAAGCAGCAGCTGCGCGCCGAGCGCCGCGACTACCTGCGCTACCTCTCCCAGATGCGCCGTCAGGTGCGCCGCTCGATCGACGCCCAGCGCAAGGCCCTGGCGTGGCGGCACCCGGCACCGTCCGAACTGGGCTCGCTGGTCGGCACCACCCGGCTGTGGGAGCGACGGGCCTCCCACCCCGACTTCAGCGACGTCCGGATCGCGCTCGGCGCCCAACGCCTGGCGACCCCGCTCGCGCCGCTGGCCACCAAGCCGGTGGAGGACCTGGAGCCGCTCTGCGCCCACGCGCTGCGCCGCTTCATCCACGCCTACGGCACGCTCGCCGACCAGCCGATGGCGATCCACCTGCGCGGCTTCGCCCACCTGCTGCTGCGCTCCGACGACCCCGAGGCCGCCCGCTCGCTGGTGCGGGCGGTGCTGGCTCAGCTCGCCGTGGTGCACGGCCCGGACGAGCTGTGCATCGCCGTCGTCACCGACCCCGAGCGGCGGGCCGAGTGGGAGTGGGCGAAGTGGCTGCCGCACGCCCTGCACCCGACCGACACCGACGGCGCGGGCCCGGTCCGGCTGGTCGCCGGCAGCCTCGGCGAGGTCGAGCAGCTGCTCGGCGAGGAGTTCACCGGCCGCCCCGGCTTCGAACCGGACGCCGTACCGGCCCGGGACGAGCCGTTCACCGTCCTGGTCCTGGACGGCCCCGGCGCCCACTCCGGCAGCCGCGCCGCGCTGGCCGGCTACCGCAACGCCGTCCTGATCGACCTCGCCGACTCCCTGGAGTGGCGCCCGGCCCGCACCACCCTGCGGCTGCGGATCGAGGACGGCCGGCTCACCATGGTCGGCGCCGACCGCAACCGCAAGGACGTCGTCACCGACCTCGGCCGCCCCGACGGGCTCCCCCTGCCCGCGGCGACCCGCCTCGCCGCCCGCCTCGCCCGCTACCGGATCGCCGACGGCGTCGACGCCGCCGAACCGCTCGCCACCGACTTCGACCTCACCGCGCTGCTCGGCATCCCCGACCTGCACGCCCACGACGTCGAGGCCCTCTGGGCGCAGCGCGGCATCCCGCAGCGGCTGCGCGTCCCGCTCGGCCTCGGCCCGGACGGCCGGCCCGTCGACCTGGACCTCAAGGAGTCCGCCCAGGGCGGCATGGGCCCGCACGGCATGCTGATCGGCGCCACCGGCTCCGGCAAGTCCGAGCTGCTGCGCACCCTGGTGCTGGCGCTCGCCGTCACCCACTCCTCCGAGGTGCTCAACTTCGTCCTGGTCGACTTCAAGGGCGGTGCGACCTTCCTCGGCCTGGACACCCTGCCGCACACCTCCGCCGTGATCACCAACCTCGCCGACGAGGCCGCCCTGGTCGACCGGATGCGCGACGCCCTGCACGGCGAACTCGTCCGCCGCCAGGAGGTGCTGCGCGAGGCCGGGTACGCCTCGCTGCTGGACTACGAGACCGCGCGCGCCGCCGGCACCGCGCTGCGGCCGCTGCCCACGCTGTTCGTGGTGGTCGACGAGTTCAGCGAACTGCTGTCCGCGCACCGGGACTTCATGGAGCTGTTCGTGATGATCGGCCGGCTCGGCCGCTCGCTCGGCGTGCACCTGCTGCTGGCCTCGCAGCGGCTCGACGAGGGCCGGATGAGCGCCCTGGAGTCCCACCTGTCCTACCGGATCGGCCTGCGCACCTTCTCGGCGATGGAGAGCCGCGGCGTGCTCGGCGTCCCGGACGCCTACCAGCTGCCCTCCCAGCCCGGCAACGGCTTCCTGCGCAGCGACATCTCCACCCTCACCCGGTTCAAGGCCGCGTACGTCTCCGGCCCGTACCGTCCCAAGCGCCGGGCCGCCCAGCAGGCCGCCATCGCCGGGCAGGTCGTCGCCTACGGCACCGACTACGTGATGCCCCGGCAGCTGCCGGCGGCGGCGACCGAGACCGAGGAGGAGCAGGTCTCGGCCGGCTCGCTGCTGGAGATCGCGTCCGGCCGGCTCCGCGACGCCGGGCCGCCCGCCCACCGGGTCTGGCTGCCGCCGCTGGACGTCCCGCCCACCCTCGACGAGCTGCTGCCGCCGCTCGTACCGCACCCCGAGCGCGGCCTGACCACCGAGGACCGGGCCCGGCACGGCACCCTCGGCCTGCCGGTCGGCGTGGTCGACCGCCCCTTCCACCAGCTGCGCGACCTGCTCACCGCCGACCTCTCCGGCGCCGGCGGCCACGTCGGCATCGCCGGCGCCCCGCAGAGCGGCAAGAGCACCCTGCTGCGCACCCTGATCACCGGGCTCGCGCTCACCCACACCCCGCGCGAGGTCCAGTTCTACTGCCTGGACTTCGGCGGCGGCACGCTCTCCGCGCTGCGCGGCCTGCCGCACGTCGGCGGAGTCACCGGCCGGCACGACGGCGAGCGGGTGCTGCGGACCGTGGCCGAGGTCAACGGGATCATCACCCGCCGGGAGAAGTACTTCGCCGAGCTCGGCATCGACTCCGTCGCGTCCTTCCGCCGCCGGGCCGCGGGCGAGCTGCCCGACGAGACGCACGGCGACGTCTTCCTGGTGGTCGACGGCTGGAACACCCTGCGCCAGGAGTTCAACGACCTCGTCCAGCCGCTCACCCTGATGTCCCAGCGCGGCCTCAACTACGGCGTCCACCTGGTCGTCGGCACCACCCGCTGGGGCGAGATCACCGGCGGTCTGCGCGACCAGCTGCAGACCCGCTTCGAGCTGCGGCTCGGCGACTCCGTCGACTCGATGATCAACATGCGGGCCGCCGCCAAGGTGCCCAAGCTGCCCGGCCGCGGCCTCACCGACGAGCAACTGCACTTCCTCTCCGCGCTGCCCAGGATCGACGGCTCCGGGAGCACCGACGACCTCGGCGAGGGCGTCGCCGACCTGGTCGACGCCGTCGCCGCGCACTGGACCGGGCCGCGCGCCCCCGAGGTGCGGATGCTGCCGCTCGTCCTCGACGCCGAGCGGCTGCCCGCCCCCGAGGGCCGGCTGCGGGTGCCGATCGGCCTGGAGGAGACCGAGGTCTCGCCGCTGTGGCACGACTTCGAGGAGAACCCGCACCTGCTGGTGGTCGGCGACAGCGAATCCGGCAAGACCAACCTGCTGCGGCTGATGATCAAGGCCATCACCACCGCCTACACCCCGGCCGAGGCCAGGATCATGCTGGTCGACTACCGGCGCGGCCTGTACGACGCGGTGCCGGAGGAGTACCGGCTCGGCTACGCGGTGGCCGTCGACAAGCTCCGCCAGATCGTGGACGGCGCGTCCCGGGCGATGAAGAACCGCGTCCCGCCCGCCGACATCACCCCCGCCCGGCTCAGGCTGCGCGACTGGTGGACCGGCCCCGAGCTGTTCATCCTCGTCGACGACTACGACCTGGTCGGCTCCGGCAGCGGCGGCCACCCCTTCAACGTGCTGCTGGAGGACCTCGCCCAGGGCACCGAGATCGGCCTCCACGTGGTCGTCGCGCGCGGCGCCAACGGCATCGGGCGATCGCTGGGCGACCCGCTCATCCGCAAGCTCCAGGAGGTCAACTCGCCCACCCTGCTGATGTCCTGCCCGCCCTCCGAGGGCTACCTGTTCGGCAACCTCAAGCCCCGCCAGTTCCCGGCCGGCCGCGGCCTGTACATCACCCGGCGGCGGACCGTGCAGGTGCAGACCGGGCAGCTGGCGGAGGAGGAGTGATGGGCGCCTCGACGCTGCGGGCGCTCGGCCCGCACTACGTGATCGCACCGCCCGGCGCGGAGGCGGACGGACTGGCCGAGGCGCTGGCGCCGGTACGGGCCGAACCGCGGGCCCTGCTGCTGCTCGCCGCCGCCGAGGACGCGGCGCCCGTGCTGCTGGCCTCGCTGGACGAGCTCGCCCGGGCCGCGCGCGAACGCGAAGCCGACGTGCTGGTGCTGGCCGCCTCCGGGCTGGCGGCGCTCGGCCCGGACGGCCGCCGGCCCGCCGAACTGCTCGCCAGGCGCTGCGGGTTGACCGTCGTCGCGCCCGACGCGGTGGTCAGCGTCGAACCGGACGGCACCCTGCCGGCCGTGAACGGGACGTGGTGGCGCTGCCGGCCCGGCGGGGGCGCGGAACCGCTCGGCGGCCGCTGGCCCGCCGCCGCCACCATCACCCCGCTGGCCGGCGGGGCGTTCTGGGTCACCGAGGCGGCGGTGGGGCCCGCCCGGCCCGCCGTACTGGAGCGGGCCGCCGCACCGCGGGACGGGCTGCTGCTGATCATCGGCGAGCCGGCCGGGCCGCTGCCCAGCGGCGCCCAACTGGCCAACGCGGCGGTGCTGCTGCAGGAGACGGCCGGACGGGCGGAACACCTCGTGCTGAGCGCGCCGTGGGCCGCACCGGTCGAACTCATCGAACTGGCGGCGGTGCTGGCGGCCTCGCTCCGGCAGGAGGTGCGGGCGGCGATCGGCGTGCCGGTGAGTGCGGCGGGGGCCGCCGGGCCCGACGTGCGGACCGTCCACGTGGCGGCGGACGGCGGCGAGGGCTGGGAACCGTACCTCACCGAGCTGGTCGCCCGCCCGAGCGAACGCACCGTCACCGCCGTCGGCTGGCGCACCCGCCCCGACCTGCCCCCGGCCCCCGGGACGGCCCGCTACCCGGCCTTCCCCGGCTGGGAGCTGGAGGCGGTGGCGGCCGGACTGTGGCTGCGCCCGGCCGCCACCGCGGACCGCGGACCCCGGCTGCGCCGGCCGGACCCGGCGCGGCCGGTGCTGGTCGTCGGCACGCCGGGCCGTCCGGTGCCGGAGACGGTCTGGGACCACCTCGGTGCGCTGCTGGGCTCGCTCCCGACCGGGGCGGCGCGGCTCGCCCTCGCGGTGGCGGGGATGCTGGACGTGGAGTCGGCGGCGGTGGGGCGGTTCTGCGCGCGGCTGTACGGGCTGGACTGGATCGGGGCGGAGTCGGTGGCGGCGGGTGCGGCGGTGGAGCCGTGGCCCCGGGCCGAGGCCGCGGTCGAGGGCGAGGCCGAGACCGAGGCTGCGGTGGAGCCGGAGCCGGAGCCGGAGCCGGAGCCGGAGCCGGTGGCCGTGCCCGATCCCGATCCCGAACCCGATCCCGAAATTGAATCGGTGACGGTGCCGGAGCCCGCTGCCAGGGTGTCGACCTCGGGCGGGGCCTTCGTGGCGGAGACCTCGGGGGAAACCAGCGAAGGAACAATATTGCTCCCTGAGGCGATCGGCGAGGAGCCCGAAGCGGCCCCCGAGCCCGAGCCGGTCCCCGAGCTTGAGCCTGAGCCGGTCCCCGAACCCGAGCCCGAGCCCGAGCCCGAGCCGGTCCCCGAGCCCGAGCCCGAGCCCGAGCCGGTCCCCGAACCCGTGACACCGGTGGCGCCCGTGACGCCCCCGCCCGCGTCGGCGGCGCCGACCGAGGCGGACCCCGCCACCCCCGCCACCCCCGCCGAGGACGGCGCGGCCCTGGCCGCCCGGCTCGGCCCCGCCTACCAGCGCCTGGCGCGGCGGGCCGAGGACGTCGCCTCCCGGCTGCCCGCCCTGCGCGCCCGGGCGGAGGAGGGCGAGCAGGGCCCCGAACTGGTCGCCGTCCTGCTGCAGCACGGCGACTGCGACCCGCTGGCCCCGCGCGCCGAACTCCTCGCGGCGGCCCGGTCCGGCGCGCCCGGCCCCTACGGCCCGTACCTGCGCTGCCTGGCAGCGGGCCTGCGGCGGCTGCCCAGCCACTACGGCGGCGTGCTGGTCGCGGGCCCGGCGCAGGACTGCGACCTCGCCGCGTACGCCCCGGGCGCGGTGCTGACCGAGCGGGCCCCGGTGACCGGCTTGGCGGCGCCCGGAGCGGACCTGGGGGAGGACATCGGGATCGAGTTCGCCATCTGGTCCGTCAGCGGCCGCCGCAGCTCGGCCTTCGGCGGTCCGGGCGACCAGCCGACGGTGATCTTCGCCCCGGGCACGGAGTTCGAGGTGGTCGAGGTCGAGCCGGCCGCCCCGGAGGAGGGCCGTCCGGCCCGGGTGCTGCTCCACGAGATCGGCGGCGTCCGCCCGGGCCCGGACCGGCTGCGCACCTGGCTCGCCCGCCGCGACGCCGTCGCCCCCGCCGACCGCGTCCGCCCCGCCGACCCCTCCCGCTACGCCCTCGCCCTGGGCGCCGCCTGACAGACCCTAGAGGTCGAACAGCGCGTCCTGCGGCTCGGGATCGGGTGCGAGTACGGCGCGCAGGCGCCTGATGGCGTGGCGCCACTTCGTGCCGCCGGGCGCCTCGTCCCAGAGCTCGGCGAGCTCGGACGCCCCGGCGACCACGCGGTCGAGCGCCTCGACGGCGAGCGGCCGCAGGTCGGTGGCGAGGACGGGAACAGCCCGGTCGGGCCGGTAGCTCGTGGTGACCGGTCCATCGCCGGGGCACTGGGCGGCGATGAGGGCCGCGGCGGCGACGGCCTCCGTTCCCTCGCGGTACTCCAGGTGGTCCCGGGGCCGGACGGCGCGGATCAGCGCCGCTCGGACCAGGGCTTCCCGTGCGTCCTCGGCGGTCTCGTCCAGGGCGTCGGCGAAGTCCGCGGCCGTGTCGTTCTCGAACGGGCCGATGCCCCAGGCGCCCATGGTGCTCTCCTCGTGTCACTGTGCGGTGATTCTCGCAGCGGGCACCGACAGCCGCGGCCCGCGGGTGCCCCGGTGAACCCCGGGCCGCCGGTCGGCCGTCGGACGGAACGTAGGGCTGTGGTGATCGGCAGGAGGAGTACGGGGATGGGCGAGACGGTGAACGGCGGGTTCCGGCTGGCGGCGGTGTTCGACGCGGTGGATCCGGTGACCGGGCCCGGGTTCGCGCCGGACCGGCCGCGGCTGGCGGCGGGGGCGGATCGCGAGGCCGTCGCCCGGTACCTGCGGGCCGGGGCGACGGTGCTGCTGACGCCGATGCTGATGGACGACGTGGTCGACCCGGGGCGGCGCGGCGTCGTGCCGATGGGCTTCCGCACCGACGGCCGGTGGATCTGGACCGACACCGTGACGTACTACCTGGAGGAGTACGGGCTGGCGCCCGACTCCGAGCTGCTCGCCCACGTGCGCGAGCAGCTCGACGAGCCGTGGACGCAGCCCTCGGCGGCGGTGCTGGAGCAGGCCGTGTCCTTCGTGCTGTCCCCGCCGGAGGCGGCCGCGGAGCCGGTCTGGACGGTCGGGAGCTGAAGCGCGCCGGCCGGTCGAACCGGTCCGGCTGAACCGGTTCGGCCACGCGGGCCGTAGCTCCCCACAGGAGTGTCGTCGAACGCAGGGGATGCATGGTGGGCGAGGAGCAGCGCGGCGAGCCGGAGCGGAGGGCGGGCGGCTTCCAGCTCCCGGCGGTGAACTGGGCGTTGGCGGCCGAGGCGGACCCCGGGGAGCGGGCGGAGCCGGTGCAGGAGCCCGCGAGCGCCGCGACGGCGGTGCTCCCGGCGTCGTCGGGTGCCGGTGCCGGTGCCGGTGCAGGTGCCGGTGCCGCGGGCGCCGCGACGGGCGGGGCACGGACCGGACCGAAGCCCGAGGCCGGATCGAAGCCTGAGGCCGAGCCCGAGGCGGAGCCCGAGTCCGCGGCGCCGACGGGTATCGGGCCGGCGCCGCTGCCGTCCCCCGTCGTGGCCTCGACCGCCCCCGGGGCGCCCGAGGCGGTGGCGCTCGCCGCCGTCGCGTCCGCCGAGCCGGCCGGTGACGGCACCACGGACCCGGGGCCGCGCCCCGGCCGGGTCTCCCGGCCGATGATCGCCGCGGCCGTCGCCGTCGGCCTGGTGCTGGTCGGCACCTCCGTGGTGGTCACCCAGCTCGGCGGCAACGACCCCAAGCACGGGCCCGCCCAGGCCGACGTCCCGCCCGGCTACGGGCAGGGCGGCGGGGACGGCGGCAACGGCTACGTCCCCGGCTTCGACGAGCACGGCGGCACCGGCGGGGGCACCGCGCAGGACGGGCAGCCGGGTGCGGTGGTCCCGCTGCCCGACGGTTCGGCCGCACCCTCGCCGGGCGACCAGGCGGCCTCGGCTCCCAACGGCGCCGTCGTCCCGAACGGCACCGGCGGCGGCGGTGCGGCCGCCCGTCCCGGCGGCGGCGCGGCCAACCCCGCCCCGGGCGGCGGCGGGACCGACCGCTCCCAGGGCGGTGCGGCGGCCGCCTCGGGCGGCTCGGCCTCCGGCGGCACGGGTGGTGGCGGCGCGGCCAACCCGGCCCCCAACCAGCCCCCGGCGAACCCGCCGGCCGCGCCGCCACCGGCGGCCCAGCAGCCCGCGCCGCCGCCGGCCGCCGCCAAGCCGCCGGCACCGGTCACCGTGATCGCCGGCCCGTACTGTTCGAGCGGCGGCCAGTACAAGCCCAACGGCTGGTACGACCAGGGCACCAAGGGCTGGCGCAACAACTCGGGCGGCTACAGCGGCGACGGCTGCAACGGCACGTACGCCTCGATGCCGATGTCCGGCGACGCGAACAAGGACGACAACAGCAACTCGGTGGTCTGGACCTTCACCGTGGACAAGGTCAGCAGCTGCACCCTGTCCGTCTACATCCCGGCCAGCGGCGACGTGAAGCAGGTCGGCGGCAACCCCAGCCTCTACACGGTGCAGAGCGGTGGCGGCCAGATCGGCTCGTTCTCCATCAACCAGACCGCCAGCCGGGGCAGTTGGGTGAACCAGGGCCCGTTCTCCTACCGCGGCCCGATCTCGTTGACGCTGCACAGCCGCGGCCTGGACTGGTCGGGCAGCACCGAGACGTTCGCCCACCACGCCGCCGCCGCCGTCCGCGCCACCTGCACGGCCTGACCCCGCCCGAACCCCCTGAACCACCCGAACCACCCGAACCACCCGAACAACCCGAACAACAACGCCCCACGACGAAGGGAACCCCAGGCATGTCGCGCCCGGTGCTGACGGTCTGTGCGGAGCAGCGGGAGCCCGGCTCCTACCGCACGATCGGCGAAGCCCTCCAGGCTGCCCGCAGCGGCGCGGTGATCTCGGTCCGCCCCGGCCGGTACGACGAGAACCTGGTGCTCACCAAGGTGGTGAGCATCACCGCCGAGGACGTCCGGGGCAGTGTGCGGATCAGTCCCCGCCGCGGTTCGGTGGTCCAGGTGCTCACCGAGGCCGTCCAGCTCACCGGCCTGGTGCTCCAGGGGCAGGACGACGACCTGCCCGCCGTCGACGTCCCGCGCGGCCAACTGGCCATGCAGGACTGCGAGGTGATCGGCAACGCGTGGACCGCCGTGCTCACCCGCCAGCAGGGCGAACTCGCCATGCGCGGCAGCCGGGTGACCAACCCGGCCGGAGCCGGGCTGGTGGAGACCTCCACCGGCACCAGCGTGATCGAGGACAGCGTCATCGAGCACCTGGGCACCTCGGCCGTGGTCATCGGCGAGCGGGCCAACCCGACCGTCCGGCGCTGCGTGCTGCGCGACGCGCGCGGCAACGGCCTGTGCGCCAACGGCGAGGCGCGCGGCCTCGTCGAGGACTGCGAGATCTCCGCCACCGACAAGCCCGCCGTCGCCCTGGAGGAGCAGAGCACCACCCGGCTGCTGCGCACCGAGATCCGGGACAGCGCGCTCGGCGTCTTCATCGGCTCCACCGCCCGGGTCGTGCTGGAGGACTGCACCGTCACCGCCGTGCGCGCCCACGGCTACGTCCTCACCAACGGCACCGACCCGCTGCTGCGCCGCTGCCGCGCCGTCCGCCCCCAGGGCCACGGCCTGCACATCGCCGGCCGGGCCCGGGGCACCCTGGAGGACTGCGAGGTCACCGCCCCCGCCCTGGCCGGCATCCACGTCGGCGAGTCGGCCGGGCCAAGCCTGGTGCGGGCGGTGGTGCGCGACGCCGGGACGGACGGTGTCGAACTCACCGGGGAGAGCGCCGCGGAGTTCGACCGCCTGGAGGTCCGGGACGCGGCCGGCGTCGGCATCGTGGTGCGCGACGGCGCCAACCCGCTGCTGCGCCGCAGCACCGTCACCGCCGCCGGCGGCCACGGGATCGAGGCGCTGCGCGACGGGCGCGGCCGGCTGGAGGACGTCACCGTCGTCGACGCCGGCGGGCACGGGGTGCGGATCGCCGACGGCGCCAACACCTACCTCGGCGGCAGCCTGGTGCGCGGCAGCGGATCCTGCGGGATCTCGATCGGAGCCGAGGGCATCGCCACCCTGCGCGACGTCGAGTCCGCCGACAACGCCCTGGACGGCGCCGAGGTCGAGCACGGCGGCGACCTGACCGCCACCCGCACCCGGCTGCGGACCAACCGGCGGCACGGGCTGCACCTGCGGTCCGGCGCCCGCGCCACCCTGACTGCCTGCCAGCTCAGCGACAACACCGTGGACGGGCTGCGCTCCGACTCCGTGGAGCCCGTGCGGCTCACCGACTGCGTGGCCGCCGAGAACCAGGGCGCCGGGCTGCGGCAGACCGAGCCGACCGACCGCCTCGCCGTGGAGAACCTCGACAGCCGGGACAACCGCGCCCCGGACGCCCACGGCGCGGCCGCCGTCGCCACCACCGAGCCCGGCGCGGCCCCCGCCGGCGACGGGTCGGAGGCCCCGGCCGAGGGCGCCGCGGCTCCCGCCCCGGCCGCACCGCAGGGCCCGCAGGCCGTCCTCCAGACCCTGGTCGGGCTGCAAGGCGTCAAGGAGCAGGTCGCCACCCTGGTCAACCTCAACAAGCTGGCCCGGCGCCGGGAGCAGGCCGGACTGCCCGCCCTGCCGATGAGCCGGCACCTCGTCTTCGCCGGCCCGCCCGGCACCGGCAAGACCACCGTCGCCCGGCTCTACGGCGCGATCCTCGCCGAGCTCGGCGTGCTGCGCAGCGGCCACCTGGTCGAGGTCGCCCGGGCCGACCTGGTCGCCTCGATCATCGGCGGGACGGCCCTGAAGACCACCGAGGTGGTCAAGGAGGCGCTCGGCGGGGTGCTGTTCATCGACGAGGCGTACACCCTGTCGGCGGGCTCCGGCGGCACCGGACCGGACTTCGGCCGCGAGGCCATCGACACCCTGGTCAAGCTGATGGAGGACCACCGCGACGACCTGGTGGTGATCGTCGCCGGGTACGAGGCCGAGATCCGCGAGTTCCTGGCCTCGAACCCGGGCCTGGCCTCCCGGTTCAGCCGCACCGTCGAGTTCCGGAACTACAGCGACGAGGAGCTCACCACGATCGTCGAGCACGCCGCCGCCGGGCACGGGTACGAACTCGTCGAGGGCACCCGGGAGGCGCTCGCCGCGCACTTCGACCGGATGCCCAAGGGCGCCGACTTCGGCAACGGCCGGGCCGCCCGCAAGGTGTTCGAGGAGATGGTCGACCGGCAGGCCTCCAGGCTCGCCGAACTGGAGCACTTCGACAACGACGCGCTCACCCGGCTGCTGCCCGCCGACGTGGGCGAGCAGGCCGCCGCCGACGAGGCGAAGGCCGACGAACCCGGCCTGCTCGACCGGCTGCGCGCCATGGTCGGCCTCGCCGCCGCCAAGGAGCAGGTCGAGGACCTGGTCAACCTGACCCGGCAGACCCGGCGCCGGGTCGAGGCCGGGCTGCCCGCCGCCACCATCAGCCACCACCTGGTGTTCTCGGGCCCGCCCGGCACCGGCAAGACCACCGTCGCCCGGCTCTACGGCGAACTCCTCGCCGAACTCGACGTGCTGCCCTCGGGCCAGCTGATCGAGACCGCCCGCGCCGACCTGGTCGGCCGCTACATCGGCCACACCGCCCAGCTCACCCGGGACGCCTTCGAACGCGCCCGCGGCGGCGTGCTGTTCATCGACGAGGCGTACACCCTGACGCCCCGCAACGGCTCCGGCGGGGACTTCGGGCAGGAGGCCGTCGACACCCTGATGAAGCTGATGGAGGACCACCGCGACGAGGTCGTGGTGATCGTGGCCGGATACCAGGAGGAGATGCGCGGCTTCCTCGCCTCCAACCCCGGCCTGGCCTCCCGGTTCTCCCGGGAGATCACCTTCGACCACTACGCGGACGACGAACTCGTCACCATCGTCCGGGTGCAGGCCGAGGCCGCCGGCTACACCTGTACCCCGGAGACCCTGGCCGCGCTCGGCACGCTGTTCGCGGCCGTCCCGCGCGACCGCTCCTTCGGCAACGGGCGGTTCGCCCGGCAGGTGCTGGAGGCGATGATCACCCGGCAGGCGGGCCGGCTGTCCCGGCTGGACATCGCGGACCTCGACGAGCTCAGCCTGCTGCTGCCGCAGGACATCCCGGCCGAGCGGATCGGCAGCCTCGCATGAAGCGGGCGCCCCTGGCCCGGGCGGTGGCCGCGCCGCTCCTGGCCGGGCTGCTGCTGCCCGTGGCGGGTACGGCCGCCGCCGACACGCCGGCCGGCCCCGACGCCCTGCCCGGCGTCAGCCAGCAGCGGCGCGACGCGAGCGGACGGTCGGCCGGCTGCCTGCCGCCGTCCACCAAGGGCACCCAGCTCACCCCCTGGCCGCAGACCTTCCTGCGGCCCGACCGGGTCTGGCCGCTCAGCCGCGGCGAGGGCGTCACCGTCGCCGTCCTCGGCTCCGGGGTCAAGGACGGCAGCGGCCTGCTGGCCGGCCGGCTCGACCTGGCCCAGCTGCCCGGCGGCCCCGACCCCGCCCAGGACTGCGTCGGCCACGGCACCTTCCTGGCCGGCCTGATCGCCGCCGACCAGCGCGAGGGCGCGGGCTTCGCCGGCCTCGCGCCGCGCGCCCGGATCCTCGCCGTCCCGGTCACCAACGACGCCGGAACCCCCTCGGCGGACCTGCTGGCCCAGGGCATCACCGCGGCCGCCGACCGCGGCGCGCGGGTCATCGCGGTCGGGGTGGCGCTGCCGAACGGCACCGACGCCCTGGCCGCCGCGGTCCGCGCGGCGCGCGGCAAGGGCGCGCTGATCGTCGCCCCGGCCGCACCCGACACCGTCCCGACCGACGGCTCCGGAACCGCCAAGGCCGGCCCGGCCTACCCGGCGGCCTACCCCGAGGTGCTCGCCGTCCGCGACCTCGCCCCCGGCGGCGCGCTCCCGGACGGCCCCTCGGCCGTCCCGGTCGGCGGCCGCGTCGACCTCGCCGCCCCGGGCGACGCCGTCACCGGCCCCGGCCCGGCCCCCGGCGGCTACTACACCGGCGCCGGCCCCAGCTTCGCCTCCGCCTTCGTGGCCGGCACCGCCGCCCTCGTCCTCGGCTACCGCCCGGACCTGACCGTCGACCAGCTGACCCAGCGCCTGGAAGCCACCGCCTACCGCAGCCCCGACCCCCAGTACGGCCACGGCACCGTCGACCCCGTCGCCGCCGTCACCCGCCTCGCGGCCCCCGCCGCCCCGGCCCCGCCGACCGCGGCCGCCGCCCCCGCCATGCCCCCCGTCCCGCCCCCCACCGACGCCGGTCACCGGGCGGGCCTGATCGCCCTGTCCTCCCTCGCCCTCGTCGCCCTGGTCGCGGCGGCGGGCGCGGTGGCCCCCCGCGCCCGCGCCCGGGGCTGGCGCCCGGGCCGGGCGGAGGAGCGCTGACGGGTCGGCAGGGACGGGGGAGGCCGGTGAGGTCGACTTCCCGCTCGGCCCTCGTGCTTTCCCGCCATTCGCCCGTGCCGCGGCTTCCCCGGAACCCGGCAGGGAAGGCAGGTGGTGCCACCTACCTTCAGGGAGAGCTGTGAATCTTCGGATCGGTAAGGGAACAGCGGCGCTCGTCGCCGGAATCGCGATCACCACGGGCTTCGCGGGCGCACCGACCGCCGGCGCCGCGACAGCGCCTGCGCTGTCGGCCGGGGAGAGGACCTTCGTCAACGTCAACTCCGGCAAGTGTCTGGAGATCTGGGGCGACGCCACCGGCAACGGCGCCCGCGCGGGCCAGTGGGACTGCAACGGATCGGCCACCCAGCAATGGCGGCTGTCCTACAACGGCATCTGGGCCACCATCGTCAACGTGAACTCGGGCAAGTGCCTGGAGATCTGGGGCGACGCCACCAATGACGGCGCCCGCGCCGGCCAGTGGGACTGCAACGGGTCGGAAACCCAGCAGTGGTACTGGTATTCCACCGGCGAGCTCGGAAACGCGAACTCGGGCAAGTGCCTGGAGATCTGGGGCGACGCCACCCACAACGGTGCGGTCGCCGGCCAGTGGCAGTGCAACGGGTCCGCCACCCAGAAGTGGCGCTGAGCCGCGCCCGGACGCGGTAGCGGGGGCCGCCTGCCGCGCGGGCTTCCCGGAGTGGACCGCGGAGGGCCTCCTCGTGGGGTGGACCGCGGAGGGCCTCCGCGCGGGGTGGGTGAGGCGGTGCCCCGCCGCTGCTCGCCGTCTCCTCCCCGGCCTCCCGGCGCCCGCCGGGAGGCCGGGGAGCGGCTTGGCCTGCGCCCGTCCGGTAGGGCGCGGGCGGTGGGTCGCTCCCTCTGCGGCCCCGCTCAGCCCCGGCGCTCGGCCATGGCGTCGCCGACGAGGGCGGCGAGTTCGAGGTAGTCGAGGCGGGCCCGGGGGCGCAGGGCGGCGGGGGCCGCCTGGGGGCGGCCCGGGAGCGGGAGGGCGAGGGCGCCGCGGCAGCGGGTGCGGAAGTGGGGGAGGAGGTCGCGGTCGGCGACCGGGCGCTCGGTGGGCGGGGCGGGGGTGAAGACGGCGGTGGCTCCGCGGGCCAGCCGGTCGTGGCCGAGGGCGGTGAGGTGGTCGAGCAGGGCGTCGGCGGTGCGGGCGCCGTCGGCGCAGGCCCGGGCGCAGAGGATCAGCTGGTCGGCCCGGTCGACGGCGGCGAGCTGGATCTCGGCCGGGGCGCCGGTGGTGTCGGCGAGGACCACCGGGTAGTGGCCGCGGGCCTCGTCGAGGGCCTCCCGTACGGCGGCCGGGTCCGGTCGTACGGATCGCAGCACGAGCCGGCCGCCGGTCCGGCACTCGCTCCCGGCGGGCCCGGTGGTGGACAGGACGAGCACCGGGTCGGCCCGGTGCTCGGCGAGCAGGGCGCCGAGGACGGCGGCGGCCCCCTCGGCGGGGCCGCCCAGGACGGCGATCCGGTGGCAGGCCCGCAGCGGCACCCGGACGCGTTCGACCAGGCGCCGCCGCCGTGCCTCCCCGCCGCCGGGCAGGACGAGCCGCAGGGCGCGCGGGAGGTCCGTCCGGGGGTGTTGTGCGGGCGGGTCGGGCAGCGGTCCGGGTGCCGCGACGGTGTCGGCGTCCCGGGCCGACGGCTCCGCCGGCGGGACGGCCGAGGGGGGTTCGGCGGTCACGGCGCGGGTGAACAGCTGCCGTTCGGCGGGCGGGATGAGGACGGTGCCGAGCGGGTCGAGCGGGCGCCGGGGCAGCAGGGCGACCGGCTCGGGCCAGGCGGCGGGCGAGTAGTCGGGTGCGGCCGGGGTGGTGCTGCCCGCGCCCGCGGTGCCGTCGGAGAAAGCCATCGGATGACCTCCCGGTCCAGGGTGCGCCGGACCGGTGCCTCCGGTTCGGCCGGCCCGTACAGCCGGGAGTACGGCTGAAGGCGTCCCTCCGGTTCACTGAACCGCCCTCGGTGGGGGGCCCGTTGAGCGGGGCAGGGTGCACGGAGCACCCCTGGTCGCATCGGGAGGTCCGCATCGGAAAACCCTCCGCCCCACCGGCTACCGATCGGTACCGTCATCCGGTGGCACCCGGCGCCTGCCGAGTGCCACCGAGTCGGAAGGAGCGTGAGTCCCGTGAACGGGACGGGGGAGGGACGCGGCATGGCCGCGGACGGGCCGGAGGCGCGGGAGTTCGTCGCGGCCCTGGTGCGGGCCGGGGCACCGAGCGCGGACGGGCCGGCCGCGCTGGCGGTGCCCGAGGCGGAGGCGGAGGAGGTGATCGCGGTCGCCCGGCGGATGGCGCTGCGCGTGGTGCCGGAGGGCCGGTGGTGGCCGCGGCCCGCGACGGCGCTGCTGGACATGGCGACGGCGCTGGTGGTGGACGAGCACCCGTCGGCCCCGCAGTGGTCGGAGGCGGAGCGGCAGCGGCTGACGGGCTGGGTCGCGGTGCTGATCGAGCATCGGGGCGAGGACGGGGTGCAGGAGCTGCTCCGGGCGCTCGGCGGGGGCTGACACCGCCGGGCCCGGGGCGGTGTCGGCCCCGGGCCCGGGGCGGGCCGGGCGCCGCGGCCCACGGCCGCTAACGACCGGCCAACAGTCGTCGGCGCCCGCCAACGGTGGCACCCGGGACCACGCCGAGTGCCCCGGGCGGGGGCGTTGGTGCTGCCTTGGTGCGGACTTGGCGGCCTCCGGCAGTGTGCTGTTGCAGCCACCGCCGGGGGATTGTCCGGTCGCTGCCCAGCACGCCCTGCCCGTGCTGCGCCCCTGCCCGACCTGAGAGGTAGCGCGTGTCGAAGCCGTCCGTCGCCCAGCCCACGTCCGTCACCCCGTCGTCCGAGGGTCCGGCGGACGCGCCGGAAGGCGTCACCGCCCCGGTCCGTCCGACCCTCGACCCGGACACGCTCGCCGAGATCCACCGGCTGCACGGCGGCTACCTGTTGCGCGCGCTGCTGCGGGCCACGGGCGGGGACCGCGGCAAGGCCGAGGACATCCTCCAGGAGACCCTGCTGCGCGCCTGGCAGCACCCGGAGGCGCTGTCCGCCGGGCCGGAGGCGAGCCGGCCCTGGCTGTTCACGGTCGCCCGCCGGATCGCGATCGACCACTACCGGATGGCCGCCGCCCGCGCCAAGGAGGTGATCGGCGAGCCGATGGAGGACCGGCCGGTCGCCGACGACCCCTACGAGCGGGTGGTGGTGGCCCGGGACATCGCGCTGGCGCTGCGCCGGGTGCAGAAGCACCACCGCGAGGTGCTGGTCGAGCTGCACCTCAAGGACCGCTCGGTGCTGGAGGCCTCGTCCCGGCTGGGGGTGCCGCCGGGGACGGTCAAGTCCCGCAACTTCTACGCGATCCGGGCGCTGCGCCCGGTGCTGGCGGCGGAGCACGGGTACGCCCCGACGGGGCGCGGGGCCGCCTCGGCCGCGGGCTGACCGGCCCCCCGCCCCCTCGGGCGGCCCGGGCCGGCCGGCTGTCGGCCGCCGCCGCCCGCCGCCCGCCTCCCGCCGCCCGCCTCCCGCCGGCCTCCGCCAGGGCCGGCCGCCGCCCGGGTCAGCCGTCCGCCGGCCGCCGCCCGGTGCGGAGCTTGAGCGACTCCTCCAGGCCGGTGGTGAACCCGCTCCGGTAGCCCGCGCGCCGGTCGTGCGAGCGGAAGCGGTCCAGCGCCGAGCGCAGCCGGGCACCCACTTCCGGTTCCCGGCCCCGGGCCGACAGGTGGGCGGCGTAGGACTGTTCGGCCACGGCGTGCAGGTACAGCAGGCCGGCCTCCTCGCACGCGGCGAGCAGCCGGTGCCAGGCGAGGTCGGCGGCGACGTCGCGGACGGTCGGCGGGAGGGCCTGCGCCTCGGTCAGCAGCGACCAGAGGTGGACCTGGGTGACGGGCGTGGCGGGCAGCAGCTCCCGGGCCTCGCGGGACCGGCGCTGGGCGCCCTCCCGGTCCCCGACGGCCAGGCTCACCCAGCCCTGGTGCACCTTGGCGTCGACCAGCCGCCGGCGGTCGCCGGACTCCAGCGCGAGCGCGGTGGCGCCGGCCGCCAGCCGTTCGGCCTCGGCGCCGTGGCCGAGCATCGCGGTGACCATGGCCAGCGTGGCGAGCGCCCGGACGTGCGCGGACACGGCCGCGGGCCCGGTCCCGGACTCGGCGGCGGCCACCGCCCGCCGGGCCGCCTCCGCGCACTCCTGTCGGCGTTCCAGCGCGACCAGGGCCTGCGCCCGGCAGTTGAGCAGCAGGGCGAGCGCGACCGGGTCGCCGCACCGTTCGGCCGCCGTCTGCCCCAGCCGGGCGCAGGCGAGCCAGTCGGTGAAGCGGCCGGCGCCGTAGTAGAGCGAGCCGCAGGTCAGCGCGAGCCGCCAGGCGCGGGCCGGGTCGGTGTCGGGGGAGGCGACCAGCGCGGAGAGCGCCGGCTCCTCGGTGTCGAACCAGTCGAGCGCGGTGCGGATGTCGACGGCGGCCGGCAGGGACTGCGCCGGGCCGACGGGCGGGGCGGTGTCCTCCTGGCCGGGGTCGAGGAAGGAGCCGCAGTGCCGCAGGGCCGTGAGGTAGTGGTCGGCCAGGCGTTCGCGCAGCAGCCGCCGGTGCCGTTCGGGCCGTTCGGCGAGCAGTCCGGCGCCGTAGCGCCGGACGAGGTCGGTGCGGACGTGGCGCCCGGGGGCGGTGCCGGTGAGCAGGTGGTGGGAGGTCAGCTCGCCGAGCGCCCGGTGGGCGGTGGCGGTGTCGCTGCCGAGCAGTGCGGCGCTCGCCGAAGGGTCCAGCTCGCGGCCGGGGTGGGCGGCCTGGACGGTCAGCAGTTCGGCCGCGGGCTCGGAGAGCCGGCGGTGGGTCAGCCGGAGCCGGCCCGCGACGGAGAGCGTGCCGTCGGCGTCCAGGGCGGCCAGCCCGGTCCGCTCGTCGGCGAGTTCGGTGACCAGCTCGGCGATCGTCCAGTCCGGCCGGGCGGCCAGCCGGGCTGCGGCGATCCGCAGGGCGAGCGGCAGACGGTCGCAGAGCCCGGCGAGACGGGCGGCGGCCTCCGGCTCGGAGCGCAGCCGCTCGGGCGTCAGCGCGCGCTCCAGCAGCTCCAGGGCGTCGTCCTCGGACAGCTCGGCCAGGCGCAGCAGGGTCGCTCCCTCCAGCGCGACCAGGCCCTCCAGCGCGCCCCGGCCGGTGACCACGGCGGTGCCGGCCGGGCCCGCGGGCAGCAGGTCGGCGACCTGGTCGGCGTCGGCGGCATCGTCCAGCAGCACCAGCAGCCGCCGGCCCCCGGTGCGCTCGCGGTAGAGCGCCGCCCGGGCGGCACGCCCGGCGGGGATGCCGTCCCGCGGCACGCCGAGCGCGCGCAGGAAGCCGGCCAGGACGGCCTCGGGCCGGGCCGGGCCGTCCGGGGCGAGGCCGTGCAGCTCGGCGTGGAGCAGGCCGTCCGGGAAGCGGTCGGCGACCCGGTGCGCCCAGGCGGTGACCAGCGCGCTCTTGCCCACCCCGGCCGGGCCGACCACCAGCACCGGGCCGTCCCCGGCCCGGCCGCCCCCGCCGGGGCCCGGCCCGCAGGCCCGGTCGAGACGGGCCAGGTCGCCGGTGCGGCCGACGAAGTCCGGGTGGCGACGGGGCAGTTGGCGCGGCACCAGCGGGACCGGCGGCACCGGCGGGTCCTGCGGCGCCGGCTCGGCGGCCGGGGGAGCGGCGGACGGCGGCTCCACCGTGCGGTCGTCGGCCAGCACATCGGCGAGCGCCGCCCGCAGCGCCGGTCCGGGGTGGATTCCCAGCTCCTCGGCGAGCCGCATCCGGGCCCGGTGGTAGGCGGTCAGCGCCTCGGCCGGCCGGCCCGCCTGGTGCAGGCAGCGCATCAGCAGCGCCACCAGTTCCTCGCGCAGCCCGTCCAACCGGACGCCCTGCTCCAGCAGCGGCACGGCCGACGCCCCGGCGCCCTGGCCCAGCCGCAGTCCGGCCCAGCGGAGCAGGGCGGCGGTGCGGGACTGCCGCAACCGGTCCACCGCGGCGGAGCGCAGCGGGGTGTCGGGCAGGTCGGCCAGCGCCTCGCCGCGCCACAGCCGCAGTGCCCCCTCCAGCAGCGCGACCGCCGTGGCGCAGTCGCCGTGGCCGGCCTGCCGGTCGGCGGCGCCGGTGAGCTCCTCGAAGCGCAGCGCGTCCACCTCGTCGGCCGGCCCGGCCAGCAGGTAGCCGGAGTCCCGGGTGTGCAGCTCGAACGGGGTACCGGCGAGCACCTTGCGCAGCGCGGCGACGTGGCCCTGCACGGCCGCCCGGGCGCTCGGCGGCGGCTGCTCGTCCCACAGCAGCTCGCACAGCTGGTCCACGGTGACCAGGTGCCCCAGCCGCAGCGCCAGCAGCGCCAGCACGGCCCGCCGCTGCGCGCCCGCCACGCTCGTGAAGCCGCCTGCCCCGATCCGCAACTCCACCGGCCCGAGCAGCCGAATCCGCACCAGTACCCCCACTTCACCGCAGAACCGCGCATCACACCCCGAAGCGGCCATCGGCCCTCGGGGTGGAGCAGTGTAGTGCGAGAAGATGTCCGGTCATGTCGGTCGGTCGTCCCTGCCCCCGGTTGACGCGTCGGGAGCGGCCGATGGTTGCGCCGGCGGGGGAACGGGCCGGGACGCCGTGCCGTACCCCTCGGTTCGGCCGGGACGCCGTGTCGTACCCCTGCGGTACGGTGCCCGAGGACGGCCCCGGACCGGTGCGAACGGCCTGGTCGGCCCTATCCTCGGTCGGGCCGGGGAGTCGAGGACGGGGGAGGGGGACGGGCGCGTGCACATCGATCTGCTCGGACCGGTGGTGGTGCGGCGGGAGGACGGGACGGCGGTGACGCCCTCGGCGCCCAAGCGCCGGGCGCTGCTGAGCGCGCTCGCCGTGCGGCTGAACCGGACGGTGGCCACCGAGGAGCTGATCGAGCTGGTCTGGGAGGGCTGCGCGCCGCCCACCGCGCGGGCCGCCCTGCAGGGCCACGTCGCGGCGCTGCGCCAGCTGCTGGACGGCCCCGGACTGGAACTCGACACCCGCGGCTCCGGCTACCTGCTGGCCGGTGAGCCCGACCGGATCGACGTGCTGCGCTTCGCCCGGTTCTGCGAGCAGGCGGGCGTGCTGCTCCCCGAGCCCGCCGGCCCGCCGCGGGGCGCCGCGCCGGACCGGGCACTGCCCCTGCTGCGCGCCGCGCTGGACCTCTGGCGCGGTCCGGCGCTCGCCGACTGCGGCTCCGCCCTGCTGCGCGAGCGGACCCTCCCGTACCTGACCGACCTGCGGCTGGGCGCCCTGGAGCTCCTGGCCGACGGCCTGCTCCGGGCCGGCCGGGGCGGCGAACTGGCCGCCGAACTCGACGAGGCCGCCGACGGCCACCCCGCCCGGCAGCCGCTGGCCGCCCGGCTGGTGCGCTGCCTGGAGCAGGACGGGCGGAGCGCCGAGGCGCGGGAGCGCTACGAGCGGGCGGTGGCCCGGCTCAGCTGGCCGCCCGGGCCCGAACTGCGCCGGGCCGGCGAGCTGGCCGGCGCCCGGCCCGCCGCCGACCGCCGCTTCGTCGGCCGGAGCGCCGAACTCGCCCGGCTGGACCAGGTGTTGCCGGCCGCACGGGACGGCCGGCCGATCCTCGTCACCGGGCCCGCGGGGGTCGGCAAGACCAGCCTGGTCCGGCAGTGGACGGCCCGGCGCGGCGACGCCTACTTCCCGGACGGCGTCCTCCGCGCCGACCTGCGCGGCTTCGACCCGGACGGGGCGCGCGAACCCGGCGAGGTGCTCGGGGAACTCCTCACCGCCCTCGGCGTCGACCCGGACGCGCTGCCCGCCGAACCCGAGGAACGCGCCCACCGCTACCGCGAACTGATCGGCGGCCGGCGGATGCTGGTCGTCCTGGACGACGCCGCCTCCTACGAGCAGCTCGCCCCGCTGCTGCCCGACCCGCCGGCCACCGACAGCGAGCCCGCCCCGGTCGCGATCGTCACCAGCCGCAGCCGGCTGCGCCACCTGCTGGTCCGTACCGGCGGCATACCGGTGCCGCTCGGCGCGCTCGGCGCCGACGAGGCCGCCGACCTGCTCGCCCGCATCCTCGGCCCGGACCGCACGGCCGGAGAGCCGGAGGCCCTCGCCGAACTCGCCGAGCGCTGCGACCACCTGCCGCTCGCGCTGCGCCTGGCCGCCGCCCGCCTGGCCGCCCGGCCCGACTGGTCCGCGGCCGACCTCACCGCCGAACTCGCCGACGAGCAGACCGGCCTGGCCGCCCTCTCCGGTGCCGGCACCGGCACCGACCGCGGCCCGCTCGGCCTCACCACGGCGCTGGACCGCACGTACCGCGCGCTGGCCCCGGACGCCGCCCGGCTGTTCACCCTGCTCGGCCTGCACCCCGGCGCGGAGATCGGCACCGACACGGCCGCCGCCCTCGCCGACCTCCCGCCCGCCACCGCCCGCACCCTGCTGACCCGGCTCGACGCCGTGCACCTGCTGGAGGAGACCAGCCCCGGCCGGTACGCCCGGCGCGAGCTGGTCCGCCGCCACGCCGCCGCGCAGGCCGCCGAACTCGCCTGCGAGGAGCGGTACCTGGCTCTCGACCGGCTGATCTCCCACTACCTCGACGTCACCGCGGACTGGGCGGGCGAGGGGGCTGGGGCCGGGGGCGCGGCGGCCGGGGACAGCGGCTCGGCGGCGGCCTGGTTCCGCCGCGAGGAGAGCGCCCTGCGAGCCGTCGTGCTCTGCGCCGAGCAGAAGGGACGGCCCACCGCGGCCTGGCGACTCGCCCACCGGGTCGGCCGGTTGTACGAGACCACCGGCCACGACCGGACGCAGTGGCGGGCCGTGGTCGAGGCCGGGCTGCGCGCCGCGCACGCGGACCGGGACGAGGCGGCGGTCGCCCGGCTCGGCACCGACCTCGCCGTCCTGCACGTCGACCGCGCGGCCCACCGCACCGCCGCCGACCAGTTGGAGCGGGCGGTCGACGCCGCCGACCGGGCCGGCGACGCGGCGCTGCGCCACCACTGCCGCAGCCGGGTGGCGGCCGCGCTGCTGCGGACCGGCCGGTACGAGCGGGCGGTGCCCATGCTCGGCGACCTGGTGGCCGCCGCCCGCACCCCGGCCACCGACCACCTGCTGGTCCGCGCGCTCACCGACCTCGCCGACGCGCTCGTCCTGGCCGGCGACCCCGGGCCCGCCCTGCGCCACGCCGACGAGGCGGTGCGCGCCGCCACCGCCCGCTCCGGCGGAGCCGAGGCCGTCCTCGCCACCCACAGCCGGGCCCGCGCCCTGCACGCGCTCGGCCGCCGGGACGCCGCGCTCTCCTCGGCCCGGCTCGCCGTCGCCCTCGGCCGCACCGTCGGCGACCCGGCCCTCGAAGCCCGCTCCCACGGCCTGCTCGCCGACCTGCTGGACGCCCTCGGCCGCACCGTCGAGGGCGCGGAGGCGAGACGCCCGGTGTAGGGCCGCCGCTCGGCGGGTCCTGTCCCGGCCGCCCCGGCGGCGGGAAACCGCCGGGCGGCGGCCGGGACCGGCCGTCCGTGGCGGAAAACCGCTGATCGGCCGGCGGAACCACAGGCGGAACTATCGGCGGTCCGCTCCCGCGCAACCGCCCCCGCCCGCGTCGCCCCGCCCGCACGCATCCCTCCTGACCTGGGTGGATATCCTGAGGGAGGGGCGACTGGGAGGAATCTTTCCGCCCGGGCATACTTCTGCCTGGAACGAACCGCCGGAGGCGACTCCAGGCAGAAGTGCGGAACTGCGCAGGACCGAGTGAGTGGGGGCGGGGCATGGCGGCCGGGGGCGGTACGGACACGGACGCGAACGAGTTCAGCTGTCTGCTGGCGGGGCACCGGGTGGCGGCGGGCCTGACCCAGGAGGAGCTCGCCGCGGCCGCCGGGGTCAGCCTGCGCGCCCTCGGGGACATGGAGCGCGGTCGCACCCGCGGCCCGCAGCGGCGCACCGTGCGGGCCCTGGCCGAGGCACTCGGGCTGGACGGCGGGCAGGCGGAGGCGCTGGACCGGGCCGCGCAGTCCGGACGCCCGCGCGGGGTGCGGCCGGGCTCGGCGCCCGCCGGGGGCCGAGCCCGGCCCCTCCGGTCCGCCGCGCACGAGGCCGCCGTCCGTACGGACGCCGCCCGTACGGACGCGCCGCGCGCCGCGGCCCCGCCCGTGCCCGCCGCCGAGGCCGGCCAGAGCGCCCTCGCGCTGCCCCGCGACATCGCCGACTTCACCGCCCGCGAGAACGCCCTCGCCCTGCTCGCCCGGCTGGCCGAGGACGAGCGGCCGGCCCACCCGCGCGTGGTGCTGGTCAGCGGCCAGCCCGGCCTCGGCAAGACCGCCTTCGCCCTGCACGCCGCCCACGTCCTGGCCGAGCGCTTCCCGGACGGCCAGCTCTCGCTGGACCTCGGCGGCATGTCCTCGCAGCCGCTGCCCGCCCGGGACGCGCTCGGCCAGGTGCTGCGCGCCCTGGGCGTGGCCGATGCCGCGGTGCCCGCCGGGACGGAGGAGCGGGCCGGCCTCTACCGGGCGCTGGTGCGCGAGCGGCGGCTCGTCCTGGTGCTGGACAACGCCGCCGACGAGGGCCAGGTGCGTCCGCTGCTGCCCGGCTCCGGCCCGGCCGTGACCATCGTGACCAGCCGCAACGTGCTGCCCGGCCTGGAGTCGGTGCACCGGCTGAGCCTGGACGTGCTCTCCCCGGCGGAGGCGGCCGGGCTGCTGGCCCGGATCGCCGGCCGCGAGCGGATCGACGCCGCGCCCGACGCCACCGCCGAGCTGGCCAGGCTCTGCGGCTACCTGCCGCTCGCGCTGCGGATTGCCGGGCAGCGCCTGGTCGCCCGCCCGCAGCAGCCGGTCGCCCACCTGGTGCGCCAGCTCACCGCCGAGGAGAACCGGCTGGACCTGCTGGAGACCGGCGACCTGGCCGTCCGCCCGGCCTTCGAGCTGTCCTACCGGCGACTGCCCGCCGAGTCCCAACTGGTCCTGCGCCGCTGCGCGCTGACCGCCGGGCAGGACTTCACCGCGGAGATCGCCGCGGCCTACGCGGGCCTGTCGGCGGCCCGAACCGAGCTGGTGCTGGAGCAGCTCGTCGACGCCGGGCTGATGCAGGCGGCCACCCCGGACCGCTACCGCCTGCACGACCTGGTGCGGCTCTACGCGGGCGAGCGGCTGACCGCCGACGAGACGGGCCAGGAGCTGGCCGAGGCCCGCACCCGGGCCGGCCGCTGGATCCTCGGCCGGGCGGCCGAGTACGGACTGCGGTTCGACCCCGACCACGCCACGGACGCGGCCGGCACCGGCGGCGCCGCGCCCCCGCACCTCACCGAGGCGGCCGCCTGGCTGGAGTACGAGTACCCCGAGTGGCTGGCCGCCCTGCACCAGGCGCAACTGGCCGGCCGCTACCAGGAAGTGGTGGACACCGCCGAGGCGATGCACTGGTTCTCCGACCGGCTGCTGAGCTGGGGCATCTGGGCCGAGGTGTTCCAGCTCTCGGCGGACGCCGCCCGCGCGACCGGGGACCGGCGGGTGGAGGCGGTGCACGTCAACTACCTGGCCTGGACGTACATCACCTGCCTGCACCGCTACCAGCGCGGCATCGAACTGGCCACCGAGGGGCTGGAGCTGGCCCTCGCGGTGGGCGACCGGGAGCAGCAGGGCTGGGCGCTCACCTACCTCGCCTCGGGCCTGCGCCACCTCCAGCGGCACCGGGAGGCGACCGACGCCTTCCGCCGGGCGGCGGACGCCTTCGCTGAGCTCGCCAGCCGCTCGGCGATGATCGGCCGGCTGGTCACCCTGCGGGGCGCGGCCAACTGCCTGCGGGAGTCCGGCCGGGCGGAGGAGGCGGCGGATTCGCGCCGGCGGGCCCTGGCCGGGGCGCTGGAGCTGGTGGAGCGCTGGTCCTCGCCGCTGATGCACCTGCTGGCGGCCATGACCGCGCACGAACTCGGTCTGGACCGCGCGGCGCTGAGGCGCTGGCCGGCCGCCGAGAAGGCCTACCGGCAGGCCCTGGTGCACTTCGAGGCGGTGGGCCGCCCGGACAGCATGACCAAGACGCTGACCGAACTGGGCACCGCGCTGATCGAGCAGGGCCGCGCCGAGGAGGCCCGCGAGCTGCTGACCGAGGCGCTCACCGATCTGAGCGCGGAGGGCCCCCGCGGGGCGGGCGCCCGGCACTGACCGGTTCTCCCGAGGAGCACTGCCGGTGGCGCCCGGAGCCGGTCGGCCGTAGCCGGAAACGCCCCTGCCCGCCCCCGGTCTCACCGGAAGCGGGCGGGCGCGCGGGCCGGAGCGGCCGGTCGGACCGGTCAGATCCGGGTGTCCTCCACCACCGGCAGCGAGTCGACCGGTGCCGAGGCGGGTGCGAAGGCCGTCCGCGGGGCGACGGTGGGCTGCTTGCCGCAGAAGGCCGGCTCCAGGGTGTTCATCAGACCCTGGGTCACCGAGCCGTTGTTGGAGGCGTTGGCGAAGACCACCACGCTGCGCCGCCCGTCCGGGGTGGTGAAGGACTGGGTGTTGAAGCCCTGCACGATGCCGCCGTGCCCGTACACGTCCCCGCAGGAGAGCGAGATGCGGCGCAGGCCCAGGCCGTAGGAGATCTTCGCGGTGGGGGTGGGCAGGGCGGCGGTCATCTGCTGGAGCGAGGCGGTCGAGACGAGCCCGCCGTTGTCGCCGGCCGTCAGCGCGGTGAGGAAGCGGTCGAGGTCCTCGGCGGTGGAGATGACGGCCCCGGCGGCCCAGACCCAGGAACCGTTCTGCTCGGTGGAGTCCAGCAGCGGCTTGGTGCGGTCGTCGTTGGTGAGGTAGCCGGTGACGTGGGCGCCGCGGATCGCCTGGTCGGGCACCACGAAGGAGGTCTTGCGCAGGCCGAGCGGCTGGATGATCCGCTCGTTCAGCACCTCCGGGAAGGGCTGGCCGGTGAGGTGCTCGACCGCCAGGCCCATCAGCACGAAGTCGGTGTTGGAGTACGAGTAGCGGGTGCCGGGGGTGTACTGCAGGCCGTGCTTGACCGACATCGCGACCAGCTCGCGCGGGTCGTAGACCGTGCTGCGGATGCGGGCCTCGAAGGCGCTGGTGGTCTCCTCGCCGGCCTGCTCCAGCAGGTCGTTGGTGTGGTCGAAGATCCCGGCCCGGTGCTCCAGCACCTGGCGGCCCGTCATGGTCCAGCCGTCCGGGAGGGTGCCCGCGGGCAGGTACTCGCGCAGCGGCCGGTCGAGGTCGATCCGGCCCTCCTGCGCCAGCTGCATCACGAGAACGGCGGTGAACATCTTGCTGTTGCTGCCGACCCGGAACCTCCACGAGGAGTTCATCGGGGTCCCGTCCAGGTCGGCCAGGCCGACATTCACCGAGCGGGTCCGGTCGCCGCCGTCGTGGTCGCGGATCACCGCGAAGGCGCCCGGGGCGCCGGCCGAGACGGTGGCCTGGAGGGCGGCGCGCACACCGGCGAGGTCGGGGGCGGTCGCGTCGGTGGTGTTCCGGCCGGCGGCCGCGGCGGGCAGGGCACCGGTCGCCACCAGGACGGCGCCGGCGGCGGCCACCGCGAGCGGGCGCAGAAGGCTGGTCTTCGCCATGTTCCTCGGCTCTCTCGTGAGCTGACGCGGCGTCGGACCGCGTCGTTCGAAGATCACTATCACCGGCCCGGGCGGTCCGTGGCAATGTGAACCGGTTCGCCCGCATTTCGCGTTGTCGATGCGGCGGTCGGCGGCCGCACCGTTCGTTTCCCGCGCCGGGGCCAAGGTTTCACCTGCCGTCGCCTACCCGCGTCGAACGCGGCGCCCGATGCTGTTCGGGCGCTCTGCGCCCGGCCGTACCCCGGGCGCGGCGCCCCGGACGCCGCACACCGGCGGCAGGCACCTCCCGTCCCGTGCCCGGCTCGCCGGGCCGTCTTCCACCCGAGGAATTGTCATGACTTCGTCCACGAAGGCCCTGAGCCCCCGCTCCCGCCGCACCGCGACCGCGATCGGCTCCGCCGTCGCCCTGCTCGCCGCCTCCGCCGGCCTCTGGGCGGCCACCGCCACCACCGCCCAGGCCGCCGCGCTGCCCACGCCCGACCACATCGTCGTCGTGGTGATGGAGAACCACGCCTACACCCAGGTCATCGGCAGCAGCAGCGCCCCGTACATCAACAACACCCTGAAGGCCGGCGGGGCCAACCTCACCCAGTCCTTCGGCATCACCCACCCGAGCGAGCCGAACTACTACGCGCTGTTCTCCGGCTCCACCCAGGGCACCGTCGACGACAGCTGTGTGACGGTCGGCGGCTTCCAGGCCGCCAACCTCGCCTCCGAGGTGATCGCCGCCGGCAAGACCTGGGGCAGCTACAACGAGTCCCTGCCCAGCCAGGGCAGCACCGTGTGCAGCAGCGGCAGCTACGCCCAGAAGCACAACCCCTGGTTCGGCTTCGGCAACGTCCCGCTCGGCTCCGCCAAGACCTTCGCCCAGTTCCCGACCGACTACAGCACCCTGCCGAACGTCTCCTTCGTGGTGCCGAACCTCTGCAGCGACATGCACGACTGCTCGGTCGGCACCGGCGACACCTGGATCAAGAACAACCTGGGCGCGTACGCCACCTGGGCGCAGACCCACAACAGCCTGCTGGTCGTCACCTTCGACGAGGACAACAAGCTGTCCGGCAACCGGATCCCGACCGTGATCTACGGCGCCCACGTGACGCCCGGCAGCAGCAGCGCCACCACCTACAACCACTACAACGTGCTGCGCACCCTGGAGGACCTGGCCGGTACCTCCGGCCACGCGGGCAACGCGGCCTCCGCCGCCGACATCACCGGCATCTGGAACTGAACGGCGGCGGTCAGGCCCTGATCCCGGCCGGGTCCTGATCCGGGGTCCGGTCCAGTCCCGGGGCCTGCTCCCGGGCCTGGTCCCGGTCCTGATCCGGGGTCCGATCCGATCGTGAGCCCCGGGCCGGGCCGGTGGCCGTTCGGCCGCCGGCCCGGGCGCGGTTCCGGCGGTCCGCCGGACGCCGGGCACCGCCGCCGTGCCCGCGCCGCCCCCTCCGGCCTCCGGGCCGACCTCAACCTCGCCCCCGCCCCGGTCATCGGCCGGCTGGAGACCCTGGAACGGCGCGGCTTCGTCCTGCGCACGCTGGCGGACCTGCTGCGGAAGGTGATGCTCGCTCAGGAGAGCGAGCGGTAGGCCCCGGGGCGGCGGCCGGGGTCGACCCGCGGCGTCCGTCCCCGGTATCGATAGGGGCGTGCGATTCGAACTTGTGCCGGTGCCGGACGGCGTCGGGGCGCGGCCCCGGGACGGGCGGGGCTACCCGGTGCCGGCGATCACGCCGTGGCAGGGCGACGTCCCGCAGTTCGCGCTGACCGACTACGGGCGCAGCGCCGACTGCGCGCTGGAGCGGCGGTGCTCGGTGTGCGGGCGGTTCATGGAGCGCGGACCGGTGTGGCGGGTGGTCGGCGCCGCCGAGAGCGCGGCGATCGCCGGGGCGCTCGCGGCCGGGCAGCCGTACCGCAACCTCGCGCCCACCATGGAGGGCCCCGGCCACCGGTCCTGCATGCTCTACGCCGCCATGGTCTGCCCGTACCTGGCGCGCCCCAACGCCCGGCGGCGGGCGAGCACCGGGGACACGGCGGACGAGCTGACCTCGGCCGCCGTCCGGGGCGCGGTGCGCGGCGGTACGGGCGCGGTGGTCGGGTTCGGCGACTACGAGTACGCCGTCACCGGGACCCGGGTGCTGTTCCGCTTCCTCGACGTGGTCGAGTTCCTGCCGCACGAGCCGGCCGACGAGCACCTGGCCGAGCTGCGCGCCGAGTTGGCGAAGCCGCTGTAGCTCTCGTGGCCGGTGCGGCCCCGGTTGCCCGGCCGGCGGAGCTGCCGGCCGGGCGGGTTCGGGGCCGAGGGGGTCAGAGCGCCCGGGTCTGCGCCCAGTCGTAGAGCCGGTGGGCACTGTCCCCGAGGCGGGTGGCGTACAGCGTGTTGACCGTGCCGCCCGCGAGCTCCTCGGAGGTGGTGGTGACGCCGACGAGGGTGCCGGTCCCGGTGGCCGGGTCGAACCGGGCGAAGTGGGGGCCGCCGCTGGCCCCGTGCGACATGTCGCAGGACTCGCCCCACAGGACCGGGGCCTGGGGGCCGGGGCGGGCCGGTCCGGCGCAGTGGATCATGCGCGAACCGGAGTATGCGGCGGAGGGGTCGTTCAGCCGGTTCTTGGGATAGCCGAAGGTGTGGACGAACTCGCCCTCGGTGGGCGGGGTGAACGCGATCCGCTGGGCGCCGGTGATGTCGGCGACCCGCCGCCCCCCGGTCGAGGGGTTCGCCACCAGGACCCCGGTGTCGTAGCCGGCCACGGCGACGTCGTTCGAGGTCGTCCCGCCCGGAGCGGCGTCCCAGCGGGAGGAGGTGGCCATGGTCCTGATGCTGAAGCCGCCGAGCGGCTTGGTCCCGTTGCGGTAGCCGGGCACGAAGTAGAGGTTGTGGTTCCAGGTGCCGTCGGTCGCGGGGGCCCCGACGCCCCGCAGGCAGTGCGCCGCCGTGAGGAGGGTGCTGCGGTTGGCGCTGTTGACGACGGTCGCGGTGCAACTGCCGTCGTAGCCGTCGGAGAAGGTGAAGAAGAGCCGGCCGACGCTCCGGTCCACCGCTCCGCCGTGGGTCCACACGGCCCCGGGGTCCGGGGTGTCCGCGGGCAGCGGCCGCGGGTCGTTCGGCGTGTTGTCGTCCTCGGGCAGGGGCGTGATCTCGGGGACCAGGGCGCCCGCCAGCTTCATCCGGTCCGGTGTCCAGTAGGCGTCGATCCGGCCGCGTTCCTGCGCGGTCGTGGCGCCGGTGTGCGTCGTGACGGTATCGCGCTCCGCGGCGAGGGCCGTGTTGGGCAGCAGCACCGCCGCCGTGGTCGCACTCAGCAGGAGGGCGCCCACGGCGGCGAGCCTGCGGGGCAGTGCGCGGCGGGTGGTCGGTGTTCCGGGTGTCTTCGGCATGCACGGCACCGTAGGCGCGGGACGTCAGGCTCCCGTGTGGATCGGGTCTCGGCCGGCCGTCGAAACGATCAGGTTCCGGTAACGGCGTATCGGTCCTGTACCGGTGGCCGCCGGTCTGCCTGAGCCGGCATCAGGGCCGGTAGGAGGGCAGGCCCTTGACGGTGGAGACCTGGGTCGGCGCGGCCGAGCCGTCGGCGGGCAGGGTGCTGATGCCGTCCGGGGTGCGGGCCGGCTGCGAGCCCTTGCCCAGGTCCCGGGTCGCCGGGCGGATGCAGTCGTCGTACAGGTACACCTCGTTGGCCGGGGTGTTGGCGTAGACGATCTCGTCCCCGTGGCGGGGGCGGTTCAGAGGCCGAGGTCGGTGAGGTCCGGGTGGTCGTCCGGGCGGCGGCCGAGCGGCCAGTGGAACAGGCGCTCCTCGGCGGTGATCGGCAGGTCGTTGATGGAGGCGTGCCGACGGGCCATCAGGCCGTCGCGGTCGAACTCCCAGTTCTCGTTGCCGTAGGAGCGGTACCAGCGGCCGTCGCCGTCGTGCCACTCGTACGCGAAGCGGACCGCGATGCGGTCGCCGTCGTACGCCCAGAGTTCCTTGATCAGGCGGTAGTCGAGCTCGCGCTGCCACTTGCGGGTGAGGAAGTCGGCGATCCGCTCGCGGCCGGCGAGGAACTCGGAGCGGTTGCGCCAGCGGCTGTCCGGTGTGTAGGCGAGGGCGACCCGCCGGGGGTCGCGGGTGTTCCAGGCGTCCTCGGCGGCCCGGACCTTCCGGCGGGCGGTCTCCTCGGTGAACGGGGGCAGGGGCGGGCGCTGCTCGGTGCCGGTCTCGGGCATGGATGCTCCTCGGAATGGGCGTTCCGCTGGTGAGAACGATCGTTCTCACTCTGGTGGATACGATAGGAGAATCATCGTTCTCACGCAAAGGGCACGGCAGATGGAGCAGGAAGACCCGCGGACCCGGATCCTCGACGCGGCCGAGGAGCTGTTCTACGGGCAGGGCATCCAGGCGGTCGGCATGGACGCCGTCCGGGCCGCCTCCGGCATGACCATGCGCCGCGTCTACCAGCACTTCCCGTCCAAGGGCGAGCTCGTCGAGGCCTACCTGCTGCGCCGCGACGGCCGTTGGCGGGCGAGCCTCGCCGAGTACGTCTCGCGCACCGGCGGCGACCCGCGGGAGCAACTGCTCGCGGTCTACGACTGGCTCGGCCGGTGGTTCGCCGAACCCGGTTTCCGGGGCTGCGCCTTCGTCAACTCGCTCGGCGAACTGGGCGCCGTCAGCCCCGCGGTGGTGGCCGCCGCCCGGCACCACAAGGCGGAGTTCGGGAGCTACCTCGCGGGCCTGGCCCAGGCCGCCGGAGCCCCGTCCGCCACGGCCGTCCACCTGACCCTGCTGGCCGAGGGGGCGATCACCAGCGCGGCCGTCCACGGCGATCCGACGGCCGCCGCCGACGCGAGGGAGGCCGCCCGGCTGCTGCTGGCCGCGACGCCGGGGCGGTAGTCGGGGGAGGGGGCCGGGGCGGGGCCGGGACCGGGGGCGAGCGCACCCCGTCGCCCGTGGCGAACGCCGCGTGCGGGCCGTCGTTGCCCGTCGGCAGCGGGTGGTCCCGGGCGGCCTCGGGCGGTGCCGATGGTGTCGGCGGTGCCGGCGGTGCGGAGGGGACGCCACGCGGGGCGACCGTTCCCGGTCGAACCGCACCGGGCGAGTGCTTTTCGCCCGAACGCGCGTTTATCGCCCATTGATCGCCACCGCCTAGCCTCGGGCGCATGGACGAGAGAGCGGCCGAGCGGCCGGGGGCGTCGCCCGAGGGGCGGATGACGGAGCAGGACACCGAGCGGTTCCGGCGGTTGCTGGCGCGGCTGGAGGACTCGCTGGTGGTGGACCGGAAGGCGGCGGGGCGCGATGCCTGAGTGCGCCGAGCCGCCCGAGTGCGCCGGGCCGGGCCCGGTGGCGGTGCTGCCGGTGGCCGTGCTGCCGCTCTGGCGGCGCGGGGAGGCCGGGCGGGAGTGGAACGCGGACCGGCCCGGGGTGCTGCGGGGGCACCCCGGGCCGGTGGCGGGCGGCCGGGAGCGGGAGGGCGGCGCCGACCGGAGGGACTGACCGGTCAGCTGCAGCCGCAGTCGCACGAGCAGCAGTCGCACCCGTCGCAGCAGTCCCCGTCGCAGCACTGGCAGCAGTCGCCGCAGCCGCCGCAGTCACCGCACTCGCAGTCGTTCCGCACGCAGAAGCCCTCGCGGCGCTCGCGGCTGAACGGGTCCTCGTGGTCGCAGCAGAGCAGCTGGCAGGTGCAGGCCATCAGCGCCCACATCGCGCACCCGGCGAGCAGGTTGCGCGGGTTCGGCGGCTTCTCGCCGGGCGGGGTGAACCCCGGGCCCTGCGGCACCCACGGCGGGATCGGTGCCTGGCCGGGCGGCGTCTGCTGCGGCGGCGCCTGGTGCGGGTGCTCGCCGGTGGCGGTGCCCGCCGCGTCCGGGCGGCGGCAGGCCGCCCCGTGCCGGGCCGGTCCGAAGACCCGCTCCACCGCCCGCTCGGTCTCGTGCGCGAGCAGGACGTGCACGAGGGTGCGGTCGGCGAGTTCGACCTCGCGCAGCGCGAGCCGGATGCCGTGGACGGCGTCACGGCAGAGCCGTTCGGCCTCGGCGCGGTCGGTGCCGGTGGCGGTCAGCGGGTTCCAGGCGCCCGAGGCCGCGTCGGCGGCCTGGTCCTCGGCGGCATCGAGGAGGTGGGCGAGCCGGCCGAACAGCCGTCCGGCCTCGGCGAGCGGGGCGGCGTTGCCGGGGCGCCCGGCGATCACGGCGGTGTGCGCGAAGGCGGCCGAGGTGGCGGTCTCGGTGGGCTCGGTGACCAGCAGGACGGACCCGCCGGGCCGCAGTGTGCGCTCCAACTCGCCCTGCCGGGAGGCCGCGTCGAGCAGCACCGCGGTGTCGAAGCCGACCGTGGAGGCGCTGCCCGCGCTCTGCCGGTCCCAGCGCCGGGTGACGGCACGGGCTCCGGCCGCGACCGGGCGGCGGGCGAAGACGCCGTCGCGGTCCTCGACGTGGTCGCGGATCTTGACCGAGGCGAGTGCCAGCGAGACGGCGGCGGCGAGCCGGGCGCCCTCGCCCTTGGCGACGGAGGCGGTCCGCATGCCGCGCAGCGGGCAGGGCCCGGCGGTGCGGCGCCAGGAGGAGTCCTCCCGGGCGGCCTGGGCCTCGACCAGCACGGAGATGATCAGACCGTCGTAGTTGGTCGCCGTTCGCGCCAGCTGCCCGTGGTCGTCCCGCAGTGCGAGGCAGAGCCCGCACAGGTGGGCCATCCAGGAAGTCTGCAGGCGCTCCGACAATCGGTGCCTGCACGGTCTGATGATGCCGAACACGCTGGTCCCCCTTGTTTCACGGGCCGCCGACCGGCCACGATCCGCCGCACATCATATGATCGGCGCCCCGTTCGGGCCGAGGCCCCGTCAAGCCCCGGCGACCGGCCGGAGGTGACGGACGCACCTCCCCGGGGGTGCGCCGCCCGACACCCGCCACTCGCCGCCCGCCCCGCCCCCTGCCCGCCCCCCTGCCCGCCGTCCCGGCTGCGCCGGCCGGCCGGAGTCGCGGGCCCGGAGCCGGTGAGATGATCTCAGATCCGGGATAGCATCGCGAATATGGGAATCGACACGGCCGCCGACGAGCGGCTGGCGCAACGGCTCGCCGAACTGAGGCTGGAACGCGGATGGACCCTGGAGGAGTTGGCGCGGCTGGCGGACGTCAGCCGCTCGACGCTGTCCAGGGTGGAACGGGCGGAGGTCAGTCCGACGGCCGCGCTGCTCGGTCGGCTGTGCGCCGTGTACGGGCGGACCATGTCGCGGCTGCTCGCCGAGGTGGAGTCCGGCCCGGCCCGGCTGGTGCGGGCCGGGGAGCAGCAGGTCTGGCGGGACGGGACGACCGGGTTCGTCCGCCGGTCGGTCTCGCCGCCGCACGGCTCGCTGCGGGCGGAGATCATCGAGGGCCGGCTGCCGGCCGGCGCGGACATCGCGTACGACCGCGCCTGTACGCCCGGCCGGGAGCACCACCTGTGGTTGTTCGAGGGGAACCTGGAGCTGACCGTGGACGGGGAGCCGCAGCCGCTCGGCCCCGGCGACTGCCTGCGCTACGTCGGCGTCACCAGCCGCTTCCGCAGCCTCGGCCCGGACGAGGCCCGGTACGCGCTGGTGGTGGTCGAACCGTGAGCGCCGCCGCCGACCCGATAGCCGGGGAGCCCGGGAAGCCCGAGGGCAGCAGGGAGCCCGAGGACAGCAGGAAGCCCGGAGGATCCGGAAAGCCCAAGGAGCGCTTCGACGCCGCCGGGCGCCGGATCCTGCTGGTCTGCGTCGCGGGCGGCTTCACCACGCTGCTCGACCAGTCCGTCCTCAACACCTCCATCCCCGCCCTGCGCGAGAGCCTGCACGCCGGGCCCGCCGACCTCCAGTGGATCGTCGCCGGCTACTCGCTGGCCTTCGGCCTCGCGCTGATCCCCGGCGGGCGGCTGGGCGACGTCAAGGGCCGCAAGTGGTTCTTCGTCACCGGCCTCGCCCTGTTCACCCTGGTCAGCCTGGTCTCCGCGACCGCCACCGAGCCCGGGGTGCTGATCGCGGCCCGGCTGCTCCAGGGCGCGGGCGCCGGCCTGGTCAACTCCCAGATGATCGGCACCCTCCAGGACGTCTTCGACGGCCAGCTGCGGGCCCGCGCCCTCGGCATGTACGCCGTCACCGGCGGCCTCGCCTTCGCGCTCGGCCCGCCGATCGGCGGCGCCGTGCTGGCCCTGGCCGGCCCCGAGAACGGCTGGCGGCTGACCTTCCTGCTCAACGTCCCGTTCGGCCTGGCCACCGTCGCCCTGGCGGCCCGCCACCTGCCGAGGCCCCGCCCCAGCGCGCGCGGCGCCAACCTCGACCTCCTCGGCCTGCTGCTGGTCGGGGCGCTCACCCTCGCCCTGATGCTGCCCTTCGTCCGGCCGCCCGGCTGGACCGGCTGGCTCGCCTTCGCGGCCACCGCCCTGCTGCTGCTCGGCGCGCTCGCCTGGTGGCAGCGCCGCTACGCCCGGGCCGGCGGCCGGCCGCTGATCCACCCGGCCCTCACCCGCTCCGCGCCGTACGCCCTCGGGACGGCCACCGCGATGGCCCAGTTCGGCTCCTCGCTCGCGGCCTCGCTGGTCCTGACCATGTTCCTGCAGGACGGCCTCGGCCTGTCCCCGATGGGCGCCGCGCTGGTCGCGCTGCCCTCCGCCGTGGCCATGGGCACGGCCTCCGCGCTCGCCTGGCGGGTCGTCCAGCGCTACGGCCGGCGCACCGTCACCGCCGGGATGGTCGGCTCGGCGCTCGCCATGCTGCTCAGCGGGCTGCTCGCGCACTGGGCGCCCGCCGCCGTCCTGCCCTGGCTGCTGGCGCTGCTGCAACTGCTCGGCGGCGCCTCGGTCGGACTGATGGGCTCCACCAACCAGGCGTTCGTGCTGCGCCACGCGCCCGCCGAGGCGGCCGGGGTGAGCGGGGCGATCCTGCAGATGGCGCAGCGGATCGCGGCGGCCGTCGCGATCTCAGCCCTGTCCGGGGTCTACCTGCGGGAGACCGCCGGCGGTGGCGGGCACCGCTCGGCCTTCCTGACGGCGAGCACGGTGTGCGCCGCGGTGGCCGGACTCGCTGTCCTGGCCTCGGTGTTCGCCGGCCGGGCCGCGGACCGTGAGCAGCGCGAGGGCGAGCCGGTCGCGATCCGCCGAGGGCGAACGCCGGTCCGCTAGCCGGTGGTCCGTGCGTACCGTGGCGGGCATGACCGACGCCGTACGGAACCGGACCGTGGACCTGCCCGGGGTGACGCTCGCCTACCGGGAGAGCGGACGCCCCGGCGGCCCTCCCCTCGTCCTGCTGCACGCCCTCGGCGAACGCGCCGCCGACTGGGCACCCGTCCTGCCCGGGCTCGCCCCCGGCCACCACGTGTACGCGCTCGACCTGCGCGGCCACGGCGGCAGCTCCCGCACCGCCGCCTACTCGCTGGAGGCGATGCGGGACGACGTGCTGGCCTTCCTCGACGCCCTCGGACTCGCCCGCGTCGACCTGGTCGGCCACTCGATGGGCGGCGCCGTCGCCTACCTGCTCGCCCAGGCCGCGCCGGAGCGGATCGACCGGCTGGTCCTGGAGGACATCCCCGCGCTGTACCCGCGCCCGGCGAGCGCGCTGCCCGAGGATCCGGACCCGGAGGTGCACTTCGACTGGGCGATGGTCCGGGCGGTCAGGGCCCAGCTCGACGACCCCGACCCGGCCTGGCGGGCGGGGCTGGCGAGGATCACGGCCCGCACCCTGGCGGTGGCCGGCGGCCCGGCCAGCCACATCCCGCAGGAGCGGATCGCCGAACTCGCCCGGCTGATCCCGGACTGCCGCCTGGTCACCGTCGAGGCCGGGCACCTGGTGCACGGTGCCCGGCCCGCCGAGTTCGTCGCCGCGGTGGCGCCGTTCCTGGCCCGGTGAGCCGCCGGCCCGGTGAGCCGCCGGCCCGCTGAGCCGCCGCCCCGCTGAGCGGGGCCGCGGCCGGGTGGGTCAGACGCCGTGCTCGACGGGCAGCCGCCCGTTGCGCACCGCCGTCAGCAGGTCGGCGTGGTCGGCCTCGGTGCGGTCCGCGTAGGCGACCGCGAAGGCGGCGACCGCCTCGTCCAGGGTCTCGCCCTTGCCGCAGTACCCGGCCAGCAGGCCCGGGTCGGCGGTGTGGGAGTGCGCCCGGGCCAGCAGGGCGCCGGTGATCCGGGCGTAGTCGTCCAGCTGGGACGGCTGCAGTGCGGCCGGGTCGACGCTGCCCTTGCGGTTGCGGAACTGCCGCACCTGGTAGGGGAGTCCGTCGACCGTGGTCCAGCCCAGCAGGGTGTCGCTGACCACCTGCATGTGCTTCTGCCCGAGCACCACCCGGCGGCCCTCGTGCCCGTCCGGAACGGACCGCGGCCCGGCCGGCAGGTACGGCAGCAGCGCGGAGGGACGCGCCTCCTTCACCTGCAGCACCAGCGGCTGGTCCCGGTGGTCGGTGAGCAGCACCACGTACGAGCGGGTGCCCACGCTGCCGGTGCCCACCACCCGGAACGCCACGTCCTGCACCCGGTAGCGGGACAGCAGGGTGCGCACCTCGGCCGGCACCGTCTCGACGTACGGGCCGAGCGCGTGCGCGACGGCGCGGGCGGTCGCGTCGGTCACCTCGGTGAGCACTGGGGGAGCGGCGGTGAAGCGCCAACCGCCGTCCGCGGTGCGGGCGGTGCTGCGGGCGGCGAACCGCGCGCTGGTGTTGCCGAGCGCCTTCGCGCCGACCTTGCGCAGCACCTCGGCGAGGTCGTGCGCCTCGGCGAAGGAGACCAGCTGCTCGTCCGCGATGGCGTTCCAGGCGTCCAGTCCGGGGAGTTTGGCGAGCGTGCGCACCGTCCGGCGGTAGGAGCCGGCCGCGTGCTGGGCGGCCTCGCGGGCGGTGCTCTCGCTCGCCCCGGCCTCGCGGGCGGCCAGCACCAGGCTGGCGGCCAGCCGCTTGAGGTCCCACTCCCAGGGGCCGGGGACGGTCTCGTCGAAGTCGTTGATGTCCAGCACGATCTGGCCGCGGGCGTCGCCGTACAGGCCGAAGTTGGCGGCGTGCGCGTCCCCGCACAGCTGCGCGCCGACCCCGGTCACCGGGGTGCCCGCGAGGTCGGCGGCCATCAGTCCGGCCGACCCGCGCAGGAACGCGAACGGGCTCGCGGCCATCCGGCCGACCCGGATCGGTACCAGCCGGGCTATTCGGCCGGTGTTGGAGGTCTCCAGCGCGGACACGGCGGTCGGCCGGTCGGGCGCGGGCGCGAACTCCGCGTGCCGCTCCCGGGGCACCCGCGCCCGCAGCTCCTTGCCGCGCTCCCGCGCCCTCCCGTCCTGCGCCGGGGCGAACCCGGCCACCGCGAACCCGCGCCGGGTCCGCTCGTCCCGCCCCGCCGTCGGCCCCGACCGATCCTCGGCCGCCTCGGCCCCACCCGCGTGCGCCACTTGTCCCGCCCGTCCCTTCCGGTCCTCGTCCCGCCCGCGACCTGCGCGGACGTTCGTCGGGGGGAGTGACGTGCGGCGTCGCGCGGTGGTTCCGGGGGAAGGGGGTCCGGTTGCGGGGCGCAGGTGGCGCGGGTCGGGATCGGGCGCGGGGCGGAGCGTGCGGGCTCCGGGGAGGCGGCGGGAGGCCGGGGCGGAGTGCGTGCGGCGCGGGGTAGCGTGGGGCGGGTGAACGATCTTGGGGGGACAGGCCTTCGGGTGCGCCTGGCGGCAGGGGCCGCCGCCGCGCTGACCGTGGCGGCCGGGTTGGGGGTGCGGGCGGCGCTGGGCGGGGACCTCGCCAAGGACGCCGGGGACGCGCTCTACACCGTCCTGCTGTACGCCCTGCTCGTGCTGGCCGCGCCGAGGCTGCGCCCCGGCCGGGCCGCCGTCCTGGCCGCCGCGCTGAGCTGGGCGGTGGAGCTGTTCCAGCTCACCGGCCTGCCGGACGCCTGGGGGCGGCACAGCGTCCTGGCCCGGCTGGTGCTGGGCTCGACCTTCAACCCGCCGGACCTGTTCTGGTACCTGGTCGGCGCGGGCTGTGCCGGAGCGCTCCACCGGCTGCTGCGGACCTCCCGAGTCGCAGCGGCCGGCGGAGCCGTTCGGTGGAGCCGTCCGGCGGAGTGAACCGACGGACCGTCAGAGCGGAAGCAGCTCGGGCCGCTTGGGCTCGACGTGGTCGCCCGAGGACTCGCCGCGCAGGCGCCGGCCGACCCAGGGCAGCAGGTGCTCGCGGGCCCACTGGATGTTCTCCCGCCGCTGGTCGGCGGGGGTGAGCACGCGGGCGTCCGGCCACGGGGCCTCCGGGTCCTGCGCGGTGCGCAGGCCCAGCGAGCGGGCGGCCAGCAGGGCGACCCGCTGGTGGCCGTCGGGGGACAGGTGCAGGCGGTCCTCGCTCCACGCGCGGCGGTCCTGCACCGCGCGCAGCGACCACAGGTCGGCCACCTGGCAGCCGTTGCGGTCGGCGACGGCGCGCACGTGTCCGTTGTAGGTGGCGATCTTGCCGCGCAGGTGCTTCAGCAGCGGCACGTCCTTGGTGTCGAAGCCGGTGCAGACGAGCACCGTCCCGGCGTTCTCGGTGAGTTGGACGACGGCGGCCTCGAAGCGTCCGGCCACCTCGTCCGGGTCGCTGCCCGGCCGGAGGATGTCGTTGCCGCCCGCGCAGAAGGTGACCAGGTCGGGCTGGAGGCGGCGGACCTGCGGCACCTGCTCGGCGGTGATCTGGTCCAGCAGCCGGCCGCGCACGGCGAGGTTGGCGTAGCGGAAGTCGCCCGGCGGGCGTCCGTCGGCGAGGATTCCGGCGAGCCGGTCGGCCCAGCCGGCGAACCTGCCGTCGATGCCGGGGTCGTTCAGACCCTCGGTGAAGCTGTCCCCGAGGGCGGCGTACGAATCGAGGTCAAGGGTCTCCTGGAGATTCGGCATGAAAGAGATAGTTCACCTAATCAAGTGACCTACGCCACCGTAGGTGACCCCGGCGGCACGTGAGATGGGCCACGTACCCGAACCGGGCGCTTCCGCCCGCAGAGACCCGGTCCCCGGAAAGCACAAGATCGGCACCCCCTTCCGCTTTCCGGCCCGTCCGGCGGATGCTCGAAGGGAGCGGCCGGCTCCGGCCGCAGTCCTCCTGGGGGAAGGCATCCATGACCACCGACCCGCGCCCCGGCCCGCCCGAGAACTGGTCCATCGACGACCGCTGCACCAACTGCGACGTCGCCCGGCAGCTCGCGCCCGGCCTGGTCCGCGAGCACGAGGGCCGCTCCGAGCTGGTCCGCCAGCCGCGCGACGCGGCCGAGCGCCGACAGCTGCTCGCCGCCGCCCACGCCTGCCCGACCCGCTCCATCCGCCCCGGCACCGGGCCGCTGGACCCGGCCGAGGACCCGTTCCCGCTGGCCCTCGCCGACGACCTGCTGCTGCTCGGCCACAACTCCCGCCGCATCGCGGGCGCCAACTCCTACCTCTGCCGCCGCCCGACCGGCTGGGTGATGGTCGACACGCCGCGCTACAGCGAGGCCCTGGCCGCCCGGTACGCCGCGCTCGGCCCGGTCACCGACGTCCTGCTCACCCACCGCGACCACGCCGCGCACGGCCGGGCGTACGCCGACCGCCTCGGGGCCCGGCTCTGGATCCACGAGGGCGACCTGGAGGCCGCGCCCGACGCCGACCGGGTGCTGCGCGGCACCGGGCCGACGGAGGTCTCGCCCGGCCTGGTCGCCCACCCGTTCCCCGGCCACACCCGGGGCAGCGTGCTCTACCTCGCGGACCAGCGGTACTGCTTCAGCGGCGACAGCCTGTACTGGTCCCGCACCACCGGGGACATCGAGGTGGCGGAGTCGGTGACCTGGTACTCGATCGAGGAGCTCGCCGCCTCGCTGCGGCGCGGCCTCGGCGTTCTGCGTTTCGAGTGGCTGCTGCCCGGCCACGGCGGGCGGCGCCGGATGTCCGCCGAGGAGGCGGACCGCCGGCTGCGGGCGCTGGCGGAGCGGTGCCGGGAGCTGCGGCCCGGGCCGGTGGACTTCGGCGCGGTCCGCTGGTAGCCGCGGTCCACGGGCAGGCGGTCCGTCGGGGCGGTCGGGCTCCACGGGCAGGGCGGCCCGTCGGGGCGGCCGGGGTCCACGGGCGGCGCGGCCCGCCCGCGGGCGCCGGAGGGCCGGTGCGCCGGTGCCTGCGCCGGGTGCGCGGGGGCGTGCGACCGCCGGGAGCGCCCGCCCGGGTGTGCGAACGGTTCCGCCGGGGCAGCCGCCTTGGGAACGAAGGTGTTCGGCCTCGCGAACCCCGAACTCCGTGCGACGAACTCCCCGCGATCCAAGGATGGTTGAGTCATGCTCACGCAGACACCGGAGCGCCAGGCCCGGCCGCGGCGCTACCTGATGTGCCGGCCGACGCACTTCACCGTGGACTACGCGATCAACCCGTGGATGGACCCGTCCCAGCCCACCGACACCGCGCTCGCCCTGCGCCAGTGGGAGCGGCTCTACTGGACGTACCGCCGGCTCGGCCACACCGTCGAGCTGATCGACCCGGTGCCCGGCCTGCCCGACATGGTGTACGCCGCCAACGGCGCCACCGTGCTGGACGGCCGGGCCCTGGTCGCCACCTTCCGCCACCCGGAGCGGGCCGCCGAGTCGGAGGCCTACCTGGCCTGGTTCCGCGAGCACGGCTACCGCGAGGTGCGCCGGGCCGGGCACGTCAACGAGGGCGAGGGCGACCACTTGGTGGTGGGCCGCCGGGTGCTCGCCGGGACGGGCTTCCGCACCTCGCGCGCCGCGCACGCCGAGGCCGGGGAGCTGTTCGGCGTCCCGGTGGTCAGCCTGACCCTGGTCGACCCGCGCTTCTACCACCTGGACACCGCACTGGCGGTGCTCGCCGACGACCACGTCATGTACTACCCGGAGGCGTTCGACGCCGACAGCCGCTCGGTGCTGCGCGCGCTGTACCCGGACGCGGTCCTCGCCGACCGGGCAGACGCCGAGGTGTTCGGGCTCAACGCGGTCTCGGACGGCCGCCGGGTGCTGCTGCCGGAGGCGGCCAAGAACCTGGCCGGCCGTCTGGCCGAGCACGGCTACCAGCCGGTCCCGGTGGACGTCTCGGAGCTGCTGAAGGGCGGCGGCGGGGCGAAGTGCTGCACCCTGGAGCTCAGGCTGCACTGACCCGCCCTACCCGGCGTCCCGTTCCGCCGCCGTGACCAGCAGCACCTCCAGGGTGCGCGGCCCGTGCACCCCCTCCACCCGGTCCAGTTCGATGTCGCTGGTGGCGGACGGGCCCGAGATCCAGGTCTGCGGGCGCACCGGATCGAGCCGCGGAAGGGCGAGCGGCACCGAGGCGACGACCTGCTCCGGCGCCCGCACCACGCAGACGTGGTGGTCGGGGACGAGCGAGAGCAGCCGCCGGCCCTGGCCCGGGCCGGCGTCCAGCACGATCGTCCCGGTCTCGGCGACGGCCAGCGCGCAGCCGGTCACCACGCTGTCCGCGGTGTCCAGCCGGGCGGCGGTCGGCGTCCCGTCGTCCGGGAGGAGCGCGACCCCCTCGGCCTCGGCGGCGGCGAGCCAGCCGGGCGGCAGGCCGTCCGGCACCACGACCGTTCGGCTGCCCCGCTCGATCAGCAACCGGGCGATCAGCCGCGGCAGTTCGTCCTCGCGGCAGCGGTGCACCAGGGCCCGGTAGTCGGCCAGGTTGCGGTGCAGCAGGTCGAGCAGTGCCGCCGGGTCGTCCGTCGGCACGTGCGCCGTCAGGTAGTCGCGGGGCGGCGGCTGTTCGGCCACCCCGGCGGTGTCGCCGAGCGCGGCCCGGATCCGGCCGAGGATCAACTCCCGCGAGCCGGACGGGCTGTCGGGTCGCGTGCGGTCGGGGGTGGTCATGTGCGGTTCCTCCGCCACCAGTCGCGGAACGGTTCGGCGGGCACCTCCGGCAGGTCCCGGGTGTCGGTCCAGGCCCGCCCGGGCCCGGGCAGCCGGCGCGGGTGCAGCGCGCGGGTGCGCCCGGCCAGCCGCTCGGCGGCGGTGAGCGCCGCCGGGTGGTCCAATACGAAGCCGGCCGCCGCCATCGCCGCCCGCTCCAGCGGGTGCCCGCCCTGCTCGACCACCCGCTCGCGCAGGTGCACCAGCACCTCGGGGATGTCGATCGCCACCGGGCAGACCTCGTAGCAGGCCCCGCAGAGCGAGGAGGCGTACGGCAGCGAGGCGTCCACCGCGCTCGCGGTGCCGCGCAGTTGGGGTGTCAGGACGGCACCGATCGGCCCCGGGTAGACCGAGCCGTAGGCGTGCCCGCCGGCCCGCTCGTACACCGGGCAGACGTTGAGGCAGGCCGAGCAGCGGATGCAGCGCAGCGCCTGGCGGCCGACCGGGTCGGCGAGCGCGGCGGTGCGGCCGTTGTCCAGCAGCACCAGGTGGAACTCGGACGGGCCGTCGCCCTCGGTCGTCCCGGTCCACAGCGAGGTGTACGGGTTCATCCGCTCGGCGGTGGAGGAGCGGGGGAGCAGTTGGAGGAAGACCTCCAGGTCCCGCCAGGTCGGCACCACCTTCTCGATGCCGACCACGGAGATCAGGGTCCGCGGCAGGGTGAGGCACATCCGGCCGTTGCCCTCGGACTCGACCACCACCAGGGTGCCGGTCTCGGCGACCATGAAGTTGGCGCCGGAGACGGCGACTTCGGCGCGCAGGAACTTCTCCCGCAGGTGCAGCCGGGCGGCCTCGGCGAGTTCGGCGGGGGAGTCGGTGAGGCCCGCGGGTGCCGGGCGGCCCCAGGCGGCCATCCGGTCGGCGAAGATCTCCCGGATCTCGGCCCGGTTGCGGTGGATCGCCGGCACCAGGATGTGCGAGGGCCGGTCGTCGCCCAACTGCACGATCAGTTCGGCGAGATCGGTCTCGTAGGCGGTGATCCCCTCGGCCGCCAGCGCTTCGTTGAGCTCGATCTCCTGGGTGGCCATCGACTTGACCTTGACCACCTCCGTCCGTCCGGTGGCCCGGACCAGCCCGGCGACGATCCGGTTGGCCTCCTCGGCGTCGGCGGCCCAGTGCACGGTGCCGCCGGCCGCCGTGACGGTCTCCTCCAGCTGGACCAGGTAGCGGTCGAGGTGGCGCAGCGTGTGGTCCTTGATCGCCTTCCCGGCGGCGCGCAGCTCCGCCCAGTCGGCGAGTTCGGCGACGGCCCGGGCCCGCTTGTCCCGGATGGTGCGGGTGGCGTGCCGGAGGTTGGCGCGCAGCCGCTCGTCCCGTACGGCCCCGGCGGCGGCCTGTGGGAAGGCGGGCATGCCGAGGAAGGTGCCGGCCGGGTTCCCGGTCCGCTCGCTGCGCGCGCTCATGCGGACGGCCTCCAGGGGTGCTCCTCGGTACTGGCCAGGATCTCCGCCAGGTGCAGCGGTCGCAGGGGCGCGCCGGTGCGGCGCAGGGTGCCGCCGAGGTGCAGCAGGCAGGAGTTGTCGGCGCCGCACAGGATCCGGGCGCCGGTGCCGAGCGCGTTGGCGAGCTTGTCCTCGGCCATGGCCGCCGAGACCGCCGCGTTCTTGACCGCGAAGGTGCCGCCGAAACCGCAGCACTCCTCGGCCCCGGGCAGCTCGACCAGTTCCAGGCCCTCGACGGCGCCCAGCAGCCGGCGCGGGCGCTCGCCGAGGCCGAGCAGGCGCAGGCCGTGGCAGGACGGGTGGTAGGTCACGGTGTGCGGGAAGTACGCGCCGACGTCCTCGACGCCGAGCACGTCGGTGAGGAACTCGGTCAGTTCGACGACCCGGGGCACCAGGCCGGTGGCCAGGTCGGCGAGTTCGGTGCCCCGGCCCTCGGCGGCGGCCCGGGCGCCGATCCGGGGGTAGTTGTCCCGGACCATCGCCACGCAGGAGCCGGAGGGCGTCACCACGTGGTCGTACCCGGCGAAGGCCTTCGCGGTTCGCCGGACCAGCGGCTCGCAGGCCCTGCGGTAGCCGGTGTTGTACTGCGGCTGACCGCAGCAGGTCTGCCCGGCGGGGAAGTCCACCGTCACGCCGAGCCGTTCCAGCAGCCGGACGGTGGCCACCGCGGTGGCGGGGAACAGCGCGTCGTTGACGCAGGTGGCGAACAGCGCGACCCGCATCCGGGCTCCCTTCTGCCGAACTCCCGCCGGACGTACCGGTGTGCGGACTTGCGGACACGCGGAGGGCGCCGGAGGCCGAACGGCACCGGTCCGCTCGTGATCGTACCGAGCGGACCGGTGCCGCGGGGGGACCTCGGCCCGGGACCTCGGGCCCCGGGGCCTCGGGTCGTCAGGACCTCAGGACCTCAGGACCTCAGGGCCTCAGGCGCCGAGCCAGAGGTCCGGGCCGAACACCTCGTAGTGGATGTCCGCCGCCGGGACGCCCGCGGTCAGCAGCTGCTCGCGGACGGCGCGCAGGAACGGGAGCGGCCCGCACAGGTAGGCGGTGGTGCCGACCGGGACCTCGACGGTGGAGAGGTCCACCAGGCCGGTGCGCTCGGCCGGCCACTCGCCGAGCGGCTGCTCGTAGAAGACGTGCGAGGTGGCGTTCGGCAGCGTGCCGGTGAGCCGTGCCAGCTCGGCCCGGAAGGCGTGGCTCAGCTGGTCGCGGTCGCCGTGCACGGAGACGATCCGCCGGGTGGAGCCGGTGGTGGCCAGGTGGTCGAGCATGGCGGTCATCGGGGTGTTGCCGATGCCGGCGGAGGCGAGCAGCACCGGCCCGTCGCCGTCGGCCAGCGCGATGTCGCCCAGCGGGGGCGCCAGGTCGATCGGGTCGCCGGCCTTCAGGTGGTCGTGCAGGTGGCCGGAGACCTCGCCGCCGTCCTCGCGCTTGACGCTGAAGCGCAGCGCGCCGTCGGCGCCGCCGGAGAGGCTGTACTGGCGGATCTGGTGGGCGCCGTCGGCCAGTTCGGTGCGCACGGAGACGTACTGGCCGGGGCGGAAGGCGGGCACCGGACGGCCGTCGGCCGGGCGGACCAGGTAGGTGGTGACGGCCTCGGTCTCCTGGACGCGGGCGACCACGGTGTAGGGGCGCCACAGGTCGGCCGGGTCGCCGCCGGCGGCGACCTCGGCGCGCAGCCGGTCCTCGACGGCGATCAGCGCGTTGGCCATCAGCCAGTAGACCTCGTCCCAGGCGGCGGCGACCTCGGGGGTGACGGCCTCGCCGAGCACCTCCACGATGGCGGCGAACAGGTGCTCGTGGACGATCTTGTACTGGTCGTCGGCGATGCCGACGGAGACGTGCTTGTGGGCGATGCGGGCGAGCATCGCGTCCGGCCGCTGGTCCGGGTTGGCGATCAGGGCGGTGGCGAAGGCGGCTATCGAGCCGGCCAGGGCCTCGCGCTGGCTGCCGTTGGCCTGGTTGCCCCGGTTGAAGAGGTCGCGCAGCAGCTCCGGGTGAGCGGCGAACATCCGGTCGTAGAAGCGCGGGGTGATGTCCCCGATGGCGGCGCCCACGACGGGCAGGGTGGCCTCGATGACCTCGGCGGACTTCGCGGACAGCATCAGACGACTCCTTATTGGTATCTGAGATTCGCATTAAAGGCCGCAAGAAGGTGCGCGGCCCCGGGTGGGCTGATCAGCCGGTGGGTCCGGCGGTGTCAGGGGGTCCGGTGGTGAGGCTGAGCAGGACCGGTCCGGTGGGGGAGGCCACCAGGTCGGCGACGGAGAGGTGGTCGAGCGCCGCGAAGAACGCCTCCTGGGCGTTCCGCAGCGCCCCGCGCAGCCGGCACGCGGCCCGCAGCGGGCACGGCGGGTCGTCCTCGCAGCCGACCACGTCGCCGACCCCCTCCAGCTCCCGCAGCAGCAGTCCGATCGAGCCGGTGCGCCCGGCGAAGGTGAGCATCAGCCCGCCGCCGCGACCGCGCCGGGCCTCCACCACCCCCAGGTGCTGCAGCCGGCTGACCACCTTCGCCGCGTGGGTGTACGGCACACCGACCGACTCGGCCACCTCGCGGGTGGTCGGGTTGTCGCCCTCGCCCAGGACGGCCAGTCGCATGGCGATCCGCAGGGCGATGTCGGTGCTCTTGGTCAGCCTCACGTTTGGAACGCTACCGAATACGACTCTCCAACTCCAATTTTCTGCACGACTCCGACCGAGACCGTGGTCACGTTGCCCCCGGGGAGGCGGATGCCGGGCCTGGCTGTGCCGCGCTGCGATCGGATCTGAACATTTGGCGACATTAGTAGTCACTCCCTGACGGAAAGTCAGAGAGGCTCCTACGCTTCCCCCTGCTCCGAACACCACCACATCCGCACCACCCGTACGTGCCGAGCAGCTGGAGAGATCCATGAGAACACCCCGTGCATCCCGTGCACCCCGCATACCCCGCGCATTCCGTGCCCGGACGGCCGTGGCCGCGACAGTCGCGACCACGGCCGCACTGCTGTCGCTGCCCGCGACGGCCGAGGCCGTCACGCCGCCGCCGGCCGTCGCCGCGCACGTGGCGGTGGCGCCCTACCCGGCGGGCGTCGCGCTGACGCCGGACGGCGGCCACGCCTACGTGACCAGCCAGAGCAGCGGCGCCGTCAGCGTGCTGGACACCGCGACCAACACCGTGTCCGGCACCTTCACCGCCGGGAGCGGCTCCTACGCCGTCGCCGTGTCGCGCGACGGGCACCGGGCCTACCTGACGCACCACCTGGACAACACCGTCAGCGTCGTGGACACCGCGACCAACGCCGTCACCGCGACCGTCCCGGTCGGCGCCCAGCCCTGGGGCCTCGCCCTCGCGCCGGACGGCTCCCGGGCCTACGTGAGCAACGCCGCCGCCAACACGGTGAGCGTGCTGGACACGTCGTCCGGCACCGTGACCGCGACCGTGCCGGTCGGCGCCGAACCGCACGGGCTGGCCGTCTCCGCGGACGGCGCGCGGCTGTACGTCGCCGCCTCCGGGGACAAGGCCGTCACCGTGGTCGACACCGCGAGCGGCACGGTGAGCGGCACCGTCGCGGTCGGCCACGGAGCCTTCGGGCTCGCGCTCAGCCCGGACGGCACCCGGCTGTGGGCCGCCGACGGCGACGACGGCACCGCCGCGGTGATCGACACCGCGGCCGGCACGGTCCTCGGCACCGTCGCGGTCGGCTCCGGCCCCTACGCCGTGACCCTCTCCCCGGACGGCGCGGCGGTCTACGTCTCCAACTACGCCGACAGCACCCTGAGCGTGGTGGACACCGCGAGCCGGACGGTCACCGCGACCGTCCCGGTGGGCGCCGCCCCGTACAGCCTGGCCCTGACCGCCGACGGGCGGCACGGCTACCTCGCCGACTTCACCGGCAACACCGTCGACGTGGTGGACTTCCCGCTGCCGGTGCCGGACGTGACCGCGATCAGCCCGAACGGCGGCTCCGGGACGGGCGGCACCACGGTGACCGTCACCGGCACCGACCTGGCCGGCGCCACCGCCGTGACCTTCGGCGCGGCCGGCGCCGCGGCCTCGTTCAGCTGCACCCGGACCAGCTGCACCGCGACCGCCCCCGCGACCGCCGTCACCGGGCCGGTGGACGTGCGGGTCACCGGGCCCGGCGGCACCAGCGCGGCCGTCGCCGCCGACCGCTTCACCTACACCGCCCCCGCCGCCCACCTGGGCGTCGCGCTCACCGCGACCCCGGTGGCCGGGCTGCTCTCCAGCCGGGTCGACTACACCGTCACCCTCACCGGCCAGGGCCCCGACCCGGTCGCCGCGGCCACCGTCACCGCCGACCTGCCCGCCGGACTGACCACGACCTCCGGCGACTGCACCGTCGCCGCCGGGAAGCTCAGCTGCGCGCTGACCGCGCCACTGGCCAAGGGTGCGAGCACCACCCGGCACTTCTCGGTCGGGGTCGGCCTGTTCTCGCTGCTCCGCAGCTGGGACGTCACCGTGGCCCGCACCGCCGGGGCGCCCGCCGACCCGTCGCCCGCCACCAGCCGGGCCACCCGCAGCTGCTCCGCGATCCTGGGGCTGCTGATCACCTGCAAGTAGCGCCCGCCGCACACGGGCAGCCGCACCGGGCCCCGCCGAGATCCTTCGGCGGGGCCCGGTGCGCGAAAGTCCTGGACGAAGTGTCCGACCCGGACGTACAGTCCGATCATGTCTGCGGAAAACCCCGACCCACGCGTGCCGACCTGGTCCCCGGTCTGCCGCGCCGTGGCCCTGCTGCTCGGCCCGTACGCCGAGGTGGTGCTGCACGACACCGCCACCGACCGGGTCCTCGCCATCTGGAACCCGATGACCCCGCGGGCCCCCGGCGACCCCTCGCTGCTCGGCGAACTGGACGGGATCGACCCCTCCGCCCCCGACGTCTACGGCCCCTACGAGAAGCTGCTGCCCGACGGCCGGCGCCTCTCCTCGGTCAGCGCCGTGCTGCGCGACGAGACCGGAAAGCCGACGGCGGTGCTCTGCGTCAACCTCGACCGCGGCCCGCTGGAGCAGGCCGCCGCCCTGCTGGCCGGCTTCGCCGCCCCCACCGCGCCGCGCCCCGAACCGCTCTTCGAGCGCGACTGGACCGAGCGGATCAACGACGTGGTCGGCGGGTACGTCCGCGACCGGGGCCGCCCCTTGGAACGGTTCACCCGCGAGGACCGGCTCGCCGTCCTGACCGAACTCGACCGGGCCGGGGTGTTCGCCGTCCGGCGCGCCGTCCCGGTCGTCGCCACCGCGCTTCGGATCTCCCGTTCCACCGCGTACAGCCTGCTCGCCGAGCTCAAGCAGCACCCGGCGGGCCCCGCCAAGGAGTACCACCAGTGACCCAGCTCCCCGACTTCCGGCTCGAAACCCACTTCTCGCGCTGGGAGTTCACCGCCCGGTACCACCTCACCGCCTCCGACGCGCAGACCATGACGATGGCCGAACTGCTCGTCCTGGCCGGTCCCGAGGACCGCGAGGCCTGGGACACCCTGGCCCTCGGCTACACCGAGACCTTCGGCGACCCCGGGCTGCGCCGCGCCGTCGCCGGGATGTACGAGCTGGTCGGCGAGGACGACGTGATCTGCTTCGGCGGCGCCCAGGAGGGGCTCAACCTCGCCATGCAGGTGCTGCTCGAACCGGGCGACCACGCGGTGGTGCTGACCCCCAACTACCAGTCCGCCGAGACCGTTCCGCTCTCGCTGTGCGAGGTCACCGGCGTCGCGCTGGACGCGGAGCGGGACTGGGCGCTGGACCTGGACGCGGTCGAGGCGGCGCTGCGCCCCAACACCAGGGTGCTGTCGGTCAACTTCCCGAACAACCCGACCGGCAAGGTGATCGACGCCGCCGACTTCGTCCGGCTGGCCGAGCTCTGCGACGAGCGAGGCATCCGGCTCTTCTCGGACGAGGTCTACCGCGGCCTGGAGCACGACCGGGCCCGCGCCCTGCCGCAGGCCGCCGACCTCTCCGAGCGGGCCCTGTCGCTCAACGTCACTTCCAAGTCGCTCGGCCTGCCCGGCCTGCGGATCGGCTGGATCGCCTGCCGGGACCGGGAACTGCGTTCGCGCCTGGAGCGGGCCAAGCACTACACCACGATCTGCAACTCGGCGCCGAGCGAGGTGCTGGCCCGGATCGCGATCACCGCCCGCGAGCACATCCTGGCCCGCAACCGCGCGATCATCGCCGAGAACCTGCCGCGGTTCGACGCCTTCTTCGCCGAGTTCGCCGACCTCTTCGAGTGGCGCGCGCCGGACGGCGGCTGCGTCGCCTACCCGCGCTACCGGGGCCCGGGCGACGTGGCGGAGTTCTGCACCGCCCTGGTCGAACAGGCGGGCGTGCTGCTGCTGCCCGCCGGCATCTTCCGCTCGGAGCTGACCCCGACCCCGGCCGACCGCTTCCGGATCGGCCTCGGCCGCCGCGACCCGGGCCCCGGCCTGGCGGCCTTCGGCGACTGGCTCCGCAAGCGCTGAGGCGCACCCGGGGCGGACCCGGTGCGGACGCGAAGCGGCCGGGGCGCCGGCCGCCGAGGGGAGTCGGCGGCCGGCACCCCGGCCCGTCAGGGGTGCCGCCCGGGAGTGGTCAGAGCTTCTGCCAGGCCGGCTTGGCCGCGTAGGTGTCGCGGAAGTAGTCGGCGAGCTTGAGGCGGGAGGCGGCCGCCTCGTCCACCACCACGGTGGCGTGCGGGTGCAGCTGGAGCGCCGAGGCGGGGACGACCGCGGACAGCGGGCCCTCGACGGCGAGCGCGACGGCCTCGGCCTTGGCCTCGCCGGTGGCGAGCAGCACCAGGTGGCGGGCCTCCAGGATGGTGCCGATGCCCTGGGTGATGACGTGGTGCGGGACCTCGTCGATGCTGTCGAAGAAGCGGGCGTTGTCCACCCGGGTCTGCCGGGTGAGGGTCTTGATCCGGGTCCGGGAGGAGAGCGAGGAGCAGGGCTCGTTGAAGCCGATGTGGCCGTCCGTGCCGATGCCGAGCAGCTGGAGGTCGACGCCGCCGGCCTCGGCCAGCGCGCGGTCGTAGGCGACGGCCGCCGCGGCGATGTCGGACGCGTTGCCGTCCGGGCCCAGGAAGGAGTCCTCGGTCAGGCCGAGCGGCTCCACGACCTCGCGCAGCACCACCGACCGGTACGACTCGGGGTGGCCGGCGGGCAGGCCGACGTACTCGTCCAGCTGGCAGATGCGCGCCTCGGCGGCGTCCAGCCGGCCGTCGCGGACCCGCTCGGCCAGGGCCTGGTAGATCGGCAGCGGGGTCGAGCCGGTCGCCACGCCGAGCAGGGCGTCGGGCTTGTCGGTCAGCAGATCGGTGATCGCCGCGGCGATGAGGTCGCCGGCCGCACGGGCGTCAGGGACGATCACGATTTCCATACTGGGTCCACCGTTCTGAGGCGAGTCTGAGGTCTAGACCTCCGAGGTCTAGACCAGTTTGCCGTGAAGGGGTGCCCCAGGTCCACCCGGGTCCGACTGGCGGGCGATCTTCCGCCCCTGCCCGTTCTGCCAGGTGGGAACGGCCGGGGCCGGCCGTCGGGGGATGTCCCGACGGCCGGCCCGGCGTTCGTGTCCTCTACGGCTTCCCGCTCACCGGTCGTCCGGACGGCTGCCCGGTCGTACGGACGGCGTGGGGCGGGCGGGTGCGGCGCCTCGGCGGCCCCGCGGTCAGAACGGGTTGGTACAGGTGGTGACCTGCTGGGCGACGTCCAGCGCGGGGCCGGCGGTCGCGCAGATCACGCGGGGGCCGGTGGCGGTCACCCGGGGGGTGACCGCCTCGGCGGAGCCGAACCGCACGGTGGTCGCGGTGGCGACCGTCTTCCACGGGCTGCCCCAGGCGGCCTGGGTGCGGATCTCGACCCGAACCAGCGTCAACTGGCCCCGGTCGGCGCTGACCCGGGCGACGCCCACGATGCCCTCGCCGTCGGCCTGGTGCGAGACGCAGGGCCGGTTGAGCACCGCGGCGCAGGCCGCGCCGTCGGTGCCGGACGTCGCCGTGGCCGCTGTGGCCGGGGCCGCCGACAGGCCGGCTATCCCTGCCGCCGCCATGACCACAGCTGCGATCCGAGCGCGCATGATGCGAACCTCCTTGGAAATTAAGGGAATCTCACTCCTTGAGATGAGTCTTGCACACATTGTGAACTCGGCGTGTGTGCGTTGCGTCACACTCATGGTGACGGTTCAACTACATCCTGCAACCATTCGCCACCCGTTCAGCACACGGACAACTCCAGTCCTGACGGACGATCAGTTCATCGGGAAACGGCGGGTGACGTCGGCAACCCGCGCACGGCCCGGCGGGGTTGGCGGTGCCCCGGTGCTCCGCTCACCCGTCCGGGTGGCGGGTTGCCCCCGGGGTGAATCGGACGGATACCATCGGCCCGATCCCACGGAGGTGCCGCGTCGACACGGTCATCGTGCAACTTCCAGGCCCGGGGCCCGAGGTGGCACCCGGTGAAACCCCCGGCCTGCTGCGGATGGGCCCGGGCGAGACCGCGGTGTTCGGGCGCGGGGAGCCCGGCCGGCCGGTCCCCATCCCGCTGCCCGACCAGGGCGTCTCCCGCCGGGCGGGAGAGGTGGTCGCGGCCGAGGACTACTGGCGGCTGTCCAACTTCAGCACCTCGGCCACCTACGTGGTGGAGAACCTGGAGGGCGCGGGGGAGCACGTCAAGGTCGCGCCCGGCCGGATCGGCGCGCCCGTCCCGTTCGAACTCTCCCGGGTGCTGCTGCCCGCCCTCGGCGGGCCCGCCGCCTTCAAGGTCTTCGCCCCGCAGCACGCCTACCTCGACGGCCGGCCCGGCGGCGCCGAGGGCGAGCGCACCGTCAGCCCGTTCGCCCTGGACCCGACCGCCAAGTACTTCCTGGTCCTGCTCGCGCTCTGCGAGCCCAGACTGCGCTCGCCCTCCGCCGCGGCCGTCCCCGGGGTGACCGAGGTGCTCGCCCGGCTGCGCGCCCTGCCCGGCTGCGGCGGACTGAGCCGCTCGGCGGTCAACTACCACATCGACTACCTGGTGGCGACCAAGCTGCGGCTGCGCGAGCCGTACGAGGAGGGCCCCGGCGGCGGAAAGCGCGAGGAACTGGTGGCGCTGGCGCTGAGGTTCGACCTCGTCCGGGAGGAGCACCTCGCACTGCTCCCGCCCCGGCGCCCGGCCGCCCGGCCGTGACGCCCGGTGCCCCGCCCGGGTCGGAGCCCGTGACGCCCGGGGGCGGGACCGCTGACCCGTCCGCCGCCCCGCCCGGGCCGGAGTCCGAGCCGCCCGGCGGCGGGACCGCGCCCGGTGGCCCGCCGTTCGCCGTCCCGGCGGGCTATCCGATCGCCGGCTACCGCCTCGGTGCCTTCCTCGGCGCGGGCGCCTGGGGCAGCGTGCACGCCGCCGAGGGCCCCGACGGCGGCCCGGCCGCCGTCAAGATCCTCGGCGCGGCCCGGTTCAGCCCCGGCCAGCGCCGGACCGTGGCCCGGATGGCCCGCAGCGAGCAGCGCTTCAGCCGCCGCGCCGACCATCCCCACCTGATCCGCACCTTCGCCGTGGCCACCGTCGAGGACCCGGACCACCCGGCGCTCGACGGCGCCGTCGCCCTGGTGATGGAACGCGCCGCCCGCAGCCTCCAGGACCTGCTGGCCGAGGCCCGCCCCGGTACGGCGGTGCCCGGCGCCGAACGCATCCTGACCGAGGTCTGCGCCGGGCTGACCCACATGCACCGGGCCGGCTGGGTGCACGGGGACCTGAAACCGGCCAATGTCCTGCTGATGCCCGACGGCACCGCCAAGATCGCCGACTTCGGCCTCACCGCCGAGCTGGAGGGCACCCACGCCTACGCCCCTCCGCTCGGCTCGCCCGACCACGTCCCGCCCGAGTGGTGGTCCGAGCGCACCGGCGCCCGCGGCGTCGCCGTGCGCCCCAGCGCCGACGTCTGGGCCTTCGGCGTGATCGCCCACCAGCTGCTCACCGGCGGCCTGCACCCCTTCCTCGGCGCGACCGCCCGGGCCCGCTCACTGGCCGGCCAGGCGTACGCGCGGGGCGCCGCGCCGCTGCGGCTGGACGAGGCGCTGCCGGCGCGCTGGCGGCCCGTGGTCACCGCCTGCCTGGCCCCCGGGCGGGAGGAGCGGACCCGGACCGGGCTGGCCCTGCTGGTCGCCCGGGCCGCCGCCCCGCCGGGCCGGCGCCGGCGCGCCGCCGTCCGGGCCGGCGCGGGCCTGCTGGCCTGCGGGCTCGCCGTCCTCGCGCTGACCGGCGGACCGGAGCCGGGCGGGCCGGGCGCCGCCCACCGCGCGGTGCCCCCGCTGCCCGGTGCGATCCCGGCCGGCTCGGACGTCCCGCCGGCCTACCGGGGAATGATCGAGACCGCGGCGCGGCGCTGCCCCGAGCCGGAGGTCACCCCGGTGCTGCTGGCCGCCATGCTGAGGGCCGAGAGCGGCTTCGACCCGAACGCGGCCCGCCCGGAGACCGGCGAGTACGGCATCGCGATGTGGACGCCCTCGGTCTTCGAGGCCTGGGGCAAGGCCGCCACCCACCCCGGCGCCAAGTCGTACTGGGACCCGGGCGACGCGATCGCCGCGATGGGCAACTACGTCTGCTGGCTCGACCAGCAGATAAAGCACCGCGGCCTCACCCGCGACCTGCCCGCCCTGGTCGCGGCGGCCTACCGCACCAGCGACAAGAGCGTGGTGGCCGCCGGGGGCGTGCCGGAGGGGGTGCGGCGCCATGTCGACAAAGTGCTTCAGTACCTTCGCGACTACGGAGGGTAATGGCGCGAAAGGGGATGAGTTATGCCACATCCCTACGAATCCCGGCGCGGGTACCCGGGTGACGGGCCTCCGGTCTGGGATCCTCGGCGGCATGATCACGAAGCTCCGCGCGGCCGTCGCGCAATGGACCGTCGTCGTTCCGGTGGTGTCGTTCCTCGTCCTCGCCCTGACCTGGCACAAGGAACTGCCCGGCTGGGTGGTGGCGGTGGTCGCCTGCTTCCTGGTGGGCGCCGTACTGTCCGCCGTGCACCACGCCGAGGTCATCGCACACTGGTCGGGGGAGCCGTTCGGGTCACTGGTCCTCGCGGTGGCGGTCACCGTGATCGAGGTCGCGCTGATCGTGACGCTGATGGCCGACGGCGGGGACAAGTCCTCCACGCTGGCCCGGGACACCGTCTTCGCCGCCGTGATGATCACCTGCAACGGCATCCTCGGACTGTCCATCGTGGTCGCCGCCGTCAAGTACCGGACCGCGGTGTTCAACGCCGAGGGCACCGGCGCCGCGGTCGCCTGCATCGCCACCCTCGCGACCCTCAGCCTCGTGCTGCCGACCTTCACCACCAGCTCGCCCGGCCCGCAGTTCTCCACCACCCAGCTCACCTTCGCGGCCACCGCCTCACTGGTGGTGTACGGGCTGTTCGTGGCCACCCAGACCGTCCGGCACCGGGACTACTTCCTGCCCGTCACCCCCGAGGGCCGGGTGCTGGACGAGGAGGAGCACGCCTCCCCGCCGACCGTCCGGGCCGCCGGGATCAGCCTGCTGCTGCTCGCCGTCGCCCTGGTGGCGGTGGTGGGCCTGGCCAAGGGCGTGTCGCCGACCATCGAGAAGGCGGTGGACGACGCCGGGCTCCCGCACGCGGTCGTCGGCGTGGTGATCGCCCTGATGGTGCTGCTGCCGGAGACCATCGCGGCGCTTCGCGCGGCCGTCCGCAACCGGGTGCAGACCAGCCTCAACCTCGCCCTCGGCTCGGCGCTCGCCAGCATCGGCCTGACCATCCCGGCGGTCGCGATCGCCTCCAGCTGGCTCTCCGGCCCCCTCGTCCTCGGCCTCGACCCGGCGCACATGGTGCTGCTGACCCTGACGATCATCCTGCTCACCCTGACGGTCATCCCGCGCCGGGCGACCCCGCTCCAGGGCGCGGTGCACCTGGCGGTGCTGGCGGGGTACGTGGTGCTGGCGTTGAACCCGTGAGGGCCCGCCGTCCGTAGTCCGGAGTGGAAGCCCCTGGCCCGTTCCCCCGTGCGGCCAGGGGCTTCCGGCGTTCCCGGGGCCGGACCGCGCGGACCGCGTGGGCCCGGTGCGGCTGGTGTGGCCAGCAGGGCCGGCGGGGCTGGCGGGGCCGTGGGTGAACCCGGGGAGCGGCGGCGGCCGTGGTACCGGGTGAGGGTCCCTGGGCCGCCCCCGTGGCCGGGGCCCCTCGTCGAATCCGGTGCGACCGCCGGTGAACCCCCTGGCCAGGGGGTGCGCACCGTGGAACGACAAGGAGCCCCTGGTCCCGCAGCTGCTCGCGGGCCAGGGGCTCAGTGGCGCCGCGGCCCGGCCGCGGCGCCCCGCAGGTACTCGATCACCCGCTCGTCATGGTGCCGTGCGGCCCGTGCGGCCCGAGCGGTCGACTCCGCTCCCCGGTCCGGTGGGTGAACCCGGACGGCCGTGGTGGCCGGTATTGACCGGTTCGCGGCGGCGGCCTGCGTGTCGGGGCGGCGGGCGGGTGCCGGGGTTCTCTATCGTCCGTCCGGAACCGCCCAGTCCGAGGAATCCGTCGCGAGTACAGCCGATCCGACCCGTGGGAGAGTGCGATGCCCGGCCCAGAGCAGACCGTCCGACCCGAGCGGACCGTCCGGCCCGAGGAGACCGACAGGGACGAGGAGGCCGTCCGGGCCGCGGAGAGCGCCGACGTCATCGTGGTCGGCGCCGGACCGGCGGGCTCCACCGCCGCCGCCCACCTCGCCCGGACCGGGCTGGACGTCCTGCTGCTGGAGAAATCCGCCTTCCCGCGCGAGAAGGTCTGCGGCGACGGCCTCACCCCGCGCGCCGTGAAGCAGCTGACCGACCTCGGCATCGACGTCTCCGAGGACGCCGGCTGGCTGCACAACCGGGGCCTGCGGCTGATCTCCGGGCGCCGCTCGCTGGAGTTCGACTGGCCCGAGCTCTCCGCCTACCCCGGGTACGGGCTGGTCCGGCGCCGTGCCGACTTCGACGAACTGCTCGCCCGCAAGGCCGCCTCGGCCGGTGCCCGGCTGGTCGAACGCGTCACTGTGACGGGCCCGCTGCTGGACGAGCGGACCGGCCGGATCACCGGCGTCACCGCCAGGTCGGGGGAGGAGCGCCTACCGGTCGCCTACCGGGCCCCGGTCGTGGTCGCCGCCGACGGCAACTCCACCCGGCTGTCGGTGGCGATGAAGCGCTACCGCCGTACCGACCGCGCGGTGGGCGTCGCGTACCGGACGTACTTCACCACCCCGCGCCACGACGACCGCTACCTGGAGGCCTGGCTCGACCTGCGCGACCCCGACGACCCGGCCCGGGGCCTGCTGCCCGGCTACGCCTGGGTGTTCGGCATGGGCGACGGCACCGCCAACGTCGGCCTCGGGGTCCTCGACACCGCCGGGACCGAGGCGGACTGGCGGGAACTGCTGCGCCGCTGGTGCGACGGCCTGCCCCCGGAGTACGGCTACACCCCCGACGGGGTCACCGAGCCGATCCGCGGCGCCGCCCTGCCGATGGGCCTCAACCGCCGGCCCCACTACGCCGACGGCCTGCTGCTGGTCGGCGACGCGGGCGGCACGGTCAGCCCGGGCACCGGCGAGGGCATCGCCTACGCGATGGAGTCCGGCCGGTTCGCCGCCGAGACCATCGTCCAGGCCCTCGCCCGCCGCACCGACCGCGGCCGCGAACTCGCCCTGCGCGCCTACCCGCAGGCGCTGCGCTCCGCGTACGCCGGCTACTTCGCGCTCGGCCGCCTGGCCGCCGACCTGCTGGGCCGCCCGAAGCTGCTCGGCGCGGCCGGGGCCGCCGGGCTCGGCCACCCGGCGCTGCTGAAGGTGGCGTTCCGGCTGATGGTCAACCTGACCGAGCCGAACTCCAAGGACGCCCTCGACCGGCTGCTCCACCTGCTCGGGCGGGTCGCCCCGGGGAAGTGACCCGGGGAGGCGACCCGGTGGCGCCGGACCGCCCATCCTCCTGGACGGGCGGCCCCGCTGTCCCGGATTCGGCGGAATCAGCGCAGTCGAACGAGCAGTCGTACGGATCATATTGACGAATGATCAGAAGATCCGATTGCCTGGTGTCGAACCAGCCACGGAGGGTGAGCACAATGCCCCTCCGTGGCTCCCTTTTCGACCGCTGACCCGTTCGACGGAGACACCGTGCGCCTTCGCCTTCGCCTGCTCGTCGCGCCGCTCGCCGCGGCCGCCGCCCTCACCGCCGTGAGCACCCCCGCCGCCCTCGCGGCCCCGGCGGCCACCCCCTCCGACCAGTGCTCCGCCGCCTTCCGCCACGACGACGCCCGCCTCGGCCCCGCCGACCTCCCGACCACCGGCCCGGTCGGCCGCCAGCTCGCCGGCTACCAGCGCACCGGCGGCGCGAGCGACCAGACCTTCCTGGCCCAGTACTACGACCCGGCCGGCAACGGCGGCAAGGGCGGCTGGATCTACCCGCCGGCCGACGGCTACGTCACCCTGCCCGACGGCAGCCCGATCGAGTTCGAGCTCACGCTGTACCCGAACCAGAACATCGACCGCTACGGCAGCGAGTACGGCGCCTACCTCGCCCCCGAGGGCCTGCCCTATGCCAACCGCGCGCTCCCGCCGCAGAGCCTGGACAGCAACCCGCCGGCTGCCTGCAACTACCACGACTACAAGGTGGTCAAGGCCTTCACGGTGCACGCCGGCCCGATCGCGCCGTGGTTCAACCAGCCCGGCTGGGGCCTCCAGTACCAGCTCGACGGCGCCCTGCTGCCCGGCGGCCCGGCCAGGCCGAACGTGCTCTGGCTGGTCGAGAACGGCTACCTGGCCCGGATCTGACCCGCTCCGGGCCCGGGAAATTCGCTGGCGGGCCCGGGGGTGCCGGGGATAGGAAGACGGGATGACCATCAGCGATCCCGCCACCGACCGGCGGGTCTTCCGCCCCGCCGTCCTCGACCTCGGCGACGCCCTGCTGCGCCCGTTCGGGCACGGCCTCGACGTGCCCGGCGGCATCGTGCCCGCCCTGGTCGCCGCCGCGGCCGACCCGGCCGTCGCCCGCTGGACCCCGCTCGGCGGCTCCGGCCCGGTCGACGCCGAGGCCTACCTCGACCGCTGCGAGGCCCGCTGGGCCGACGGCAGCGCGGCCCCCTTCGCCGTCGTCGACGCCGCCGACGGCCGCCTGTGCGGCAACGCCTACCTGGTGTGGACCAACCGGGACGACGGCGTCGTCATGGTCGGCTACTGGCTGCTCGCCGCCGCCCGCGGCCGGGGCCTGGCCACCCGGGCCGCCACCGCCGCCACCCGCTGGGCGGTGGAGCAGGCCGACGCCCGCCGCATCGAGCTCTACCACGCCGTCGGCAACGAGGACTCCTGCCGGGTCGCGGCGCGGGCCGGCTTCCCGTACGAGGGCACCCTGCGCGCCTCCTACACCTACGGCGGGGGCGTCTACACCGACGAGCACCTGCACGCCCGGCTGGCCTCCGACCCGTTCACGGACTGAGCACCACGCCCGCGGGCCCCGGCCGAGGCCCCGCCCGCGGGCCCCGGCCGAGGCCCCGCCCGCGGGCCCCGGCCGACCTAGGCCCTCTCTTTCGGATCACGCCAGGCGGTCGCCGCCGGAGCACGCACCTCGCCGGCTTGTCGTCGGTCGCCGATGCTCCGCATGGACTCCCTCCTCCGCACCGCCGATGCACGCACTCCAACGACGCCCACTGGTCCGACGTGATCCGAAAGAGAGGGCCTAGCGGGCTCAGCCCCGGACGGTGCCGCCGTGGAGCCCGAACGCGGGGACGGCAGCCTCGGTGAAGCGCTCCTCCTGCATGGTGGTCAGCCTCTGGACCACCAGGACGGCGAGGACGGCGGCCACCACCGACAGCAGGTCGGAGGCGATCAGCCAGCCGACGGCCTGCTGGTAGCCGTCCGCGTACTGCGCCGAGGCCGAGGAGAGGTACTGGGAGCCGACCCGGCCGGTCACGTTGGAGGCCCAGAAGGCGGCCCACCAGAGGTTGAGCAGCGTCTGCGGGAGCTGCGGGCGCACGCCAGAGGCGTCCGGCCGGGCACCGGCCTGCCAGATGTCGCCCGCGATCTGGCGGGGGAACCAGAGCGCGACCACGGGGGTGAACCAGGCGCCGATCGCCCAGCCGCGCTTGAACCGGTGCCCGCGCGGGTCGAAGACCTCGGCGTTCACCCGGACCCGATGGAACCAGGTGACGAACGTGACCGCGGACGCGGCCAGGGCCACCACCTGGAGGTAGCCGATGTTGTCGTAGAGCTGTGCCGTGTCCATCAGCGCGGATCCGTCGGTCTCGGCGCCGTTGGCGAGATCGCCGGCCTCCCCGTACAGGAGGAAGCCCGCACCGAGCGAGGCGAGGGTCGTGGCGGCACTCACGGCGAGCAGAACGGTGGCGACGGTGGCGCTCGATCTCGGCGAGCGGTACACGGCGGGCGAAGGCATCGGGGATCGGGCTCCAGGACTGGACCAATGTGACGGAGCGACACCCTAGGGCCAAACGATCACCTGCGGCCAGCCACTTTTCCGGACCGCCGGAAGGTTTCCCGGGGGTCCGGGCGCAGGCTGCGCGCGCGGCGGGGGAGCGACCTAACCTGGAAGGGAGCATTCGGTGCGTCGCCCGCGAACGGAAGCGGTGGTCATGACGGTGGTCTCGGCGGCTCTCTTCGGTACCGACTGGTGGCAGCCCACCCTGCCCGGCGGTGCCGAGTTGCTGCGCGAGTGCGCCGCCCGGGGGTGGACGGTGGTGCTGACCGGCCCCGGTCCCGCCGGGGCTCCGGCGCTCACCGTGGCCGATCCCGGGGGCGATCCGGTGAGAGCCGCGCTCGACCTGGTGGACGGCAGGCCCTGGCACGCCGTGGCCGTCGCCGGGAGCGTGCGCGAGGTACGGGCCGTGCGGCGGGCCGGGGTGCCGTGCGTCGCCCTGACGGCCGGCCGGGACACCGGCCCGGAGCTGCGGGCGGCGGGCGCGGCCGAGGTCCACCGCGACGCCGCCGCCCTGCTGGGCGTCCTGGACGACAGCCTGCTCGCCCGCCCCCGGGCCTTCGGGCCCGTCGGCGCCGGAACAGGCGGTGCCCGCAACGGTTAGTGCCGGCCCGTACCGGGCAACCCGCCGGGTGCGAGCACGTCACCGGAAGTGTCGGAGGTGACCGAGATGGACGGACCCGCGTTGAGCGGATGGGAGCGGCGGCTCCTCGAGGAGATCGAGTCCGATCTGCGGCAGGACGCACGGCTCGACCGGAAGCTGAGCACGATGGGCGCCAAAGCGCCGAGCCGGGTCCGGCGCGTGCTCCGCGGGGTCGGGCGCAGGGTCACGGCGGGGGTGACGCTGACCGCCCTGGTGATGACGGCGATCTGCTTCGGCGTGGGCGCCCGGACACCGGCCACCGCCGTACTGGTCGCGCTCGGGGTGGTCTGGGCGGCGACGGTGGGGGCCGCGGTCGCCGCCTCCGAACTGCTGCGCCGCCGGCGCGAGGCCCGCAGCGGTGTCGCACCGGCGGACCCGACGGAGTTCCGGGAACGCCGGGAGCGCCGCGAGCGGCGCCCCTGGGACCGGCCGGAGGCGTGACGCCATGACCACCGACCTGTGGGAGTACCGCCCGGGCTCCCATCCCGCCGCCGACCTCACGCTGGTCGGGTACGAGGTGCACGCCACCGACGGCCCGGTCGGCCGGGTCGAACAGGACGCCGGGGACCACCTGCTGGTCGACGCCGAGCCCTGGGTGCCGGGCGCCCGGGTGCTCGTCCCGGCCGGACTGGTCGCCCGGCTCGACCACCTCGACCGCGCCGTCCACCTCGACTGCCCGCGCGCCCGGCTCAGCACCGCTCCGCCCGTGGCCGTCGACCTGACCGCCCCGCACCCGGGCTGAGCGACTGCGCCATGGGCTGGCCGTCCACCACGCTCACCGGCCGGACGATCGCGTTCCTGGTCGCGCCGTACGGGGCCGAGCAGGTCGAACTGACCGACCCGTGGCAGGCGGTCGCCGAGTCCGGCGGCACCCCGCGGCTGCTGTCCACCGCCGAGGGGCGGGTCCGGACCGTCCGGCACCACGCCGAGGGCGACACCTTCGCCGTCGACGCCCTGGTCGCCGAGGCCGACCCGGCCGACTACGACGGGCTGGTCCTCCCCGGCGGCGTCGCCAACCCCGACCGGCTGCGCCTGGAGCGCCCGGCGGTCGACTTCGTGCACGCCTTCGGCGCCGCCGGCCGGCCGGTCGCGGCGATCTGCCACGCAGCCTGGACACTCATCGAGGCCGACGCCGTACGCGGCCGCACCCTCACCTCCTGGCCCAGCCTGCGCACCGACCTGGTCAACGCCGGCGCGCACTGGGTGGACGAGCCGGTGCACGTCTGCCACGACGGCCCCGGCCCGCTCGTCACCAGCCGCAGGCCCGCCGACCTGCCGCTGTTCGACGACGCCTTCGTCACGGAGTTCGCCCACGCGTCGGCGAAGCGCGGGACGTGAGCGCGGTCCGACGTCAGTCGCCCCGGAGGCGGACGAAGGTCGCGGTGGGCGGGCGGCCGGTGAGGGTGAACTCGGCGCGCAGGGGGGCGGTCAGGGGGTGGACCGGGCCGTGCTCGGGGTCGGTGCCGGGCGGGCCGAGCAGGGGGCGGACGACCTCGGCGACCTCGCCGGACTGGACCGGGGTGAGCCGCGGGGCGGTCAGGAACACCCGGCCGTCGTCGAGCCGCAGGACCAGCGCGTGCGGGTGGTCGGCCGGGCCGGTGACGGCGCCGACGGTGGCGTCCAGGGTGTCGCCGCGGCGGAACTTGACCCAGACCCGGCCCGCGCCGCGCGGCCGGTACGCGGCGGCGGCGGCCTTGCAGACCAGGCCCTCCACCCCGGTGTCGGCGAGCCGCTCCATCCACTCCAGCGCCTCCGCCCGGTCCGTCGTGGCCATCACCGGCCGGATCGGCGGCGGGACGTCGGCGAGGGCGGCGAGCAGCAGCCGACGGCGGTCGGTGAGCGGCAGCCGGCGGACGTCGCGGCCGGGCAGCGCCAGCAGGTCGAAGGCGATCAGCCCGAGTGCCACCTCGGGGGCGGCGGCGCGGGCCCGGCGGGTGCGCAGCAGCTCGCCGAAGGCGAACCGGCCGCCGCGCCAGGCGACCAGCTCGGCGTCCAGCACCAGCCCCTCCGGCAGCCGGGCGACGGCGGCGGCGATCGGCGGGAACTCGGCGGCGAGGTCGCGGCCGCTGCGGGACTGGAGGTACGCGGGCCGCCCGCCCCGGGCGAAGGCGACGCAGCGGAAGCCGTCCAGCTTCAGTTCGTACTGCACGCCCCCGCCGCCCAGGCCGTCGGCGGGCGGGACGGCGGTCACGGCGGCCGGGCGCATCACCTCGACGGGCGGGTGCAGCACCTGGCGCACCGGCGGCGGCGCTCCGGCCGCCGAGGGCGCACCGGGCAGCGGCCGGGCCCGCTCCGGGTCCAGCAGCGGCGCGAGCAGGTCGCCGTGCGCGACCAGCCGGCCGGGCACCTCGGCGAGCGTGAAGACCAGGTCCCGCTCCTCGGCGGCCCGTTCCAGTTCCGCCCAGGCCAGCGGGGTGGAGACGGTCGGCAGCGGCCGGGCCCGCAGGGTGTACGGCGCCGCGGTGGTCTTCTTGGCGTTGTTCTGCGACCAGTCGACCAGCACCCGCCCCCGGCGCCGGGCCTTGGCCATGGTGTGCACCACCAGCTCCGGGTGCTCGGCCTCCAGGGCGGCCGCCAGCGCCTTCGCGTACCCGGAGACCCGGGTGCTCGGCGTGGGCTCGATCGGGACCAGCAGGTGCAGGCCCTTGGAGCCGGAGGTCTTCACCCAGGCCGCCAGACCGTCCGCAGCGAGCCGCTCCCGCAGCAGCAGGGCGACCGCGCGGCAGGTGAGCACGTCGGCGCCCTCGCCGGGATCGAGGTCCAGCACCAGCCGGTCGGCGAGGGCGGGCACGGCCGCGTGCCACTGCGGGACGTGCAGCTCCAGGCAGCCCAGGTTGGCGACCGCCAGCAGCGCCGCGCCGTCCTCCAGCACCACCTGCCGCAGCTCGCCGGTGTTGCTCGGCACGTCGACCGTGCGCACCCAGCCCGGGGTGCCGGGCGGCGGGTTCTTGGCGACGAACACCTCCGCCTCGACACCGTCCGGGCAGCGCAGGAAGGAGACCGGGCGGTCGCGCAGGTGCGGGAGCAGGGCGGTGTGTACGGCGGCGTAGTAGCGCAGCACCTCGCCCTTGGGCGTGCCGGTGCGCGGGTAGTACACCTTGTCGAGGTGGGAGAGGGCGAGGGTGCGCCCGTCCACCGTCATCTGCGGCACGCTCCGCCTCCGATGCCTCCGATGCCTCCAGCGCCTCCGGTGTCCCAGGTGCCTCCGCTGTCTCCGGCGCCTCCGGTGGGGTGCCCCCGCAGCCAGTCTGCCCCCGTTCGGCGGCGGCCGCCCCGAGGTCTCCCGGGGTCTGCCCTCAGACTCCCGTCGTCCGCCCGGCGGGCGGACGGGGCGCGCCCGGGTAGGTGCCGAAGTACCAGCGGTTGCCCTCCGGGTCGGCGGCGGCGAAGTCCCGCGAGCCGTAGTCGGTTTCGTACAGCCCGGTGGTGATCCGGGCCCCGGCGGCCACCGCACGGGCGTGCACGGCGTCCGGGTCGGCGGTGACCACGTACGCGGTGAAGCCGCCCGGCCGGCCCGGCCAGGACTCGGCGCCCTCGGGCGTCCCGCGCTCGGAGCCGAGCATCACGCCGCCGCCCTCGGGCCAGGCGAGTTCGGCGTGCGCGACGACGTCGCCCTCGCCGTAGGTGACGACCTCCTGGAAGCCGAAGGCCTCGACCAGGAAGCGGATCAGGGCCCGGGCGTCGGTGGCGCGCAGGCTGGGCCAGACCTGCGGGGCGGGGGTCTCGGTGGCGTCCATGGCTCACTCACTCCTCGGGAAGCGTGGGTCGTCGTGCCGGTCGTTCCGCCTCCCACTCTGCGGCCGCACCCGGCGCCCCGCCTCGGACGTTCCGGAACCGGTCTCCCCGGCCCGGGGTCGCGGGCGGGGGCGGGGTTGCTTATGGTGAGGGCGCGGTCACACCCGTTCCGCTCCGACGGCGGGAGCCCGGGAGCACCGCCGGGGGGATGCGGGGGGACCAGCGGGGGGAACCACCGACGAAGGAGTCCCCGTGACCACCACTGCCCGAGACATCATGCACACCGGCGCCCAGTGCGTCGGCGCCCACCAGACACTGGCCGAGGCCGCGCGGATGATGCGCGACAAGAACGTGGGCGCGCTGCCGATCTGCGGCGACGACCAGAAGCTGAAGGGCATCATCACCGACCGCGACATCGTGCTGCGATGTATCGCGGAGGGCAAGGACCCGGCCACCATGACGGCCATGGAGCTCTCCGGCCACCTGCACTGCGTGCGCGCCGAGGACAGCATGGAGGCGGTGCTGCGCAAGATGGAGCAGCACCAGATCCGGCGCATCCCGGTGATCGACGGGGACCGGCTGGTCGGCATGATCAGCGAGGCCGACCTGGCGATGGGGCACCGCGACGGCCAGCGGCTGACCGACCAGCAGATCATCGAGTTCATGGACAGCGTCTACATGAAGCAGTGACCGGCTGACACCCCGCGTGCCCCGTGCCTGCCCGCCCCCGTGACCGGCCGGTCCCCCGTACCGGCCGGGCCCTTCGAGCGTGCCGTGCGGGGCACCGGTTCGTCTTGTACAAATGCGCACCGTCGGCGGCCGCGCACTTTCGGAGACCACGCGCCGTGCGCAGGCGTGCGCTTCAGCCTCCGGCGTCCAGGAGGGTGCTGGTCACCCGCCCGGTGACCCGGTCGGTGACCCGGCCGGCGGGCTCGGGCAGGGCGGCGGCGGTGCGCCGGGACGCCAGGAACGCGCTCGGCGAGCGGCCGACCATGGCGCGGAAGGTCCGGTCGAGGTGGGACTGGTCGTAGTAGCCGCAGCGCGTGGCCAGGTCGGCGCCGGTGGTTCGCGCCCCGGTGGTTCGCGCCCCGGTGGGGCGGTTCCCGAAGGGGTGGTCCCCGGCGGTCCGCTCCTCGTGGGCGGTCAGGACGTGGAGGGTGTGCTGGAGCCGGAGGATGCCGGCCGCCTGCTTGGGGGCCAGCCCGAGGTGCTCGCGGAAGCGCAGCTCCAGCCTGCGGCGGCTCCAGCCGGTGCCCTCGACCAGGTCGCCGATCGGCACCAGTCCGTGGGTGTGCCGCAGCTGCCGCCAGACCCAGTGCACGGACGGGTCCCAGTCCGGCCCGTACGCGAACAGCGCACCGAAGTAGCCGTCCAGCATGGCGAACCGGGCCGGCCAGCTCGGGGCGTGGGCCAGCCGGTCGGTCAGCGCCCGCAGCCGCGGGCCCAGCACGTCCCCGGCCTCGGCCCAGTGCCCGCCGAGCTCGCCGGCCAGCGGACCGAACGCCCGGAAGGCGCCCTGCGGAGTGAGCGAGACGGCCAAACCGTGCAGCACGCCCGCGTGTTCGGCGATCGTCGCGGTGCGGCGCAGCCCGGCCGCGACCGAGCCGAAGGCGGTGGCGGGCTCGGGGGAGACGGCGTCGGTGAGGCTCATCGTGCCTTCGAAGGCGAGGGCCACGGTGACCACGTCCGTCGGCACCTCCAGCCGCCGGAGCGGCCGGCGCAGGGCCAGCCGGTAGCCGCGGTAGCCGAGGACGTACGGGCGCAGCGGCGCGGCGGGGGTGCCGAGGACCGTCCCGGGCGCGGTGGTGGGGAGGGTGCTCCGGGTCATCGCAACTCCCGTGCTCGGCCTGGCGGGTGACAGGTACCCGAACCATCGTAGGCGCCGTCGGGCGGCCTTTGGAGGGCGCGGACGGCGGTCGGTCGGCTTCGGGCGGCCCCGGCCGCCCGAGCGGCCGTCTCAGGGGCCGGAACCTCCTTTCCCACCAGTCGGGATGCGGGCACACTTGCGCCCATGGGAAAGCAGTACGAACGCATCGACGGCCGGCTGCGCGGTTTCATCGAGCGCCAGCCGGTCTACTTCGTCGCCACCGCCCCGCTGGCCGCCGACGGGCACGTCAACCTCTCGCCCAAGGGCCGCGCCGGGACGCTCGTGGTGATCGACGAACTCACCCTCGCCTATCTGGACTTCGGCGGCTCACAGGCCGAGACCGTCGCCCACCTGCGGGAGAACGGCCGGATCACCCTGATGTGGTGCGCCTTCGAGGGCCCGCCGACCGTGGTGCGGGTGCACGGGCGCGGTGAGCCGGTCTTCCGGGACGACCCGCGGTTCGCCGGACTGCTGCGCCACTTCGACCCGGCCGCGGACGGCTCCGGTCTGCGGGCGATCGTGCTGGTCGAGGCCGAGCGGGTCAGCGACTCCTGCGGGTACGCGGTGCCGTTCATGGACTACCGCGCCGACCGCGACCTGCACGCCCAGTACTTCGACCGCAAGGACGAGGAGGAGTTCGGCGCCTACTGCGAGCGCAAGCCGCTGGTCGGCACCAGCATCGACGGCCTGCCGGCCGTCCCGCTGCCGCTCCCGCCCCGGCCGTCCTGACCGGCACGGCTGCCCCGATCCTGCGGGCCCCGATCCCGCGGGCCCCGGGCACGACGAGGCCCCGGGCACGACGAGGCCGCCGCACCCCGGGGCGGGGTGCGGCGGCCTCGTGGCGTGCGGTCCTACTTGGTCAGACCGGCCTTGGCGGAGCAGACCGGCCAGGCGCCGGGGCCCTGGGCGGCGAGCACCTTCTCGCCGACGGCGATCTGCTGCGCCTTGGTGGCCTGGTGGGCCTGCGGGGCGTAGGCGGTGCCACCGAAGGCGGCCCAGGTGCTGGAGGTGAACTGCAGGCCGCCGTAGAAGCCGTTGCCGGAGTTGACGGCCCAGTTGCCGGTCGCCTCACAGGCGGCGACCTTGTCCCAGACCGTGGCCGGCGCGGCGGAGGCGCTGGTGGCCGCGACGAGGCCGGCCGCGGGCAGGGCGGTGAGCGCCCCGGCCATCAGAGCCATCCGGACGCGGTTGCGGCGCTTCGGGGTGGCGGTGGTGGCGGCAGCGGCGGTCTCGTTGCGGAAGGTCATGGAGTTCCTTTCGGAGGGTTCGCGAGCGCGCGGAACCAGACCCTCGGAAGGCCGTCGGTTTCGGGGACACGTCACTCGCGTGGTTCTGCACCGTCCTGCCCGGGGGCGGTTGGCCCGGCCGGAGCGGATCGCTCGGTGCAACGGGTTCGAAGTTACGGGGGCGGTCGTGGCGGTTTCAAGGATTCGAAGGTTTAGCCATGTCAGAGGGCTGTTACCGGGCGTAAGGATCAAGGAATTGTAGTGATTTCGCCAGATTTGCCCCTATTTCCAAGATCAAATAGGCCGGGGAAGTGGCCCGCACCACTCCGAACCCCCCACGGAACCGCTGTGAGGCCGCGCACACGGTCGACAGCGCGTGACGGTCGGCCAGCCGCCGGTGCCGGATTCGGGGCCCCGACCACCGCCCCGGGTGGCCCGGGCCACAGCCCTCACCCGGAGAGCCCGCCGCCGTCACTCCCGGTGGCGGGCATAGCCTCATTTCCATGAGCAACGAGAGCGATGCAGCGGACACGGCGGACGCGGGAGAGGCGGCCGCCGGTACGGGTGGGGCGGCGGACGCCGGCGCGCGGGGGGCCGCCGCGGCCGGGGCGCCGACCGGCCCCCCGGGGCACGAGGCCGCGGCCGCACCCGCCGGCTTCGAGCTGGGCACCGACGGTCCCGGCGTGATCCTGGCCGGCCTGGACGGCTCCGACTCCTCCTGGCGAGCCACCGCCTACGCCGCCGGACTGGCCCGCCGGCAGGGCGCCGTCCTCGCGGTGGCGTACATCCAGCCGATCCTCGGCGCCGCGACCGCCCTGGCCGGTGCCGCGGTGGAGGAGACCACCCAGGAGATCGCCGAGGAACTGCTGGCCGCGCTCCGCGAGGCCGAGCACCGGGTGCGCGAGGTGTGGAAGGTGGAGTGGCGCTTCCTGACCATGCGCGGCGACCCGTACGGCGGCCTCGCCAAGCTCGCGGACGAACTGCGCGCCGACGCCGTGGTGGTCGGCGTCTCCGAGCAGGCGGGGCACAAGGTGATCGGCTCGGTGGCCGTCCGGCTGGTCAAGGCCGGCCGCTGGCCGGTCACCGTCGTGCCGTAGGGTCTGTCGCCGCCCCGCAGGCGGGGGTTTGACGACAGACCCTCGGGGCGATCGCCCCGGCCCGCGGCCGGGCAGCCGCCCGAGGAGGGCCGGGGCGGCGGCCGGTAGGGTGCGTGACCATGACGGACACGCGGGGCACGCACCCCTCCGAGCCCGCCCACTCGACCGGCAACGACCTGCACCTCGACCTCCCCGCCACCGGGGGGCGGCGCGCCGCGCTGATGGCGGCGCTGCGTGAGGCGATCCGCAGCGGCAGACTGGCCCCCGGCACCCGGCTGCCGCCCTACCGCGCCCTCGCCACCGACCTCGGCCTGGCCCGCAACACCGCCGCCGAGGCCTACGCCGAACTCGTGGCCGAGGGCTGGCTGACCGCCCGCCAGGGCTCCGGGACCACGGTGGCCGAACGCGCCGAACCCGTCCCGCGCACCAGAGCCCGCCGGCCCGTCCGCCGCCCCGGCCCCACCCACGACCTGCGGCAGGGACAGCCCGACGCCGCCTCCTTTCCGCGCACCGCCTGGCTCGCCGCCGCCCGCCGGGCCCTCACCGGCGCCCCCAACGAGGCCTTCGGGCCCGGCGATCCCCAGGGCCGGCGCGAGCTGCGCACCGTCCTCGCCGACTACCTCGCCCGCGCGCGGGGGGTGCGCACCGACCCCGACCGGATCGTGGTCTGCTCCGGCTTCGCCCACGCGCTGCGGCTGCTCTTCGACGGCGCCGCACCCGTCCTGCCGCCCGCCGAGCACGGCCCGCTGGCCGTCGAGGCGTACGGACTGGGCTTCCACCGCGGGCTGCTGGCCGCCGCGGGCGTTGCCACCGTTCCGTTGTCGATCGACGAACTGGGTGCCCGGACGGGTGAGTTGGCCCGGTATCCGGAGATCCGGACGGCCCTGCTCACCCCCGCCCACCAGTTCCCGACCGGCGGCCCGCTGCACCCGGGCCGCCGCGCGGCCGTGGTCGACTGGGCACGCGGGCACGGCGGGCTGCTCCTGGAGGACGACTACGACGGGGAGTTCCGGTACGACCGCCAGCCGGTCGGCGCCCTTCAGGGGCTCGATCCCGAACGGGTGGTCTACCTCGGCAGTGCCAGCAAGAGCCTGACCCCCGCGCTGCGGCTCGGCTGGATGGTGCTGCCCGACCACCTGGTGGACCGGGTGCTCGCCGCCAAGGGCGAACGCGAGGGCTGGGCCAGCGCCCTGGACCAGCTCACCCTCGCCGATTTCATCGACTCCGGCGGCTACGACCGGCACGTGCGCCGGATGCGCCGCCGCTACCGGGACCGCCGCGACCAGCTGGTGGCCGCACTGGCCGCCCGCGCTCCGCACATCGAGGTCTCCGGCATCGCGGCCGGCCTGCACGCGGTGCTGCGGCTGGAGCCGGGCACCGAGCGCTCGGTGCTCAAGGCCGCCGCCTACCGGGGCCTGGCCGTCGAGGGGCTCGCCGACTACCGCCACCCGGCGATCGGCGAGGAGGCGATGCCCGCCGTCGACGGACTGGTGGTCGGCTACGCCACGCCGCCGGACCATGCCTACCCGGCGGCACTCGGCGCGCTCTGCGACATCCTGCCGCCCTGCGGGTGACGGGGCGGGGGAGGGGCGGCGAAGCATAGGGCCCCGGGCGCACCCGTGGGGGCGGAACGCGGGCGGCGGGTGCGCGGTGTCCGTCCGCCGCTCCTGCGTCGGTACGGACCGGGGCCGAGGAACGCAACCCCGGCGGAGGCGAGGCCTACGCTCCTTGGTCATGCGCAGAACACATCCGAGTCGCGCCGCGCTCGCCGCGTGTCCGGCCCTCGTCGTCGGTCTGCTCCTCGCCGCCGCCCCCGTCGCCCGGGCCGACACCCAGCTGCCCCTCACGGCCGTCTCCGACAAGCAGACGACCGTCCGGGGCGGCGAGTTCACGCTCTCCCTGACGCTCACCAACCCGTACGACACCCCGATCCAGTTCGTCTACCAGAGTGTCCAGGAGACCTACGCCACCAGTCTGGAGAACGGGCTCAAGTTCACCGCGACCGCCTGCGGCACCCAGACCAACGGGTGCAGCGACAACGTCCACGGTGGCATCGCCCGCTACAGCGTTCCGCTCGCCCCGGGCGCCAGCAGCGCCTTCACGGTGACGTACGCCGTCGCCCCGGATTCGGCCTGCGGTCCGAACACCCGGATCGACTTCTACTCCTACCTGTACTACGAGTACAACGGCGGAGAGACCAACAACTCGGGGATCATCGGCATCCCCGGTACCCAGGTCGCCTGCGCCTGACCCGGCGGGACCGTCGGCGTCATCGGCAGCCCGTCGCGGGCGCCCGGGCCTCCCGGTGCGGACCCCGCCCTTCGCGCCCCCCGTTCACCCGTCAGGTGCCGGCTTCCCCCGTGCCGGCACCTGACGGGCCCTTCGCGTTTCCGGAGTCCTCCACGTCCCCGGGACCGTCGCGTTGCCGGGGTGGTTCGCGCGCTCCGCGCCGACGCCGGGACGGTGCGCCGGGTTGACGTCCGGCGGTGGCCTCCGGGCCGTTCGACAGGGCCCGGGCCGGGGCTGGAAAGCCGTTGGCAGTACGGGGATCGCAGGGGCGAACGGATGTTCCCGGAGTTTATGTGACTGTGGGGGCGGACCGGGTGAGATTCACCCTATCGGGGGGTAGTGGGCCTCCGTGCGGGCCCGGTCGGGTCCTGGTGATCTAGGGTTCCGGATGGGCCGCCCGGAGACGGCGGCCGCCTTTCGCGCGAAACACCAACGCCCCCACCAGTAAGCGGATCTGATGATCCGTCATGGCATGCGCCAGGACGGGCCGGTATGCCCCTGGACGCGTGACCCGATCACAGGAATGGAGATCCCTGCCGATGACCGTGGACACGAGCCCGGAGGCAGTGCAGGCCAAGCAGCAGAGCCTCGCGACAGCCGCTGCCCGGAACCTTGCCACCACGACCAAGTCCGCACCGCAGATGCAGGAGATCACCTCCCGCTGGCTGCTCAAGGTGCTTCCCTGGGTCCAGGCGGCCGGTGGCGCCTACCGCGTCAACCGCCGGCTCACCTACGCCGTCGGCAACGGGGTGGTGGAGTTCATCAAGACCGGCTCCCAGGTCCGGGTGATCCCGGCGGAGCTGGGCGAGCTGGCGCTGCTGCGCGGCTACGAGGACGAGGACGTCCTCACCGCCCTGGCCGACCGCTGCCAGCAGCGGGACTTCGGCCCCGGCGAGGTGCTCGCCACCCAGGGGGACGCCGCCGACAAGATCTTCCTGATCGCGCACGGCAAGGTCAACAAGATCGGCACCGGCAAGTACGGCGACGACACCGTGGTCGGCGTGGCCGGCGACGGCGACCGCTTCGGCGAGGACGGGCTGCTGAACCCGGACGCCACCTGGGAGTTCACCGCCAAGACCGCCACCGCCGGTGTCGCCCTGACGCTGACCCGGGCGGACTTCGCCGCCATCCGGGACAACGCGCCCAGCCTCCAGGAGCACCTCCAGGCCTTCCTGGCCCTGCCGCTCCAGGCGCAGAACGAGCGCGGCGAGGCCGAGATCGCCATGTCGGCCGGCCACCGCGGCGAGTTCGAGCTGCCCGGCGCCTTCGTGGACTACGAGCTCAAGCCCCGTGAGTACGAGCTGAGCGTCGCGCAGACCGTCCTGAAGGTCCACACCCGCGTCGCGGACCTGTACAACCAGCCGATGAACCAGACCGAGCACCAGCTGCGGCTGACGATCGAGGCCCTGCGCGAGCGCCAGGAGCACGAGATCGTCAACAACCCGGAGTTCGGCCTGCTCAACAACGCCGACTTCGACCAGCGGATCCAGACCCACTCCGGCCCGCCCACCCCGGACGACCTGGACGAGCTGCTCAACCGTCGCCGTGACCCCGACTACCTGCTCGCCCACCCGCGGACCATCGCCGCGATCGGCCGGGAGTTCAACGCCCGTGGGCTGTACCCCACCCATGTCGACCTCGGCGGGCAGCAGGTGCCGGCCTGGCGCGGGGTGCCGATCCTGCCGTGCAACAAGATCCCGGTCACCAAGGAGAACACCAGCTCGATCCTGGTGATCCGTACCGGTGAGGACAACCAGGGCGTCATCGGCCTGCACCAGACCGGCATCCCGGACGAGTACCAGCCGTCGCTGTCGGTCCGCTTCATGGGCATCGACGAGAAGGCGATCATCTCGTACCTGGTCAGCGCCTACTACTCGACCGCCATCCTGGTGCCGGACGCGGTCGGCGTGCTGGAGAACGTGGAGATCGCGCACCGCCGCAGCTGAGCGCACGGAACAGCTTGCGCGGGCCGTAACCGGCCGACTCGAAGATCGTTTGACCTGATGACGGACGGCCCGCCCCCCGAAGGCGGGCCGTCCGCCTGACCATGTCTGATCACTTCTGGTCGTACCCGATGGAATGTCCGTCAGGAATACGACCGTATCTGATCTTTCTCCCCGTCTTGACCGTTCCGCCCATTCCCCTGAGGTCGGTCGGCCCGAGCCGTTCCGTCCTCCCCGGACGACCCGAGAGGTGTGTGGAGCCCATGCCCCAGCGTCGGCAGATCCGCCGGATACCGCCCGGCGGCGGTGGGGGCGCGGCGCCCGGGCGACGGGTGCGGCTGATCGGCGCGGCGGCCTGCGTGGTCGCGGTCTGCGCGCTGGTCGGCGGAGCGACCGCCTCCGGCGCGGGGCAGTCCGGCCGGCCCCCGCGCGGTCCGGCGGTGGACGTCTGCGTGTGCGACGAGACCGACGTGTCACTGTCGGTACGGCCGGGCGGGCAGGTGACCGTCGGCGTGGACGTGGACGTGGACGTCCAGGTCGGCGTCGCGCCGGGCGCCGGTGGTCCGGGGCACCACGGGCCCAGGCCGCCGCACGGGCACCACCCCTGCCACCCGCCCAAACCCAGCCCCAAGCCCACCTCGAAGCCCAGCCCGAAGCCGACTTCGAAGCCCACCGCGCCGCCCTTCTTCCTGCCGCCCACGACCGCGCTTCCCACCCCCTCGATGCCCTTCCCGTCGACGCCCTTCTCCTCGCCCCCGCGCCCGACGGGGTTGCGCAGCGAGCCCGGGCGGCCGGTCGAGGGGCAGGCCGGGCCCGGGCAGGTCGGGCCGGGGCACGGCGGTGACGACCACGACGACGACTGGTGGGGGGACGATTGGTGGGGGGACCACGGCTGGCACCACCACCATCACCACCCGCATCCCTGCCCCAGCCCGACGCCCACCCCCACCCCCACGCCGACGCGTACGCCGACCCCGACAGCCACGCTGACGCGTACGCCGACGCCCACGCCCACGCTCACCCCCACGCCCACACCGACGCGTACGCCGACCCCGACTCCCACGCTGACCCCGACGCCGTTGCCGACACCCACCCCGACGCCGTCGCCCACTCCCACGCCGTCGCCGAGCCCCACGCTGACTCCGAGCCCCACGCCGACGTCGCCGAGCCCGAGCCCGTCGCCGAGCCCCAGCCCGACTCCCAGCCCGAGTGCGACTCCGAGCCCGAGTCCATCGCCGAGTCCGAGCCCGAGCCCGAGTTCGACTCCCAGCCCGAGTCCGGCCCCCACGCCGTCACCGCCCGTGCCCACGCCGACCCCGTCGTCGCCCGGTCCGACTCCGGCCCCCACCCCGGCACCCGCGTCACCCGCGCCCCCGGCGTCGCCGGCCCCCGCACCGCCGTCGGTCCCCGCGCCGCCGCCCGCTCCGGCGCCGGCTCCGCCCGCCCCCGTGCCCGCTGTGCCCGTTCCGGCCCCCGTGGTCCCCGTGCCGGCGGCCCCGAGCCCGGCCGCGCCCAGCCCCGCGGCCTCGCCGAGCGCGGTGCGTCCGAGCCCGCTGTGGCCGACCCCGTCGGCGCGACCGGTGTTCCACGCCCCGGCGACGAAGCCCGCGCCCATGGTCCGGCGCCACCAGGGCATCTCGATGACCACCACGATGCTGATGATCATGGTCCCCGCCGTGATCGCGGCGGCTGCCCTGCGGCCGGGTCGCGGTGGCCGCGGACGCGGTGGCCGCTCGGGTCCGTCCTGACCGTCTCCCGGCGGTCCGCCGACCGGCTCCCGGCCGGTGGCGGCCCCGCCCCTGCCGCCCCGCCCCGGGCCCGGTCGGCCCGGGGCCGTCCCCCTGAACCTTTTCCTGTCCGTCACAAGCCAAGCCAGAGAAGGGAGTTCCCATGTCCGAGTGGGTGGCGTTGATCATCGCCATGGCGTCGGCCTGCGCCGTCGTCGTGGCGGTGGTGGTGCTCAGGCAGCGCCGACCGATCGAGGAGAGCACCGACGAGACCCCGGACGTCATCGAGTACATCACGATGATGATCGGGGTGGTCTACGCGATCGTCCTCGGTCTCGCCATCGCGGGTGTCTGGGAGGCGCGCGGCGCCGCACAGGACGACCTGTTCCGCGAGGCGCAGTCGCTGCGCGAGGTGAGCGACCGCGCGGTGATCTACCCGGTGGAGTTCCGGGACCAGGTCCGGGCCGACGTGGACGCCTACGTCTCGTACGTCGTGAACACCGAGTGGGACTACATGAAGGAGAACGGGGCGATCACCGAGAAGGGCGACCAGCTGCTCCAGAAGCTCCAGAACGACGTCGCCACCCGGGCGCCCGCCTCCGACCTGGAGTCGCAGTCCTACCAGCCGATCATGGACCGGGTCAGCGAGGCCTCGGAGGCCCGCAATTCGCGCGGGCAGAACGCCGGGCCGACGATGCCCGGGGTGGTCTGGCTCGGTCTGATCGGCGGTGCGGTGGTGACCGTCGGCATGCTGTTCGCGCTGCAGATCCGGCGCACGCCGCGGGAGTTGACCCTGGCGCTCTGCTTCAGCGTGCTGATCGCCTTCCTGCTGTTCATGATCTGGGACTTCGACAATCCGTTCTCCCGGAGCGTGTCGGTGACCACCCAGCCGTTCGAGGACCTCTTCCCCTCGCTCAACCTCGGCGGCTGAGCAGGCGGAATCCGCTCGGTGCCGGCTCGGTGTCGGCTCGGCCTCCGCCGGGATCCGGCCAGGTGATCTTCGGATAATCTGGCCCGGATCGTCGGGGGCCGGCCCCGGCGGAAGGAACAAGGGGATTCTCAGCAGTGTCCGACCCGACGCCGGATCTCGGTGCCCACTACCCGCCGGCCCGCCCGGAGCGCGCCTGGTTGTGGCTGCCCACCTCGGAACGGCTCCGGCGGAAGAAGCAGCGCCGGATGTGGGAGGAGTACCGGAAGCGCTACCGCCCGGACGACGAGGCCAAGGCCCGGCGGCGCAAGCACCTCCGGGACGAGGGTGCGGACTGCTGCCTCGACGGCTGCTGCGAGTTCGCCGACCCCTGCCTGATCGCCCTGATCCCGGTGATGATGGTCTCCGGCGTCCGGTTCGCCCTCACCGGCGCGCGCGGACGCCGGACGGCCGACCCGTCGGCCCCCGCCCCGCGCGGGTTCGCGGCCGGAGTGCTGTACGGCGCGGTGCGGCACTACCGCACCGAGGTCAGCCCCCGGCGTCCGGCCTGCTGCCCGTACACGCCGTCCTGCTCGACCTACGCGGTGCAGGCACTGCACCGGCACGGCGCGCTGCGCGGGGCCCGGCTGACGGCCGGACGACTGCTGCGCTGCCGCCCGGGCGCCGGCGGAACGGACCCGGTGCCGCCGCGCTGAGCCGCGCCGGCTCCCGGGCGGTCGGGGCCCGGAGGCACGGACGGCCCGCGCGGAGTTTCCGCGCGGGCCGCCGCTCATGCGCTCATGCGCTCATGCACTTTTGGCCGACGGAGCGTCAGCGCAGGCTGCTGTCCATCGAGTTGAGCATCGTGCCGGAGGCGTCGTCGTTCTCCAGGGAGAAGGCGAACAGCCCGCCCAGGCCCTTGCTCTTGGCGTAGGCCCCGCGCGCCTGGACGGCCTGCGGAGTGTCGCCGGTCCAGAAGTTGGTGCCGTCGTAGACCCAGCTGCTTTCGGTGACCGGGTCCCAGTGGGTCTGCGCCGCGGTCGGGTTGAGCTCCTTCCAGGCGGCCAGGCCGGCCTCCTGGCTCAGCGGCTTCTTCGCCGTCGGACCGGTCGCGCTCTGGTACAGGCCGTAGTTGGAGCCGGCCGGGACGCCGGTCCAGCCGCGCCAGTAGAACGGGATGCCCAGCACGATCTTGTTCGCCGGGAAGCCGCCGGGGATGCCGTACTCGGGCAGTCCGGTGGTGTACGCGGCGATCGTGGTGTCCACGTTGTACTTGCGGGTGCCCGGGGTGATCGGCGTGGTCGGGTCGGCCGGGCTGTCGTGCAGCGGGTCCTGGTGGTTGGTCGGGCCGGTGGCGTCCCACGCGCCGTGCATGTCGTAGGACATCACGTCGGCGTAGTCCAGGTAGGCGCCGATCTTGTCGGTCTCCAGCTGGGCGACCTTGTCCTGGCCGCTGGGCAGCGCGGCGGTCAGCAGGTACCGCTTGCCCTGGGCGGCGCCGAGGGTGTCCAGCTGGGTGCGGAACTCCTTGAGCAGCAGGGTGTAGTTCTGCTTGTCGGCCGCGGAGTAGTGGTTGCCGGTGTGGCCGCCGGCCGAGCCCGGGTACTCCCAGTCGAGGTCGACGCCGTCGAAGAGGCCCGCCGCCGAGGCCGGGCCGCCGGAGGCGTCACCGGCCACGCCGGTCGGCAGGTTCCCCTTGAGGAACATGTCGACGCAGGAGGAGACGAAGGCCTTGCGGGAGGAGTCGGTGGCCGCCGCGTCGGAGAAGTACTTGGAGTACGTCCAGCCGCCGATCGAGATGGTGAAGCGCAGGTTCGGGTACTTGGCCTTCAGCTGCCGGAGCTGGTTGAAGTTGCCCTTGAGCGGCTGCTCCCAGGTGTCGCTGCTGCCGTCCACACTGGTGCCGGCGCCGTAGTCGGCCTGGTAGTCGGCGTAGGCGTCGCCCGCGCCGTCACCGGCGTTCGGGTTGGACTCGTTGGCCGAGTCGGAGGCCTTCACCGCCTGGAAGCAGGTGAACTTCGTGGGGTCGATGTTGGCGAACGCGTAGTGGACGACGTCCAGCTTGGCCGCCGCGCCGCTGGTGTCGACGTTCTTCGCGTTGTACGCGTTCTCGTAGACGCCCCACTGGTCGAAGTAGGCCGAGCGGACCGGCTGCTGGGCCGGGGCGGCCGCGGTCGTGGTGCTCACGGGGGCGGACTGGGCGGAGGCGTGGCTGCCGGAGTAGCCCTGGACGCTGAAGGTGTAGCTCTTGCCCGGCAGCAGCGAGCTGACCGCGACGGAGGTGCCCATCGAGGTGGCGACGAGCTGGCCGTTGGACCACACCTTGTAGGCGACGGCGCCGTCACCGCTGGTGAGGGTGGAGGGCTGCCAGGTGAGCACCACGGCGTTGGACGTCGTCCTGGTGACCGCGAAGCCGGTCGGGGTGGTGACCTTGCCGTCCCCGGCCGGGCCGCTCGCGGTGGCCGTCGGGGTCGGGGTGGTGGTCGTGGGGGTGCCGGTCGGGCTGTTGGTCGCCGTCGGGCTGCCGGTGGCGGTGGGGCTGCCGGTCGCCGTGGGGCTCGCGGTCGCGGTCGGGCTGGCCGTGGCGGTCGGACTGGCGGTGGCCGTGGGGCTGGCGGTCGCGGTGGGCCCGGCCGGGCCGGTCAGGGTGAGGTCGTCCGCGTAGTACGTGCCGGTGCCGTACCAGCCGTGGGTGAAGACCGCGACGGAGGTCGTGGTGGCACCGGTGGTGAAGGTGGTGCTCAGCTGGTTCCAGCCGGTCCCGCCCGGCGTCCAGGCCGAGGAGTTGACGCCGGTGCCGGTGGCACCCAGGTAGACGTAGCTGCCCTGGACCCAGCCGGCCAGGGTGTACGTGGTGTTCGGCTGGACGGCGACGGTCTGCTGGCACTGCGCGGTGTCGGCGGCCGAGGCGGCGCCGCTGAGCGCGCGGCTCCCGCCGTGCACCGGGGTGGTGACGACGGACCCGTTGGAGCAGGTCCAGCCGGCCAGGGTGCCGGTCTCGAAGTCGCCGTTGGCCAGCAGGTTGACCGGGGCGGCCGAGGCGGAGCCGAAGGTCAGGGCGATGGCGGCGCCGCTGGTGGTCAGGGTGGCGGCCAGGGCCAGCGCGGTGGCCCGTCTGCGCTGGGCGGCCCGGCGGCCGGCACGCTCCCCGGCGGGGTTGGCGGGCCGTGCGGGCATGACGCGATCGTGCATGCGGTGGGTCCTCCGGATGTGTGGGGGTTCCGGCGGTGCGGTGGCCCGGACGGGCCGAGGGGAGCCGGCCCGGGCGCGGTGGGGGCGCGCGGGCTGGTGACACGTGCTGACGAGCGGTGCGCGGACACGACGGGCGGCCGGCCCGTGCACGTCACGACTGAACAGATTGGACTGGACCAATATTCGCCGTCAAGGGTGTCCGCCCGCTGGACCGCCTCCGGCCCCGGCGGCGGCGGCCCCGGACAGCGGCGGTGGCGGCTCCGGACAGCGGCGGCCGGGGTGGCGCGGGCCCGGTAGGTTGGCCGGTACGAGCAGGCCCGTCGAACGCAGGAGGCGCGATGGACAGCCAGGACTGGGACGACCGCTACGCCGCGAGCGAGCTGGTGTGGGGCGCGGCGCCCAATCAGTGGGTGGTCCGTGAACTGACCGGCCGCACCCCCGGCCACGCCCTCGACCTCGCCGCCGGAGAGGGCCGCAACGCCATCTGGCTGGCCGCCCAGGGCTGGGAGGTCACCGGACTGGACTTCTCCGCCGTCGCCCTGGAGCGCGCCGAACGGCTCACCGCCGACCTGCCCGACGAGGTCGCCGACCGGCTCACCTGGCGCCACGGCGACGCCCGCGCCTTCGATGCCCCCGCCGCCGGCTACGACCTCGTCCTGGTCGCCTACCTCCAGATCCCGGCCTCGGGCCGCCGGGCCGCGCTGCGCCGCGCCGCCGACGCGCTCGCCCCCGGCGGCACCCTGCTCGTCATCGGGCACGACCTGAGCAACCTCACCGAGGGCGTCGGCGGCCCGCAGGATCCGGCCGTGCTCTTCACCCCCGAGGACGTCCTGGCCGACCTCGCCGACCGCGGGCTGCGCCCCGTCCGGGCCGAGCGGGTGCACCGCACGGTCGGCGGCGAGCCCGGGCACAAGGGCGGTGGGGCCGGCGCGGGCGGACGGGTCGCGGTGGACGCGCTGGTGCGGCTGGAGCGCGGCGCCGGGTGACGCCCGACCGCGGGCCCGTGGGAGACCGGCGACACCTGCCGTCCGGCGGAGCCCGGTCCGCCCGGCGGCGTACGACGACTGACGAAGCGTCAACTAGCGTGTGAGGCATGAGGAATCGCGTGCTTCCGGCGGCCGTGGCCGCCGCCGCGCTGCTGCTGACCGGTTGCGGCGGTACGGGTCCGGGCTCCGGCTCCGCCGACGAGGAGCGGCCGGGGCCCGGGCCGGCCGGCGCCTCGCCGACCGGCCCACCGTCGGCCGCCGCGCCGTCGGCCGCCGCGCCCTCGGACAGTGCGCCCCCGGCCGGTGCCGAGCGCCGCGCCGACGGCGCCCAGCTGCTCTACCGCGCCGGGGGCGGCCGCAGCGCGCAGAACCCGGCCTTCGCCCCGGACGGCCGCTCCGTCCTGCTGACCGAGTTCAGCGGGGGCTACAACAAGGGCGACGCCGCCCTCGGCGTCCTGCCGCTGGACGGCGGCGCCCCGCGCACGGTGCTGGCGGACCCCGACCGGGCGGCCGTCAACCTCCCGGGCGCCAGCTGGAACGCCGCTGCAGATGCCTTCGCCTTCGCCACCGACCGGGAGTCCGGGCACGACGAGATCTGGCTGATGCGGCCGGGCGGCGCCCCCGAACGGGTGACCGGGCACGCCGACGGCAGCGGCTACAGCGAGCCGAGCTTCTCCCCGGACGGCGAGTGGATCGTCTTCCAGCAGAGCCGGGAGCCGGAGCACGCCGCCGTGCCGGGCGGCGCGGCCGAACAACAGGACTCGCTCTGGAAGGTCCGCCGCGGCGGCGGCGCTCCCGTCCTGCTGGTGGACGGCCGGGGCACCGGCACCGACAACCGGCAGCCGAACTGGTCCCCGACGGGCGACCGGATCGTCTTCCAGCGGCGGAGTGCGGGCCGCGAGGACTGGTCGCTGTGGACGGTGGACCCGGACGGCGGCGGACTGCGGCGGGTCACCGGGGCGCCGGGCGAGCACACCGACCCGAGCTGGTCCCCGGACGGCCGCTACCTGGTCTTCTCCTCCACCCTGGGCGACCTGCCGAACGCCCAGGTCTTCGTGCTGGAGGCGGCCGGCGGCACTCCCGTCCGGGTGACCCGCGACGACGGCGCCTACGACGGCGCGCCGAGCTGGTCCCCGGACGGGCGGTGGATCGCCTTCGAGTCCGCCCCGGGCGGCGAGGCCGGCCCCGCCGCCCTCTGGCGCATCCCGGCGCCGGTTCGCTAGACGGCCTGGCCGACGGTGATCGTCACCACCGAGTACTGCGCGACGGTCAGCGGCACGCTGACCGTCCCGCCGGTGACGGTGTACGGGACGGCCTTGGGCGCCGGGTCGGTGCCGTCCGGACTCGCGACGGTGACGGCGGAGACGCTCGCCCCGGCCGGGAGGGCCCAGGAGAGCGTGCAGTTGGCGGGCGCGCTGCGGAACGCCGCCGGGGTGTCGCCGAAGTTGGTGAAGTTCACCAAGTGGACGACGGTGTCGCTGCCGAGCCGTCGGGCGTCCAGGAAGATCCGGCGGTCCCCGGCGAGGGTGACCTCCGGCGGGGCGGACTGGCGGACGGCGGTGAGCAGTTGGTCCGCCGAGGCCTGGTCGGTCTTGGTCAGGTAGCTCAGCCCGGGCAGCGCCTTGACGTACCAGCAGCTGCCGCTGCCGTAGGAGTTCTGCCGGGTGGCGGGCAGCGGGTCGGCCCTGCGCAGGCCGAGCACGTCGGATAGTGCGAACTCGGTGCGCTGGCCGCCCAGTTCGTCGAGCGCGGTGGGCGCCGGACCGGTGATCACGATCGTCCCGCCGGCCGCGACGAACCCGCGCAGCAGCGCCGCCTCGGAGTCCGAGACCGCCTGGAGGTTGGGCAGCAGCAGGACCTTGAACCGGGCCAGGTCGTCGGCGGTCAGGCCGGGGCTGGGCACCGTGTCGAACGGGACGTGGGCGTAGACCAGCGCCTTGACGGTGCCCCGGAACTCGCCGAGCCAGGGCAGCGAGGCGCAGCTCATCCCCGGGTCGTCGCCGCCCCACCAGTCGGCGATCCCGGCCGGGGCCGTGGCGTTGACGTACATCCCGTTGCCCTCGCCGGGGGACACGTAGTCCCGGGACGGCGCGGAGTGGTAGACGCCGACCCGCGCGATCGACACCGGGTCGTAGAGCCTGGTCTGGTTGGTGCGCACGAAGCGGTACATCCGGGTGCGCATCGCGGCGTCCACGGTGTCGTTCTTGAACGGGGTCTTCACCTCGTACGGGTTGCAGCCGGCCGCGATCAGCTGGGACATCACCAGCGAGGCGTCGTCGGCCTGCCAGCCGTAGGAGAACGCCCAGGCCGGCTTGGTGCCGCTGGCGGCGCGGGCGTACTTGTACATGGAGATCAGGCAGACCCAGTCGGCGGCGGTGGCGTGCCGCATGCCGTCGTAGTTGCCGAGGATGTCCACCTCCCAGACCTGGCTGACGGCGCCGGGGGCCTGGCGCAGGTAGCCGCCGTCCAGGCCGATCGAGGTGGCGTAGCGGTAGTCCATCGACACGGTCTCGACGAAGGTGACCAGGTCGGGGTTGACCGAGCGGCCGGCGTCGGCGATGTCCAGCTGGAAGCGGAGCAGGTTGCGGTGGCGCCACTCGACGTAGCGGCGGAAGACCGGGTCGGCGAAGTTCGCGGCCTTGGGCAGGGCGAGGCCGGTGTCGGCCTTGAACGCGGCCGCGCCCCAGGTGGAGGCGTCGCACCAGGAGAGCACGCCGTCGAAGTAGATCGGGACGTCCGGCCAGATGCCGTCCACGCCGGTCGCGGCCACGCCCTTGATCCGGTTGAGGTAGTAGTCCCGCCAGGGCGAGTTGGGGCTGAGCCAGACGCTCTCGTCGCCCGGGTCGACCCAGACCACCACGCTGCCGTAGAACACGTTGGGCTTGCCGGCGAGGTCGCGCTGGACCCAGTTCTTGCCCTGGTCGTTCTTGTAGAAGGAGCGGCCCTTCTCCCCGCCGGGGGAGATCAGTTCCAGCGACGGGTAGTACATGACGACCTTGAGGCCCGCCGCGTGGGCCAGGCCGGTGAACTGCTTCACCTCGGCCATGTGGGCGGCGAACTGGGCGTCGGTGAGCCAGTCGGAGAGCAGGGTGTCCAGCTCGATGACGCTGACCTCCTGCGCCTTGAGGGCGTCCACGGCGCTCTGCATGTCGGCGGGCTCGTTGAAGGTGCCGTCGGCGATGCGGGCGTAGCGGGTCCAGTCCGGCCAGGTCTGTGGGGCGGTTCCGGCGCGCAGCCCGGCGTGGGAGGACGGCCAGAGACCGTCGTACTGCGCCGTGCCGAATTCGTGGTCCCGTGCCGGGGCGGCCCAGGCCGTGCCGCCGGGCAGCAGCCGGACGGTGGCCAGCGCGCCGCCGGCGCCGAGGCCGGCCCGGAGCAGCCGGCGCCGGCCGAGGCGGGATCCCTCCGGTGGCCGCGGTGTCGCGTGCTGTTCGGTTTCGTCGTGCCGTTCGGTTCCTTCGTGCTGCTCGGGCATGGTGGTCCCCCCAGCGAGAGCGGGCGGCGCGCTTCGGCACGGCCCGGGAACGGTCGTGAGCACTGCGAGTCGTGGGTACTTCTCCGTCGTGGGCACGGTGGGGCGTGGGCACCGCGATCGGCGCGTGGACGGCGCGTCGGTGCTGCCGGGCGCCGTCCCGGGGCCGACCCTAGACCGTGTGCCGCCCCGGCCGTCCGGTCGCGGTCCACGGCTACGCCAGACGTCGGACCGCCGGTTCCCTCAGTGTGCGGACCGTTGTCGGGGTGAGGTCCGGGGGAGTACGGGGTACAGGTGCTCGCAGGGCACCGTCGATGATCATAAATTCTCTACAGTGCTGTAGATTCGCGGCACGGACGGTGGCAGAACGGAGGAGGACGCGATGAGCGTTTCGCTGGCCAAGGGGCAGAAGATCAGCCTGGAGAAGCCGGGGGGTGGGCAGCTGAGCCTGGTCCGGATGGGCCTCGGCTGGAAGGCGGCGGAGCGCAAGGGCTTCCTCGCCAAGCTGCTCGCCGCCGGCCGGGAGATCGACCTGGACGCCTCGGCGGTGCTGTTCGCCCAGGGGCGGCCGGTGGACGTGGTGTTCTTCCAACACCTCAACAGCAACGACGGTTCGGTCCGGCACAGCGGGGACAACCTGGTCGGCGGCGCGGGTGACGCGACCGACGACGAGTCGATCACGGTCAACCTGACCACCGTCTCCGCCGAGGTCGACCAGATCGTCTTCACCGTCAACTCCTTCACCGGGCAGACCTTCCAGGAGGTCGAGGCGGCGTTCTGCCGGCTCGTGGACGAGACCACCGGTGTCGAGCTGGCGCGCTACACGCTCACCGGCGGAGGCCCGTACACCGCGCAGATCATGGCGAAGGTGCAGCGCACGGAGACCGGCTGGCAGATGGCCGCGATCGGCCAGCCGGCCAGTGGGCGGACCTTCCAGGACCTGATGCCGGAGCTGGTCAAGCACCTCTGATCGCCCGTGGCGGGTTCCGGCTCCCCGGCGTTCCGGCGTCCTGACGTCCTGTCGGGCCGGAGCCCTGTCGGGCCGGAGCCCCGCCGCCCCGGCGTCAGTCGATGTCGCGGCGCCGGAACCCGGCCAGGGCCAGGGCGATCAGGGCGGCCGCGACCAGGGTGAGCACGGCGAGCGGCGTCCAGTCCATCGCGGCCGCCGGGAGCCGGGGCACCCGGCCGTACGGGGAGAGCCGCTCCAGGCCCGCGGGGAGGTCGAGCAGCGGGCCCAGGTAGCCGATCACGAAGGCGTACCCGGGCACCAGCCAGGCCAGCGGCGTGGCCCGGGGCAGCCAGCCGTACACCGCGGCGGCGAAACCCACCGTCACCCACTGGGCGGGCGCGAAGGCCAGTGCCGCGCCGGTCAGCCGCAGGAACGCGCCCCCGTCGCCGCTGGACAGCGCCCCGGCCAGGCCGAAGCCCACGCCCGCCGCCAGCAGGACGGCGGTGGAGCCCAGCAGGGCCGCCGCCAGGTGCCCGCCCAGCCAGGCCGACCGTGACACGCCGGTGGCCAGCACCGGCACCGCCCGTCCGGCGCTCTCCTCGGCACGCGGGCGCAGCGTGGCCAGCACCGCGTGGACGCCGCCGAGCACGGCGACCACCAGCATGGTCAGCGCGGCGTAGGAGTCGGCGAGGGTGTGTCCGCCGAGCCGCTCCAGCACCTCCCGGATCCGGTCGACGTCGCCCAGCATCGAGTCGGCGTCGCCGAGCAGCGAGCCGTACATCGCGCCGACCAGCAGCAGGGCAGCCGCGAAGCCGCCGAGCAGACCGCGGTGCAGGCGCAGCGCCAGGCCGAACGGGGTGCCCAGGGCCGGGCTGCCGGTGGCGGGGCCGGGACGGGCGGCGCGCAGGCCGGCGCCGTGGTCGCGGCGGCTGCTGAGCGCGAACCCGGCGGCGGCGGTCGCGGCGGCCAGGGCGAGCGCGGGCAGCAGCGGCCACCAGCGGTCGTCCACGAAGGGGTAGCTGCGCTGCAGCCAGCCGATCGGGGAGGCCCAGGAGAGCGCGCCCGAGCCGGCGTCCCCGGCGGCGCGCAGCGCGTACGCGCCGCCGAGCACGGCGAGGGCGAGTCCGGAGGCGGTCCGGGCGTGCGCGCCGAGCTGGACGGTGACGGCGGCCACCGCGGCGAACAGCAGCCCGGCGAGGGCGGTCGCGGCGCCGTACAGCGCCGACCCGGCGGCGGTGATGCCGGGGACGCCCAGCGCGGGCAGGCCGGCCGCGAGCAGCAGGCCGAGCGCGAGGTCGGCGACGGCGGCGGTGGCCAGGGCGGCGGCGAGCGGGGCGTGCCGGCCGACGGCGGCCGAGCGGAGCAGTTCGGCGCGGCCGCTCTCCTCCTCGGCCCGGGTGTGCCGGGTGACGGTGAGGACGCTCAGCAGTCCGGCCAGGACGGCCAGCAGACCGAGCATCCGGTGGCCGAGCATGGCGCCCCAGGTGTAGTCGGCCAGGTAGTGGGCCGGTCCGCTCATCGCGAGCATCGCCGGGTTGTCCGAGCCGTGGGCGATGGAGGCGCGGTCGGCGGCGGTCGGGTAGAGGGTGTGGACGCTGTTGGCGGTGGACAGGGTGACCAGCCAGAGGCCGAGCACCCAGGCGGACAGCCGCAGCCGGTCGCGGCGCAGGGCGAAGCGGAGCAGCGCGGTGGTGCCGGCCAGGGTGCTGCGGGTCGCCGTGCGGCGAGGGGCGGCGGCGCGGCCGGTGGCCGGTCCGGCGGCGGTGGCGGTCATCGCAGGGCCTCGCCGTCGGCGCGGTGCCCGTCGTCGGCGCGGTGCCCGTCGGCGGCCGGCTCGTCGCCGTAGTGGCGCAGCATGAGCTCCTCCAGCGTGGGCGGGTGGCTGAGCAGGCCGCGCAGTCCGGCCGCGCTCAGGAGCCGTACGGCGGCGTCGAGTTGGGAGCCGTCCACGGAGAACCGGACCCGGTCGCCGTCGGTGTGCAGGCCGTGCACGCCGGTCAGCGCCTCCAGTCCGGGGACCGGGCGCAGGGTCCGGGCCTCGACGGTGGTGCGGGTGAGGTGGCGCAGCTCGTCGAGGGTGCCGCTCTGCACGACCCGGCCGTGCCGGACGATGCTGACCCGGTCGCCCAGCTTCTCCACCTCGTCCAGGATGTGGCTGGAGAGCAGGACGGTGCGGCCGTCCTCCTTGGCCTGGCGCACGACGTCCTGGAAGACCACCTCCATCAGCGGGTCGAGGCCGGAGGTCGGCTCGTCGAGCAGCAGCAGCTCGGCGTCGGAGGCGAGCGCGGCGACGATGGCGACCTTCTGCCGGTTGCCCTTGGAGTAGCTGCGGCCCTTCTTGGTCGGGTCGAGGGCGAAGCGCTCGATCAGCTCGTCGCGGCGGCGGCGGTCGAGCCGGCCGCGCAGCCGGGAGAGCAGGTCGATGGCCTCGCCGCCGGTGAGGTTGGGCCAGAGCTCGACGTCGCCGGGCACGTAGGCGAGGCGGCGGTGCAGCTCGACGGCGTCGTGCCACGGGTCCTTGCCGAGCATGCGGGCGCTGCCGCCGTCGGCGCGCAGCAGGCCGAGCAGGACGCGGATGGTCGTGGACTTCCCGGATCCGTTGGGCCCGAGGAAGCCGTGGACCTCGCCGGTCTCGACGGTGAGGTCGAGGCCGTCCAGCGCGGTGGTCCGGCCGAAGGTCTTGCGGAGGCCGGACAGGGTGATGGCCTTGGTCATGGTTGTGAAGCTATCGTAGTTTCAGAAAAACGTGAATATTGGGAAGCGTTAAAGTTCGACAGGGACGAGTGATCACCGGAAAGGGGCTCAGGGTGGTGCAGGGAACGAAGGGGCCGGGGGAGCCCGAGGAGGAGCGCGAGGACAAGGCGCTGTCGGACTTCGTCGAGCGCTTCGCCGCGGAGCTGGTGGTCGCGGGCATGGGCCGGATGCCGTCCCGGATCTTCTCCTGCCTGATGGCGGAGGAGAGCGGAGTGCTCACCTCCGCCGAACTCTCCGAACGGCTGCGGATCAGCCCGGCGGCCGTGTCCGGCGCGATGCGCTACCTGATCCAGATCGGCCTGGTCGCCAAGGAGCGCGAGCCCGGCTCCCGGCGGGACCGCTACCGGGTGCTCAACGACGTCTGGTTCGAGTCGCTGACCCGGCGCGACGAGAACATGCTGCGCTGGATCCGGGTGCTGCGCGACGGCGAGGCCACCGTCGGCGCCGGCACCGTGGCGGGGGAGCGGCTGGCGGAGAGCGCCGCCTTCTTCGAGTTCATGATCGACGAGCTGCACGGGATGCTCGGCCGCTGGCGCGAGCACCGCGCGGCCGGGACGCGGTAGCGGGTCGGCCCGGACGCGGAGCGTCGGGCCGGAGCGTCGGCACGGGTGCGTTCCGCGGCGGGAAGACCGCGCTCACCGGCCCGGTGGGGATCCACCCCGGCGCCGGGGGCGCCGCCGACGGTCGGTCGGCGCTACTCGGCGCTCGACTCCGCGGGCGGGGCCGGGGCCGGGAGGTCGTGACAGGCCGGGGCGGGGCCGCCCCTGACGACCCGTGGGCCGCCCGTGACGAGCCGTGGGGCGCGGTTCCCGGGAAGGAACCGCGCCCCTCGGGTCACTTCGTCGGGGCCGCCGACGGCGAGAACGCGGGGCCGGGTGTGGCGCCGGCGGTCGCCCCCGGCGTCTGGGTCGCGGTCGGGCCGGGGGTGGGGCAGCCCGGGAGGGGCGTTGCCGTCGGGGTGCCGGTGGGCGTGGCCGTCGGCGACGGGGAGCCCGTCGGGGTGGGCGTGCCGGTCGGCGTGGCCGACGGGTCCGGGCAGGTGGTGGGCGTACCGGTCGGAGTGCCCGTGGGAGTGCCGGTCGGGGTCGCCGTCGGCGAGGTGCCGCCGCTCGGGGTGGTCGTCGGCGTCGCGGAGGGCGAGGTCGAACCGCCGGGCGTGGGCGTGGCGGTGGCGCTCGGGGTCGTCGTCGGCCGGGCGCTCGGCGACGGCTCCGGGGCGGGCGTGACCGGCGCGGTCGGCTGCGGGTCCGTACTGGGCGCGGTCGTGGTCGGGCCACCGCCCCCGGGGAGGCTCGGGAGCCCCGGCGGGTTCGGCGTGGGCGGCGAGGTGGGCGGGACCGGGGACCCGGGGCGGTTCGGGACGGTGGTCACCGTGCCGCTGCCGTAGTGCGCCATCCAGTTGCGCACCGTCCGCAGGTACTCGCCCGAGTTGTTGTAGCTGAGCACCGCCCGGTCGAGCTGCGCCGGGTCGGCGAGGTCGCGGCCGCCCGCGCACAGGTAGCGGCCGGCCGTCTCGGCGGCGTCGAAGACGTTGTTCGGGTCGGCCTTGCCGTCGCCGTTGGCGTCCACGCCCCAGGAGGCCCAGGTGGACGGGATGAACTGCATCGGCCCGACGGCGCGGTCCCAGCGGGCGTCGCCGTCGTAGCGGCCGCCGTCGGTGTCGGATATCGCGGCGAAGCCGTTGCCGTCCAGCGCGGGGCCGAGGATCGGTGTCAGGGTCGTGCCGGCGGCGTCCACCCGGCCGCCGTTGGCCTGGCCGGACTCGACCTGGCCGATCGCGGCGAGCAGTTGCCAGGGCAGGTGGCAGCCCGGCGAACGCTGCGCCAGCGAGGCCTCGGCCTGGCGGTAGGCGGCGAGGACGGTGGCGGGCAGTGCGGGGCCGGTGGCCGCGAACGGGCCGGCCGAGGGCGCGCCGGGCAGCGCGCCGGGCGGCTGCGGGAGCTGGACGGTGCCGCCGCCGTCGGCCGGGACACCGGTGCCGAAGGTGCCGGGGGCGTCCGTCGAGGGGCTGCCGTCGGGAAGGGAACGGCCGACGCCCTGGCCGTCGGCGCCGTTCGCCGGACCGGCGTCGGCGACCGCGACCGGGGCGAGCCCGATGCCCGTCACCTGAGAACCGGTCAGCGCGGCCAGCGCGACGAAGGCCGCCGCCGTGCCCGTGAGCCGCTTGCCGATCCGGAGCTTCCGTCCGCCCTCGGCCTTGCCGATCCGCACCGTCATCCGCTACCCCTCCCCGTCGCCGCCCGGACCTTCCCGGAACGGTTGAGCTGTCGTCATGGTGCCCGTCCGGCCGAGGGCCGGGCCCGCCACCGGGACGATTAGTATCACGACGATCTGACAGGGACAGGGTGACCGGGAGGCGGATCGGGGCCCTCCGAGGGGTTAACTCGGCACTTCAGCGGGGGTGCGGCCGGGGGCCGCGCGGTTCCGGGCTGCCTCGCCGGCCGCCTCCCCGTCCGCCATCCGGTGCCAACTCGCCTTTCGATGCGGAAAGTTGACCGAGGGGCCACTGCGGTGGGACGGGCGCTCCCGGGCGCCGGAACGGCGGTTCGGAGCACAGGGGTGGTGCGTGCCCGGTGTTTCGGGCTCCCCGGCGGCGCCCACCGCCCGCCCTCCTGACCTGCCGGAACGTCGGGCGCCCGGCCCGGCGCCCCCTACCAGGGCGGGCGCCGGGGCGCCAGGGCGCCGCCCCGACTCGGCCCTGGACGGGTGACGTTCTGGTGAAAGTGGGCATGCCAGGAATCACCGCCCGGCATGCTGTGCCGCGTGATGATGCGGATGGAGGTCCAGACCGTGAGCGCGAACCTGCCGGAGACCCTCGCCGAGGGAGCGGTCGTCCTGCCGGCGCCCCCTCGGGTGGTGGACGACCTGGCCCGTGACCTGACCCAGGCCGCCGCGGCCGTCCGGGCGGTGTCGCGCGCCCGCCGTACCGGTGGGGACGTCGCGGTCGCCGCGTACACCGCCGTGGTGTGCACCGGGCGGTCGGCCGCCACCGTCCTGGAGGAGGCCGCCGCCTGGTGCCGGCAGGCCCCCGAGGCCGAGGTGCACTCGCTGGCCTGGGCACGGGTGCCGGGCCACCGGGAGGACGTCCACGAATACCGCGTCACCCTGGCCGTCAGCTTCCCCGACGGCGAGACCGGCGAGCACCTCGGCGACACCCACCACGCCTGCCGCTGACGCGTATCATCGCCCCATGACTGTGGGGGACACGAACGAGATGGTGAACAGCCCGGCCGGCGAGGCGGACGACACGGCCGCGGGGGAGCGCGCCGACGGCCCGCGGGAGCTCTCGCGGGCCGCGGCCGTCGCGGTCACCGTGCTCGCGGCGGTGTGCGGTGCGGCGGTGCTGCTGGCCGTGTTCCACTGGCTGGGCTGGTCCGTGCCATGGATCGGCTGGATCGTCGCCAAGGCCGGGATCAAGCTCGCCGTCGGGGGCTTCGCCGGGCTGGTGGTCGGGCTCTCCTGGCTCCGGTCCAGGCTGCGGTCCCGGCCCGGGAGTTGAGCACCAGGTTGGTCAACCGGCCTGCGGCGAGGCGCAGGTGAGGTCGCGAGCGGGCGCCTCGCCGTCCAGCAGGTACCGCTCGACCACCCCGCTGACGCAGGTGTTGGACGTGGGGTACTGGCCGTGGTCTCCGCTCCCGGTGACGGTGACCAGCCTGGAGCCGCGCAGCGCGCGATGGGCGCCGAGCGCCGCCTCGTAGTACGTCGCCGGATCGTGCACCGAGTTGAGCATCAGCGTGGTCGGCAGACGGGCGCCCGTCACCTTGACCTCCGGCGCCGGGGCGACCGGCCACGCGGCGCAGACCGCGCTGAAGGCGAGCGTCCGGGCGCCGGCCAGCGGCCAGCGGGCGGTGTTCTCGGCGCCGCGCTCGATCCAGGTGTCCAGGTCCCTGGTCCACGGGGTGTCGTTGCAGGTCACGGCGAAGTACTCGGCGAGGAACTCCGGGGAGAGGTAGCTGGCGAAGACCTTCGCGACCGCCGTCCTGGTCGCCTGGTCGAGGCCCTGCCAGTTGTCGACGGCGGCCAGGATCCGGGCCAGCTCCGGGAAGTCGGACGCCCGGTAGATCGCCGACATGGCGAGGCTGTCCAACTGGTTCGGGCCGATCGTCACCGAGCCCTCGACGATGGGGGAATCGTGCAGTGCGGCGCGCCGCTGCTCCCAGTGCGACCGCACCTGCTCCGGCGTCGATCCCCAGTGGTAGGTGGTGTCCCGCGCCGCGAGCCAGGGCACGAAGTCCTCGTCGAAGCGGCGCTGGAAGCTCATCGGCTGGCCCAGCTCGTACTTCTCCCAGGTGCCGTCGAAGCCGATGTTGCTGTCCAGCACCATCCGTTCGACCCGGTGCGGGAAGAGCGTCGCGTAGTAGGCGCCGATCATCGAGGCGTAGGAAGGACCGTAGTAGCTGAGTTTGCGCTCACCGAGCAGACCGCGGAAGAGGTCGATGTCGCGGGCGGTCTGCTCGGTGGTCAGGTAGGGGATCAGGTCGCCGCTGCGCTCCTGGCAACTGGCGGCCAGTTTCCTGGAGTTGGCGATGACGAGGTCGATCGCGGCGGGGGACTGGTCGCGGTAGTCGCCGGCCAGGAACTCCTGCATCTCCGCCTCGGTCTGGCAGACCGCCTTGGTGCTCTCGCCGACCCCGCGCTGGTCGAAGCCGACGATGTCGTACGCGGCGGCGACCGCCGGGGCGCCGGCGGCCAGATTGGCCGGGCGCAGCAGGCCGGTGCCGCCGGGGCCGCCGGCCGCCATCAGCAGGGTGCCCTTGCGCTCGGCCGGGCCGGTGGCGCGGTGCCGGGAGACGGCGATGGTCAGATCGGCGCCGACACCGGGGTGGTGCCAGTCGCGCGGGGCGGTCATGGTGGCGCAGTCCAGGGCGGGCTGCCGGGCGCAGGGCTGCCAGTTCAGCGTCTGGTGGGTGTAGCGGGCGGGCGCCGGGGCGGCGTCGCCCGGGTCGCGGCCGGTGGCGGCGCCCGCGGTGGAGGGCACGGCCAGGCCGGCCAGGACGGCGGCCGCCGCGGCCAGGGCGGCGCGACGGGTGCGCCGGACGCGGGGCGGGGCGGCTTCGGCGCGCTGGGCTGCGGTCTTGCTCTTGCCAGGGGTCTTGGTCTTGGTCTCAGGCTCGGTCACGGGAACGATCCTGTCCGGCCCCGGCCTGATGATCGATCATCCCCACTACCGTCTTCGGGGTGGTGCTGGGTGCACCCCCGCCGTGGCGGGGGCTCCAGGCCGTCGAGGGCTCAGTAGGCGGCGGTGAACCGGGCCCGGCGGTGGACGGGCTGTTCGGCCTCGTCGAGGAGTGCGACGGCGAGGTCCTCCATGGAGATCGCCGAGTTGCCCTCGGCGTCGACCAGCAGGTCGTCGTGGCCGGTCCGGAACCGGCCGGTGCGCACGCCGGGTTCCAGGAGCGCGGCCGGGCTCAGGTAGGTCCAGTCGACGTCCGGGCCGGCGGCACGGTAGAGGCCGAGCTGCTCGTCGCAGGCCCGGGCGATCGGCCGGATCTCGTCGGGGAAGCCGGGGCTGTCGACCAGGGTGGTCCCGCCGCCGCCAGGGACGAGCAGGCTGCCCGCGCCGCCGACGGCCAGCAGCCGTACGCCGGTGCCGGCGATCCCGGCCAGCAGGCCCTTGGTGGCGACGGCCAGTTCGTGCTCGCTGCCGGGCCGCGGACGGGTGGCGGTGATCACCACGTCCTGTCCGGCCGCGATCCGGGCGACGTCCTCGGGGTCGCGGGCGTCGCCGACGGCCAGGGCGGCGGCGGACGGCAGGCCGTGCGGCTTCGCCGGGTCCCGTACGACGGCGGTGACCTGGTGGCCGCGGGCCAGGGCTTCGGCCATGACCCGGCTGCCGACGTTGCCGGTGGCGCCGAACACGGTGATGCGCATGGGGTACTCCCTGTAGGTGGTGGGGATCGGTGGTGGTGGGGAACGGTGGGGATCGGTGGGTGCGGGAACGGTGCCGGTGGGACGGGGTCAGGCGTTCTCGCGGACGGGCCGCGGAGCGTCCGCCGGCCCGGTTCCGGGCGCCGGCTCGGGCGCGGTGCTGGTCCGTCGGGTCTGGGCGGCGATCAGTGAGCCGAGCACGACCAGCGCGCCGAACGCCTGGAGCGGGCTGAGGTCCTGGCCGAGCGCCAGCCAGCCGAGCAGGGTGGCGACCACCGGGCTGAGCAGCGAGAGGAAGGAGACCGAGGTCGGCGGCAGCGCGCGCAGCCCCCGGAACCAGAGCGCATAGGTGACGGCCGCGCCGATCAGGCACAGGTAGGTGTAGCCGAGCACGTTGGCGAGGGTGTAGTGGGACGGCGGCGCGCCCTCGGAGAGCAGCGTGACCGGCACCAGCAGCAGTCCGCCGGCCGTGAGCTGCCAGCCGGTGGTGGCGAGCATCGGCGCGGGGGAGACCCAGCGCTTGGAGAGGACGATGCCGGCGGCCATCACCACGGCGCCGCCGAGCGCGGCGAGCACTCCGATCGCGTCCAGCTGGGCGTTGGCCCGCAGCACCAGCAGGCTGACGCCCGCGACGCCCGCGATGCCGGACAGCACGGTGCGCAGGGTGAGCCGGTCGCCGAGGACCAGGGCCGAGAGCCCGGCGGTGACCAGTGGCTGGACGGCGCCGACGGTGGCCGCGATGCCGCCGGGCAGACGGTAGGCGGCGATGAAGAGCAGGGCCTGGAACACCCCGATGTTGAGGGCGCCGAGGACCAGTGAACGCCACCACCAACTTCCCTGCGGCAGACGGCGGGTGAGGGCGACGAGGAGCAGCCCCGCGGGCAGGCAGCGGATGACGGCGGCGAGCAGCGGGCGGCCGGGCGGCAGGAGTTCGGTGGTGACCAGGTAGGTCGTGCCCCAGACCGCCGGGGCGAGGGCCGTCAGCAGGACGAGGGCGAGGCGATTTCTTAGCACTAAGGCAATGTATCTCAGCGCTAAGGCATTCTTCACCGCATCGGGTGAGTGATGTGGCTCACAGTTACCTCACCACTAAGGAATCCGATGGGGATCGCCTACCCTGAACCCGTGGCAGATCATGTGGACCGCGTCGTCGCGCAATGGGGTGCCGAGCGCCCCGACCTGGACGTCTCCCCGATGGAGGTGTTCGGCCGGCTCAAACGCCTCTACCGGCTGGTGGACGCGGCACTCAACCGCACCTTCGCCGAGCACGGACTGGACGCCGCCTCCTTCGACGTGCTCGCCACCCTCAAGCGCAGCGGCCCGCCCTACCGCCTCACCCCCTCCGGACTGATGCAGTCCTCGATGGTCACCTCCGGTGCCATCACCCAGCGGCTGGACCGGCTGGAGGCCCGCGGCCTGGTCACCCGCACCCGCAGCGACCAGGACGGCCGCAGCCGCGAGGTCGCCCTCACCCCCGAGGGGCACGCCCTGATCGACCGCGCGCTGCCCGACCACCTCGCCACCGAGCACCGGATGCTGGCGGGCCTCGACGAGGCGCAGCGGGCGGCGTTCGTCGAGGTGATGCGCACCCTGCTGGCGGACTTCGGGGACAGCCCGGAGTAGCTCCGAGCGGCCCGGCCGGTGCCCGTGCCGTCCCGGCCCGCCTCCGTATCCGGTGGATCGGTCGGGCGGTGGGTCGTCAGCTTGTCGGGGCGCTGGGGCGGTGGCTCCCGCGGGTGCGGTCGAGACCCCCGTCCACGACCCCGCCCGCGGGCTCCGCTCCGCTCCGGCCCGAGCCCGTCCCGGCCCGGCCCGTCCTGCGTGGCGACTACGGGTTGACCGCCACCGCCTTGAAGAAGGCGTAGTGGAACGTCCCGCCCGGCCCGGCCGCGCGGTGCAGCTCCGCGATGCCCCGGTCGAAGTCCTCCGGGGTGGTCAGCCCGGCGGCCACCGCGTCCGCGCGGACGGACTCGACCATCGCGACGAAGGTACGCCGGGTGAACCCCTCCATCAGGGCCGGGTCGGCCTCGTCGGCGTAGACCGTGCGCGGGCGGACCGACACCCCGGTGAAGCCGGCCGCGGTCAGCAGCGGGTGGAGGCGGCGGCCGAGCAGGCCGTCGCCGCCCGCCCGGGCCTGCAGCCGGACCAGGTGGTCGACGGTGCGCCGGGCCGCCGGGCTCTCCGGGTGGAAGAAGGCCGAGCCGTGGTCCCCCTCGATCACCGTGATCGTCCCGCCCGGCCGCAGCACCCGGCGCAGCGCCGCCAGCCCGGCCGTCGGGTCGGGCAGGTGCTCCAGCACGAAGCACAGGAAGACGTGGTCGAACGAGGCGTCCGGGAACGGCAGCCGGTGCAGGTCGCCGTGGTGCCAGGTGACGTCCGCGGCGGGTGCCTGCTCGGCGACCCGGGCGCGGGCCCGGGCCAGCGACTCCGCCGAGAGGTCTGCCGCCGTCAGCCGGATCCCCGGGTTGGCGGCCAGCAGGTGCACGGTCTGCGCCCCCACCCCGCAGCCCGCCTCCAGCACCCGGCTGCCGGCCGGGTAGGCGGTGCCCGCGTGCAGCAGGTCGGCGAGGGTGTCGGCCTGGTCGCCGAGGCGCCGCGCCTCGGTCCGCGAGTAGCCGTGGACGTAGTCGGGGCGGTCGTCGGGGTGGTCGTCAGGGCGGTCGTCGGGGCGCTCCGATGCCGCTGTCCCCGTGGTCGTGGGCGTTTCCGTGAGCATGGGTGTTTCGGTGGTCATGGCCCCACCCTCGCCGCCACTATGGTCCGGTGAACAGGTCCAAAGCCGAGGCATCCGACCGGTCCAAAGAGTCCGGCGCCGACTTCCTGCAGCTCGACACGGCCGATGCCCCGCCCGGCGGGCTCACCGACTGGCTGACCCGCCGGCTGCGCGAGGCCGTCGCCGACGGTCGGCTCCCGGTCGGCAGCAGGCTGCCCGCCGGCCGGGTGCTGGCGGCCGAACTCGGCGTCTCCCGCGGTGTGGTGACCGACGCCTACCAGCGCCTCGCCGAGGAGGGGCAGGTCGTCGGCCGCGGGCGGGGCGGCACGGTCGTGGTCGCGGCCCCCGCGGCGCCGCACCGGGCGCCGCCCGCGGCGGAGCCACCCCGCCCGGCGCCCGCGCTGTTCCGGGCCGATCCCGACCCCGAGGTCTTCGACCTGCTGCGCGGCACCCCCGCCCGGATCGACCTCACCCCCGGCGTGCCCGACCTCGCGGCCTTCCCCCGCGCCGCCTGGCTGCGCGCCGAACGCGCCGTCCTCGACGACCTCGCCGCCGCCGACCTCGGCTACGGCGACCTGCGCGGCACCCCGGCCCTGCGCCGGGCCGTCGCCCACTGGCTGGCCCGCAACCGGGGCATCCGCGCCGACCCGGACGAGGTGCTGATCGTCGCCGGCACGGCCCAGGCGCTCGCGCTGCTCGGCCGGGCCCTCGGCCGGGCCGGCATCGGCGAGGTCGCGGTCGAGGACCCGGGCTCCCTCGGCGCCCGGCAGCACCTCGCCCACTGGCTCGCCGCCACCCCGCCGGTCCCGGTCGACGCCGAGGGCATCCGGGTCGACGCGCTGCGCGCCACCGGCGCCCCGGCCGTCCTGCTCACCCCCGCCCACCAGTACCCGACCGGCGTCGTGCTGGGCGGTGACCGGCGGCGCGAACTGCTGCGCTGGGCGGGGGAGGGCGGCCTGGTCATCGAGGACGACTACGACGCCGAGCACCGCTACGACCGGCCGCCCGTTCCGGCCCTGCGCGCGGCCCTGCCGGACCGGGTCTGTTACGCGGGCAGCATCTCCAAGCTGCTCGCCCCGGCGCTGCGCACCGGTTGGCTGCTGGTCCCGGCCCGGCTGCGGGACGCCGTCCTGGACGCCAAGCGTTTCGCGGACCTCGGCAACCCGGTGCTGCCCCAGTTGGTGCTCGCCCGGCTGATGGAGTCCGGCGACCTCGACCGCCATCTGCGGCTGCTGCGCCGCCGCCACCGCCGCCGCCGGGACGCGATGATCGCCGCCATCCGCACCCATCTGCCGGGAGCCACCGTGCACGGCGCGGCGGCGGGCCTCCATCTGATGCTGACGCTTCCGGAGGTACCCGGGCGCACCGACACCGAGCTGGCCGCCGCCGCCCTGGCCGAGGGGGTCAAGGTGCAGCCGCTGTCCTGGCACGCCCGGCTGCCGTACCCGCCGGGCCTGGTGCTCGGGTACGCGGCGGGTTCGACGGCGGAGATCGCCGAGGGGCTCGCCGTCCTGGGGCGGCTGGTCCGCCGTTCGTCGCCGGTGTGAGGATGATGAGGATATTAAGACTGATTATCGGATGAATCTGGTGCAGAGGGGAGTTCTCTGCCGCACCCCTGGGTACGTTGACATGCCGAAGTCAAATGTCGGCCCGGGAGGCGTGATGGCCCTGTTCCGAAGTGTCGCCCAGTTCGGGGTGGTGCTGGCCGTGATGGGGATCGCGCTCGGTCCGGTGCCGCTCGGCGCGCCCGCCCGGCCGCACGGTGCTCCGGGCACTCCGGGTGTTGCGGGCGTTGCGGGTGCTCCGAACGAGAGGGGTGCGGCGATGGCCGGCCAGGAGCAGGAGGACGCGCGGGCGCTCGCCGGGCGGCGGATCGTGCTGTCGTACCCCGGCCCGACGCCGCCGGCCGGGGTGCTCCAGGCGATCCGGGAGGGCCGGGCCGCCGGGGTGATCCTGTTCGGTGAGAACGTCACGAGTCCGGAGCAGCTCGCGGAGTCGGTCGCGGAACTGAAACAGGCCGCGGCCGAGGCGCCGCACCCGCGCACCCTGCTGCTGATGACCGACCAGGAGGGCGGCAAGGTCCGCCGGCTGCCCGGTGCGCCCGAACTCTCCGCCCGCCGCACCGGGTTGGCGCCGGACCCGCTCGCCGCGGCCGCCGAATCCGGGGCCGGCGCCGCCCGGACCCTCGCCGACGCCGGGCTGAACCTCAACCTCGCCCCGGTGCTCGACGTCTACGACGAGCCGGACAACTTCATCGACCACCCCGAGCGCTCCTACGGCCAGGATCCGGCCAAGGTGGCGGAGTTGGGCAGCGCCTTCCTCGCCGCCCAGCAGGGCCTCGGCGTGGCCGCGACCGCCAAGCACTTCCCCGGCCTCGGCGCCGCGCCCCGGGGGGAGAACACCGACGAGCGTCCGGTCACCCTGAACGTCCCGCTGTCGCAGCTCCGCTCCCGGGGCGAGGCCCCGTACCGGGCGGCCGTCGCGGCGGGCGTGCGGCTGGTGATGGCCTCGTGGGCGGTCTACCCGGCGCTGGACCCGGACCACCCGGCCGGGTTCTCGTCCACGATCATCCAGGGCGAGCTGCGCGGCCGGCTGGGCTTCGACGGCGTGACCGTCACCGACGCCATGGAGGCGGAGGCGCTCGCCCCGTACGGCGGCACCGGCGACCGGGCGCTGGCCGCCGCCGAGGCCGGGATGGACCTGCTGCTCTGCTCCGCCCGGGACCCCCGGCAGGGCGAGGAGGCCACCGAGGCGCTGGCCGCCGCCCTGGACGACGGCCGCCTGGACCGGCACGCCTTCGCCGAGGCCGTGGCCCGGGTCGACGCCCTGCGCGGCTCGCTGGGGTGAGCCGACGGGGCCGGTCGGTGCCGTCCGGCACGGCGCCGCGGGGCGGGGTGGGGTCGGCGGGCAGGGGCGGCGGTGGTCCGCTCCCCGGGCTCGCGTCCGGGCGGGTGGCGCCGGGGCACGGAAGGCCCCGGCCGGTCACCGGTCGAGCAGGGTGCGCAGGTCGATGACGCGGTAGCCGCGGGCGCGGGCGCCGTCGAGGATGCGGGGCAGTGCCTCGGCGTCGAGGCAGGTGTCGGGTCCGTCCTCCTCCGAGGCGCCGACGTGCAGTTGGAGGACGGCGCCCGGGGTGAGCGCGGCGAGCGCGCGCTCGACCGCGCGGTCCGCCGTCATGCCGTGGGCGGGGCCCAGGTAGCCGTTGGTGTCGGCGGTGAATTCGAGGTCGGCGTAGCCGAGCCGGTTGACGGTGGCGATGCCCTCCGGCGTGGTCGCGCTGTACGGGAAGCGGAAGAACGGCAGCGGTTCGGTCCCGGCGGCGCGGCGGATCGCGGTGTCGGCGCGGCGCACCTCGGCGCGGGCCCGGTCGGCGTCGAGGGTGGAGAAGTCGGGGTGGCTGTAGGAGTGGTTGCCGAGGCCGTGCCCGGCGGCGGCGATCGCGCGGACGGCGCGGGGATGGCGGTCGGCGAAGTCGCCGGTCGGGAAGAAGGTGGCGGGGGCGTCGCGGTCGCGCAGGACGGCGAGGACGGTGTCCAGCCCGGTCTCGTTCCAGGCGGCGTTGAAGGTGAGGGCGAGGACGCGTTCCGCGGTGGGCAGGCGGCGGATCTCGGCGCCCATGAGCGTGGCCGGCGGCGACGCGGCGGCCAGCAGCGCGAGGAGGACGAGGACGGCTGCGGCGGCTGTCCCGGTGGCGGTTCGGATGCGGTTCATCCGGGCTCAACGTGGGCGTTGCCTGGGAGGGTGCGGAAGTTCGGCCGTTCGAGGGTGATTGCGCCATCGAAGGTCTGCTTTCGGACGAGGCCTCGTATCCAAGGGTAAATCGGCGTCACCGCATAGGAATCGCATGGCAAAGTTCCTGTCGTGGGCCTATGAAATGTCATATGTGCCACACCACCTGTCCCAGTCCGTCCGTCCCCTCCAAGGAGGAACCCATGAACCGGATCGCCCGGATCGCCGCCGGCGCCGTCGGTGCCGCCGCCCTGCTCTCGGCCCCCGTCCCCGCGTTCGCCGCGGCCCCGGCCGTCGCCACCACGACCGTCACCACCTGCGGCTCCTACAGCCTCCAGGCGGGCCTGGCCACGTACGCCTGCGCCGACGTGACCGGCGACGGCGTCGCGATCTACGGGAAGATCGGCCTGGCCGGTCCGCCGTCCCCGGGCACCCCGTGGCCGCCGGCGCCGAAGGAGCTGGTGACCCACCTGTCGGCCAACGTGACCGGCGGTGCCTCGCTCGGCACGGTGAACGGCCGCACGGTGTTCCAGGTGTCCACGGTGCGGGTCGACGGCATCTCGACCACCGTGCCGTGCGGGTCCACCGTGCACGTGTCCTTTGACGTCGAGGGGTTCTGGAGCGGCCAGGTGCCGGCCACGGTGGATGTGCCTGTAGTCTGCTGACGGCGCGTCACCGTGACTGCCGAGCCCGGGAGTTGGCAGCGTCCCGGGCTCGGCTTCTGCATGTCGCGGTGCGGTCTGCGGGCGGTCGGGGGGAGCGCCGGGCGGCGGCCCCGCCGAGGGCGGACCGGAGGTCTGTCGAGGGTCCGCCGGGGGTCTTGCCGGCGCTCGACGCACTGTGACGACTTGAAGAAATCTTCATCTGTCGCGATGATGCCTACCGGCCGCGGCATCGATTCCCGCCCGGCCGGACAACCACCGAGCCGGAACCGAGGGAGAGCGCGGACGATGCCGGTGCCGCTGTACCAGGCCAAGGCGGAGTTCTTCCGCACCCTCGGCCACCCCGTGCGGATCCGGGTCCTGGAGCTGCTCCAGGACGGCCCCCGGCCGGTGCGCGAGCTGCTGGCCGAGATCGAGGTCGAGCCGTCCAACCTCTCCCAGCAGCTCGCGGTGCTGCGCCGCACCCGGCTGGTCACGGCGACCCGTGAGGGCAACACCGTGGTGTACGCGCTCAGCACCCCGGACGTCGCCGAGCTGCTGCGCGCGGCCCGGCGGATCCTGACCGAGCTGATCACCGACCAGGGCGCGCTGCTCGCCGAGCTGCGCGCCTCCGGTGGCCGGCTCCGCTGAGCCGCGCCCGGCCCGTCCGCCCGATCCGAGGAGAAGCACCACCATGAGCGACAGCACGAGCGACGAGAAGAGGCGCCGCAGGGCGATGCTGATCCGCGCGGGCATCTACATCTTCGCCACGCACCTGTTCGCCGGTTTCGTGCTGCTGCTGTTCGCGCTCGGCGGCCGGAAGTAGCGCAGCGGGAACCGGTGGCTCACCGGCGCCGCCCGTGGTCCGGCACCAGGTACCGGTCGCTGGTGCTGGTCCAGGCCAGCACGCCGGCGACCAGCTCGCGGGTGCCGTCCAGGTACCAGCGCCCGGCCGGGTGGCGGCGCAGCAGGTCGCGGCGCAGCTCCTCGCTCTCCTGCTGCAGCCGTGCCACCCGGGCGCGCACCGCGTGGACCGCCCGGCCGCGGGTCCAGCCGTGGGCCCGCTGGAGGGTGAGCACCGTGTTGAACGCGGGCCCGGCCTGCCGCTCCTCGCGCCGCAGTGAGTAGAGGTCGTTGATCAGTGTGGCGGCGTCGGCGGTATTGGCGCGCAGCCGGTGCAGCGCGGGCTCCGCGTGCAGTGCGGCCGGGGCGTCGGCGCCGTGGACCCGTTCCAGTATGTTCATGAACGGGTAGAGGCAACTGCCGTGCCGGCGCAGCTTCATGGTGTCGGTGAGGTCGAGGCCGAGGGCGGGCACGGTGCCGCGGGCGCGGTGGTCGGCCTCGGCGGGGAAGGTGGCCAGGCAGGCCCGCCATTCCCGGGCCGCCCGGGCCCGCCACTCGGGGGATGTCGAAGCGGTCTGCCGCTTCCACAACTCCCGCCAGGAGACCAGCATGCGGCTCTCGGACGGGCTCTCGGGCGGGCTCCCGCCGCGGGTGCCGCCGAGGACCGCGATCAGCGGGTCGACCACGGCGTGGGCCGCGGCGGGGTGGCGGCCGGGCGGGCCGTCGAAACGGTCGTCCAGGATGGTGAACCAGCCCAGCATGTCCACCAGGAGGTCGAGTTCGGCGCCCCGGGCGCGGGGGTAGGCGTGGCCGATCAGCTTCTGCAGCCCGTAGGCCCGGTAGCGGGGCAGCTCCGACGGGGTGAGCAGGCCGCGGCGGACCACCCAGTCGGCGTGCCGGTCGGCGGCGAGGCGCAGGTCGTCGGACGGCCGGGCGCCCGCCGAAGCGGCCGGACCCGCGGCGGAGGCCGGACCGGCCGGGGTGGCGGGACCCGAGGGGGCGGCCGTGGGAGCGGTCGTGGAGGTGGTCGTGGGGCCGGTCGTGGAGGCGGTGCCGGTGAAGGGGCACCGGACCGGCGGCGGCTCACCGTGCGAGGAGGGCACTGCGGCCCCCGGTGAGGACGCGGCATCGCCCTCTCGGGAGGCCGCCGCGGTGCGCCCGCGTGGGGAGCGCGCGCCGCGCGGCGCGAGCCGCACCCGAAGGCCGTGCGCCTGGACCGTCGTCCACACCACCTCGCGGGCCCGCGCGCCCGGCACCGCCGTCGGCCGCCAGCGGCGCAGGATCGTCGCGGCCGCGACGGTCAGTTCCGCCCAGGCGAAGGCCTCGCCGATGCACTTGTGCTTGCCCGCCCCGAACGGCAGGAAGGACGGCCGCCCGGTGCCGCCGCCGTCCTGCCAGCGCTCGGGCCGGAAGTTCATCGGCTCCGGGTAGCGCACCGGGTCGCGGTGCAGCGCGGTGAGGCTGTACAGCAGCTCGGTGCCGGCCGGGACGCGGTACGGGCCGAGTTCGACCGGCACCTGGGCGGTGCGCATCAGGAAGGCGTTCGGCGCGTGCAGTCGCACCACCTCCTGGGTGACGCTGCGGGTGTAGGTGAGCCGGGCCAGTGCCTCCGGGGTGGGGACGGTGCCCGCGGGCAGGTGCTCGTCGAGCTCGGCGAGGATCCGGGCCTCCGCCTCGGGGTGGCGCAGCAGCTCGTCCAGCAGCCAGGTGAGCGTGGTGGAGACCGTCTCGGTGCCCGCGCCGAACATGGTGATCGCCTCGGACCGCACGTCGGCCTCGGTGAGCGGGCGCCCGGTGGCCGGGTCGGTCGCGGCGCGCAGCAGGGCGGGCAGGGTGCGCCGGCCCGCTCCGGGGCCCGTGGTCGCGGCGCGGCGGTTGACGGCCTGGTCGACCACCCGGTTGAGCACCCGCACGGCGTCGTCGAAGCGCCGGTTGACGGGCAGCGGCAGCCGGGCGAGCGCCGGGTTCGGGTAGAGGGACTGGACGATCTGGCCCTTCACCAGGTCCGGCAGCGCCCGGTGGAACGCGACGGTGGCGTCCTCGCTGAGCCGGGCGTCGAACAGCGTGCGGGTGACGATCTCCAGCGCCAGGTGGTTCATCTCCTTGGCCACGTCGAGGACCTGCCCGGGGCGCCAGCGTCCGGCCCGCTCCTCGGTGACCTGCTGCATCACGGCCAGGTACTCGCCCATCCGGTCCGGACCGAAGGCCGGCTGGATGGTCCGGCGGCGGTCGCGGTGGGCCTGGCCCTCGGACATCAGCAGGCCGTCGCCGAAGGCCGTCCTGAGGGTGTCCTGGACGGCCCCGCGCGGGCAGTCGTGGGCCAGTGCCACGAGCAGGGTGTGGACCAGCCGGGCGTCGGTGACCACGCAGACGGAGCGTGGTCCGAGCCGGATGCGGACCACCCCGCCGTGGCGGGCGAGCGAACCGAGGAAGCCGAGCGGGTCGCGCAGCAGGGCGCCTGCGTGCCCGAGGCCGGGCAGGGCGCCGGGGGCCAGCGGCGGGACGGCGGAGCGGGCCAGCGGGGACGGGCCGGGAACGGTTCTCGGGGGGACGATCAGCTTCCGCGTTTCGGTCAGCAGGGACATGACACTACCTCTCAACCAGAGTGGCCGGTGCGGGCGATGCCGGGCGGCAACGGCGGGCCGGCCGGGAGCCGGGGGACCGCCCAGCGCGGGCCCCGCGCGCGCCCCCGGCGGGAGGGCGCACGTTGAGCAAACGCGCCGGTTTCCCGAGCGTTGCGCCGAATGTGCGGGGATCACTCCAACGGCCGAGTGGATCGACCCTTTCGTGCGTGCTCGAAACCCCGTGTTGACCTGCGCGGATGCGTCCGTCCGGGTGGTCCGCGGCTTGCCTGCGAGGCAGGGTCTTTGGACCCTCGCCGCACGGGCGTGCGAGGGACAGCATGGATGCGGAGAAGGAGGAACCTGATGACCCGTCTGCGCCACCGGCCGGCCCTCGACGTCCGGGTGGAGATCCGCGGCGAGCTGCCCCGCGAGGACGCCGAGTACGCCCGGGCCCGGGCGCTGGCCACCGCCACGGCGCTCGGCCCCGACACTCGCGCGCTGCGACTGCGGCTGACCCGCTCGCGCCACCGGTCGGTGACCCGGCCCGCACTGGCCCAGGCGGACGTCGAACTGACGGGCGTCGGACATGTCCGGGTGCAACTGGCCACCGGCACCGCACGGGAGTCCGTCGACCTGGTGCTCGGCACGCTGGCCGGCCGCGCCGTCCGACTGCGCGAGCAGGGCGACATCGGCTTCGCCGCCGCGTACGAGAGCGCCTACCGCCCGCAGTTCGCCGACCGCCCGCTCGCCCAGCGGCGGATCGCCCGGCACAAGGCGGTCGTGCCCGCCCGCCGCAGCCCCGAGCAGGCCGTGCTCGAACTGCTCGCCCTCGACCGGCGGTTCCACCTCTTCGCGGACGCCGCCACCGGCCGGGACGGCCTGGTCCACCGCTGCTCGCCGGGCGGCACGCTGGAGTTGTGCGCCGCGGGCACCAGTGCGATGCCCCCGCTCGACCTCGCCGAGGCGGCCCGCCGGCTCTGGCTCACCGGTCGCCCGTTCGTCGGCTGGACCGACCCCGGCGACCACCGGGCGCGGGTGCTCTACCGCCGCTTCGACGGCCACTACGGCCTGATAGCGCCGGTATCGGACGGCCGGATCGGGGCAGGAACCCTGTTGGCACAGGACTGACACCACGACGCAACGACCACACCACGAACTCTCCACGACAGGGGCCGGGACCATGGACTGCGACGAGGTCATGCTGACCGTCCGGATCACCGCCGCCGAGCGGGCACTGCTGCGTGAGCTCGCACGCGGGCACGGCGGCGACGTCTCCGAGGTGGCGGTGGACGGGCTGCTGGAGGTCATCCCCGCACTGCACGACGACGCCTGCGGCCTGCCGCTGCTGCGCGTTCTGGCCAGGCCGGCACCCTTCGCGCTCACCCTGTGGCTGCCCGCGCCGGTCGCGGACCTGCTGCCGCTGCTCGGCGAGCGGCTCGTACGGACCGGCGGTCCCGCGGCCGGGCCGGCCAGCGCCGCGCTCTCCGCGGCCCTGCGGCTCTGGCTCGCCGGGGACCGGGTCGTCCTGGCGGCCGGGCTGGCCCGGTTGCACGGGGGCTGCGGCGCCGGTGGGGTGGCGGCGGTGCGACCGGGGGTGGGTGCGGCGGTGCGCTCCGGGGTGGGCGTGGCGGCCTTCGGGGTGGAGCCGGTGAAGGCCGCGGCCTGACCCTTCGGCCCGTCTGACGATTCGTCATATTCCGCTCGGTGCAGGCACGTCCGGATGCCGGCGCCGCGCACCGGCCGCCGTCCGGGGCGGCTCCGGTGTGCCCGGCCGCGGTCCGGCCGCGGTCCGGCCGAACCGGGCGATCGAACCTGGCCGTCGAACCGTCCGGGGAATTCTGCAAGAGGTTTCTGTTATTCCCGGTCGCCCCTCCCGCTCTCCGGAGTGTCGGAAGACCCGGGCCCCCTCCACCGCGGGGACGCGCGGGTCGTCGTCGCACGAGGAGGGAACGCGATGGGGCACCCGGGCGGCGGGCTCCGCCGGCGCAGGAGCGCAGGCTCACCCCATGAGGTGTCCATCAGCCAGATCGCGCCGAATTCCGCCGACCTGATCCGACGGGCCGCGCCCGCCCGGCCCGCCCGGTCCGGCGCCCCGGCCGGCAGCCGCGCGCCGACGCGGCCGCCCGGACGCGACGACCCGCCGAAGCCGGCGGCGGGTCCGCCCTCACCGCGGACGCCGGCGCGCCGGTGCCCGGGCCCGGAGCGCGGCGGTGCCGCGGTGGCCGGCCATCGGAGCCGCGACAGCCGAAGCGGCAGCCCTTACCAGAACTGGTCGCTGTCGAAGACCTCGTGAGCCGTTCGGGGTAAGGCTGTTCCCGTGAGCCCGTAAAACCGGTCGGCCCGTACGCCGGCCGACCCTTCGACCCGAGCCGCCGACGCCCGCGCGCCGCGAGGCCCGCAGGCCGGCAGGTCCGTCGCGCCGGGAACGGCCGCCGCCCACCCAGCGGCAGCCGCTCCCGGCGCCGGCCGTTCCCAGCGTCCCTGCCCCCCACACCGCCCCGAGGACCCTCCCGTATGCGAACCCGCCCCCACTTCGCCGCCCTCGCCCTCACCGCCGCGGCCCTGCTGTCCGCGGCCGTACCCGCCGCCGCCCACGGCGACAGCGTCCACCTGGACGTCACCGGCCAGCAGAACGGCCGTGTCAGCACCGTCGCCACCTGGGAGAACGACCACGACCCGGTGACCGGGGAGTTCGCCGGCACGCTCCTCGCGACGGCCTCCGACGGCCGCACCGTCGGGCCCTGGCGCCTGGTCACCGTCCCCGGCCGCCCGGGGACGTACACCACCCGGGAGGTCCTCCCGGTCGGGCACTGGCGGGTGACGGTGGACTGCGCCTTCCCCGCCCTCGGGCACGGCGAGCGCGAGCTCGACGTCGACACCGTCGAGATCACCGACCCGGCGCCCCCCACGGCGCTGTCCGAAACCGCGCCGCGGTCCGCCGGGGTGACCCCCGCCCCGCTCCGGGAGAGCACCGGCGCGACGGGGACCACCGCCGCCCCCGTCTCCGCCCGGGAGGCCTCGCCCGGCCCCGCCCACGCGACCACCTCCGACGCCACCGCCTGGGCGGCCATCGGCACCGCCTGCGCGGCCGTCGTCCTGGTCGCCACCGGGCTCTGGCTGCGCCGTCACCGCGGCTGAGCCGCCCGGCACCGCCCGCCCCGGGAACGGGGACGCACCCGCGGTGGAACCGGCCGGGTGCGAACCGACGTCCCTTCCGGTCACCGGGCGCCACCGGGCGCCCGGACGACCGCAAGGGAGCGTCCGCGCATGAAGAAGGTCCTGATCACCGGCGGCGCGGGTTTCATCGGCAGCACCGTCGCCTCCGCCCTGCTCGACCGGGGGATCACCCCGGTCGTGCTGGACGACCTGTCCCGGGGCCGGACCGAATTCGTCGCGGACCGGGTCTTCTACCGGGGCGACATCGCCGACGCGGCCCTGCTCGACCGGATCTTCGCCGAGCACCCCGACATCGACGCCACCGTGCACTGCGCCGCGAAGATCGTCGTACCGGAGTCGGTGGCCAAACCGCTGTACTACTACCGGGAGAACGTCGCCAAGACCGTCGAACTCCTGGAGGCCCTCCAGCGCCACGGCTGCACCCGGGTCGTCTTCAGCAGCTCCGCCTCGATCTACGCCCCCACCCCCGACGCCCGGGTCGACGAGAGCAGCCCGGTCGACGCCGGGAGCCCGTACGCGCGCACCAAGCAGATGATGGAGCAGGTCCTCCAGGACTGGACCCGGGGCGAGGGCGCCGAGCGCCAGCGGGTCATCGCCCTGCGCTACTTCAACCCGATCGGCGCCGACCCGCAGCTGCGCACCGGCCTCCAGGACCTCCGGCCCACCCACGCCCTCGGCAAGCTGATCGAGGCGCACACCACGGGCACCCCGTTCACCGTGACCGGCACCGACTGGGCGACCCGCGACGGCTCCGGCATCCGCGACTACGTCCACGTCCAGGACCTCGCCGAGGCGCACGTCGCGGCGCTGCTCCGGTTCGACGAGGTGATCGCCCCGGGCGTGGCGGACCGCTACCGGGTGATCAACGTCGGCACCGGGGACGGGACCACCGTGCGGGAACTGATCGCCGCCTTCGAGCAGGCCGTCGGCACCGGCCTGGAGGTGCGGGAGGCGGGCCCGCGCCCCGGGGACGTGATCGGCTGCTACGCCGTCGTGGACACCGCACGGGACCTGCTCGGCTGGCAGCCGCGGCGCGGCATCGCCGAGGGGGTCGCCGACGCGCTGGCCTGGCGGAGGGTCTGGTCCGCCCGGATCGGCGTCAGCTGACCGCCGGAGGCTGTCAGGCCACGGCCTCGCCGGACTTCGACCAGTTGTCGCGCAGCCGGTCGAGGTAGGACTGCGCCTGGGAGCCGATCTTGACGCCCCGGGCGAAGGCCAGCATGTTGCCCGCGCCCGCGTTGTAGCCGAGGGCGACCAGCTCGTCCCGGGTGAGCTGCACGCCCGGGCGGGCGGGCAACTGCGCGGCGAGGTCGTGCAGGTGCCAGGCGGCCGCCTGGACGGCCAGGTTCCGGTCGTCCGGGAGCTCCTCCCACTGCCGGGAGGCGAACGGGCGGCCGGGCTTGGTGTCGTCGAAGGCGGCCCGGTGCATGTTGGCGATGCCGAACGAGGCGTCCGGCTTGCCGCGCTGCCAGGCCCGTTCGAGTTCGGGGTCGTGCGGCTTGTACGCCTCGTTGTAGAGGATCGCCATCAGCAGCTGCGGGTTGACCCCGGCCTCGGCGGCGTACTGGCGGACCGGTGCCGCGTAGTCGGCCGGGTCGTAGCGGCCCGAGGGCTTCGAGGGTTTCGACGGCGGAGCGGAGGAGCCGGCCGACGGCGCGGCGCCCGGGGAGGGGCCGGAGGCGGCGGTCGGGGAGGGGTCGGCGGAGGCCGCGCCGTCGTGGCCGTTGCCGCGGACGAGACCCAGTCCGGCCACCACCACGACGCCGATCACCAGCCAGCGTCCCCGGCCGGACCCCTTCTTCTCCTCGCTCACCGCTGCCGCCCCTCCCCGTTCGCTCGTGCGCCCGTTCGAGCGCCGTGCGGCTGATCGCTCCCTGCGGCAGGTTACTCGGCGGGCTTCTGGTCGCCGTCGAGGTTGCGCAGGAAGTCCTTCGCCTTCTCGACGCCGGTGTCGATCTGCCCGCTGTACTTGCCGTCCGTGCGGTCGTCGATCGCGTCGCCGACCTTGTCCAGGCCCTGCCCGATCACGTCGCCGTGCTCGCGGGCGAGGTCGGTGGCCTTGTCCGCGAGGTTCTTCAGACTCTCAAACATGGTGACGCTCTGCTCCTCTGATGCGTTCCTGATGGTGTGCCGACGTGGCGGGGATCGTGACCATCCTAACGACGGCCCACCAGGCGGTCCGTCGCCGCCGGGTGACGGCGGATGACTTTGCTGAAATGGGTTCGTATGCTCAGGCCATCTTCTACAGCGATGTAGAGGGTGGGGTCCCCACCAGGACGCCACCAGGACCGAAGGCGTCCCGGCACGCGCGGCGGCGCGATCGCTCCGCCGCGGCCGCAACGATCGAGGGAAGTGCGCATGGCCGGTCAGCGGGCGAGAACGCCGTACCAGGACGCGGGACCGCGCACCGAGGACCGCGCCCTGCCCGCGCAGCGCTCCCGGGCGGCCGGTGCGGGCGGTCCGGGGAGCCCCGCGGGCGCCGCGGCGCCCCGGGCGGCCCGGACACCGCGCCCCGGGGCGGCCCGCCGCCGCCAGCAGGCGCGTCGTCGCGGCGGGACGGCGGCCGTGCTCTCGGCGGTCGGGCTGCCGCTGCTCGGGGCGGTCGCGGACGAGGTCGACGGACCGGGCGTCAGCCTCCTCTTCGCGGTGGGCGCGGTGCTCGGGACGGCGGCCGCCGCACTGCTGTGCAGCCGGGCGGGCCGGTGGTGGGTGGTGACGGCCGCACCGGTCGTGGTGCTGCTCACCGCCTCGGGCGTCGAGTACCTCGCGCACCCCGGGACGTACCAGGGGAAGAACCTCGGCACCGGCGCGCTGCGCTGGGTGGTCGGGGCCTTCCCGGTGATGGCCGCGGCCGTCGCGGTGGCGTTCGCCGTGGTCGCGGTCCGCGCCGTGCCGACCCGCCGCCGGGTGGTACAGCAGCGCCGACGAACCGGCCGGACGGCCGTCCCGGTCGGAAGGGGCCGCCGTGGCTGAGCGCGGCAACAGCCGTACCGGCGGCCGAGGTCAGCGAGGTCAGCGCGGGCAGGCCGCGCGCCGCGCCGCCGCCCCGCTGACCGTCGCCGGGCGCACCCTGGCCTGCACCGTCTCGGTCGCCGTGCTCGGCGCCAGCGGCTTCACCTGGTACGAGTACCGCAGCCTGGACGACGGCATGGTCAAGTCCTCCGCGCTGAGCGAGGCCAAGAAGAACGCCCCGCCGCACCTCGACAAGTCCGTCAACCTGCTGCTGATCGGCCTGGACAGCCGCAAGGACATGGACGGCAACGACCTGCCCAAGCAGTTCGTCGAGGACGAACTGCACGCCGGCTCCAGCGGGATCGGCGGGTACAACACCAACGCCCTGATCGTGCTGCACATCCCGGCCAACGGCGGCAGGGTCACCGCGCTCTCCGTCCCGCGCGACGACTACGTGCAGACCGTCGGCGCGGACGGGAGGATGCACAAGATCAAGGAGGCGTACGGCATCGCCAAGGAGGCCGCCGAGCAGAAGCTGGCCGGCAAGGGGCTCTCCAAGGCGCTGCTGGAGCGGCAGAGCCGCGAGGCCGGCCGCTCGGCCACCATCCAGACCGTGCAGAGCCTCCTGGACATCCCGATCGACCACTTCGCGGAGGTGAACCTGATCGGCTTCTACGACATCGCCAAGGCGGTCGAGCCGATCCAGGTCTGCCTCAACCACCCGGTGGACGACCCGATCATCGCCCGGACCGCCACCCACGAGGGCGGCGGCACCGGCCTCAAGCTCCCGGCCGGGATCAGCTCCCTCAACGCCGCGCAGGCACTCTCCTTCGTCCGCCAGCGCCACCACCTCACCAACGGCGACCTCGACCGCACCCACCGGCAGCAGGCGTTCCTCTCCTCCGTCGAGTACAAGCTCAAGCAGCAGGGCATCCTGAACGACCTCGGGCAGATGCAGAAGCTGTTCGCGGTGGTGAAGAAGGACGTGGTCATCGACAACGAGTGGAACATCCTCGACTTCGCCCAGCAGGCGCCCAACCTGACCGGCGGCAACGTGGAGTTCAACACCCTGCCGATCAGCGGCTTCAGGACGGTCGGCGGGCAGGAGGTCAACACCGTCAACCCGGACCTGATCAGGAAGATCGTCCGGCAGCTCTTCAACCACGAGCCGGCGCCGGCCCCGCCGGCCGCCGCGCCGCCCGGGGACGGGCCGGGCGAACCGGCCCCGTCGCCCTCCGCCACCCCGAGCACGGCGCCCAAGGCGGTGGTCGATGTCAACGCGGCCGCCGGGGCGGGCGCGGCGGCCAACGAGTCCAGGGCGCTGGCCGAACTCGGCTACCAGGCGGGCCGGATCGGCGACGCCCCGGCCAGGACCCGGGCCACCACCGTCGCCTACGGGTCCGGGGCCAAGGCCGACGCACAACGCCTCGCCGCCCGCTACGGGGTGAACGCCTTCTTCTCGTCGGCCGTCCCCGCGGGGCGCATCCTGCTCACCCTCGCCGTCTCCCGCACCCCCGCGCCGACGGCCGTCCCCTCGGCCACCGCGGCCGGCGATCCCTCCGCCGACCCGGCGGCGGGGCTGCCGATGCAGGGGCCGGCGGTGAAGGCGGGCGGGATCCCGTGCGTGGACTGAGGCCCGACACGTTCCACCGGCCGGTACGCGAGCGCATCCTGCAGTGACCTCGAAGTCCGCTCCGGCTCGGCCACCGGGACGGCGCTATGAGCACCATCGCCAGCCTTGAACTCGTCGCCGGGCGGGCCCACATCGGTGCCCGTCCGGCGCTGGGCGAGGTCGGTGCTGCCGACGCTCGGCCTGGACGGCCGGCAGCAGGACGCCGTGCTGGACGATGTGCGGCTCGTGCTGTCCGAACTCGGCACGAACGCCGTCGTGCCCGGCTGTGGCGGCGAGCGGCCGGACGTGGCGCTGACCGCCCGCCTGCCGCCTGGTCGCCGGCTGCCCCGCGCACTGCCCTCCGGCCGCCGGTCGCCGGTCGCCGGTCGCAGACCCGGCGCCCCGGGGAACCACCGTGCTCGGCTGCCCCGGCGGGGGCGCGCTCAAGGGCCTCCTCGGCTCCGGCTGCCGGGACACCTGCCTCGACCGACGGCCTCTGGCACCGTCCTGGTCACAGGCCAGGCCACCGTCCTACGGGGCAACGGCAGACCGGCTCCCTGCCACCGCAGGCACCGGCTGTGAGCCCCTTGCCGCAGCCGAGCCCGACGACGGCGCCCCGGTGCGGACCACCCTCGCCACCCTCGCCGACCCCGACGGCCGGCGCACCGGCACCGCCAGCCTGCGCGGCTGCGGCGCGACCTGAGCCCTGAGGCCGGCGAACACGTCACCGCGAACCGGCACGGGCACCGGCACCGAAACCGGAGCCTTCCCCCATGTACCGCGCCTGGCTGCGCCGAGCCGCTGGGCGTCCTCGTACGCCTGCTGGAGAAGCGTCGTCAGATCGGTGACCTCGGACTTCAGCCTGGTGACCTCCGCGTCCAGGGCCCCGATACGGCTGTGGGTGTCATTCAACCGCTTCGCCAGCTCGACGGTCAGCGGCGTCCTCGGGCCGGTCGCGTTCAGCGCCTTCCAGAGGAGCTCATGGAGCATCGTGCGCAGGGCCGTCCCGTCGCCGGGGCCGGGAGCCGCGAAGGCCGCGAGGTTGTCGACGACATCCCGAGGCGGCACCCGGTGACCGTTCAGGTAGCGGGACATCGTGGCGGGGCTGACGAAGACCGCCCCGGCGACCTGGCGGATCGAGCACTGCCGTGAACGGACCACTGCCCGAAGGGTGTCCGCGAGCGTCACGACCTCGGCCGGGAGACCGGAGTCCAGGGGGACGAGCGGCCTCGACTGACGCCACCGGACGAGCTCGGCCTCCTTGCCCGGTGCCGTCGCAGAGCGGCCCCCGCCCTCCTCCCGGGCCACCTCGGACAGCGCCCGCCGCAGTCGGTGCCAGGCACCGCGGTACCACTCGAGAACGCCCGGTCCGCCGCCACGGCCCCCGTACGAGGCCGCGAAGTGCAGGCAGCTCCGAACGAAGCCGACGAGCAGAGGAAGGCGCGGCAGGCTGCGGCGCCGCAGGTTCAGCGCGTCGCCCACGGTGCTTCGGCCCGCGTGGGTGTCGAGATGCCTGGACATGTGCCGGGAGACCCACCCCAGCGACGGCTCGCCGGCCCAGGCCTTCAGCTCGCGCAGGCACTGCACGAACTCTCCCACCGTCCGGCAACCGCTGGGGTCAGGGGGCAGTGCGGGGCCTGAACCCGAGAACCCGGCATCGGCACGGCGAGTGCGCGCGACGTTCCACTGCGCGGCCCAGAACTCCCGGTCGCCGCCGCAGGCGGTGCCGTAGGCGACGGTCACCGTCAGACTGGGCAGCCGTCTGCCGGAGGCGGCCTGCGCGAGCGCCGACACGGAGAAACCGGTCCGATGCGCCAGGGCTTCGTAGGGAGGCAGCCCCGCCTCCTCCCGGGCCCGGCGCAGCAGCAGGGCGAGCCCCGCGTACGGGGCGTGCGGGTCGATGGGGTTCTCACGACGTGGCACGGCGTACCTCCTCACGGTGCGCGGCGGTGCCGCAGGCGTGCGGCACCGCCACGGCGGATGAACCGGACCGTCAGGAGGACTGGCCGAGCTCGCGAGCGACCGCGTCCGTGGCGAGGACCGCCGCGATGGCGGCCTGGACGTCGTAGCCCAGGACGACGAGCACGACGACCGCGACGCCGGTCGGGAGGATCCAGGGCACGCCGAGCGTGCGGTTCCCGGGGAGGTGGATGCAGAACGCGGCCCCGCTGGCGGGCCTCCGCGAGGTGTGACGGCGCATGGCCATGGTGATCATGTCCTTTGGTCCGGACGGTCGCCACGCACCACCCGAGGCCCCGTCTGTTGCCGCAGGCCCCTCGCCCCGCCCGGCGGTGCCGCACGACGCGGCACCGCCGGCGTTGCGTCCGCTCCTCGTGGCGCCGGTCGTCCGAGATGGTGGCGTCGGATCCACGCGGCTGCTCGGGGAGGCACAAGGCCGGAGGCGCCGGCCGCGCCGTTCGCGCAACGGCTGCGCAGCGGTGGCCACCTGCCGGGCGGGCACCACGACCCCGAGGAGCGGTCGGCGAGCAAGCTCCTTCGCCGCCACGACACCGCCGCACTCGTGCCGCTTCGGGCGGGCGTCCTTCACACCGCACCCGACCGTCCGACGCTGCCCCGTGCCGTCCGTTGCTTCACGGGCTCATCATTCCCAGGACGATTCCTCGAAGGCGTCGGGTTCGGTGATCCAGCCGGCGTTCAGGACGAGCCGTGAGGTGCGGTGGACGGCGAGGAAGCCGAACGGCCGGTCGAATCGAGCGCTGATTATGCGGGCGCGATAGCGGTACCGCGGCGGTAGCCCCACGCCCGCCACGCTCAGGGCAGTGACGCTCGCGGAACGGAAGCCGCGGGCGCCGAACGTGGCAGTCACCGTCTGTGCGGCGGCCTCGACCGCCAACGGCTCGGCGCTGATGCCGGGGAAGTGACCTCGGGTTCCGTCCGTTGCTGTTCGGAGGCCGAACAGCTCAGGGTCCTCGAGCAGATCGTGGCGGGCGGTGACGGTGAAGGGCACGGTTTCCACCACCAGCTTCGATTCGCCGTCGAGGCTGGGAACACGCTCGACCGTCAGCCCGGGGCCCGGAGCGCCGTCGGGGAGTTGACCGCCCGGGAGTACTGTCCTCCGGTTGTCGAGGGTCCGCACCGCTGCCGCCAGCACATGTCCTGGCTGGGCGTCCTCCGTCCCCAGGAACAGGTGGACATCGACTCCCTGGGCGCCGAGAACGTGGAGCACGGTGACGGGACCTGTCGGGGTCTGGGTGACTCCCACGCGGTCGAGGAGTGCGGTGACCCGGAACAGGCCGGCCATGTCCCTGCCCCGCCAGGGGCCGGCCGCCGCCTCCAGGCCGCCGGATTCGAACGGCCGGATCCAGTCGGTACGGACCGTGAGGGCGCTGGCCAGCACCAGTGGGGTGTCCTTCCCGACGGTCACCGGCATCGACGGGATCTGTCCGCCGGTGCACGTCGCCGCCCAGGCGTCGAGTCGAGCCTGGTCCGAGGCTGCGTCGCCGGTGAGCTGTCCGTGGACGCGCTCGGGGAGCGCGGCAAGCCAGCTCCGCTCGATCGGCAGAGCTTCGTGGGTCCACAGGCCGAGCGCCCCTTGCACGCCGGGCATCGCATCGATCGCGGCCAGCAGGCTCCGCGCCTCGCCCGCAGCCCGGTCTGCCGGGATGCCGATGGCATCGGCAAGTTCCGTACGGACGGCGGCGGTTGCGCCGTCTGCCAGCAGAGCCAGCAGCGGCCACACCCCGGCGGTGGTGAAGGCCGTGCCGCCTTCCGGTAGAGCGGCAGCCCAGCGCGCGGTCAACGCATTGACGGCCCGGACGGTGGAACTACGAATCATGCCCACCCCTTCGAGGAACACCTGACCCCGGGAGCGTAGGGCCGACCCGTCCGGGGCGGCCAGCGATATACGTGGGCGCTCCTGGTGACGAACCGCGAGCTCGGCTCGACTCGCCGCCGCATGATCAATGATCGGACGGGCCTTGGCTCTTGAGGTGCGCCAGCGTGGAGATCAGCCGGTCGGCGATTCCCTCGGGCCAGGGGAAGGCGATCGTCACCGCCCGCTGGTGGGCCAGCCCGTGCAGGCCCAGCCACAGGGCGACGGCGTCCGCCCAGGGGTCGTCGGTGGCGGCCAGGCCGGCGGCGGCGCACTCGGCCAGGACGTCGGCGAGCAGGTGCAGGGGCGCCATGCCGAGGGTGGCCATGTCCTCCTGCGTCACGGCGGTGTCCTGGAGCACGGGCACCCAGACGCCGCCGAGCATGGTGCGGTAGCGCTCCGGGTGGTCCTCGGAGAAGCCCAGGTAGGCGTGGCAGAAGGCGAGCAGACGTGCCCGGGGGTCCTCGCCGGCCGCGTCCACGGCGGCGCGGAGCTGTGCTTCCAGCTGGTCGAAGGCCTGCTGCACCACGGCCAGCATGATGGCCGGCTGGTCGGGGAAGTGGCGGTAGATCGAGGGGGCGGCGATCCCGACCCGGCGGGCGACGGACCGCAGGGTGACGGCGCTCTCGCTGCCGGTCTCGTCGAGCAGCTCGACCGCGGCGGCCACGATGTCCTCGCGGAGACGGGCACCCTCCCCCCGGCGGTTGCGGGGGCGGGCGGACAGTGTGCTCGATTCGTTTCCCATGCCGTGAGCTTACAGGTGAAAACTTACAGCCGACAGGCCTTGTGTGCCGTGAGCTTACGCGCGTAACGTTACGACCGTAAGCAATGCTGAGCCGAACGGAGCACGCCATGAACGACGCCGTCATCACCCGCGCCATCGAGGTCGTCCTGCCGGGCGAGGTCGAGCCGGACGGCCTCCGGCTGCGCACCCGCGACCTCCCGCCGCCGACCGACGGCCGGGTCCTGCTGCGGATGGACGCCACCGGCGTCTCCTTCGCCGAGCAGCAGATGCGCCGCGGCAAGTACTACGACCAGCCACCCTTCCCCTTCGTGCCCGGCTACGACGTGGTCGGCACGGTGGTCGCGACCGGCCCCGGCGTCGACCCGGCGATGACCGGGCGCCGCTTCGCCGCCGTCACCAAGACCGGCGCCTGGGCCAGCCACCTGCTGATCGACGCCGGGGACGCCGTCCCCGTGCCGGACGGCGTGACAGCTGCCGACGCCGAGACCGTGGTCGTCAACGGCGTGACGGCCTGGCAGATGCTGCACCGGACGGCGAAGGTGGCCCGGGGCGCGACGATCGTCGTGCTCGGCGCCAACGGCGGCGTCGGCTCGACCCTCGTCCAACTGGCCCGGCACGCCGGGATCACGGTGATCGGCACGGCCTCCGCACGCCACCACGACACCGTCCGCGCCCTCGGTGCGACCCCGGTCGACTACCGCGACCCGGACGCCTACCAGCGCATCCGGGAACTCGCACCCGACGGCGTCGACGCGGTGTTCGACCACGTCGGCGGCGCCGGACTGGCGCGGTCCTGGCAACTGCTGCGCCGCGGAGGGGTCCTGGTGTCCTACGGCACCGCCGCCACCAAGGACGAGGCCGGCGACTCGCGGCTCCCGGTGCTGAACCTGTTCGCCCGGTTGGTGTTGTGGAACCTGCTCCCCAACGGGCGCTCCGCGCACTTCTACAACCTGTGGGCGGGCAGGCGCCGCCCCGCGGCCTTCCGGGCCCGGCTGCGCGAGGACCTCACCCAGGTGCTGGCCCTGCTCGCCGACGGCACGCTCACCGCCCAGGTCGCCGCAGAGTTCCCCCTCGACGAGGCCGCGGCCGCGCTCGCCCTGGCCGAGTCGCGCACCGTCGCGGGCAAGGTCGTCATCGTCCGCTGACCCGGGGCCGGCGAAAGGCCCGACCTCCCCTCCCCGGAGAGCAGGATCGGAGCTCCACGTCGCTTTTGCGCCGGGACCGGCCCCAGCGGGCGGCGAACTGCGCGGGCGCCAGGCGCACAGGCGGACCCGTTGCAGATGGTCGGCTAACAGCAGCAGCTGCGGCAGGTAGGGGCAGGATCCAGGCGTTGCGGCACTCCAGGCAGCGCAGCGGCACGACCTCGCACAGCGACCCGGTGGTGCTGAAAGGGGAGTCGTACGGGGCGGGCCTGGTCGAGCCAGTGCTGCTGGGCCTGGGCGATCACGCGTCCGGAGATGACGCGCAGGGTGGTGTCCTGGGCGTAGTGACCGCGGAAGGTCTCCTGGTGGTCGTCGTCCCGCCTTCTCGACCTTGACGCTCTTGCGCATCCGGCGGATGTCGACCGGGCCGGTGATCTGCACGCCGACGTGATCGGCCCAGTGGCGGAAGGGCACCTGAGAGGGCCGCCAGTGGGCCAGGCGCAGGCGGGCACTGCCCGCCCAGGCATGCTGTCTGCACCACCACGGCAGCCCTCGATCGTCACCTGGCTTCCAGCATGGGCGGTCAGGCAGTCGCCGTTCCAGGCGTTGGAGTGGATGTACGTCCCGGCGTCACCGTCCGCGTACCACCGGCGCTCCTCACCGGGCAGCGTGCCGAAGCCGATGCCGGCGCCCCAGCGCTGCTGGGGGCCGAGGACGCCGCGGTTGCCGCTGTCGCGGGTGAGGTTGCGGTACCACCAGGCGTCGAGGCCGCCGGACTGCTGGGTCTCGTAGGAGGAGAAGGTGACCGTGCTGCCGTCGTTGTTCGCCACCCACCACCACTGGTTGGACTGCCCGGTCTGCGCGTAGGTGTACACCGGGGCGCCCTGGCTTGTGTTGTGGGCGTAGTCGTCCCGATACTGGCCGGTGCCCATGTTCAGGGTGTGCGCCCAGCCCTGCAGCACCGCAGCGTCGGACGGAGTACCCATGTTCTCTCCCGCCAAGACGGCCGGGGCCCCGGTGTCACTGTTGGGGAAGCGGCTGCGCGCGCTGGTCGATGCCGAGCGTGTCGTCGGAGACCTACGCCGCTACTACGGGATTGGCCTGCCGCCTGATGCGGCTCCATTCACGGGGAGCCGGTTCGAGCATCTGGCCGGTGGCGGAGATCGCCCGGAGATCGCCGGTCGGATCACGGCGGAGGACTTGATCGCGGTGGAAACCCTCTCGGTGTCCATCCCGGTCGAGCTGAAGCTGGGCATGCTGGAGGGCCCGCTCGGCGACGAACTGGCTGACCTGCTGTCCGCGATCCCGGCTGGCGTGGACCTGGCGCACGTTGACGCCGCCACGGTGGCCGACGGTTCGCCGGCGGGTCAGGCGTGGCGGCTTTTGGAGTCCCAGCACGGGCTGGGCTGGGTGATCGCGGGGAAGATCCTGGCCCGTAAGCGTCCGCAGTTGCTTCCGGTCTACGACACGGTGGTGCGTTGCGCGCTGGGCCGCCCGCGCCCGTTCTGGCTTTCGCTGCATGCCGCGATGCGCGAGGACGACCGCTCCCTGCACCGCCTGCTGCTCGACCTCCGGCAGGCTGCGGACCTGCCGGAGACGGTCAGCGCGCTGAGGGTATGCGATGTTGCGGTGTGGATGGGCCACCGAGCCCTTGATCATGCCTGTCGCTGACGGGTGACCACCCAGCAGCCGACTGGTACGAGCGGCCTGTCCGGCGTGTGGGAGTGACGGACTTTAGCTGCCCGCTGGACGTCGCGGCCATGGTCAAGGCCGCGCATCACCGTGACACCGGGGCCAGGGACCTGGTTGCCTCCGACGGAACGAGGCGGTCGACGGTCAGCTTCGGAACGTGCAGCAGGGCGGCGGCTTCCGCGATGTTCAGGAACCTGATGTCTTGCGCCGGGGGAGGCACGACCGGGGGAGTGACGGCGGGCCTGGCCGGCGTGCTCATCCAGGCCACCAGCTTGTCCAGTTCCTCCTGGACGAAGGCCTCGCTCGGCGCGGGGACGGCGTCCCGTTGGGCCGGGGGCATGGCCTGGATCGCCGTCCAGCAGCGGTCGAGCGCGGTGCGGGCCACGATGACGTCTGCCGGGTCGTGCGGGGCCGTGGTGTAGAACTCGCAGACGTCGATGCGGATCTTGTTGAAGGTCGCGTCCCGGCGCAGGCCGTCGATGTGCTTGTTGCGGCACACCGTCCTGAGCCACGCCTTCTGGCCGTCCAGCGGGCGGGTGCCGACCTCGTCCCATTGCAGCGCGGCTTCGTGGAAGGCGTGCTGGACGAGGTCGGCGGCGTTCGTCCGGCCGGCCAGAAGGATGGTTGAGGCCAGCACGTCGCGATACACCGCCCGGAAGAGAACGGTGACGGCTTCGGCGACATCCGTCGGGATTCGCCTGTTCTCCGTCTCGGTCATTTGGCCCCCTGGCTCTGCTTGTCCGTGTCCGGTGCTCCCCAGGTCGGCCGGACGCCGACCTGGACCCGCATGCCTGGTCCGCCCGTTTCGCTCTCCTGTTCCACGAGGGTGCCCAGCGGCGACCGTTCGACCAGCGCGACCAGGGTGCGGCGGCGCTGCCACTCGGTCAGCTGCCGCGCCGCCACCCCCAGAGCCCCGAGCAGGGCCAGCACGATCCACGAGGGCTGACTGCCCAGTGCCACGAAGGGCACCACCGGGGTCCAGCCGAGCAGTTGGGTTACCTGACGCCTCATGCCCAGAAGTCGAACGGCAACGCCAAACCGTTTACATCTGCGAAAAGACGATCCGGGCCGGTCCGGGGCTGATGGCGGGATCGGGGCGGGGAATCAGGGGATGAAGAGGCTCTGGGCGCCGGTGGTGATCTCGTCGTCACCGGCGCTGATGCGGCCGAGCTCCTCTCCGTTGCAGTCCGGACCCGAGTAGACGGTCACGGCCGTGTCGGTGTTGTTGTCGACGATGCTGGAGTCCTCCAGGGGGTAGCAGCCGGAGGGGTCCGTGTAGACCTCTTCGTTGTTGAGGTAGAGGTTTCCGGTGGCTGCGGTGGCCGGGCCGGCGGGCAGGAGCAGGAGCAGGGCGGCGGCGGTCATCAACGGGACGCCGAGAGCGGCGCGGCAGGTGATTCTCATAACCATGTGCATAGCCATTTCGGGCCGGTGCCGTGACAGGGACGCGCAGGGGTCGCCCTTGGAGGGCGGGCCCGATGGGCCGAATGCCGGGTGCCCCACGGCCGCCGCTGGCGTCGACCACGTCCCGGTCCCGGTCCCGGTCCCGGCCCGCGGCCCGGGCACGCCGACGGCGCTCCCGTCGGCGGCCAGGGCGGTGTGGAGGCGCTGGCTTTCCCGCCCGCGGCGGCTACGGGCACCTGGCCGCGTTCTCCACCGAGGTCGAGCACGCGATCCCGCGCTGCTGCTCCTTGTTCACCGACCTGGTGCTGCGCGACCGCGGCGCGGACGTGCCGGTGCTCCTGATCGAGGTCGACCGGGAGAACGTGGAGTGTGCGCAGTTGCTCGGTCGTGGCCATCCGGAACTGGAGCAGCGCGGTGACCACGGCATGGTCGATCTCGGGCGGCGCAGCAGGAAGGCCCTGCCGCCGAAGGCCGGCGGGGTGGCCCGAGGCAAGGGGCCGACCGGGTGCGCATGACACGGCCGGGCTGCCGGTGCACAAGTGCCCGGGTGGAGGGCGGGCCCCGACAAGCCGGGACGGCCGGTCGATCCTCGGATCGACCGGCCGTTTCGTTTTCCGTGGACGCCGGTCAGTTGGCGACGACGGTGGCGGCGGCCCCGCCGCGGTCGAGCTCGGCGTCGTAGATGTGCACGACCACGTTCACCGAGGACCTGATCCACGTGTCACCGGGCGAGGTGACGCCCACCGGAATGGTCACGGTCTCCCCGCCGGTGCAGGGGAGCCGGACCGAGCCGACGCCCGATACGGCGGATTGCGTGGCCTGGACGGTGATCTTGACCCACTCGAATATCGGGAGGCACCGGTAGCTGACGGAGACGTTCAGTGTCCGCCCGGCATCCGCGACGGTGGCGCCGTTGACGCCTATGGAGAGTCCTCCGGCGCTCGCGGGCGCGGTTGCGAGGATCGTGCTCGCCATGGCAAGGGCGGGGACGGCCAGGAAACGGGCGAACTTGGTACGGGTAGATGCGCTCATGACAACCTTCTCTCCGGCAGTGGCAACGGACGGGATGGGGTGATCGAGGGGAGCTTCCGAGCCCCCATGCTGCGGTCCGCCGGTGACTCGGGAGTCAGAAGAGTCGGTGGATGTCTGGAATGACACCGCGATGTGGCGTGGAGTCGCTCGCAAGCTCAGGACGGCTCGCCGTAGCCGGATCCCGCTTCCGGGCAAGCACGAAACCGCAATATTGAGCCCGACGAACAACGCGTCCACCCGCCCCCCGCACCAAGGGCCGTCTCCCCACCACCGGGGAGGCGGGCCCTTTTGCATGCCCCGACGAAGGAGATGCCGATGCCGACGCTCCACTACGACCGCGCCTCCGCCCGCACCCTGCGCTGCCTGGCGAAGGGCCGGAAGGCCGACCCGGCGAACCCCGACAGAGCGTCCAGGACATGCAGAACGCCGCGCACCAGCGCCCGCGCCGCCCCGATCGGCGCACCGGTGTCCTCGTCCACCAGCACGATCCCCACCAGCCGCCCGCGCAGCCCCTGACCGGTACGCCCGCGCTCGGTCCACTGCACGAGCGGCCACCCGCCGGACCAGACAGGGCGCCGCGACGTCGGCCCTCTGCTGACGGACCCCCAGGCACCAGGTCAGCGCGAGCGGCCGAGCAGCTCGGCCGTCTCGGCGCGCCGGTTCCAGGCGATGACGGCCAGCGGCACCATGAAGATGAACGGGGTCCCGGCGTTCTCGCCGTGCATGGCGGTGAGCTGGGTGATGAACGCGAACGCCAGGAAGATGATCAGCGCGATCGCGGCCGGCCCGGCCAGCCGGCGGACCAGCAGGCCGACCGCTCCGGCCAGTTCCACGAGTCCGGTCAGGTACATGAACCAGTGGCCTGCCCCGATGGCGTCGAAAACGGTCGTGGCGGCGGGGAGCGCGAGCAGCTTGGGCAGCGCGCTGGCCAGGGCGAAGAAGAGCGCGAGCAGGACCCGCAGCGTCCAGGCCACCCGGACCACGGCCGTGCCGGACTTCGCGGCGGTGGCGGTGGCGGTGGTCGTGGTGGTGGCGGTGCTGGACATTTCAGGTCTCCCTGGTCGGCTGTCGTTGCTTTCTCAGGTTTGACCGCCGGCGCCACCCGAACTCATCGGTCCCGGGAGAAAAAGTCCTCCGGCAGCCCCACCTCCAGCGCCAGCAGCTCGCCGACGGTCTGCCGCCTACGGATCCGCCCGGCCCGATCGCCCTCGACCGTGATCTCCGGGATCAGCGGTCTGGAGTTGTAGTTCGACGACATGCTCGCCCCACATGCTCCGGTGCCGTGGAAGACCGCCCGGGGGCCGGTTCACTTTGCAGATGGCGGACGGGCCGTCACCGGTGCTGCGGTGGCGGCCCGTCGAGGGTGATGCTCATACGGCCGGGCCGATCAGACCTGCCAGGGCCCGGTGTGCGCGTCGGGTGGTGCGCTCGGCGCGGCTCTTGAGCCGGAGCGCGCGCGTGAGGCGGTACTTCTCGGCCTCCCGCAGACGCTCGTCGATCGTGGCCCGCGCGACCTCGATGTTGTAGATCATGGTGCTCCCCCTGTCCGGGGTGATTCGTCGGCATCATCGTCATGCCGGCCCTTCGGACCACCCTCTGTGCTTCAGAGCCTACACCCAAATACGGGGCAGGGCCTTGTATTTAACGTTCTGTTCAAGAAATCGCCTGCTGATCGAAGGCTTTGATGCCGATCGGCTCCCAGGTTCCGCATGGCGGCGATTCGGTGTCCGGATCACTGCCCGGGCCGTCGCGAGAGCGGCACCAACCCCGGCCGGCTGGTCGAACGCGTCGTCGCGGCCGGACCGGCCGAGCGCCGCACCGAGGTCGAGGACCGCCGCACACGGAACCGCGCGGGGTCGGCACGACCCACCGCCGGGGGAGTCCGCAGGTACACCGTCCCGGCCGGTGAGGCGTCAGCCCGCGGACGGGGGGTTCCCGCCTGCGGTGACCACGCCTGTCTCATAGGCGATGACGACCATCTGGGCCCGGTCATGGGCGTGGAGCTTGGCCAGCAGCCGCCGGACATGTGTCTTGACGGTCGCGATGCTCAGCCCCAGATGCTCGGCGATCGCGCGGTTGGGCAGTCCCCGGGCCACCAATCGGAGCACTTCCCGTTCCCGTGGGGTCAGGCCCGCCAGCTCCCGGGTGAGTCGCGGGCGCGGCTCGTGGCGTCCGGCGAACTCGCGGATCAGACGGCGGGTGACCGTGGGCGCGAGCAGGGCGTCGCCGGCGGCGACCACCCGCAAGGCTGTCAGCAGGTCGGCGGGGAGGATGTCCTTCAGGAGGAATCCGCTGGCTCCGCCGCGGAGTGCCGCGTACACGTACTCGTCCAGGTCGAACGTGGTGAGGACCAGCACCCGGGTGCCGGCGGCGTCCGGGTCCGCGCAGATGCGCCGGGTGGCCTCCAGACCGTCCGTGCCCGGCATCCGGATGTCCATCAGCACGACGTCGGGCCGCAGCCGCAGGGCGAGTTCGACGGCCTGCTCGCCGCTGACGGCCTCGCCTGCGACGGTGAGGTCGGGCGCGTTCTCGATGAGCAGGCGGAAGCCCGCCCGCAACAGCGCCTGGTCATCGGCGATGAGGACCCGGACCGGCCGGTTCACCGTGCTGTCTCCGATCCGCAGGGCAGCCGCGCGTGCACCCGGAATCCGCCCGTCGCCAGGGGGCCGGCGGAGAGGGTCCCGCCGCACATGGCCGCCCGCTCCCGCATCCCGACGAGTCCGTGCCCGCCGCCAGGACGCCCGGGCGGGAACCGGGGCGGGAACCGGGACGGGAGCCGGGACGGCGCGTCGTTGACGACCTCGATCTCGACGGCCTCGGGGCCCGTCCGGGAGAGGTTCACCCGGCAGTCCGCCGATCCCGCGTGCTTGACGACATTGGTGAGGGCTTCCTGAACGATCCGGTAGACCGCCAGTTCCACCCCCGGGGGGAGCGGTGGATCCGGGTCGACGGACAGCTCCACGCGCGGGCCGGCGCCGTCCGCGAGTGCGGGCAGGTCGGCCAGACCGGGGGCGGTCCCCGACTCGGCTCCGTCACCGGGTGATCGCAGAACGCCGAGCATGCGGCGCATCTCGGTGAGCGCCGTCCGGCCCGCTGTCCCGACCAGTGCGAGGGTCCGCTCGGCCTCCTGCGGGTTGGTGGAGGCCACCGCACGGGCCACCTCGGCCCGTACCGCGATGACAGTCAGATGATGGGCCACCACGTCGTGGAGCTCGCGGGCGATCCGCAGGCGCTCCTCCGTCACGGCCTGCCGGGCGGCGAGTTCCGCGTACGACCGCTGCTCTCTCAGCGCGGTGCCCACCAGCCAGGGCAGGGTCATCATGAAGGAGGCGAAGACGATGCCCCACGCGACCCCGGAGGCCGGGACCGGTCGCGGTACGAGGGCCATGGCCGCCGCGACGGCGCCCAGCGAGCAGCCGAGCGCCGTCACGGACCGGCGCCGCGGTTCCTGCGCCGCCACCGTGTACAGGGCGGCCCCGACGGGGACCCAGGACTCCTCCCATCCGGTGAACGCCATGGCGAGGACCGCTCCGGCCAGGACCGTGTACAGAACCCGGACGGACCATCTGCGCCGTACCGCGATCGGCAGCCAGACCAGCGCCGCCACGGCTCCCGCGCCCCAGCCACCGCTCAGCGTCTCGCTCGCGCCGAACGCCAGGGCGAGGAGCACGGCCGCGACCGTGTCCACGCCGTGCCACTGTCCGTCCCGCAGACGTCCGGCCACCAGCGGCCGTGACTCCCCGTCGCCCATGCCGACCACGCTATCCAAGCGGGGGCCCGGGGCCAGTCAGCCCGGAGGACGTCATCTCACGGGCTGAGTCATCCGCGCGGCCGATGCCCGTCGTACCCTCCTGGGCTGACACCGGGTTCCTTCCCGGGGGCGAAGCCGCCGGGCCCGTCGGACGAAACAGTGGAGTCATGAATCGGAGAACACTGCTGTCCTCGTGCGCCGGACTGGCCGCCGCCATGACCCTCGGTCCGCTCGCGCCGGTGGCCGTCGCGCGACCGGCGCAGGAGCAACCCGTGCGGTTCCAGCTGCCCGCCCCGAACGGACCGTACCCGCTGGGTACGATCGCGCTGCACCTGGCCGACACCGCGCGGCCGGACCCCTGGGTGCCCTCCCGCCCCTGCCGTGAGCTGATGATCAGCATCTGGTACCCCGCCCGCGGCCGCGCGGACCGCCCCACCGTTCCCTGGATGCCTCCGGCGGCGGCCGACCGGTACCTGAGCCTCCTCGGCCTGCCTCCCGGCCGGGTACGACTGGGAGGCACCCACGGCCACGAGGGGGCTCCCGTCGGCGGCCCGCCGGGCCCCCTGCCCGTCGTGCTCTACTCTCCCGGCGCCAACGCGTCACGGTCGTTCGGCACCGGCGTCGTGGAAGACCTCGCCAGTCACGGCTTCCTGGTGGTCACCGTCGACCACACCTACGACGCGGCGGCGGTCGCCTTCCCCGGTGGACGCGTCGAGACGAATCCGCAGGGCGGGATCAGCGACTACGCCAAGGCCCTCGCGGTCCGTACCGCCGACATCCGGTTCGTCCTGGACCGGCTCGCCGTCCTCCGCTCGGGTGGCCACCCCGGCGTCTGCCGCACCCCGCTGCCCACAGGCCTGCGCGGGGCTCTCGACCTGCGGCGCGTCGGGATGCTCGGTCACTCCCTGGGCGGCGCCACCACCGCCGCGACGATGCTCACCGACGGGCGGATCACGGCGGGAGCGAGCCTGGACGGGGGCGCGGCGGGCCCGGTGGTGGACGCCGGGCTCGACCGTCCGTTCCTGGTCGTGGACACCCTGGGCAAGGGCGGCATGGAGAGCAACCCCGCCCTGCGCGCGTTCTGGTCGCATCTGCGCGGCTGGCGCCTGCATCTGACCGTACGGGGAGCCGCGCACCTGTCGTTCGGCGACGATGTGCTGATCCTGCCGCTGCTCGCCCCTCTCCTGGGCATGTCACCGCCCGATCTGGAGCAAGAGGTCGGGACGATTCCCGGGCATCGGGCACAGGCGTTCCAACGCGCCTACCCGCGAGCCTTCTTCGACCTCCACCTCCGCGACCGGGGGCGGCTGCTCGACGGTCCCTCCCCCGGCTTCCCCGAGGTCGACTACGCCCGGTGAACGCCTTGGCGCCGGGCCCGCCCGTCCGGGCTCCGAGGTACGACGCCGGGGCGTTCACCGGGCGGGGTCCAGCGAGGGAGGGCCGTCGGTGTCCTCGGCTTCGCAGGGAGGATCACGACCCGGGGAACCCGGGGAATCCTGCGGGGCGGCGCCTCCACCGTCCCGACAGGGCAGCGGTGCCCCGGACGGGGCCTGCATCCGCAGGGCGCCGCGCCCTCGGTCCTACTCGGTCCGCAGCGCGGTGGCGGTCCGCGACCGGGCCGCCCTGTAGGCCGGCAGCAGTGCCCCGAGCAGGGCGATCACGATCCCGCCGGCCAGCAGGGGGATGAGCAGCCCGGTGGGGTAGACGTGGGACACGCTCGGCGGCAGGTGCCGGCCGATCGCGTTCCCCATCGGGGTCAGCGTCGCCTTCTCCACCGCGACCCCGAGCGGGACCCCGATCAGCCCGGCGATCAGGCCGGTGAGGGAAACCGAGGTCAGGACCATCGCGACGGTCTGCTTGGGTGTCATCCCGAGGGCCTTGAGGATCCCCAGGTCATGGACCCGTTCCCGGGTGTCCTGCACCACCGTGCTCAGCACCCCGAGCGCGGCGACCGCGATCATCATCAGCGTGAGCGTGGCCACCAGGGCGCCCATGGTGATCACAATGATGTTCTTGCCCCCGCCCGAGCTCGGCTGGACCGAGGCGTTCAGCGGGGTCAGCGCGGCGGCGGCCGAGGTGGACCAGTCCGATCCGTCGACGTTGTCGGCCAGCTCGACGTTGAACATGTCGATGTGCGGGGTCAGACCGGCGGCGGTGAAGGTGGCCGCATCCGTCATGACCGTGTAGTCGCCCTGGTTGGTGTCGAAGTTGATCCCGACGACCTTCAGCGACAGCTGCCTGTTCTGCTGCACCACGGTGACGTCGTCACCGACGTGGATCCCCACCGCCGTGGCCAGCTTGTCACCGACCACGGCCTCGCCGGGCGCCGCGTACCAGCGGCCGGACAGCAGCTCCAGGTGCGTCCAGGAGAAGTCGCCGGTGACCGTGAACACCTTCGGCGGTTCGCCGCCGGGCGGGGCGCCGACCATGGTCGCGCCGCTCTCGCCCCAGCCGAACGCGGTCTTCGTGCCCGGGATCCCGGCGAGCGCGGCGGCCACCCCGGCGGCGTCCAGGTGCGGGGTGCGCGGGTCGTCGGGGCCGTAGCGACCCCAGGGCACGCCCACGTCGGCCGTGGGGATCACGAACTCCGACGCGACGTTGAAGCCCGAGGTGCTGGCGTCCAGGTACTTGTTGAACCCGGACTCCAGCCCCACCGCGAACGTGACACTCACCACGCCGAACAGCACCGCCGCACCGACCAGGACGGCCCGGGCCGGCCGGGCGAACGGCTGGGCCAGCCCCAGCGACACGGCCCGGGGCAGCGGCAGCCGCGAGGCCAGACGCTGCGCCGCCCGACCGCCCCCGGCCCTGGGGGCGCGGCCGACGACCAGGGCCCGTACCGTCGGCATCCGGCCGGCCCGCAGTGCCGGGATCAAAGCCGTGACGCCGACGATCAGCAGGGTGCCCAGCGGCACCACGGCGCTGACCCACAACGGGATCGTGGCACTGGCCGCGCCGAGCTGCTTGGTGGCCCCGTCCAGGATCGGCACGGCCAGGAGGTTGCCGAAGACCGTGCCGAGCACCACGCCGAGTGTCGCCGGGATCACGGCCTGCGCGGTGTAGGCGCGGGCCACCTGCGAAGGGGTGAAGCCCAACGACTTCAGAATCCCGATGCGCCGGATTCCCGAGGCCACAGCCCCGCTGACCACGATCGAGATGATCAGCACCGACATGAACAGCCCGAGGATCCCGAAGGCGATCAGGAACGGCACGTAGGCCTTGGCGTTGCCGGTCGCCTGCTGCTCCGCGGTCAGGTACGACTGTCCGCTCTCGATCGCGCCGGCCGGCGCGGCGGCGGCCACCGCCTGCTTGCCGGTGGCGATGTCGGCGGCGGTCCCGGCCTTGGCGAACCGGTAGAGCATCTGGACGTCGGACGTGGCGCCGGCAGCGGTGAGCCGCGCGAAACCGTCGGCGGTGGCGAAGCCGGTCGCGCTGTCGGTCACCGAGCCGGCGAAGCCGACGACCTTGAACGACGGCCTGCCCGGCAGGGAGGAGAACACCACCGAATCGCCGAAGCAGTCGGCGGCGTAGTGCTGCCACGGCAGGGCGATCTCGTCCGGGCTCGTCGGCCAGCGCCCCCGGGTCAGCGCCAGCTGGTCCATCCCGGAGGTGCTGCCCGGGTCGGGCCGGGTGGTGACGGTGATCGGACCGTTGTCGTGACCGGCCCAGTCCTGCTCGGAGCAGTCCGTGCCGATCGTCGTGTCCAGGGCGGCGGCGACCGGGTAGGGCCCGGCCGCCTCGGTGACGCCGGCGGCGTGAGCGGTGGCGGCGGCCTGCGCGGCCGTGACCTTCGAGCCGTCGAACTGGACCGCCAGGTGCGCCCCGTTCCGAGCCCGGAAAGCGTGCTCGAACGGGGCCTGAACGACAGTCAGCAGCCCGAGGGAGAGCACGGAGGACGTCACCGCGGCGAACGTCGTCAGGGCCAGGACGAGGGACTGGACCCGACGGCGGCCCACGCCGGAACGTACGACCTTGCCCAGGGCGCTCACCGGCTCACCGCCGGCAGCAGGCGGGCCACGGCCCGGAAACCGACCTCGAGGACGCGCCGGGGCATCGGCGGCTTGCGCAGTGTCATCGGACCTCTCCCGCCGGACGGGTCAGCGGTGTGCGGGCGGCCGGGCCGGCGCCGCTGCCGTCGTTGACGACGTCCCGCTCGACCGCGCCGTCCACCAACTCGATCGTGCGGCGCGCGGTGCTCGCGGCCAGCTGCACGTCGTGGGTGACCAGCAGGATGGTCTGGCCGTCGCTGTTCAGGTCCAGCAGCAGCTCGCGCACGTCCTCGGCCGAGGCCGAGTCCAGAGCGCCGGTCGGCTCGTCGGCCAGCAGCAGCGCCGGCTCGTTCATCAGGGCCCTGGCCACCGCCACCCGCTGCCGTTCCCCGCCGGACAGCCGCTGCGGATAGGCCTTGGCGTGCCGGTCGATGCCCAGCGAGTCGAGCAGCTCGACGGCCCGCCGCTTCGCCTCGCCCTTGCCCATCCCGGCCAGCTGCGCCGGAACCATGACGTTGTCCAACACGGTCAGGTCGTCCAGCAGGTTGAAGAACTGGAAGACCATGCCGATGGAGGCCCGGCGGTACTTCGCCGAACCGGCCTCGCCGAGCTGGTCGACGCGGATGCCGTCGACGGTCACGGTGCCGCTGGAAGGCTTGTCCAGACCCGCGATCAGGTTCAGCAGCGTGGACTTGCCACTGCCGGAATGGCCGAGGATCGCCACGCACTCACCAGCCGCCACGGACAGGGTGACGCCGGCCAGTGCGGGCGGGCCGTCGTCGTACTTCTTCGTCGTGCCGCGAAGATCGATCATCGGTGCATTCGTCATGACCACGAACCTAGGAACGGACCACGATCCACCGCGTCGGCCGGCGGATGTCACCTCTTCCAAGCCATCGGCTCGGGGGCGTATCCGGCGTACATCCCCGGGGCGACGCGCAGAGCCGACGCCACTGAATACGATCTTCGTATGGAACAGCTTCTCCAGCGTCTGTCGACATCGAAACGCGTGACCTGGCTGATGTCACAGGCCGTGGTGCTGGCCACCGCCTGCTTGTACGCGCTGACTCTCGCCTTGACGATGCTGCCCACTGATTGGGCGCACTACGACGGCCTGTTCCGGTTCCCCGACATCGAGCCCTTCCAGATGCTCGGTCTCTGCATCGTGCTCGCCCTGCCGGTTCTGCTGGTGCGCCGTCTGCCAGCGGCGGTCTTCGCGGCGGTCCTGGGTGAAGCGGTCCTCGGCGACGCCTTCGGCGCGCGGCCCTCGATCGTGTTCGTCCTGCTCGTCGGCTTGGGCTGGTACCTCGCCGTCCGGCGGCCGAAGGTTGCCGCCGTCGGCTCCGTCGCGGCCGTCGCGGCCGCGTTCTTCAACGACCTCCACGGCCGCGAGCAGACCGTCGGCGACGCGTCCCAGTGGGCCGGGCAGTTCGCGTTGTGGTTCGCGGTCGCGTGGGTCTTCGGAGGGGTGTACCGCAAACGCCGTGAATACCTCGAAGCCCTGCACGAGCAGACCGAGGCCCGCGCCGTCATGGCCGAGCGGCTGCGGATCGCCCGCGAGCTGCACGACAGCGTCGCGCACAGCATCGGGATCATCACGGTGCTGTCGGGAGCGGCGGCGCGGGTCGTGGAGACCAAGCCCGAGCAGACGCGGCAGGCGCTGACCGGCATCGAGACCACCAGCCGGGAGACGCTGCTGGAGCTGCAGCGCATGCTCGGGGCGCTCCGCCGCGCCGAGCCCGACGACGCCATGCCGCAGGCCGCTCCGCTGGCGCCGGCCGGCAGCCTGGCCGACGTCCCGCAGCTCGCCGAACGCACGGCCGGCGCCGGGGTGCGGGTCCATGTGACCTGGCGGGGCGAGCGGCGTCCACTGCCGCCGGAGATCGAACTGTCGGCGTTCCGGATCATCCAGGAGTCGGTGACGAACGTGGTGCGGCATTCCGGGGCGCGGACCTGCCGGGTCGCGATCGGTTACGAGCCGACAGAAGTGAGGATCGAGGTGGTGGACGACGGGGACGACGGCCCCGGCGGTCCGGGCCGTCCGAAGTTCGCGGCGGGAGCCGGCGGCAGCGGCTTCGGCCTGCTCGGCATGCGCGAGCGGGTGACATTGCTGTCCGGCCAGTTCAGCGCCGGCCGGCGTCCGGAGGGCGGATTCCTGGTGACGGCGAGGCTCCCGGCATGAGCGTGCGGGTGCTGCTGGTCGACGACCAGCCACTGATGCTGGTCGGGCTCGGGATCCTGATCGGCGACACCGACGACCTGGAGGTGGTCGGCCAGGCCGGCGACGGCGGCGAGGCGGTGCGCCTGGTGCGTGAACTGCGGCCGGACGTCGTGGTGATGGACATCCGGATGCCGGGCATGGACGGGATCGAGGCGACCCGACAGGCCACCGCCGAGCCGGACCCGCCCAAGGTCCTGGTGCTGACGACCTTCGACGACGACGAGTACGTCTACGGCGCACTGCGCGCCGGGGCCAGCGGATTCCTGCTCAAGAGCATGGCCCTGGACGCGATCCTGGAAGCGATCCGCGTGGTGGCCGCGGGCGACGCGCTGATCGCGCCGAGCGTGACCCGACGGCTGATCGCGGACTTCGCCGGAACGTCCGGCCCCGCGGCCCCCGAACCGGACGCCGGGCCCGCCGCGGACCCGAGTCCCCTCGCGGGGATCACCGACCGGGAGCGCGAGGTGCTGGCACTGGTCGGACAGGGACTGTCGAACCCTGAGATAGCCGAGCGACTGGTGATCAGCGCGGCGACCGCGAAGACCCATGTCGCGCGTCTGTTCGCCAAGCTCGAGGCTCGGGACCGCGTCCAGCTGGCGATCATCGCCTTCGAAACCGGACTCGTGCCACGCAGACGGTAGGGGCCAGACGGTAGGGGCAGACGGTAGGGGCAGGCTCAGCAGCACCGACCGGCCGCCCAGCCGGGCCTCCTGCGGCGCCGGCGCGAGGCCTGAAGAAGGTCACCCGGGCCGCGGGAACGAGCCGCTGACAGACGATCCAGCCACGGGACACCCGCCACCAACAGCAGGAGCACTCACGAACACCGTCATACCAGCACCCTGACCAGCCCGTTCAGGATGGCGCAAGCTCAATGCGGCCGCCCGTCCCGGAGAGTGCGGTCCGGGGATCAATGCTGAACCCAGGACTGTCACGGACACTGGTGTCGGGGCACACCTCCCGGGCTACCCGGCCAGGTGCACGGGAACGTGCCCGCACAGCGGGGCGGCTGCATGGTGCCGGCCCCTTGGGGCCGTGGCCGCGACTGGGATCATGAACGCATGACCGAGGAATCGAACCTGCTGTCAGGCCTGTGGCCGCTCGCGCCGTCCGATGCGACCGACTGGTTGCTGGAGCTGTGCGGCGATGGTGTGACCGGGTTCATGCCACCCGCGATGCCCGATGCCGTCTGGGTGCTCAACGCCATGTACGAGCACGAGCAGGGGCCGGCCCAGGTGTCGTACCACGAGTACCGCCAGGCGCGTCTGGCGGAGGGGAGCATCCAGCCCGTCACCTTGGCGGGCATCGACCTCGAAGTGGGCATCGCCACGGGAGGCGGGCTGGGCCGGGCCGAGTACCCCGGCCGCGGCTGGCGGCGGCTGCGCTGGACGGAACTCGCCCGGCGCACCGGCGATCCCGTCGTACCTGAGGGGCAGCTGCCGTCCCACCGCTGTTTCCCCTCGGCCAAGAAGAAGGGGAGCTGGCCGCTCGGTATCGTCCCGCCCACTGAGGGGAGCCTGGACCGTGAGACCTGGAACCGGCTGATCGCCGTCCTCACCAAGCACAGCCCCGCGGGTCCGGACACTCCCTGTCTGGCCTACTACAACCCGCTGATGCTGAGGGCCGCCGACTTCGACAACCTCCATGTGAGGGCCGGCCGCCTCGGCGATGCCGGGATTCTCTACGAGAATCCCGAGGCCGACTTCAGCCCGTCCAACCTCTGGGCGGAGGACCGCTCATGGGTCCTGTGCACCGACTACGACCTGTGGGGCACCAAGGTCGTCGGGCCCCCGGCTCTCGTCGAAGCGCTGCTGAACGACCCTGAGATCGAGGCACTGCGACTGCCTTGGGCGGCCTGATGACATGCCGCCTCGCGCCCTCTCGGACCCGAGACGCGAGCGCTTTGCTCGACCACCCGGACCCCCGACTCGGTCGCCCTCACGTCGGCCCCGCGCTCGCGGGGATTGCTCAGACAGTGCATGGACGCCCCGCCGGCGGCGCCTCGGCACTACTCAGGCGGCTCTTGAGTACGCTCGCCCATGCGCTTCCGACCGGCCGTTTCCTACGGTGATCAGCATGGACACGAACGCGGCTCCCGCCCACCCCCGGCCCTCCGTCGACCCGCGCTGGGCCACCGGTTGCGGGATCGCGGTGGCGCTCCTCACCGCCCTGGTCGTCGTGGGAGCCATGGTGCTGGCCGAGTTTGAGGACTCCCTGACCCAGCACGGGTATGTCAAAGGTCCCGGAACCGTGGTCGAGCCCTTGGGCGCCGGCGGGACCGCCCGCTACGACGACGGCCTGAGGATCACCGTGAGCCCGCCCCACCGGGAACCCGACAACAGCTACAGCTTCACGATCACCTACGACAACGGCACCGGCAGGGAACTGCGCCCGGGCGGGACGTCCCCCGACACCGGCCTCGGCACGACCGGTGCCTCCGCCCCCGTCGTCGTCCGCCCGGGGAAAGCCCTCGACTCCGGCGTCCCGTCCCCCACCGCCGCCCCCGGCGCCGGCCACGCTCCCGTCCCTGCCCCCGGCATGACCTTCCTCGACGGGGCCGCGTCCGTCACCGCCCTCACGCCGCCCCTCGGCACGGAGCAGAAGCGCACCGTGCCGGTACGGGTGAAGCCCGACAGGGAGGGCGGGCCGGTCACGGTGGAGGTCGCCCCGAAGTCGCCCGGGTACCGCGACACCGCGTACTGGCAGTTCGACCTCAGCTGACCAGCCGACCCCACGCACGGGTGCCGTGTCCTGCCGGCCCCATGTCCACCGGACGGACCCAGCGCCGCGGGGGCGCTGCGGGGTGCGCAACGCCCCGAGAAGCACCACGGGTGCGTGGCCGACAGTCAGGTCTTGCGCAACGACGCGGGCGCGTGCGAGAGCTCGTCGATCGGATGCCTGACCTGAGAAGCCATTGTCGTACCGAACTTGATCGGCGGGTTTCCGCAGTTCAGGCATGATGCCAGCATGGTGAGGCATGCTCGGGCCGTTGGGTTGTCTCGTTGGTGGAGGTGCCGGGATGGCGTCGGCGGTGGGTCTCCTGGAGGAGCGGGAGCTGGCCGCGCGTGAGCGCGTGGAGGAGCTTCGGGAGGTCGCGGACCGGGTACTCGCTGAGCTCGCCGAAGCGGAGACGGACTGGCACGAGCGGCTGATCGCCCGGCAGCGCGTTGGCGAGGTTCTGTCCGGGCCGCGACCCGCACAGGCAGGTGAAGCCGGCCCGGGATCCGGTGAGCCTTCCGGGTCGGAGCCCGCGACGAACGCGCCCGCCGAGGTTCCCCTACCGAGGGCCGCGCGATCGGGCTCGATCGTCCCGGTGTGGCGTCCCGCGCTTTCCACGGACGCGCTCGCTCCCCACTGCCGGCGCATCCACGCCACGCTCACCGAACAAGCATCCGGCGGGAAGCCGGTGATGTCCTGTCAGGAGATCACTGCGGTACTCGGACTGGAGCCGGTTCCGGCACGTGTGGAAGGAGTTCGGTCGAGGATGAAGCGGTCGGCCGACCGGGGCTGGGCCGACGAGCCCACCCCGGGACGGTTCACGCTCGCCGCCGGGCCGGCCGGCGGCTCATGAGTATCGTCATCGACCACAGCACCATCTGCTCATGCACGGCGGGGCAGCGAATCGGTCTCGTCCTCGCGGGATCGCCAACGAAAGAGCAAGCGATGCAACCGATTGTCCTGTTCGACCTGGACGGCCTTCTGATCGACTCCGAGCCGATCTGGGACGCGGCAAAGCGTGAGGTGTTCGGTCCGCTCGGCCTGCACCTCACAGCGGAGATGCAGGCGGCGACGCGCGGGCTGCGGCAAAGGGACATGGTGGCCTACTGGTTCGATCGGGCCACCATTCAAGCCGACCCCGACGACGTCGAGCAGCAGATCGTGGCCGCCGTGTGCCGTGGGCTGGAGGCAGTGGCGCTGAAACCCGGTGCCGAACACGCCGTCGCGGCGTGCGCGCGTGCATCGAGGGCGATGGCCGTCGTGTCATCCTCGCCGGAGTCGGTGATTCGGCATGCGCTCGCGAGCACCGGCCTTGACCGATCTTTCGATGCCGTGTTTTCGGCCGAGGACGACGAACACGGCAAGCCCCACTCGGGCGCTTATCTCCGCGCAGCCGCCGCCCTCGGCGCGTCACCCGACGAATGCGTTGTGATCGAGGACTCGCTCAACGGCGTCCTCGCCGGCGTGTCAGCCCGGATGACGGTCGTCGCCGTGCCCGAGGCCGCTGATCGCTGCGATCCTCGCTTTGCGATTGCCACTCTGGTACTGGAGTCCCTCAAGGATCTCGACACCTCTGTATTCGGCGCGTATGTGTCCGGGGGGAGCCGGGACGCCACGTGGGCATCGCGTGCTGCGGATCCACAACCGTTCCGCGAACCGGACCGTGCTGTATGACACCCTCGAGCGCGGGTCCGGGCCTTCACGGGTGAAGGCCCGAACCCACCCCGGGACGGTTCACGCTCGCCGCCGGGCCGGCCGGCGGCTCATGAGCATCGTCATCGACCACAGCACCATCTGCTCATGCACGGCGGGCAGCGACTCGTAGTCGCGCACCAGGCGCCGCGAGCGCATCAGCCAGCTCAGCGTGCGTTCCACCACCCAGCGTCTGGGCAGCACCACGAACCCCGGGGCGTCGTCGCCGCGCTTGACGATCTCCAGAGCGAGCCCCAATCGCTGCTTTCGCCCAGCCGACCGGCGAAGGTGTGGTCGGCGCGTCAGCCAGCGTCGGGGCGATCAGCTCAGAGGCCGCAGTGAGCGCTGACAGGGGAGCGGGCTGGTCTACGGCCGTTACCGCGGTTTCCACAAGGTGACCGGCGAATGGGCCCGGTACATCTGCGCCCGCTCCGGCCCGGGCGCCAGCCGTGGCGGTTCGAGCACAGAACGACCGGGGCGCGGCACCCTCGGAGGTGCCGCGCCCCGGTCGTTCGGCAGCCCCACCGTCCTACAGGGCGGCCGCGAGGGCGTCGGCGGTGCGCAGGGTGACGGCGGCCAGCTGGAGGGTGGGGTTGGAGGTGCCACCGGTGGGGAACACGGCGGAGCCGACGACCCAGACGCCCGGGTGGTCGTGGGACTGACCGGACGGGTCGACCACGGAGTCCGCCGCGGCGGTCCCCATCCGCATGGTGCCCATCAGGTGGCCGGAGCCTTTGTACGTCCCGGCCGGGGCGGCGGGGGCGATCTCCGTGGCGCCGACGGTGCCTTCGAGGTACTGCCAGATCCGGTGGGCGACGCTGTGGCCGTAGGTGAGCGCGGCCTTGGAGTAGGCGTCGACCCGATAGGCGATCTTCGGGCGGGGCAGGCCGAGGACGTCGAGCTTGTCGGAGAGCGTGACCCGGTTGTCCGGGTTGGGCAGCTGCTCCGTGGAGTAGCTGAACCGCAGCATCCGGGTGACCCGGTGGTTGACGGCCTCCTGGAGCTCCGCGCCGGTCAGCAGGATCTTCCGGGCGGCCTTGTCCCACATGAGGGCGTCGAGCGCGGCCTCCGGTGACTGGGTACGGCCCCAGCCGTCGTTGCCGATCGTCATCCGGAAGCCCCCGGTGTCCTTGCGGAACGGGCCGTCCCGGAAGTTCTCGATGCCTAGCGTGCTCTGCGGACCGCGGAACGGGAAGACCGGCTCGGCGAGCAGCCCCACCACCTCGTCGGTGGGGTGGTCCATCAGGTTGCGGCCGACCTGGTCGCTGGTGTTCCGCAGGCCCGAGATCAGCCAGAGCCTGGGGATCTCGACCGCGTTGAGGGCCAGCACCAGCTGCCGGGTGGTGACGCTCTGCTCGGCGAGGTCGGCGGTGGTCCAGTCCTTGAACACGACGGTGGAGGAGCCGTCCTGCTGGGGAACCACCTTGGTCACCACGCACGCGGGTTTGAGGTCGACGCCGAGCGCGACCGCCTTGCCGACGTGGTGCCCGGCGTCGTACTTGGCCCCGGACGGGCAGATCGGCAGGCAGCTGGAGTTGCCCTGGCAGGAGCTGCGCCCCTGGTACTCCCGGGAGTTGCGGGCCTGCGGGGTCGTGATCGGGACCGCCTCGACGTTGTCGATCGGCGGCATGCCGGCCAGCGCCTCGCGGACCACCAGGTCCCCGTAGCTCGGGGCGATGGCCGGCATCGGGAAGTCGGCGCTGCGCCGGGTCAGGGACGCCCACTCGGCGTCGTCGCCCGAGACGCCCAACTCCTGTTCGGCCCGGACGAGGTAGGGCTCCAACTCGTCGTAGTCGAAGGGCCAGTCCACTCCGCGACCGTAGACGGTGTTCAGCCGGAAGTCGTTGGCGAGCCAGCGGGGGGTGTTGCCGCGCCAGGCCCAGGTGCTGCCGCCGGTCATGCGCTGGAAGCCGCTCTTGAACAGGTCGGTGGTTCCGCTCTGGTCGTAGTACTGGTTCATCACGACCGGATCGCCGACACCGTCCTGGGAGGGGGCGAAGCCGTCCTTGTTGTTCAGCAGATCGGCGTACGGCGTCGGGACGCCCTTGCCGGGGGAGAGCTGGTAGGCCTCGACGAACGCGGCCCGCTGCGTCGCGTCGAGGCCGTTGTTCCCGGCGTCCAGGATCAGGACGCGGGCGCCGGGTTTCGCGGCCTTCACGGTGCAGGCGGTGAGCGCCCCGGCGACGCCCGCGCCCACCACGACCAGGTCGAAATCGAAGTCCATGGGGTCGGTTCCTCGCTCGCTCAGGGGTGCTGGGTCCAGTAGCCGTACCCGCTGGGCTGGGGCGGCTGCGGTGCGGCGGAGCCCGGGTGGGCCTCGATCACGCTCCAGATCAGGCCGGAGCGCCACTGCGCGGAGGTGCCGGGGGGATCCGGCGTCCCGTCCGGGTGGGGGAACAGCCCGGTGTACCAGACCGTGATCACGGCGCGCGCGGTGAGCGCGAGCGCGGCGTCGGCGTCCAGGTCGTCCTGGAGGGCCTTGCCCGGGTCCGGCGCGCCCGTCGCGGTGGTCCAGGCGGTGAGCAGGCGGGGGAGATCGGCGGGGTAGGCGGCGAGGACGCGTTGCTGGAAGGCGTCGGAGAGCCGGGCGTCGAGCGGGGCCGCACCGGTGAGGTGCTCGGAGAGGCCGCGGAAGTCGGCAGTGGGTGGCATGGTGGGCGTCCTCCCGTTCACTTCTCGAGGAAGACGATGTCCTCGATGGCGGGGCGCAGCTTGACGGTGTTGCCGATGACGTCGACGACGTGCTGCAGGCCCCCGGTCGTGAACCTCGGGTCGGAGAAGAAGTACTCGTCGTCCTTGCCGGCCAGGAAGGCGTGGAAGCCGTCGAGGGAGGGGCCGAAGAGCCGCAGGTAGTCGGCCAGGCTGCGGAACAGCTTCGGCAGGATGACCAGCTGGTCGGTGAGGCTGCCCAGGTCCTCGATCACGGCGCCGGTGTGGGTGACGTCGTTGACCCAGACGCTGTCGGGCGCCTTCGTGGCCCGTGCCTGTCGGGCGGTGGCGGCCATGTCGAGGCGCAGTTCCTCCGGCAGGTTCGAGAAGAACGTCGGGTAGACCAGGCCACGGGACAGCAGTTCGTGGTTGGCGGTCTGGTGCACCATCGGGACGGTGACCATGACCGACGTTCCGCTCGCGGTGTCCGGGTCCGGCGTGCCCCTGCCGACGAATGCGACGCAGCGGCCGAATTTGTCGGCGCCGCTGGCGAGGATGTACCCGGAGACGGTCTCCGGGGTGGCGGAGGTGACCTTCTCGTCCCCTCCCCGCTGGACGTCGGTGAAGCCCAGCCAGGCCAGCAGGACATCCCGGGCGGCGTGGGCGCCGAGGTCGAGCGGCTGGTGGGCGAACTCGGGGCCGACGCCCTGGTAGTGCGTCTCCAGGGCGTCGATCCCGTCCAGCCGCAAGCTGGCGCCGCCGTCCTTCACCTTGACCCCGCCGGGGACCTTGGACCAGAGGGTGGGGTCGTCGGGGAGGAAGCGGATGGTGTCGCCGTCCGGTTCGAAGCCCTTGATCAGGTAGCTGCCCTTGATGAGGATCATCGGCATGATGTCGCCTCTCGTAGTCGAGTCGCGACCCATTGTGAGGTGATTCGTCGGCAAACCACGGAAGTGTGCCGTCGGCGAGTTGGCAGGCGGCCGGCGCGCCCGAACCGGACCCGCTGCCGGTAGCCCCGCCCCTGCCGTGCGCCGACCGGTGGACGGCAGGTTCAACCGGCCGGGCATGAAGAGTTTCGCCCGGACTGACTACCGCGACCTCGCCGTTCGCGCGCACATCCAACTCGCCGGCCCGGTCGTCCTGGTGCGGGACAACCGGAACACGCACCCGGCCGCAGTCATGAAGCAGTACCCGGCCGGGCACGGCTGGCTGACGGTCTTCCAGCTGCCCTCGTACGGACCCGACCTCAACCCCGTCGAAGGCCTCTGGTCACTTCTGCGACGCGGCTCGATGGCGAACACCGCCTTCACCGACGTTGACCACCTCACCCGCACCCTCCGCTGGGGCCTGCGACACATTTAGCTCCAGTCACCCCTCATCGAGGGATGCCTGGGCGGCACCGGCCTGTCACTCGCTCCACCGACTCCGCCCTGAGAACCTCAGTAACCGAACGGCGTTGGGCCTAGACCGCGGGGACCATCCCGAGCAGCTCGCTCAGGCGGCGGACCGTGGCGGGCGACTCGCGGTGCAGGCCGGCGACGTCGAGGCCCTCGTCTCCCAGGATCATCAGCAGCGCCTGCTCCCCGATCGCCAGCACCACGACGTAGCCGCTGTTGCAGCGGGTGACCACGTCGCGCAGGCCGCCCACGCCGACCTCGGCCGCGGTGCGCCGGCCGAGGCCGAGCATGGCGGCCGAGAGGGCGGCGGCCGACTCGGGGTGGACGGTGGCCGTGTCGGCGGCCACCAACAGGCCGTCGGTGGTGGAGATGACACTCTCCGAGATGCCCATGACCCGGTCGCGGAGGGACTTCAACTCGTCGACCAGCACGGCGGTCGGTGTCTGGCTGCTCATGGTGCGCTCTTCTCGCTCTGCTCGGTCGTCTCGGTGCGCGCGGTGTGCTCGGCGCGGTGTGTGTTCGGTGGACCGTCGGAAGCGGCCGCCGCTCCCTCGGATCGGGCGGGCAGGCCGCCGGGGCCGCCCGGACCACCCGCGCCGCGTCCGCTGCGGACGCGGCGCGGCAGCGGCCCGGTGTCGGTCGGCGGCGGTTCGCTCGTCGGCATGCGCGGGGCCACGCTCGGTGCCAGGGGAGCCGGGCGCGCCGGTTCCCGGTGGAGCAGGTGCCGGGCGTCCATCCGTACGACGTCGAGGAGCACCGCGAACACACCGCGTCCCAGGGCGAAGCCGAGGTCGCGCGCGGTGCGGCGGCCGGTGGCGGCGGCCAGGATCTCCCGCTGGCGGACCGGGATCCGCAGCGCGCCGGATTCGGCCCGGGCGGCAGGACGGATCCGGATGCGGGCCAGTTCGCCGGGCGGTCCCCAGAGGCGGGTCAGCAGGGCCGTCCGCCGGGCGGTCTCCTCGAAGAGCCGCTCCGGCTCGATGCCCGGGCGCAGCGCGATCCTGGCAGGCGGCGCCGCCTCGGCCGTCTCCCAGCTGCCGGGCGGGCTCAGTGCCAGGGCGAAGGCCCCGTCGAAGGCGGCGGCGGCGCAGACGGCTTCGAGCTCGGCGGCGCCGATCGACCCCTGAGTCACCAGGGCCGCGCCGAGGTCGCCGCCCCAGGTCGGGGCAGCGCCGGCCGGCCGGCCGGCGGACGCGGCCGTCTCGGCGGACGCCCACTCCTCCTCGCCGACGCGCCGGGACTTCAGCAGCAGGGTCTCGGCGGTCGGGGCCCCGGGGGTCTCGATCGCGGCGACCAGACCCTGCTCCAGGTGGATCGTGCCGCCCGGTGCGCTGGAGACGGTGACCGAGCCGGTGAACTCCGTCCGGCGCAGCGCGAGCAGCAGCGCGGGCACGTTGCGGGCGGTGGGCGGGGCCGGCGTCGTGGGAGCTGCGGGCACGGCGGGCGGCGCCGTGTCGTGGGACGGGTCGGTCATGCCAGCAAGTCCTGCGCGCGGTCGGCGGTCTGGCGGACGGCCAGCGCCAGGTTGGTCCGTTCCCGGTCCAGCACGGTGGCCAGCAGCAGGGGGTCGCCCTTCCGGGACACCACCTGGACGATCTGGTGATGGCGGGTGCTGGTGACCACCAGGCTCTCCAACTCGCTCTCCGCCCCTGCCTCGTACAGCCGCTCGCCGATCAGGTTGGTCAGCTCGGCGAGTTCGGCCCCGGTCCCGAGCAGCCGGTGGTCCCCGGCGGACTGGTAGCTGAGACCTGTGACGGCGTCGACGAGCGCGGCACCGACCACTCCGGGGGAGCCGAGCACATCGGCGAGGGAAGCTTCGAGTGCGCGCACCAGTACCCCTTCACGTTCTGAACCCCGGCAGCGTACTTTATTCCATCATTTTCACGAGGCGACCACAACCGGTGGCTTCTTGCTACTTTGTTCCCGCACACGGGAGTTCTGCCCGGAAGTCACGTAAAGGACGAACAGCGCATGAACATTGACGACGCACTCAAGGACGCGATGGCCATCGAGGGGGCCATCGGAGTGGCCGTGGCCGACTACGAGAGCGGTATGTCACTCGGGTTCCTCGGCGGGGGGCAGCAGCTCGACCTGGAGATTGCGGCCGCCGCCAACACCGAGGTCGTTCGCGCGAAGATACGCGCCCTGGCCGCGCTGTCGATCGACGATGTCATCGAGGACATCCTGATCACCCTCGGTACCCAGTACCACCTGATCCGCCCGCTGACCCGCAGTCACGGCTCGCTCTTCCTCTACCTGGCAGTGGACCGCTCGCGCGCCAACCTTGCGCTCGCCCGGCACGGTCTCAAGCGCATCGAGGCCGCTCTCGACCTCTAGTCGAGGCCGGGTCGGCGACCCAGGTTTCCGTACCCCGTCCGGAAGTCCCGCGCGGACCACGTGTCGTGCGTGGAATTCCGGGCGGAGCGAATGCGGGGCGTGACGAATCGACTACGGAGATCCGTCCGTCGGAATCGGGCCCCGGATATCGCGGGTGTGCGCCGGCCACGGAAATGCGTGACTTCCCGATGACTGGGCGTCATATTCGCCCCGGCTGTTCCGGCCGGCGACGGAGCGCCGGAATACCGTGGTCGAACCGCCGGAGCGCCGGTGTTTCGGCGGTGCCGCGGAATCGGCTCGACCAAGCCGCGCGCTGCACGAAGGCGCGCCGCCGAGCCGCCGCGCCGGACGGCAGGGGAAGCGGGGAGCCCGATGGGTACCGCCGACGTCCAGTGCCAACGCCGTTCAGTTGCTGAGATTCTCAGGGCGGAGTCGGTGGAGCGAGTGACAGGCCGGTGTCGGCCGGACATCCCTCGATGAGGGGTGACTGGAGCCGGATGTGTCGCAGGCCCCGGCGGAGGGTGCGGGTGACGATCGTCCAGGAGTACGCCCACGCCCTGCAGCTGCAGCTGCAGGTGCGCCCCGGCGCCCAGGTCGCCGAGGAGGTCGCCCGGTTGACGGGCAGCACGGCGGTGGGCGTGTGGGCGGTCGGCGCGCACCAGTGCATGACCGGGCGCGGGGTGCGCGCCCACGGCTCGTGCACCGCCACGGAGTACCTGCTGCCGCCCGCCCTGAACGCCGACCCCGGCCTGGAGGAGCGGCTGTACCGCACCGCGACGCCGGCGGGTGGTGCCCGGTGAGCGGCTGGGTGACCCTGGAGGGGGTGGCCGCCCGCCTCGCCGCCGCCGGGAGCACCGAGAGGCGTGAGCGGCTCCTGGTTGCCGCTGCCCGGGCCGCCGAGGCCCTCAGACCGGAACGCGTCGACATCGAGTGGGCGATCGACTTCGACGACAGGCTCCACCTCGTCCAGGCCCGCCCGCTCACCGCACCGCTCACTGACATCACCACCGCCACCCAGGCGAAACTCGCCGACGAGCAGGTGCTGCACGGAATCGCGGCTGCCCCCGGGGCACCGCCACCAGGCCCGCCGTCCTATCCGCTGGCGCCGATATCGCCGCCAGCGTGCTGATCTGCAAGGCGCTCGGCCCCGAAGCGGTTCCGGCGCTGCTCACCGGTCCGGCCGCCGTCGTGGCCACCACGGGCGGCGAGCTCTCCCACACCGCGATCATCACCCGCGAACTCGGCATCCCCTGCGTCACCAACGCCCTGACGCCTGGTGGGCGTACTGCTCCCCGGCGATCTCCCGGGTCCGGTCACCGTCCGGCCCGGCAGCCGGCCGGTCCGCCTTCCCGGTCTCGGCGTACTGCTGTGGCCCTGGGACGCTCCGCCCCCGCCCGCCGAAGTTGCCGTCCTTGGCCCCGACGGTCAAGTCCTCCACCGTAGGACGGTCACCCATGCCGGACTCCGAGCAGCACCTGGTCGGCGTTGAGGCGGTGATCGTGGACTGGGACGGCACCGTGGCCGACAACACCGCCGCCCGCCGCATGGCTCTGGAAGCCGCGCTCGCACCGCACGGAATCGCCGTCCCCACCGAGCGCTACCGCCGGCTGGCGGGCCTGCCCGTGCGCGGGGTGATCGCAGCACTTGCAGCCGACGCGGCGCTGCCCGTGCCGGTGGAAGACGTGGTGGCGCGCAGCCGCGCCGCTCTGCTCGGCGCCCCGGTGCCCCCACCGCCCTGGTCGACGTCACCGACACCTTCGACACCAAGATGCGCGCCCTGCGCACGCACCAGTCCCAGCCGATCGACGACCACTTCGGCCCCATGGCCGAACAGGCCGGGCGACTGTGGGGAAGGCGCAGCGGTGCCGACTACGCCGAGGCATTCACAGCTCTGCCTATCGTCGGCCGCCTGCCCGGTGCCCCCACCTGTGATGCCCACGGCCGAGCAGCAGCATCGGTGCCCGGCGAGTTCGCCGTCGTCCTGGATCTCGAAGCCGGGACTTCTCGGTGTTGTCGGTGACGGACTGCTCCATGGTTCCTCCTCGTACGGCTGCCTTCGTGCCGGTCAGCGTCCCGCTGTCGGCGACCTTGACGCCGTCCGCGAGGATCTGGAACACCACGGAGCCGCGGATTCCCGACTCGGCGTCGACGCCCACGTCGGTGCTCAGGACCGAGCGCGGACGCCTGCCCTTCGCACAGCGTGCCAGGTCGACGTCGCAGCTCGGCGGCCGCCGGCCGGGGCGTGCCTGGCGGTGGCGGGGCTGCTGGGGGCGGCGTCGTACGTGGTGGGAGCGGAGGCGCGGGTGCTGCCGCGGGTCGGGCCGCCGGCGGTGCGGCGGGCCGGGGTCCTGGCGGTGGCCGGAGTGCTGTTGGCGCGCGGTGTGGCGGGGCCGGTGGTGTTCGGGCGGGTCAGCGAGCGTACGGAGCGGTTCCGGCGGCAGAACCTGCGGTACTACTCGCCGCTGTGCACGGCCCTGGGCGCCGGGGCGGCCGCGGTGGCGTGGCGGGGTTCGTCCGCCACGAAACGCTGAGGAGTCCGCCGCGCGTTGAGCGAACATCTCCCAGGCCCCACCCACGCATCCCTCCGCCCGCACCGTATGCCGAGCCACCGTTCGCCGTGTCGGTGAGCACTTCGGCGACGCCGCCGGGACGGCCGGTCCTGACGGACCGTTCCCTGGTAGGCGGCCCTTCGTGACCGGTTCGGCGTCGTCGGATCCCTCTCAGGCGGCTCTGGCCAGTGGGACCCGGTTGTCGGTGGCCAGCACGTCGCCCGGCACCGTCGAGCCCGTCTGGCGCCGTAGCGATCGGCACCACCCTGTCCCGGATCTCTCCGAAGCTCGGGGTCGCCTCTCCCGTGGTCGGCTGAGCGTGGGCCGGTTTCGGGTGTGAGTTCTGCCGGGGCTCACTCCTCCTCCCACTGCTCGGCACCGATCCGGGCTTCGCTGACGGTGGTGTCTCCGACGCGCGCAGAACGGACCCACACGCCGAGCCCGTCGACCTCCAGGTCCCCGCGACAGGCGAAACGCAGGCCAAGGTCGTTGTCCGTGATGTAGTGGGTGATGTCCGCTTCGACGGCCGTGACCTGTCGGCCGATCAGCGGAATGCCGCCGAAGAGGACCTGAGGCCCAGTCCGTCCGAGGACGGTGACAGCGGCGAGGAGCGGGCCGTTGCCCTCTTCCCAGCCCCGGTAGTGCGTGCGCACTCCGGCGCCCTCGAAGCGCTCTTCAGTCAGGCGTTCCTCCGTGGGGTCGCCCTGGGTCTCCCAGGGGGTGCCGGCGGGGAAGGGGTGGTAGGTGCGGTGCTCGGCCGGAACCTCCCTGCTCAGGGAGGCCGACACCTGCTCCGGCGTCATCCCGAACCGCAGAGGGCCGACCCCCTCCAGTGGCAGGCACTCCCAGCGCGGCCGGTCCCGCTCGGCCACCAGCGTCCACGGCCCTGGGGCCGGGGCGGGGCGGGGCGGCGGGAGGTGCTGCGCCAGCCGGCGAGGTTCCGCTTGCTGTGCGGGTCGTCGGCCAACTGGGGCCCGGCGACCAGGAGGTCGGTGAGCATGGCGTTCCCGCGCTGTGGGAACCCTTCGGCGTCCGGCACCCACTGCTGGGTCACGCCGATCGAGACGCCCCAGGCCGGTACATCCGGCTCCCCTTCCGCGTTCAGCAGCACCTTCGCCCCGTGCCGGAGCGCGAGGCGGCTGATGTCCGCACGGGCCTGGGAGGGTGCCCGGGCAACCAGCACCACGTCCTCCAGCACCACCAGCGGCCCCCGGTTCGCGTCGACCCCCACAGCCACCAGTTCCTCCTTCGGCCCGTGGATCGTGCTCACCCCGAGCCGGGAGTACCGGCGCCACACCAGCAGGCCACCACTGCGGACGCCTCCCGTAGTGTCCTCGCCCAGCGTCTCCTGGAGCTGCTCCGGGGACATGCCGAACCGCAGAGGGCCCACGCTCACCAGCGGGTCCAGCACCCAGCGCTCGCGATCTTCTGCCCCTGTGTCCATTCCAACCCCCACGTGGCATCCCGTCACCGGCGCGGTCGGCCGGAAAGGAGCATCATCCTCTCCTCCGTCTCCTCCCAGTCGGTGATCCGGGTCGACAGGCCGGCCCAGGGACGGTCGAGGGGGAAGGGCTCGGCGGGCCGCGGGCCCTTCTGCTCGCGGACGAGCTGTCCGGACCGAGGCCTGGCTACTCCACCAGCCCGGCCCCCCTGCACACACGGCAGTCCGGCCTCATCCCGGACCGGGTGAGGCCGGAACCCGAAGGGCTCTCAGTGATCCTCTAGACGTGGCTGCCCGGGACGCCGAGCTGGGCGGCGAGCCAGGGGAGGGCCTGGGTGAAGGTGGCGGCGCCGGTCTGCCAGGAGTGCTTGCCGGAGCCGACCGCGTCGGTGGTGCGGATGCCGTCCTTCTTGGCGGCCGCCTCCAGGGCCTTGGCGGACTCGATCTGGCCGTGCTCCTCGTCGCCCTGGCCGAAGTATCCGGAGACGCCCTGGTACTTGCCGTGGTGGGCGCCGAGCACGGTCAGCGGGTCGTGGGCGGCCCAGGCCGCCGCGTCGCCGCCGTACAGCTCCTGGATGGTGTGGTCCTTGTCGCCGATGTACGGGCCCTTGTCGCCGGAGAAGTCTCCGAAGTGGGTGAAGCGGTCGGGGTGCTCGACGACCAGGTCGACGGCGCAGGTGCCGCCCATGGACCAGCCCGCCACGCCCCACTTGTGCGGATCGGTGGCCGCGTTGAAGGTCTTCTCGATGTACGGCGGGACGTCCTTGAGCAGGTGGCTCTCCGCGTTCCCGTGGGGGCCGTCCACGCACTCGGTGTCCACCCGGAAGCCGCCGGTGGCGTCCACGAAGACCAGGATCGGGGCGAAGCCGTTGTGCTGGGCGGCGAAGGTGTCGGCGGTCTTCACGGCGTTGCCGGAGCGGATCCAGTTGTCGGGCGCGGCGAACTCGCCGCCGATCATCTCCAGCACCGGCAGTCTGGGCCGGGACTGGCTGCGGAACCAGGCGGGCGGCAGGTAGACCAGCTCCTGGCGGTGGGTGAAGCCGCTCGCGGTGTCCGGGATGTCGACCTGGACGATGCGTCCGGTCCTGGTCTTGCCGTGGATCTTGGCGAGGTCCGCCACGGTGATCTGGTCCGGCAGCGGCCGGCCGCCGAGCTCGCCGATCGCGTCGTCGACCGTCGGGTAGTAGCCGGTGGCCATGTTCACGCTGTTCGCGGCGCAGAACAGGGCCAGCAGCGCGGCCGGCAGCACCAGCACCCGCCGCCACCACCGGGCGCTGCGCCAGCCGAAGCCGAGCACCGAGAACGCCCCGATCGCCACCCCGCTCCACAGCCACACCCCGAACGGGATCGGATCGGTGATCCCGGACAGGGAGAGCACGGCGGCGGCGACGACCGCGGTGATCGCCAGCGCCGTGCCGAGCGCAATCGGACCCCACGTGCGCTGCCAGGTCCGGTCCCGTCGGCCCACCGCGGTCAGGAACAGGGCGAGGGCGGCCGCCTGGACCGTCCAGGGGAACCAGCCGTCGAGCAGGGAGACGTTCATGCGCGGAGGCTAGGCGCGGCGGATGAGAGGGTGCTGAGAGCCTGACAGGCGGCTGGGAGCGGGCTGACCGTCGACTGGGAGTCGGGGCCGGGGGCCGGGGGGCGGCCTGATCGGCGGCCGGGAGGGGCTCGGGTCGTCGAGTGATCAGGACGGGACCGGGCCGCGCTCCTCGTACCACTGCCGGACGGACCGCACGATGTCCTGGCCGATCCGATCCAGCAGCGCGGACGCGTCGTCCATCCGGGCGCCCGCGGGGGTGGCGGGTCCGAGCAACTCGGCGCCGTGGCGGGTGACTCCGGCGAGCATCGCGTTGCGTTCGGCGCTGGCCAGCAACGCGCGGTACCAGATGTCGCCGTCGATGACGTACCGCTCGCGGCGCTGCCGGTCGTCGCGCTCCCGGCGGACCAACGCCTGCCCCTCCAGGTAGCCGATCGCCTTGGAGACGGCGGCCGGGCTGACCTGCAGCCGCCGCACCAGGTCGCCGGAGGTCAGGCTGCCCTCGTCGGTGACGTAGAGGCAGCCGAGCACCCGGGCCACCATCCGGGGCATGCCGATGTGCACCAGCAACTCGGCCAGCTGGTCGACGAATTCGCCGACGGCGGCCGGATTCCGGTCGGCGCCGCCGGGGTCCGGGGCGGTCGGGCGTGGGGCGGGCGCGGTACGGCTGCGGCGGGAGCGCCGGGCGGTCGCGCGCTGGGCGCGCTCGGCCTGATAGCCGGACGGGCCGCCGTTGCGGGCGATCTCGCGGGTGACGGTCGAGGTCGGCCGGCCGAGGCCGCGGGCGATCTCGCCGTAGCCGAGTCCCTCGGCCAGGCCGGTGGCGATCCGGCGGCGGTCCTGCTGGGTCAGTCGACCTCCGGGCATCCGTCCTCGTCCCCTCGTCCTCTCGGGTTCCCTGCGCGGGTTCCTGGCGATGGTCAGGAGAGTATCCGCCCGATGCCCGCGTTGTTGCAATGGAAGCGCAGAGATGTTGCATTCACAAGCAGCCCCATTGCAAGGAAGTTTGCCAACTGAACTGCGATGATGCGGAAGTAGCCAGGGAGTTGATGTTGACGGTGTCGTGAATTCGCGGGAGCGTTCTGTCCGCCAACGGGAAGCACCGCCGAGGGGGAACACACCATGAGGACCACCACCCGCGCCGCCGTCACCGCCCTGCTCACCGGGGCCGTGCTCGCCGCCACCGTCACCAGCGCCGCGCCGGTGTTCGCCGACCAGGCCGCCGGGCAGGCCGGGCAGCGGGACCGCCGCCCGGGCGTGCAGGCTGTGCTCGACCAGGGCGTGAGGACCGGTGGACTTCCCGGCGCCGTCGCCGAGGTGCGGGACGGGCACCACCGCTGGTTCGGCGAGGCGGGCGTCGCCGACATCACCACCGGGCGGCCCCGCCAGGAGCAGGACCGGTTCCGGATCGGCAGCACCACCAAGACCTTCGTCTCCACCGTCGTGCTCCAGCTCGCCGCCGAGGGCCGGCTGAGCCTGGACGACAGCGTGGAGCACTGGCTGCCCGGCGTCCTCGACGCCCCCGGCTACCAGCCCGACCGGATCACCGTCCGACAGCTGCTCAACCACACCAGCGGGGTCCCCAACTTCGCCACGGACGACGAGATCGGGAAGGAGTTCTGGCACGAGCCCTTCCTGCAGCACCGCTTCGACGACTTCACGCCCGAGCGGCTCGTCGGCATCGCCCGCGCCCACCAGCCCGACTTCGCCCCCGGCACCGACTGGACGTACTCCGACACCAACTACGTCCTCGCCGGGATGATCGTCGAACGGGCCTCCGACGGCACCCTGGCCCAGCAGATCCGGCAGCGCATCACCGCCCCGCTCGGCCTCACCAGCACTTACGAACCTGCCTCCGACGACGTCACCATCCACGGGCCGCACGGGCAGGAGTACTCCCACCTCGGGTACACCGACCCGAAAACTCCGGACTACGACGTGACCGAGCTGAGCCCGTCCTGGGGCTGGGCGTCCGGCGACATGATCTCCACCACCCGCGACCTCAACACCTTCTTCGCCGCCCTGCTCGGCGGACGACTGCTGCCGCCGGCCCAGCAGCAGGACATGTTCACGATGGTCCGGACGCCGGCGGACAAGTGGATCAAGGACACCGCCTACGGCCTGGGCGTCAGCTCCGTCAACCTGCCCTGCACCACCGTCTGGGGCATGGGCGGCGCCATCAACGGCTCGTGGACCTACACCTACGGCAGCCGGGACGGCCGCCACCTGCTCTCCACCAACGTCAACGGGGACTGGCTGAACGGCGGCAGCGGGCCGATCGACCTGTTCACCGCCGAGCTGAAGGCGGAGTTCTGCCCGGGCTCCTGACCCGTCGGCCGGCTGCGGCGCACCTGGCTCGGCCACACCGTGCCGGGTACCCGCCGGTGGCGCTGGTCGTCACCGGTGCTGTTCCGGTCGCACCGGCCAACCGCCAGGCCCCTCCACACTGGCGCTGCTCAATCCCGGTCATGCCCACCGCGCCGCTCCCACGCCGTCCCGAACCGTCCTTGCCCGCCTGCTCCCACAGCCGTGCGGGTACCGCTCCCGGCAGTGCAGAAGGTCACGGCCGTCCGTGAGCCGTGGCGCCTGGTGCGCGGTGTGCGGGCCACGGGAGTGCAGATCCCGGGCCGGCTCTGCCTCGGCACCTGGCGCCACCCCCCACGGACGGGACCCTCGGGTCGCCGCTCCAGGGCGCCCGTAGGCCGGTGCCCGTCGATCCGCACGGGATTTCGGCACGCCCGGACTATTGTCAGGAAACTTTACTTTTCACTAGGCTCTCGGCGGCGGCTTGGCGCGGCGCCCCCTCGATCGGGGCGTGACGCGCTCAGCGAGAGCTCTGACCCGGCCGCCGCGGTGGTGAGGGAACCACCGCTCGACCGGCGGGGATCGCGTGCGGGCCCCGCCGGAGTCCAGCTCTCGCCGTCGTTCTAGGTCAGGGAGTTCAGGGATGCGTCCCCAAGTCTCGGTAAGGCCTGTTCACATCGGAGTGTTCGCCGCGGTGCTCGTGCTGGTCGGCGGACTGTTGCTCGGCTGGTCCGGGCGGGCGGGAGCGGCGGCCGATCCGCTGCTCTCGCGGGGCAAGGCCGCCACGGCCTCGTCCACGGAGGGCTCGTCCTACGCGGCTGGCAAGGCGTTCGACGGGAACACCGGTACCCGGTGGGCGAGCGCGGAGGGGAAGGACCCGCAGTGGCTGCGGGTCGACCTCGGGGCGAACGCCACCGTCTCGCGGATCAAGCTCTCCTGGGAGGCCGCGTACGCGAAGGCGTACCGGCTGGAGATGTCGGCGGACGGGGCGACCTGGACCACCGTCGCCGAGGAGAAGGCCGGCAACGGCGGCACGGACGACTGGACCGGGCTGACCGGCAAGGGCCGGTACGTCCGGATGTACGGCACGGCCCGCGGCACGTCCTACGGGTACTCGCTGGTCGAGATGGAGGTCTACGGGATCACGGACACCACGCCCTCGCCGACCGCCACGCCGTCGCCGACCGCCACGCCGTCGCCGACCGGGACCGCCCCGGGCGGGGCGTTCACCGTCGTCGCGGCCGGTGACATCGCGGCGCAGTGCACCGCCTCGGACAGCGCCTGCGCGCACCCGAAGACCGCCGCCCTCGCCCAGAGGATCGACCCGAAGTTCTATCTGACGATGGGTGACAACCAGTACGACGACGCCCGGTTGTCGGACTTCCGCGCCTACTACGACAAGAGCTGGGGCGCGTTCAAGGCGAAGACCCACCCCGTCCCCGGCAACCACGAGACGTACGACCCGGCCGGCTCGCTCTCCGGGTACAAGGCGTACTTCGGCAGCATCGCCTACCCGCAGGGCAAGAGCTGGTACAGCTTCGACGAGGGGAACTGGCACTTCGTCGCCCTCGACTCCAACGCCTTCGACCAGAGCGCCCAGATCGACTGGCTCAAGGCCGACCTCGCGGCCAACACCCGCAAGTGCGTCGCCGCCTACTGGCACCACCCGCTGTACTCCTCCGGCGGGCACGGCAACGACCCGGTCTCCCGGCCGGTGTGGCGGATCCTCTACGACGCCCGGGCGGACCTGGTGCTCAACGGGCACGACCACCACTACGAGCGGTTCGCCCCGCAGGACCCGGACGGGAAGGCCACCGCCGACGGGATCGTCGAGATCGTCGGCGGGATGGGCGGCGCCGAGCCGTACCCGATCGAGCAGGTCCAGCCGAACAGCCAGAAGCGGATCAGCGGCGACTACGGCGTGCTGAAGCTGGACTTCACCGACTCCGGGTACGGCTGGAGCTTCGTCGGGACGGACGGCAAGGCCAAGGACACCAGCCCGACCTACAGCTGCCACTGATGATGTACCTGGCCACCACGGGCCGTCGTCCGGACGCGCCGCCCCGCCCCGCCGGGGTGGGGCGGCGCGTCCCGGGCACGGTCGTCGCGCTCGGCGCGGTCAGCCTGGTCACGGACGTCTCCTCGGAGATGGTCACCGCCGTGCTGCCGCTCTACCTGGTCCTGGGCCTCGGCCTCTCACCCCTCCAGTTCGGCTTCCTCGACGGACTGTTCAACGGAGCCACGGCACTGGTCCGGCTCCTCGGCGGGCGGCTCGCCGATCGCGGCGCCGGCCGGCACCGGACCGTCGCGGGGGCGGGCTACCTGCTGTCGGCGCTCTCCCGGCTGGGCCTGCTGATGGCCGGCGGGGCCGCCGGCGGGATCGCCGCCGCGATGGCCGCGGATCGGCTCGGCAAGGGCGTGCGCACCGCACCCCGGGACGCGATGATCACGCTCAGCGCACCGCCGGAGACCCTCGGCCGGGCGTTCGGCGTGCACCGGGCGATGGACACGACCGGGGCGCTGCTCGGCCCGCTGGTCGCCTTCGTGGTGCTGTGGGCGACCGCGGACGCGTACGACGCGGTGTTCGTGGTCAGCTTCGCCACCGGCCTGCTCGGTGTCGTGGTGCTGGGCCTCTTCGTCCCGGCCGACCCGTCGGCACCGCCGCCGCGGGCCGCATCGACCCGCCCGGTCCCGTCCGCGCTCCCGTCCGCGCTCCCGTCCGCTGCCCCGACCGCTGACGGCCCCGCTGCCCCGGCCGCGGGGCCGAACGCCGCACCCGGCCCGGCCGGCACGGCGGCCCGGTCGACTGCCGACCCCGCCTTCCGCCGGGTGGTCGCGGCCGCCGCGCTGCTGGGCGCCGCGACCGTCGGCGACTCCTTCCTCTACCTCCTCCTCCAGCGCGGCCTCGACCTGTCGGCCGCGCTCTTCCCCCTGCTGCCGCTCGGCGCGGCGGCCTGCTACCTGCTGCTGGCCGTCCCCGCCGGGCGGATCGCGGACCGCGCCGGACGGCGGATCCCGTTCCTGCTCGGCCACGGCGCGCTGCTCGCCGCCTACCTGACGCTCCTGGTCCCGTCGGGCCTGCCGACCGCCGTGCTGGTCCTGGTCCTCCTCGGCGTCTTCTACGCCGCCACCGACGGCGTGCTGATGGCGCTGGCCGCGCCCGCGCTCCCGGCCGCCGGCCGGGCGAGCGGCCTCGCCGTCCTGCAGACCGGACAGGCCCTGGCCCGTCTGGTCGGCGCGGCCGGGTTCGGCGCGGCCTGGACGTGGTGGGGGCCGAGCCCGGCCCTCGTCGCGGCCGCCCTCGCCCTGGCCGCCGCACTCACCGCCGCCTGGCGGATCCTCCCGGGAAGGAAGGCGCGCCGATGAAGTCGCGAACGCTCCTGCTGGTCCTCGCCGCCCTCGTCCTCCTGGGCGGCTCCCTCGGCTACGTGGTGCACGCCCGCCAACGGGACGGCGGACCGCAACCCGTCGCCGCGGACGTCTCGTTCACGCTCGACCAGCCCGGTCTCTACTACCGCGACACCGCCACCGGCCGCGTCGCCCGCAGCCCGGGCGGCGAGCCCGGCGGCCCGTCCTGCGCCCGCTTCTACGCCGCGGGGGACCGCGCCCTGTGCCTGCGCGCCCTGCCGGGCACCCCCGCTCGGACCCAGGCCGTGGTCTACGACCGGCGGTTCACCGAGCTCCGGTCGGTGATCGTCCCCGGGATCCCCAACCGGGCCCGGGTCTCGCCCTCCGGCCAGGTGCTCTCCTGGACCACCTTCGCCGTCGGCGACTCCTACGCGGCGGACCGCTTCTCCACCCGCACCTCGATCCTCGACCTGCGCACCGGCTACCTGATCAAGTCCGTCGAGGAGATCCCGCTGACGATCGGCGGCACCCGCTACCACGCCGCCGACGTCAACTACTGGGGCGTCAACTTCGCCGCCGACGACAACCGCTTCTACGCCACCGTCTCCACCGCCGGCCGTACCCACCTCGTCGAGGGCGACCTCAAGGCCTGGTCGGCCCGCACCCTGCGGGAGAACGTGGAATGCCCCTCGCTCTCCCCGGACGGCACCCGGATCGCCTTCAAGAAGAAGGTCTCCGCCGATCCCGCCGCGCCCTGGCGCCTCCACGTCCTCGATCTGGCCGACCTCCACGAACACCCGCTGGCCGAGACCCGCAGTGTCGACGACCAGGCAGCCTGGCTCGACGACGCCACCCTCGCCTACGCCCTCCCGGCCCGGGCGGGCCAGGCCCCCGACGTCTGGGCCACCCCCGCCGACGGCACCGGCACGCCCCGCCTTCTCCTCCCCGGTGCCTCCTCCCCGGTCACCGTCCCGCCTCCGCCGGCCTGACGCCCGCCGGCCCGCCGCCTGCCGCACCCGCCCGGGACGGTGGGCCGCGCCGCCCCCGCCGGCCCCACCCTGCGCGACCACCTCGCCCTGCCCGTTCTTTGGGCGGCGCCGAACGTTCACGGCCCGTCCGGAGCGCCGGACGGGCCGTGAACGGAAGGGCGGTCGGCCGGGGACGGCGCCGGGCCGGGCCGGGGCGAAGGCCACGGCACCGGCGCCGACCGGCGGTCCGTCCCGGGTTGCTCACCGGTTCGCGGTGGGCGCCCCCTTGCCCGACACGACCTCATTGCCGAATACGCCGACGCCGGAGACGGAGTGGGAGCCGGTGTCGGCGAAGGCCGGGGCGGCCGTCGCGGCGCCGCCCGCGACCAGCGCCGCGGTGAGCGCGACCGTCGGGGCGAGGCGACGGGCCCGGTTCAGGACACGGCTGTTCTTGCGCATGCGAATTCCCCCTTTTGGTGACCGAGTGATGCGCGGCCGGTTCCGGCTTCCGGCCGCTCACTCATCAGACGTGCGGGGGGCGTGGAGGTTGCAGGTGGACCCGGAATTCTTTCGGGATCCGCTCCCTCACCTCCTCCCGCACCGCCTGGAGCGCCGCGACCAGCGCACCGCGCCGAGCGCGATCGCCGCCACTAGCCCTTGGTGGGACTCGCCGAGCTGCCCCTGGTGGCACCGGCGGTTGACCAAGCCGTAGCCGATTCCGTGAGACATCAGCCGCTCCCCGCCGCTGGCGGACGGGCCTCCAGCGGGGGATGGACGCACGAGAGCTGACTCGTATGGCAGGCTTCATGGAAGTGAGTACTCCGGTGGCAGGGACGGTCGGGGCCGGGGAAGGCCGAGGTCGACGACGGGCCGGCGGCTGCGGCGGCTGGCGTCGAGGAGGTCCTGCTCAAGCTCGTTCAGGCGAGGCAGCATTCAAGCCCTCGGCGGAGGCCATCTCCGAGGTGACAAGCCTGCTGGCTCCCAAAGACGCCCGGCGCTGACCGATCCGCCCGCCGTCGAGGCCGCCACCCGGCTCGTCACTGAAGCCGGCGGAACTTGGAACCGACACGCGCTCGGAGACCACACGCGCTGACAAGGCAACCGCCATTCCCGAAGGCTCGAAGATCGCGTTCGAGTCACGACGCCGATGTTCAGGAAGGTTCACCTGAACTGAGGCGAACACCAATGGACTTACGACCTGGTGCGTGATAGCGGCGGCGATGTGACCAGCAGTGTTGTAGGCGGCATGATCTGACGACATGATGATCATGGTGAACCGTGCGGTCCTCGGCCACCGGGTGCTGACCGGAATCTCGCGCCGGCACCTGGCGGAGCTCATCGCCGAGCTCGCGTCTCCCTGGCAGGCCGAGGTTGAGGGACGGCGGCATGTCGCCCGTGGTGGAGTGCGTCGACGGGCCGCCGGAGCGGGTGCCAGGCACCGGCTCGTGTTCGTCGACCGGGTGACCGCTACGCTCATCCACCTGCGCCACGACCTGCCCCATGCCGTCCTGGCCCTGCTGTTCGGTGTCGACCGCTCCACGATCAGCCGGGCTGTCGGCGAGATCAGGGGCCTGCTCGCCGCCCGCGGCTTCGCGGTGCCCGACCGGCCCGGGATGCGGCTGCGGACTCTCGCGGACGTCTTCGCCTACGCGCAGGCCGAGGGCGTCGTGCTGCGACTGGACGCCACCGAGGTCCAGGTCCGCCGCCCGACCCCGCACCGCGGTGGGCGTCGGGCCTACGTTTCCGGCAAGAAGAAGCAGAACACGATGAAGGCCACCGTCGTCGCCGACGCGAAGGGCCGCACCCTTTGGGCCGGGAACCTCCGCCCCGGACGCATGCACGACACCACCGCGATAAGGGGCGAAGGCATCGACGATCTCTTCCGCCAGTTCCCCAAAGTCCAAGTGCTTCTCGACGACGGCTACTTGGGCCTCCGAAGGGACCATCCCGGCAAGGCCGTCACACCGCCCAAGAAGCCGAACAAGATTGCCGCGCCTGAAGTCCACGAGGCTCGAGAACAGGCTCGCCATGAGCACTCGTCTCAGCGCATTCCCGTTGAGCACGCCCTCGCCGACCACAAGCGCTGGAAGGGCCTGGCCCGCTGGACCCACCGCCGCGACACCCTCCCGGCAACCTACCTCGCCGTCGCCGGCCTCGTCTCCGACCGCACCGCCGCCGTCTGACCAACGGCCCCGCTCAGGCCGTCACGTCGCCGCCGCTATCACGCACCAGGTCGTTAACCGACAGCTTGCCGATGCAACTCAAGGAGGTGGGCTGCATCGAGGGATAGCGCCCGGGCGAGCGCGGCAACCGTCGCCGCAGATGGCGCCGGCCTGCCTCGGGCGAATGCCTCATGTACGGTGGTTCGCCCCAGACCAGAGCGCGCCGCAAGCTGCGTCTTGGTCTGTCGAACCTGGGCCAGCCTGTCGGCCAGCAAGACTCGCAGCTCGGCCAATGCTTCCTCTCAACGAACGTCGGGCCAAATCCCGGGAAGTCCCACTTGATCGCGCTTGGTTCCGGGCTTGAACAGTCCGCTACCCAGCGTGCTGACATCGAAGCGGCCCGCCGGAAAGGCGTCCAACCAACACCGACGGGCCACTCAGGATCCAGCCTTCGAGAGGGGACCCAGATGCCCAACGCTACGCGCCCGCCAGCCACTGAGGCCAGGACCAGCATTGCCCTGCAGCTCATCGGGCAGGCCGTCCGTGGAGCCTTCACCGGCGTTTCCCGCGCCATCACCGAGCGGCTGATCAAGCTGCTCTCGGAGTAGTCATCACCTTCCCGGCTGCAGACTCTCGCCACGCAGCCGGGAAGGTTGCCGACCAACTGGCTGTTGCTGCTCGCTGAGACCATCACTCATCGTGGTTGCAGCGCTGACTTTATGGGTGGATACGCGACACCTCAACATGCGCGCCTACCAGTCTCAACCCCGTGGTGGGGCCGGCCCGCGGCCCGGGCACGCCGTCGGCGCCTCGTCGGGGGCCACCAGGTGCTGCAGGACGTGGTCGGCGGCCGGGGACAGCCCCGCGGTCCCACGCCCGATGAGTGTCCGGGCGGCCGGTCAGTTCCGGTCGGCGACGCCGGCCTCCAGGACGGAGACCACGGCGAACAGCGAGAAGCAGACGGCGCCGAGGCCGACCAGGACCCGGGCCGCGACCGTCACGTCCGGGTCGGCCGACTCGAACAGGAACGCCGACATGAACAGGCACAGCAGTGTGGTGCCGACCGGGACCAGCGGGGCGCGGCCGGCCGGCGGCGCGGCACGGCGCCAGCCGAGGGCGAGCAGCAGCACCGCGCTCAGCACTGTCCAGCACAGCAGACCCAGCCCGATCTGCACGTACCCGGTGGCCAGTTGACCGGGCCGGGGGTCCAGGGCGACGACGACCAGGCCCCCGGTGATGTCCATGGCGCCGAGCACGGCGGCCGGGACGAGCCACCAGACCCGCTCCCGCCGGGTGTACGTGTTCCGGATCTGCCGCAGCAGGGTGATCACCAGCCCGATCAGGGCGGTGCAGACGATCGCCTGGTCGACCACCACGTGCCCGGCCGTGAAGCGCCCGTCCGAGTCCCCGCCGCCCCCGTTGGCCAGCATGACGATCGCCCACGTCCAGGCGGCGGCGGCCGCAAGGACCGGGACCGCCACCAGCGCCCAGGCCGCGGACCGGCCGAACCGCGCGGGCGAGCGCGGCGGGGAACCCCCCGGCAGGACGGCGTTCTGCCCGATCAGCGTGAAGCGGGTGGCGACCGCGGCCACCGACGAGACGCACACGCAGACCAGGCCGATGCCGAGGACCACGCTGCCGGCCACGAAGTCGGCCACCGGCCGGTGGCTCTCCGCCAGCAGGCCCAGCCCGTAGCCGACGGCGGCCCCGGCCACCGCGAAGCCGAACGCCGGGTAGCCGATCCGGTCCAACGCGCCGAAACGGCCGATCAGTTGCCGCACGACGGTCGCCGCGACGGCGAACAGGCAGAGACAGACGGCGGCCAGGAAGACCAGCGTCAGGCCCGCGACCCGGGCGCTCGGCCCGGTGGAGTGCGCGAGGACGTAGCCGCCGAGCGCGGCCGACACCGCGCCCATGAGCAGCGGAATCGCCCGGAGCAGCACGCTCATTCCGTGGTTCACCAGGTCTCCTCGTTCCCTCGCGCTCGCCGGTTCCGCGCGGCAGTCAGTGTTCAGCCCGCCGGGTCTCCGGCCGGGACCCCGGCGGCGGGTGTCCACGGATTTCGTCCGATCGGCTCACGGCGACACCCGCCGTCCGGGACCCCGGCGGTGGCCTTGTGAGTGGGTGGTGTCAGTCGGATGGTCAGCAGCGTGCTCATCGAGGGGAAGGAGCCGCTGAGCTCGGCTTCTTCTTGAAGAGGGCCGTGGATTTCCGCTGCTACGGGGTGACCAATCTGCTGTCATGACCCGCTGATTGTGCCTAGCACACCAGGATCGTGGCTGACATGAGGACGTTCATTCCTGTGCGGCCGGTGCGCCTCGACGTTGACTGCCTGTCCGCGCGGTCCGGGCCCGGCCCGTCCTCGTTCTGGTCGGCGCTCCCGGTCCCGTCGTCCTGGCGGTGCTGTGCCTCGGGGCCGGCTGTCTCTTCGCCGTGCGGCGTCCTGTTCGTTCTGCCAGTGCAGAACGAAGTGATTGACCCTGTGATGACGTCCGGGCCCGCCGTCCACTGCTCCGTCCGTCGGAACGCCCGCCCGTCCCGGGCTCCGAGTGGGTGCCGGATGGGTGTGCACGGGCCGCGCTGGACCAGGTTCTCGACCCGGGCGGTGCCGGCCGGGACGGTGTCCAGCGGCTCGGTGACGGCCGGGTTCTCCTCGGCGGCCGGCAGTTGGTCAGCCCCCGGGTCGCGCACCCTCGCGGTTGCCGCTGGTCCTGCCCGAGCGATTTTGTTGCTTTACGTTGATAAATGTTTGATTCGGTGCCATGCTGCGGCCTCAGCGAAGCGCCGCCAACCGGACTGGCGGCAGCGCCCCACCCCGCCCTCGCACCTCCCGCACATTGTGAAAGGCAGCCATGACCACCACCGCCCCCAGCACCGCGAACAGAGCCCTGCGGCGTGCCGTCGGCGTCGTGACCGCGCTGGCCCTGGCTGCCACCCCCACCTTCACGGCCCACGCCGCGCCGCCCGGCTCGTTCACGCCGGCCGCAGCCTGGAGGGACCAGAACGGCAACCAGCTCCAGCTGCACGGCCTGGGCATCGTCAAGACCGGCGACACCTGGTACGGCTTCGGCGAGGACAAGACCGGCGAGACCGCCGCCGACACCAGCTTCAAGGACATCCCCTGCTACAGCAGCACCGACCTGCAGCACTGGACCTACCGGAGTCAGGCGCTGAGCCTGCAGACGGGCGGTGACCTCGGGCCGAACCGGATCGTCGAGCGCCCGAAGGTCATCTACAATGCCGCGACCGCGACCTACGTGATGTACCTGCACATCGACGACCCCTCCTACTCCGAGGCCAAGGTCGGCGTCGCGACCAGCAGTACCCCGTGCGGCCCCTACACCTACAAGGGCAGCTTCCGGCCGCTCGGCTTCCAGAGCCGCGACATCGGCCTCTTCCAGGAGACCGACGGCTCCGCCTACCTGCTCACCGAGGACCGGGCCAACGGCCTGCGCATCGACAGGCTGTCCGACGACTACCTGTCCGTCACCTCCTCAGTGGCACTGGTCGGCGACTACGAATCCCCGGCCCTGGTGAAGGCCCACGGCCGGTACTACCTGTTCGGCTCGAACCTGACCGGCTGGGGCACCAACGACAACGTGTACGCGACGGCCACCTCGCTCGCCGGGCCGTGGTCCGCCTTCAGCACCTTCGCCCCCGCCGGCACCCGGACCTACAACTCGCAGACCGCCAACGTCATCCCCGTCACCGGCACCGCGGGCACCAGCTACGTCTTCGCCGCCGACCGCTGGAACACCGACGACCTCGGCAACTCGCCCCTCGTCTGGCTCCCTCTGACCCTCGCCGGCGCCACCGCCAACGTCGGCTGGTTCAACTCCTGGTCGCTGAACACCACCTCCGGCACCTGGACCGCCAAAGCCTCCCTGCCCGCCACCGGCCCCCGCACCCTCGCCAGCGCCAACAGCTCCCTGCTGATGGACGACAGCAACAGCTCCACCGCCGACGGCGCCCCCGTCATCCAGTGGCCCACCAGCGGCGGCACCAACCAGAAGTGGACCCTCCAGCAGGTCTCCGGCAACACCTACACCGTCGCCAACGCCCTCAGCGGAAAGTGCCTGGACACCGCCGGCGGCGCCACCACCCCCGGCACCCAACTCGTCCAGCAGACCTGCACCCCCGGCACCACCACCCAACAGTGGACAGTCAACGCGGTCGGCGACTACGCCTCGCCCGCCAACAACTCCTTCACCCTCAAGAACCTCGCTGCCGGCCTGGTCGTCGACGTCCCCAACAACTCCACCGCCCAGGGCACCGCACTCGCACTGTGGAGCAGCAACGGCGGCAGCAACCAGATCTGGAAGGTGTCCTGACCTTCCCGTACAGCCCGAAGGACGCGCAGCCCGCTCGTACGGGAAGCCATCGCCATACCGATCACGAAGCGTGTCACCCCCCCCGGGGGGGGACTCCCGAGGGGGTGGCCACGAGCGGCGGGAACGCGGAAACAGGGCCCCGTGGTAACTCGGAGAGCGTCTACGCCAACGAGCGATCCAAGAAGCCTGTGGCCGCAACTCTTCGCACCAGCCAGCCTTGCGTGCGACCGCAATGGGGTCAGCGCCGGTCGAGTCCGAGTCCAGCGAGGTGTGGATGAAGGCGATCTCGTTGCCGGAGCGGTGCTACTCGGCGAAGCCGGCGAGTTCGCCGTCGTCCTGGATCTCGAACCGGGACTTCTTGGTGTTGTCGATGACGGACCGCTCCATGGTTTCTCCGTGTACGGCTGCCTCCGACTGTGGCTGAACTCTCAACTTTTGCCTCCGGTCGACGCACGGAAGAAGCGTGACGGGCCGTCGCCGTTCCTCGGGGAGCGGCGGCGGCCCGTCATGCGCCTGGTGGCGGGTCGGCTCAGGTGCAGGTGAGCACGGGAGCCGCCCAGTCGGCGTGGTCGGAGGTGTTGCCGTCGCCGGCGTCGGTGACCTGGAGGGTGAGCTCGTTGGCGCCGGTGAGCGGGGCACTGAGGTGCACGGCTGCCTTCGTGCCGGTCAGCGTCCCGCTGTCGGCGACCGTGACGCCGTCCGCGAGGATCCGGAACACCACGGAGCCGCGGATTCCCGACTCGGCGTCGACGCCCACGTCGGTGCTCAGGTTGGTGCAGGTGCCGCCGAGGTAGTAGCTGACGGCGGAGGGGGCGTGCACGCCGAGGCCCTTGGCGTAGGTGGTGGTGCCGATGGTGAGGGGGTGTCCGTCGCCGGCGGCCGTCTCGCCGTTGCTCTGGTCGCGCTCGACCGGGCCCCAGCCGTTGCTGGCGCTGGACCAGGCCAGGTCGCTGAGGGCGTGGGCGCCGGTGCTCGGGCCCGTGCCGCAGGCGATGCGGGGGTCCGCCCAGTCGGCGTGGTCGAAGGTGTCGCCGTCGCCGGCGTCGGTGACCAGCAGGCGCAGGTCGCCGCCGCCGGTCAGGTCCGCGCTCAGGCGCAGCGGCCCGTCGGTGCCGCGGCGGACGCCGCTGTCGGCGACCAGGGTCCGGTCGCGGTAGATCCGGAAGACCGCCGAGCCGTTGGTGCCGGACTCGTCGTCGACTCCGACGTCCACGGTGAGGTTCCGGCAGGTGCCGCCGAGGTGGTATCGAATGTCGGAGGCGGCGTGCACGCCGAGGCCCTTGGCGTAGGTGGTGCCGCCGATGGTGAGGGGGTGTCCGTCGCCGGCGGCGGCCTCGCCGTTGCTGTGGTCGCGCTCGACCGGGCCCCAGCCGTTGCCGGCCGAGGTCCAGGCCAGGTCGCCGAGTCGGAGGAGGCCGGTGGGCAGCGGGGTCGGGGTCTTCGGGGTGACCCGGTACATCACGGTGCCGTGGGAGGGCACCGAGGCGCTGATCGCACCGCGGGAGGTGGTGGTCTCCTTTGACCAGAGGTCCTTGACGGCGTACGAGTGCGCGCCGCCGATGCCGGCGGCCGCCGCGGTGGTGCTGACGGTCCGCGGCGTGGTGGTCTCGTTGGTCAGTGTGATCGCGCGGCTTCCGTCGGCCAGCGGCTTGCTCATGACGACCAGGCCGTCGGAGTCGGCGATGACGGTTCCCTGGGCGCCGAGCGGGTCCTGGTCGACGGCGATGACGTCGGTGTTCTTCAGGATCGCGAGGGTGGCCGGGCTCGCGGTGCGCAGGTCGCTGCCGATCAGCAGCGGGGCGGACATCTCGGCCCAGAGGCTGAAGTGGGTGCGGTACTCGGTGTCGGTCATGCCGCCGTTCCCGACCTCCAGCATGTCCGGGTCGTTCCAGTGCCCGGGCCCGGCGTACGGCGCGAGCGCCTGATTGGCGTGCGCGATGGCGATCATGCTGGACCAGGAGTCGGAGATGTCGCCGGTGGTGCGCCAGGAGTTGCCGAGCGGTTCGGCCCAGGTCCAGGGCTGGTTGCTGCCCCACTCGCAGATGCTGTACAGGATCGGGCGGCCGGTGGCCTTCAGGGCCTCACCCATCGCCGTGTAGCGCTGCTTGGCGTCCAGGCCCAGGTTGTTGCAGTTGTCGTACTTGAGGTAGTCGACGCCCCAGGAGGCCCACTGGTTCGCGTCCTGCTGCTCGTGACCGAGGCCGCCGGGGAAGCCCGGCACGTCGCAGGTCGAGGTGCCAGCGCTGGAGTACAGGCCGAACTTCAGGCCCTTGGAGTGGACGTAGTCGGCGACCGCCTTGATGCCGTTCGGGAAGCGCACCGGATCGGGCACCAGGTTGCCGACAGCGTCACGGGCCGGCAGCGCCCAGCAGTCGTCCAGATTGACGTAGGTGTAGCCGGCGTCCTTGAGGCCCTGGGAGACGAAGAGGTCGGCGATGCCCTTGACCATCGACTCGTCGAACTCGGCCCGGCAGTGGGTGGAGTTCCAGTTGTTGAAGCCCATCTGCGGGGTGCGGGCCAGGGTGTTCTCCACCGCGGCCGCCGGGGGCGCGGTGGCGACGTCGAGACCGACGGCCGCCATGACGGCGAGCGCGCCTCCGCCGGCGAGGAGGGTGAGCGCGGTCGTCGCCGCGGTCAGGGATCGTCGAAGCCTGTGTGGTGCGGCAAGGGGCATGGGGGAGCTCCACTGTGACGGGACGGGAGATTTCGAGGTCGCCGGGGGCCCGAGAGTGGGGCGGAGTGAAGTGCCGCCGGTCGACCGGCTTCTGACGGCAGGTCGGAGGTGCTTCCCGCCCAGGGGGCGAGTATCAACACATACAAACAGAAGCCATCGCAATCGAACGTTCGGGTCACAGGAAAGCCTGCCGTCCAGGCGGGCGTCAAGACCCCGGAGGCAAGGATCTGCTCATGGCTGCTTCAAAAACCCCATATTCAATCATAATTGAACACTGACTGTACGGTTGGCCCCGCAATGCGACGTGGTCGCCGCAGGACGAGGTCCGCTCGTCCCTCGGCGACCACGCTCACCAGGGCGAAGGCCCCGTCACACGGCGATCGGTTCGATGCGTCCGGCTTCACGAGGTCCGGCAGCTTCGCCCCGAACGGGCCGTAGAACTGCAGCAAGGGCAGGATGTGGCCCTGGTCGGCGGTGTCGTCGGCAGCGCTCGCGGCCCACGAGGCCGTCGCGAGGCGCCGGTTGGGCGGGCTGTGGTGACCGGCGAAGCCGAAGCCGCAGTCGCCGACCTGGTGGAAGGGCTTTCTCGGAGCCCAGCATCCGCTCGGCGTTGAGGGCTTCGCCGCGCGAGTGGGTGAGGAAGTACGTGCACCGCCGAAGGCGGCTCCCGCTCCTGCGCTGCTCCCGTTCGGGGGCCGGCCCGCCTCGTCCGTTCCCGCGCCGCTCTCAGCCCCGCGTCACGCCGGCGCCGGTCGTCATCACCACCCTGGAGGGCGTCGATGCGCTCGTCGATGACCTCCTGGACGGGGAGGACGACTGCTGCACCCTGGCCGAGGTGTACTCGCAGGACCGGGAATCGCATCCGTCGGGATTCCCCGACCACCAGCTCGTGGTCGGTGCGGACAGGAGCCTCGGTCTGGGGCTCGTGTCGTACATGGACCAGAAGGGGAACTTCACCTCGGTAGGAGCGCCTGAGACCCGGACCAGGCCCACGTACCACTTCGTGTGGAACATGACCCAGTTCGCCGACCACTCGGAGATCCCGATACCGCTCGTCCGCCAGGCGGTGAAGGAGTTCCTCGCCTCGGGTGGACAGCGTCCCACCTGTATCGAGTGGCAGCCTGAGACCTTCGGCGCATAGCGCCCGGCTGTGGTGGCCCCCTCCGAATGCGGAGGGAGGTGCCGTCTCTTCCTCCGGACCCACGAGAAACCCGCACGGCGCCAGTCGGCCCGTGTCCGGTGGACCTCCGGTATTCGAGTCTCCCGGGAGGTCCCGTGCCCGAACAGCCCATAGCCAGAAGGAGGTTGGGACTTTTGGGGCGCGAAGGCACAGGACTTCCCGGTCGACCGGGCGGCGGGGGTTGTGTCCACGGAAGCCCGGCCTTGCAGATCTGACGGATGCTCTGCATAGTTACTTCACATCCGGCCTAACCCGTCCCACGGGACCGGCCCGTTGTGCTTTATGTCATGTACATGAAATTCCATGCCCTTGCTGCTCCGATGCTCCGACGTGCGGCAGAGCCTCGGCCCGCCGCCCCGACTGTCACCCGCGCCCAGGGCGGCGGGCCGCCCTTCGACGCACCAGCCGGCCTCCCGGGAGACGTCCCGCGCCAGTACGTCCTTCCAGAAGAAGAGGGGAAAGATCATGCGTAACGCCACCCAGACCGTGCGCCGTGCCCTGGCCGTCCTGGCCGTCGCGGCGTCAGCAGTGACCGCGGCACCGGCCGTCGGCCAGGCGGCGGCCGTGGAGAGCACCCGCATCGCCGGCCCGGCCCCGGCGCCCGGAACGATCGCCGGCCTCGCCGTCGACGGCAGCCGCATCGGCGTCCTGACCACCGACGGCCGGGTGTTCGTCAAGGACGGCACCGTCGACTCCCGCGGATGGGTCCAGCAGTACGAAGGCGCGACCGCGCTGGCCCTGTCCGGCAACCGCGTCGGCGTCATCGCCAGGGACGGCCGCGCCTACGTCAAGGAGGGCAGCCTGTTCGCCGGATGGGTCGACGAGGGCGGCAACGCGCTCTCGATCGTCCTGGACGGCAACCGCATCGGCGTCGTCACCAGCGACCACCACGCCTGGGTCAAGGAGGGCAGCCTCTCCGCCGGATACGTCGACGTGGCCGTGAACGGCAACGCCCTCTCGCTGGCCCTGTCCGGCAACCGCATCGGCGTCCTCACCAGCGAGCACCACGCCTGGGTCAAGGAGGGTGCCGTCGCCGACTTCTCCAACTGGGCCGACATGGGCAGCGACGGCAACGCCACCTCCCTGGTCCTGAACGGCCAGCGCATCGGCGTCATCACGACCGACGGGCACGCCTGGGTCAAGGAGGGCGCCGTCGCCGACCTCTCCCAGTGGGTCGACGTCGCGGCGAACGGCAACGCTCTCGCCCTGGTCCTGAACGGCCAGCGCATCGGGGTCATCACCCGTGACCACCACGCCGCGGTCAAGGAGGGCGGCGTCGCCAACTTCACCAACTGGTTCGACGTGGCGGGGAACGGCAACGCCGTCGCCCTGGTCCTGAACGGCCAGCGCATCGGCGTCCTCACCAGCGACCACCACGCCCCGGTCAAGGAGGGAGCCATCGCCAACGTCACCAACTGGGTCGACATGGGCGCCGAGGGCTGACGCCAAGCCGCCGGTGCCGGTGCCTGCCCCGATCGGGGCGACCGGCACCGGCGGCGACCCGGCTACCAGGTCCCCCGGGCACGGGCAGCCGCCCGCCGTACCGCCGAACCCGGCCGAACCCGGCAGTTCCGGCCCCGACCTACGGGCGCTTGATCAACCGTGCGTCGGCGATCGCCGTCCTGTTCTCCTGTCGGCCCCGCGCCCGCGGGGATTGCGCTCGACGCAGCCCGCCTACGGACGCGTACGGGGCTCCCCGCGATGTGCGACAGCCGCCCGGATCTCTGCCAGCGCGCGGTCGCGGTCGACCGGCGGCGGCCGGAACCGGCCGCCGGACCGTCGGACGTGTTCCTCCCAGCGGTCCTGCCAGAACTCCACCGTCCAGCCCGGCCATCGCTGCGGCATCTCGTAGGCCTCGGCCGACGCCCCGAGCACCCACCAGCCCACCCGGCGCCGAACCGGATCGACATGGACCCCGGCTTCCGTCGGCATACGACACACGGCCTGCTCAGGACCGCCGTCCAGCCGGTCGAGAAGCGAAATCCCCTCCCGGATCGGATGGTCGGCAACGTTCGCCACCACATAGCAGCGGTCCGACCCGACCGTCACCACCGCGACCATCGGTTCGGGGTCGGCCAGGTCCTCCGGATCCGGTTCCAGTAACTCTCCGACGAGAACACCGTGGTCGCGGTCGCGTACGAGCTCAGGATCCAGCCCCAGGTAGCTCCGCAACTCCGCGGGACCGTCGTACGACCACCGCACATCCCAACCCGCCCAGGCCTCTCGCAACAGCTCCAGGGCCGCAGCCCTGTGGCGCATCACGGCACTCGGCCCCTCCCGGGCGAACACCAGCAGTACCCTGCGACCGAGGTCGATCAGCGCCGCACCCTGGCAGTGCACGTCGTCCAGCCACCAGTCGTCGACTCTCAGCCGCCGGACCATCGAGAGCGTTTCCGTCGGTCCGGCCAGCAGGTCGAGGTCGATCCCCACCGCGCCGAACCGGGAGAGATACAGCTCGTACTCGCCGTTCTCGCGGACGACGACAAAGTTCGCGCGGTCAGCCACGTGCCCAGGATGGCCGACACAAGAAGCCCGCCACCACCGATTTCACGCGGCAACGCGGCAACGCGGCCGCTTCGACGCCGACCGGTTGCGGCAGACGCCGGCCGCGCTGCCCCGGCCGAAGGCCGCCGACGACCGGCTCGTCCTGGCCGTGGACGTGAGCAACCGGCTGCGGCCGGACGCCGAGAGCAGCGCGGACAGGCCGTTCTGCCACGCCTTCGGCCGGCCCGGGACCGACACCTGATGGTCCCGGGCCGGCCGTACTCGTTCGTCGCCGCTCTCGAACGTCGAGAAGGGCAGGCCCTGCTCGGCCGGCTTGGACCTGGCGATCCTTCTTGAGGAGTGTGTCCCTTGAGCTACCGGAGCCCTGGCGGCCGTCGGCTACGGCATTGCCTCGAATGCCTCCCGATGGTCGCGCGCCCACTGCTCGAACGTGCCCGCCGGCCGGCCGAGCACCCGCGGCACGTGGTCGGTGACGTAGGCCGCACCGCCGGCGCGTGCCCAGCCGATGCCGGTGACCATCTCGGCCGGCAACCGGTCGAGCGCGTTCGTGTCGGTGACCCTGACCGGCCGTTCCAGCACGCCCTCCAGGATCGCCGCCTGGTCCGCGGACGTCAGCAGCTCCGGCCCGGTCAGGTCGTACCGCTGCCCGTCGTGCGCATCGCCGGTCATGGCGGCGACGGCGACCGCGGCCACGTCCCTCGGGTCGACGACGGCCTGCCGGGAGTCGCCGGTCAGGTTCGGGATCGGTTCTCCGGCCTGGATCAGGGTCCGGTGCCACAAGAGGTTCGAGGCGAAGCTCGGCGGGCGCAGCATCGTCCACACGAGCCCGCTGGCCTCGATCGCCTCCTCCGCGGCGACGTGCCACGCGCCGACCGTCGCCCCGTCGAACCACTCGCCGCTGCCGATGGCGGAGAGCTTGACGATCTTACGGACGCCTGCCGCCCGCGCGGCCGTGACCAGGGCGATGTCGTGGTCCGCGGTGGGTATTGGGGGCACGGTTACGAGGAAGACCGTGTCGACGTCGGCCACTGCGCGCGCCAGCGACGCCGGGTCGTCGAAGTCGGCCCGCACCCCGCCGGGCCGCTCGCGGCGGGACATCGCCCGGAACGGCACGCCCCGCTCGGTGAGCAGACGGACGACGTGACTACCGATGGTGCCGGTGGCACCGGTAACAAGGATCATGTCCCGACGATGACAGCGCCCGCACAGCTCCTGATAGGAAGTTTCGGCACTATCGTGGGCCGCGTGAGTTCTCTCGTCGTGCCGCCCGCCCTTCTGCGGTGGGTGGCCGGGATCGATGTCGCCACGGCGACCGGTTCGGCAGCGGTCGATGTCCCCGACCACGCCACCACACTTCTCGTGCGCACGGACAAGCGCGAACTGATCGTCATGGGCCCCCGCACCCGGGCCGCCTACCACGTCGCCGTGCCCGGCCGCTCGTGCGTGCGGGTCCGTATGCGGCCGGGTCGTGCCCAAGCCCTGCTCGGACGTTCGCTGAACGGCCTCGCCGACGGTGTCCTGCCGCTTGGCGAACTACCGGGCCTGGACATCGACCAGCTCGCCGCCGACCCGCTCGCCGCTCTCGAAGAAGCAATGGCCCACCGCCCGGAACCGTCGGAGCGGCTCGAGGAGGCGGCGCGTCTACTGGCCGACACCACCGTCTCCGCGACCGCGGCCCGGCTGCACATCAGTGAGCGCCGTCTGCATGCCCTGTTCACCGACGCCACCGGCCTGTCCCCCAAGCACTTCGCACGCATCGACCGCGTCCGCACCGTGCTCGCGGCCGACGCGGGCCGATGGGCGGACATCGCCGCGACGGCCGGCTACTATGACCAGTCCCACATGACCGCCGAGTTCCGCCACTTCATGGGTGTCCCACCGGCCGCGTTCACCGCTGGCCGGCGCCCCGCCGCGATTTCGTGCACTGGCTGAGTTCCAGGACACCGCACAGAGGAGCAGGGTTCCCGGCGATCACAGACCGTCGCAACCCCCGTGATCCCCAGGCCCTGTGCCTCTCCATCTCCCGGGGAGCCCCATCGCGCCTGCCTGCGCGACCTCCTGATGTCCTGTCCCGTGAGGTTGGGGATCGTCTTCAAGCCGTTCAGCTTCTAGATTGACCCAATGGTGGACTCCGATCCACTGAACCAACCTGTCGGGGCGCCGTCCGTATCCCGAGCGGCGCCCCGGCGCGCCAGAAATGTGGAATGGAAAATGCGTAAGAGGCGTAATCCGTGGGCACTGGCCTACCTCACGATCGGGCTCGTGTGTTTGCTGATTGCCGTCGCCGGAGTGGCCAGTACAACGAGGGTCGACGACCTCATCCCGATCTGCCTCACGGGTGTTCCGGGTGTGATGCTGACGATCCGTGCCCCGATGTACGGCGTCGCCTTCGGAGACACCGGCCTGAAGTACTCCGGCCTGCTCAACTCGCGCTCCTACACCTGGGCCGAGATCCAGGAGGTGAGGCCCGCCGTCGTTTCGGGAACCCTGTTCTCCTCGACCGTCCCGGAACTGCTCCTGATCTCGGGCAAGATCGACCAGTTCCCGATGCTGGCGGGCCACGGGTCGGGGAACACGCCCAACCAGCGGATCGAGCAGCTCGTGGCCGAATTGGAAGAGGCGCGCTCGTCCGCCCTCTCCTCAGCACGGTGATCACGCCCTCCGACACTCCGACTTGGCTTCTCCGTTCCTGCTGGTCAGCAGCTTGGGAGCGGAGACGTCCCTGCCCTCTCTTCTGATCATGCCGACTTGGGTCAAACGACTCGGCCCGGACCCCATGGCGGTGTCCGGGCCGAGTTCTCGCTTGTGGGGCGGGCACCGTCGTCGAGCTCCCAGGGGTGGCGTGGCGGGTTCCGCGGCGATGCTCCCACTGGTTCCATGGCCTCGGCGAGGGCATGGTCCCGGGGTAGACGGCCGCGGGTGCGGTCCGCGGTATCGGTAGCCCAGCGGAGCGGTGGCATCAGGCCTGGCGTGGGCGCAGGCCGATGAGGCCCACCAGTTGCAGTCGATTCGAATGCTTCCGCGTTGCCGCCGCTCCGAGGGGCTGTTCGAGGTGTTCGGTGCTGGAAGGCTCAACCGCTCACGGTCGGAGACGTCAGGCTGTCCGGGCCGACGCGGGGGAGACCCCAGGCCGGTCACGGAACCGTCACATCGCCTGCGCCGAGCGGTGCGTATCGGTACGGTCACCCCCATCACCTGCACCACGTTCTCAGAGGAACCCCATGCGCCGCACCGCCCTCGTCCTGCTTGCCGTCGGCCTGACAGCCACCGTCGTCGCATGTTCCAGCTCTGGGTCCGGTGGCGAAAAGCCACCGGTCAGCGCCCCGACCGCGACGGGCAGCGCCACGCTCGTCAAGGACACTCCTGCCACCTCTCCCGCTGTCGCGACGAACATGGCGCCGGGCTCGGTGGCGGGTAGCGCATCGGCGACTTTCGCCATGGTCGCCATGACCGTGCAGACCGCGAAGTTCGGCCGGTCCGTGACGGCGGAGGACGACCCGAATCACCTGCTCGGCAGGCCCGGCCAGTACACCTCGAAGGTCACGTTCACGGACTCGCGCGTCAAGGAGGCCGACGTCGAGGGCGAGGACGCCGACTCGGTGGCCCGCGGCGGCGCGGTGGAGGTGTTCGCCACCGAGGCCGACGCCAAGGCACGCGCGCAGTACATCCAGGGCATCGTCAAGTCCCTCCCCGCGGCGGTGGAGTACGACTATGTCCGCGGCACCGCGCTGATCCGCGTGTCCAAGTTCCTGACGCCCGCACAGGCCGACGGGTACAAGGGAGCCATCGGCGCCTGACCTGCAAAGATGACGAGCCGGCCCCCCTTGGGGGTCAGCCGGTCGGGCATCCGGGTGTCCGGCTCGTCATGCAGGCCGACGTGACCTCGCGGATCGACCACAGCGAGCATCACCGGCTCCCGTCCGCGGCGAAAACACGAGCCGCTGGAGCTGCCGTTCCCCCGCGGTTGATGCTGCGGGGGAACGGCAACCCTCATGCCTTCGTCCGGAACCTGATCTCAGTCGTCTTCGAAGGTCAGCCCCTCGACCGCCTCGCTGAGGATCTCCCGGTCCTCGGTCTGGAACTCGCGGGGGGCGGATCGCCGGAAGTGGGGGTGGTCGAGGTCCATCTGCAGCGCCGCATGCAGCAGTGCCGGGCTCAGGTCCTCGCCGACGGGCAGTTCGGCGAAACTCCTCCCAGCAGGTCCCGCCGACCGGCATGATGACTGATAGTCACCACTCGCATCGCCAGCGTCACGTATCAGGTGTGGGAGAGATCAGGATGCCGAACGCCGTCACCGCCCCGTGGGGTGCCACCCGAATGCGCCCGTTCGCCGACACGCCGCCCTGGCCCGCCCTGACTCCGGTCATCGACCCGGACACCCAGGTCGCGGTCTTCCACGACGAGCAGGGCCGCACCGTCGAACTTGGCAAGCACGGGACCAGCACCGACCAGACCGGCCCGACGAGCACCGGCGGCGGTGGCGGAGACGGGCAGAGCGGCGGCCAGGCCCAGCCGACCGACGTCGACACCGTGACCTCCAACGACCAGGACCAGAGCTGAACCATGACGGGTGACCGGCGGACGGCGGTCCTGGTGCTGACCTGCGCCTACGATCCGACGGCCGACATCGTGCTGCGGATCCTGGCCGAGCGGCAGGTACCGGTCGTACGCGCGGACCCCGGGGCCGACCTCCACCAGGGCGCCGCACTGACCGCCCGCTACACCGCGGCCGGCCGGCGCGGCATCCTCACCACCGCCAGCCGCACCCTCGACCTCGACCGGGTCCGCGCGGTCTGGTACCGGCGCCCCTCCGGCTGGAGCGCGCCGGCCGGCATGGACGGGCAGGACGCCGAGTTCGCCCGCGCCCAGGCCCCAGTGGGGCGCCGGGGGCGTCCTCGCCGCACTGCCCGGCGCCCACTACGTGAACCACCCCTGGCGGATCCGGGCCGCCGAGCACAAGCCCGCCCAGCTCGACGCCGCGCTCGCGGCCGGCTTCGCCGTCCCCGACACGATCGTCACCACCGACCCCGAGCAGGCGCGCGCCTTTTGCGCCGAGCAGCCGGACGGCGCGGTCTACAAGCCGCTGTGGAACTCCCCCTGCACGGACGAGGACGGCCGGCCGGTACAGGCCTGGGTCGCCGAGGTCGCCCCGGAGGAGATCAACGACGCCGTCGCCGCCTGCCCACACCTGTTCCAGGCCCGCCTGGCCAAGGACCACGACGTGCGGCTGACCGCGGTGGGCCGCGAGCTCTTCGCCGTCCGGATCGACAGCCCGGACCTGGACTGGCGTCGCCGCCAGGACCTGCTCACCCACACCCCGATCGACGTGCCCACGTCCGTACGCCGGTCCGTGGCCCGCTACCTGGAGCACTTCCGGCTCGTCTACGGCGCCTTCGACTTCGCCGTCGACGCTTCCGGCCGCTGGTGGTTCCTCGAATGCAACAGCAACGGGCAGTGGGCGTTCTTCCCGCCCCCGACCACCGACGCCATCGCCACGGCGATCGCCGACCAGCTCCAGAAAGGCCCCGCCGCATGACCACCACCGCCGCCGCGGACCTGCGCGCAGCCCTCGTCCGGCAGCTCGCCGCCGACGAGGGCCTCACCGACCCGCACTGGCGTGCCGCCGCGGCAGCCGTACCGCGCGAGGCCTTCGTCGGCGACTACTTTCGCGAAGTCCCCGGCTCCTTCCCCACCTCCTGGGAACCGGTCCGAGAAGACGGCGACGGCCGGCTGGAGGCCGTCTACACCAACCAGACCCTCATCACCCAGCTCGACGGCCGCATCCACCCCGCCGACACCGACCAACCGGTCGCCGGATCCCCCTCCTCCTCGTCCACCCTGCCCTCCCTGGTCCTGCGCATGTGGCAACAACTCGACGTCCACGACGGCCACCGCATCCTGGAAATCGGCACCGGCACCGGCTACTCCACCGCGCTCGGCGCCCACCGCCTCGGCCAGGAGAACATCACCAGCGTCGAAGTCGACCCGGACATCGCCGAACGCGCCGCCACCTCCCTCAAGACCGCCGGCTACGCCCCGCGCCTGGTCGTCGGCGACGGCCTCGCCGGCCACAAGCCCGCCGCACCGTACGACCGATTGATCGCGACCTGCGCGGTGCGCACCCTGCCCTACCCCTGGCTGCACCAGGTCAGGCCCGGCGGAAAGATCCTCGTCACCTTCTCCGGCTGGCAGTTCGGCTACGGCCTCGCCCTGCTGACCGTCACCGAACCCGGCGAGGCGACCGGCCGCTTCCTGCCCGGCTGGACGAGCTTCATGATCGCCCGCCCCCACGACCGCCCCCCGCGCCAGAACCCCACCCTCCTTCCCGGCGACGAACGCCCCACCCGCATCGACCCCGGCACCATCACCACCTGGACCGGCACCTGGGTCGCCCAACTCGCCGCCCCCTCCGCCGAACGCGTCGGCGCCGGCGACCAGCAGATCCTCATCGACCACGCCACCGGCTCCCACGCCCGGACCCAACGCGACGGCCACGGCGGATGGACCGTCACCCAACGCGGCCCGCTGCGCCTGTGGGACCAGGTCGAGGACGCCATCGAGACCTGGCAGGCGGCCGGCGCACCGCACCAGGACCACTTCGGCATCACCGTCACCGGCGACGGACAACGGGTCTGGCTCGGCGACGAGGACGGACCCGGCTGGCGCCTGCCGGTGTGAGCGTGCTGCCTACGCGGAGCCCGTGCCGGAGGAGAGTGACGTGTCGGGAACGGAAGCAGCCTCGGTGCGACAGCGCCGGGACACCGGTGGCGGTTGGCGACCACGGCGCCCGGAGGGCCGGCCGCGCGCAAGCTCACCAATAAAGCGCAGGGCGCACTCGACGCGGTGGCGTCCGGACGGCGGATCTCGACTGTGCTGCGGACCGAGGTCCGCTCCGCCCACGCGATGCTTCCGGTATTCAACGTCTCCGTGTTCGCGAGCGCGCTGGTCGCCCTCTTGGTGTTCGGCCTACCACCCGGTCATCGCGCTGGGATCCTCGGAGTGGATCTCCGCATCGCTGCAACTCGGCGGTCGGGCTGTCGCAGCCTGCGGGACCCATCTGCTGGTCCGAGTACAGCCACAGACCGCTCTGGTCAGAGTCCGGATCCTCCTCGCCGAAGCCGAAAACGTCGACGGTTCGGCCATTGGGTTCGCCGCCGTGTTTGACGGGCCGCTCCTGCTTCCTGATGGGCGGCTCGCTATCGGGGACCCCATGGGCCAGAGCCGGTTCACGACCAGCCTGTTGGGGCCAGGTGCCCGCCGTGTGCGCGTTGACGTCGACGACGCAGTCGGCCACGCGCGGGCCGTGGATGTCACCGTCGCGCTGCGGGTGGACGGACCGTTCTCCGAAGTGCGGCGCTGCTTCGGGGCCTGGGAGTGGCGGTGATCGTGATCGGCGATGTTGACCGCTGGGTCGGTGTCCGCCGTACGTCGCGAGCGGGCTGTCCCCCGCGCTGCTCCCCACGCGACCCGAAGTCGCCCTCGCCAGCAGCCTGACGACCGGCCAAGAATGCACCAGGCGCACCAACCCCACCAGGGCGCTGACACCTCAGAGCTCGTCCTCGTCTCCCCGGTCGATGTCGTTCAGCGTCTCGCCGAACCGCTCCAGCGCCTCCTCCGGCCCGCAGCCGAAGGCACGCCCGATGTACTCCCAGGTCATCAGATTGCTGCGGGCCTTGCGGCCGGCCAGCAGCGCGGTCGAACCGGCGGCGCGTTCGAACCGGGCGGCCGCACGGGCGGCGGCGTACGGTCGGCTCTCCGTCAGGTCGCAGATCTGGTCCACCAGCGCGGCGACCAGCTCCTCGACCTCGCGCGGCACCAGACCCTCGACCAGGTCGACGTGCCACTCCCAGTCCGCGAACGGCCCGGTGGCCTCGCCCACCGCCTCGGTTGCCGAGTCGTCACCGAAGTCCAGCAGGTGCATGCGCTCACCCCGCCAGCCGCAGCTGCAACCACTGCGCACCGCGACGGCCCGAGGACCGTCCGCACCGTTGTAGAGCCACCAGGTGGTGCGCCCGTCCGGCAACGGCGCCGGCTCGCTGCCGTCCGCCAACACCGCCGCCGGGAAACCCTGGTGGCGCCCGCTCTCCTCAAACCATGGCATGCCGTGTCCCTCGCGTCCCTGGAGTACAGCACCAGGGTTCTCAGCCTGTGACGCACTGTCAAGGCTTCGCGACAACCGGTACGACCCACAGCTCAAGGGGGCGTGCGCCAGCCGCCGCACGCCGGGCCGGGGGTGCTCAGGCAGTTCGGTGAACCGCTCGATCCGGGTGACCGGCGGCCCCATCGGCGACGGCCCTCGATGAGGCCGCCGCCGGGCCTCCGAACCGCACGCCAATGGAGTTCGGAACATCGGCGTGGCGAAGCGCTGATCGCAGCGGGTGCCCCTGTCGTCGTGTCGGGCCCGGAGGTGGTCCACGGCCGGCCGTTCGCCAGGACGAAGTGTGCCTTTGAGTCGGCGGGTGGGATGCCCAACCTCCTCGCGATTCGCCGTACCAGCGGACGACATGACCGGCTCATTTCGCGGCGCAGTCCGGGCTGTCGCCGGCGAGGATCTTCAATGCCGCATGTCAATGACCGTGCACGCCTCAAGCAGTACGAGAATGTGCTGATCGGGCTGGGCATTCAGGCCCGTTCGGTGGTGCGCTCGCGTCAGCCCAGCGGGGGGTGGATCAGCCGTCCGTGGTGGATCAGGGACACGGACTGCTTGAGGCGGCGAACGCGAATGCTGATCTCGTAGCCCCTGATGCCCTCGATGCGGGCCAGGCGGCTGCTGAGGTAGCGGTAGAAGTCCGGGGTGTCCCGGCAGATGACGACGGCCATGAGGTTGTGCCGGCCGCTGGTCGCCGCGACGAAGGCGCATTCGTCGTGCCGGCCGAGCTCCTCGCCGATCCGGTCGAGTCCGGGCAGGTCGACCTGGAGCCAGAGGACGGCGTTGAGCTCGTAGCCGAGGCGTTCGGGCAGGATGTCGATGCCGTAGGCGAGGGAGCCGGAGGCCTCCAGGGCCTCCAGGCGGCGGGCGACTCGGGGTGTGGACCAGCCGGTGATCTCCGCGAGGCGGGTGTGGGAGACGCGGCCGTCCTCCGCCAGGGCCTCGAAGAGCGGGAGGTCCTCGTCGGCCGGGGCGAGCGGCGGCCCGGCGGCCGCAGGGCGCTCCGCCGCCAGCCGTCGCACCTGTTCGTCGGTCAGGAAGCGTTCCCCGCCGGCCCAGCCGACCGCGTCCGGGGCGCCGAACGTGTGGAGGAGGAGGTCGACGCTCATGTCGAGGACCGAGGCGGCGCGCGGGAGCTGCCGCAGCAGGACGTCGTCGCGCCCGGTGCCGACGGCCGAGCGGATGGTGCAGATGATCTCCGACCCACCGGAGGCGATGCTGGCGTAGCCGACCTCGGGCCTGCGGGCGAGGGAGTCGGCGACGGGCCCCACGGCTTCCGGGCGGCAGCGCAGCCGCGCGACCCACTCCGCATGCCCGTGGGCTGACGGGCTCCTCAGCCCGACGACGCGCAGGATCCCGCCGCGCCGCAGCGCGTTGTAGCGGCGGGCCACGGTCTGTTCGGACACCCCCACGACCTCACCGAGGCGGCGGAACGAGGCCCGGGGGGAGCAGTAGAGCCCGTGGATGATTTTGCGGTCCAGGTCGTCAGGCACAGAGGAATCGTGACACACGGGTGGACCGGAATAGAGGTTCTGGTACGTCGGCCGGGATCGCTTGGGGATTCCTCGCCCGTGGGGCCGAAGCTTTCCTGTGCCCCCAGCAACCGGTGCCCTCGCGGCATCCCGCAGTCGAAGGAACCACCCCGTGAACTCCGCAACGGTGCAGCGCCCCGTGGCCGGACGAGGCGTCACGCTCGTCATGGCCTGTCTGGGCGTCTTCGTCGCCTATCTTCCCGTGACCACCGTGTCGGTGAGTCTGCCGGCGCTCCAGCGGGCGTTGGGCGCCTCGACCTCCCAACTGTCCTGGGTCTCGGACGCGTTCGTGCTGCCGATGGCCGCGCTGATCCTGACCACCGGGGTGTGGGGCGACGTCCACGGCCGCAAGCGGGTGTTCCAGGCGGGCATGGCGTTCTGCGCACTGGGCGCAGTCGTCTCACTGGCCGCGGACTCGGTGCAGTGGCTGTGGGTCGGGCAGGCGGCCTCCGGGCTGGGTGCGGCGGCCCTGCTGCCCACCACGCTGGCCCTGATCAGCCACGCCGTCCCCGACCACCGGGAGCGCGGGAGGTTCATCGGCCTGTGGGCGATGTCCATGCTGGCCTCGCTGGCCCTGGGACCGCTGATCGCCGGGCTGCTGCAGCAGCACGTCGAGGTGCGTTGGATCTTCCTCCTGCCCATCCCGGTGTCGCTGGTCGTGCTGGTCGTCGCGGCCTTCCTGCTGCCGGACTCCCGGGCGCCGCACGGCCGGCGGCTCGACTGGCCGGGGCAGATCAGCGCAGCCGTCACGGTCACCGCCGTCGTCTACGGCGTGATCGAGGGCGGCGCCGACGGCTTCGGTACGCCCTCCGTGGTGGCGGCCCTGGTGATCGGCGCCGTGAGCGCGGTCGCGTTCGTCGTCGTGGAGCGTCGCAGCAGCAGCCCGATGCTCGACCTGGCCCTGTTCCGCAGCCCCGCCTTCGCCGCCACGTCGCTGGTCGCCATGATCAGCTTCCTGGGGCTGATCGGCTTCTTCTTCGTCCTGAGCCTGTACTTCGGTCTGGTGCAGCATCTGAGCACGTGGGAGGCCGGGCTGCGGATGGTTCTGGTGTCCGGGACGTCCCTGGTCGTGGGCGTCCCCGTCGGACGGCTGATGCACCGGGTGTCCGCTCGGGTCATGATCACCACCGGCCTGGTGCTGATGGCGGGCTCGCTGCTGTCGCTGCTCGGCGTCGACGCGGGCACCTCGTACGGGTCGCTCGCCTGGCGCCTGGTCCTGCTCGGCATCGGCATCGGCGCCGTCCTCACCCCGATGACGGCCTCCGCGGTCTCCTCCGTACCGCACCACCTTGCCGGCATGGCCGCCGCCGGGAACAACGCCTTCCGCCAGCTCGGCGGTGCCCTCGGCCCCGCCGTGCTCGGCGCCCTGCTGACCACCCGCGCCCTCGACGCCCTGCCCGGCCGGCTCGCCGACGCCGGCGTGCCGGCGGAGACCGGCGGCCACGTCCTCACCGTCGCCCGGGAGCAGGGCCTCGGCGCCGTGGCCGGGCTCGACCTGGGCCCTGCCACCAAGCCGGCCCTGAGCGCACTCAGCGGCTCCTTCCTCGACGGCCTCCAGCTCTGCCTGGTCGTGTCGGCCTCGCTCGCCCTGCTGGCGGCCGTCGCCTGCGCCGTCCTCCTGCGGCCGGCCGTGCCCACCGGCCGTCCTGGCGCCGGGGCCCCGGCTCCGCAGACCACCGCCGTTCCCGTCCCTGTGGGCAGCGCGTCCGCCTGAAGCTTGTTGCGGAAGCCCGGGTGCGGGCAGGTCACCTGTGCGGCCCGACCTGCTGGTTTCATCCGGTTCGGGCGAGGTTGTGCATATGGGCGACGGCCTGCACCACGTCGGTGGTGCCCAGGCCGACCATGGTGCGGGCGAGTTCGCGGGCGTCGTCCAGGTTCTTCATGAACGCGCCGGAGCCGACC